>JBGSPW010000049.1:0-40449 GCA_041738395.1 Thermoflexales bacterium
CGTTGGCCCTATCCATTTGTAAAATCGTAACCGACATTCGTCGCCCAGGACTGTCGGCTGTCACACACTTTCATGTCAGGCATGCGCTGTCGGTTCCATCCAACATTCGTTGGTCAGCTATGCGCTGTCGGTCAGCATGTATCTAACGGATTCGATAGGTACGAGTGAGACGGTGTGGTTGGATGGCTGCCAGTGGGTGCAACTCGAATCGTATGGGCGGTCGGGTGCATGCAATGTTAGGCGGCCTCTCATCCAAACAAGCAAGATTATTTCTCGTGGCTAACCTGCTCGCATAGAATCTTTGATACAAAATACCCCCCAACTTCTTGGCCCCTTGGGTATGTGATTGTAGGACACATGCCAAAACCAAGGGCTTTCCACATTGGAATAGCTTCTATTTTATCTTCGGAACTCCAAGCACGCAACTGATAAACGCCTTGCCTTTTTGCTCGTTCCATTGACAATTCGAGCATCTGTGTGGCTATCCCTCTCCTTCTGAAATCCTTGTGTACTTCCAAAATGTCAATATATCCCTCCCAGGTTTCAGGCAAAGGGGGAGGTAACTTTTTCCAATAAACAGAAATCAAGCCGCAGAGTTTCTCCTCAAACATGGCAACGATAGAAAACCCATCTGCGATATGCATGTGCTGAGCGGTCAATTTGCCCCATTCATCTGCAATCCGCGTTTTCAACACTTCATCAGCGTCAATGTAGTGGATGATTATTTTGCTCATGCTAATATCTTGCTGTTTTGGCTGGTGCTGGGACGCCTAACGGTGTGCGTTACCCGCAAGTGGGCGGGCGTGGTGGACTTGGCTTGAGAGCAGTATAAACCCGAAGTGAAGAAAAGGCTTGTAAGTCGCGCAGAATCCCACTTGTCGGGTGGACGCTATGTTGGGCAGCCTTATGGAGGCTGCTATACGTTTGTGGTTTCTTTCTTCTCTTTCAACTCTCGGATCATTTTTTTGGCGTTCTGGTTGTTTGGGTCTAATTTGAGCGATTTTTTGTAATTCATAATTGCTTGGGCTTTATCCCCATTGATCATATAGGCTTCCCCTAAACTATCGTAAGCAGTAGCAGACTCTGGAAAATTGGAAATGTTATATTCAAAAAAGGCTATTGCTTTTTTTACATCCTTTATCACATATAACATGATGTATCCCATGCCAATCACATACCCTTCAGGTGGCAAGATGTTGCCGCCTAGGTGTTTTGACAATCTCTTAAAACGAGTTTTCATTGCGGGCAGGCTTTCCAGACCAGCGTGTTTAAAGCCATCGAAAATATATAATAAGCCGTGATATAAACTCAAGAGAGGTACCGAAACGTGATCCTCCGCATCGAAGAATTGAAAGCCAAGTTGGAAGTTTACACTTCGAGCAGTATCCAGTGCTTTTACTAATTTCCGTATGGCTTTCTGCGATTTAAGTGGGTTAAAATTTGGGATCTTTGGAGTATTGGCTGAAGATATATATAAGGTTTTGCGCAGTTTCCTAATGGTTCTAATTTCATTTTCGGTAGTATGAATAAGAAGTTGGTTGTCCCACCAAAGACTGGGGTCTATTGCCACATATGCCCGGAACATTTCGGGTTCATTCAGAAGTGCATGGATAGCCAACAAACCGCCCAAAGAATGACCCACGAGGATTCGCACGGGGAGTGTGGGGAATCTTGAATCAATCTGCGGAAACAGTTCGTCCCGCATAAATTGCAAGAAAGCATCACCGCCTCCGGTGGATTCCAGAAAGGCATTTTCTTTTCCGTCATATCCGATGGTTGAGTGTGTCGGGGTTAAGTCACGCCCGCGATCTGTGTTGGGAATGGCAACCACGATCATTTCGGGAATTTGACAGTTACCATTGATTCCGCTGCTCATGAATTGCACAACACCGCTGGCCGATTGAAAATATGCATCACCATCCAACAGATATAGAACAGGATAGCATTGTTTTTTGTTGCCTTCGTCATAGGAATTTGGCAGATACACCCAATAAGGTCGCTCCTCGTTGAGAACTTTTGAGCGCATGGAATACTTCTTCCCAATATTGATGTCCTGGTCTTTTTTCTTGCTTTTGTCTGTGATGGTCATCATTCTCTCCAGATTGCAGTGAAATGGAATACAAATATATCCTGTCTGCCCAACTACTGATTATCCCGATTCGTATACACGAATTCCAATATCGTCGGTAGCAGCAGACCCCTACAATCCCAACTCCCCCTGCTGCCCATCCACTTCTTCCACCCGCGCCTTCCGGGAACCGGTACTGCCGCGCGATAGATCGGGATAGCGCGGCGCTTCCGTGCCGTTGAGCAAGCCTTCGATGGTGAGGATTTGAATCTTGTCGAACGCGCCGCTGTGGGGCGATTGATAATGTCCCGCGCTGACAGCTTCTACCTTCATCGGTTTGGTCGGCGGCACGAGGGTGACAAACAACCCGATGGCGGCCTGCTCCCGATCGACCGAATTCTTCAAATCGGCCATCATCGTGCGCGTCACCGTCTCGCCGCCCTTCACCGAAACAATGATCTTCTTGGCCGGACCGACGTCGTCCGAAAAATAGATCACGCCGTCGATGCCGGTGTCCGCGCCCTTCTTCTTGCCCTGATACGGCTGCGCACCGACGAGCGCACACGCCCACCACTGAAAATGATATTTGTCGCGTAGCGCCAGGTTCTGCGCGCCGTCGAGGTCTTTAGGAATGCCTTCCACTTCAAATTGCAACGTGGGGAATGCTTCCTTCATGCGCTTCTCGATGAGGCTGATCGCCAGCGGCGTGATGTCGATGCCGATCCAGCTGCGTCCCAACTTCTGCGCCGCGTGGACGGCCGTGCCGCACCCGCAAAACGGATCGAGCACCACATCGCCGGGATTGCTGCTGGCGTTGATGACGCGTTCCAACAAGGCCAGCGGCTTCTGCGTTGGATAGCCGAGACGTTCTTGAGCTTGAGCACTGATAGGAGGAATATCGTCCCAGAGGTTCTGTAATGCTATCCCACGCATCTCATCAAGATAATGTTTCATGCGCGGCACAGCACCGGGCTTTGATTGATAGATGCGTCCTTCAGCTAACAGCCGCGCCATGTTTTCTTTCGAATATCGCCAGTATCGCTCGACGCCCATAAATTCATAAAGCGGATTACCTTTTGCTGCACCGCCGGGTCCAGTTAAATCGCTAGACTTCCATCTACGTCCGTCGGGATCAACATTGCTGTAAGTTTTCTCAACGTATTCTTCATCATATTCAGAATACTGTGTATTGAAAGTGAAATCGTCGCTTTTAGAATAGTAAAGGATAGTGTCAGTGATATTTCCGTATCCCTTGCGGCCTTGCTTTGTGTCGCTATGAGCGCTGCTTCGTTTCCAGACGATCTCATTGCGAAAGTTCTGCGGCCCAAAGATCGCATCCAGTACCATTTTCAAGTAATGGCTCGCGGTCGGATCGCAATGCAAGTACAAACTGCCCGTCGGCTTTAACACGCGGTGCAATTCCAGCAGGCGATTGCCCATCATCACCAGATACGCCATCATGTCATTCTCGTGCAAGAAGCGGCGCAACGACTGAATCATCTCGGCGGCAGCGGTGTTGGACTGGTGCAGAATCTCGTCGAACTCGTGTTCGGCCTGATCGCCCCAGTGCCACGAATCCTCAAAGGCCGTAATCTGCGCCTCGCTGGCATGGCCCTTGGGCGTCTTGAACAGCAGGTTGTAATCGCGCTTGCTGTTGAACGGCGGATCGAGGTAGATCAAATCGATGCTCTCGTCAGCGAGGTGCTCGCGGAGAATAGCCAGATTGTCGCCGAAGAACAGGGTGTTGGTGGTAGTGAGTTTCATACGGGCAAGTATAGAACGATTGCAGAGCAGAGGCAAATCAGGGCACGCTTGAAATCTGCTGCGCGTTCGGCTGTGGGCTGTTTCGTCACAACCTTCGGCACGCCTCTGCCGCCGGCCGGAACAGGCTCTCGCGTCCTGCGCGGCGCGCAGCGCGGTCGAGTGCAGCGGGTGATGCTTTCCTGAAGATACCCACTCCGCTTCGCTGCGGGGCGCTGCGCGAAACCTGCCGGGGCTTTCCGTTGCCGGGTCAAACAAAAAGCCGATCGGATTGAGCTCACCGATCGGGCCTTTCACTCCAGCGTGCCTTCGCTCAAGCGTTTCAGACGTTCGTGATCGAGTATCACCACATAGCCGCCCGGCTCGGTGTGAACCAGCCCCTCTTTGCGGAACTTGCTCATGATGCGGATGGCGGTCTCGATGGTGGTGCTTGTCATATCGGCCAGGTCCTGGCGCGACAAAGGCAGGTTGATGCGAATGCCTTCGCTCGTGGACTCGCCCACCTTATCGCCCAGTTTCAACAAAATATTCGCCAGGCGCACATCCACCCGCTCCGTGGATAACGCCCGCATCTTCATCGCGGCTTGCAGGCGGTCGCCGAGCAGGGCGATGATGCGCAGCGCAATATCGGGATACTGGCGGATTAGATGCAGGTAAGGTTCGCGTTCGATGCTGAGGGCCGTCGTTGCACTCATGGTGACCGCCGTGGCCGGGTGAATGGGGACCAGAATACCGGCTCCGCCAAACATTTCGCCGGGGGTGATCACTTCGAGGAGATTCTCTTGTCCGTCGCTGGACTGTTTGACGATCTTGACCTGACCCGTGTGAATCACCCACAACCGATCGGCTGGATCACCGTCCAGGAAAATGATCATATCCGGCGCGAATGAACTGGCGTGGAACTGATCGGCCGTAGCTGCGATCTGTTCATTCGTCAGTGAGGCAAAGAGTGGAACTTGCCGGAGAACTTCGACGTGGTTCATGGTGAATGCGATTACACGTTATGGCGCGCCGGGCGAAAATTTGCTCCCCCAACCGCGTCCCCGCGGTAGGCGTCCGCGGGGACGCGGACTTGGAGCGTTTCTTTGGCAACGCATCAGGCGCGACCTGATGGACATCTCGCAATGACGGCGGCTCAGCCATTAGCGTCCGCGCAGACGGATACGTGCATCGCGGCAGTGCGGACATTCCAGCCCAAAATACTCGCGCCCACAGGTGCGGCAGGTGCGCGGATCGATCGGGCGATCATCGGTGAGCGACGCCGCAATCAATACGATCTCCTGGCCTTCGAAGCGCTGCAACACGCTGTCCAGATCCTCGCCCATCAGGGTCAACCGGCCCTCGACGCGCTGCAGAATACCGCGCTTCACGGCGGCATCCAGTTCATAGGCGGCAGTCGCCAATTCCAGGACGCTGGCTTTACGCAGAGACATAGCTTTCCTCCTCGGCCGGGGTATCGATCACACGCAGCAGCGCTTTGTCTTTCATAATGCGGTAATGATCGAAATCGCGCGCCACCACCGTCTGGGGAAAAATGGCCCGCGCTTCGGCTAAGACCTCGCGCTCGGGATAACGGCGCGAAACGTGAGTCAAAATGAGTTGTTGCACGCCCGCTTCGCGGGCTAGCTGCGCGGATTGGGTCGCCGTCAAATGCCCATAAGCGTGCGCCAGCTCGGCTTCCACATTCAGATACGTCGATTCGATCACCAGCGCATCCGCGTCGTAGACTGGATCGATCAAATTATCGATGCGGGCCGCATCGCCGACTACGGCGAGCGTAGTGCCTTCCACCAGCGGCCCCAGCACCTCGTCGGGCTCAACCACGCGGCCATCGGCCAACTCGATCGATTTACCCGCGACTAGGTGCTTCCGTTCCGGGCCAAAAGGCACGCCCAGCGCTTCGGCCCGATCGGCCAGAAAAGGCCGGTGGGCTTTTTCGCGAAACAGATAGCCGAAGTTGCCGCTGCCGCGATGCGTGACGGAGAAGGCCGACAACTCAAACGACTTGTCTTCAAAGAGTGGGCCAGGCTTCACTTCGGTGAAGTGCAGCTTCACGGCGGTCTTGGCGTCACGCAGCACGATGCGGTAGATCAAGTCTTCCACGCGTTCCAACGCGGATCGTCCGCCAAAGATGGTGAACTGTTCCAGCGTTTCCCAGCGCATCAACGTGCTGAGCAGTCCCGCCAATCCCAAAATGTGATCGAGATGCCCGTGGGTCAGCAATATCTTATCGAGCCGTTTGAAGCCCAAGCCGCTTTGCAGCAACTGCCGCTGGGTACCTTCGCCGCAATCGACCATAAAGCGCTGCTCATTGTGCAGCACCACCGCCGAGGGCAGCCCGCGCCGGATCGACGGGGCTGAAGCAGAGGTGCCAAGGAAGACGATTTCAAACATGTGGGTGACTTTACTGGGCGCTGGCGATGGCGGTGAACAGCAGCACGAGTAGGCTGAGCACCAGATTGATTTGCGTCAAGCGTGCTTGTTGTTGTTGCAGCCGCGCGTTCTGCGTCTCATCGGCCACATCATTGGCGACGAGCAGTGCATTGCGCCGCAGCGCCGGTTGAATGGAGAAGGTGATGATGCCCGCCAGGATGATCATGCCCACGATGGCGAGGTGCTTGAACAAGATGGCTTGCGCCCACGCATGATCGAATTGCAGGAAGCCTTTGTAGAACCGATGGGTAAACGTCTGCACCATGCCGGTCAAGATCAAGACGATGAGGCTGAGATTGGCGATCGGCTGAAAACGCTTCTGCACCGCTTCCGTTAAACGCGCGCGTTCTTTCACGTCGGTGATCGTGTGGCTCAGCACCGGCTGCACGATCACCGCCAGCGTCACCAGGCCGCCAATCCACGCGACGGTGGCGATGAGATGAAAGAAGAAACTCGCGCTGATGATGGATTCGTTGGTCAGCATGGGCAAGATTATACCTGAAAAACTACTCGGCCGGTGTCATTGCGAGCGCATTCGCCCAGCGTGCCCCCGCCGCTTTGCGGCGGACAGGGCGTGCGCAGCAACACACGCCTATGGCGGGTGCAGTGCTCCCGTCTCCGTGCCAGTCAACAAGACTTGCTATCAATGCAGGAGATTGCTTCGTCGCTGAGAAGCGCTCCTGCTCAGAAACTTGCTCCCCCAACCGCGTCCCCGCGGTGGGCGTCCGCGGGGACGCGGACTTGGAGCGTTTCTTTGGCAACGCAGGAGATTGCTTCGTCGCACGCCCTGTCCGCGCTGTGCGCGGGGGCGCGCCAGGCGGAGACGCTCACCTGTCCCGCGCTGTTGGCGGGGTCGCAATGATGGCTGATCTGAAAATGCTCACAGCCATCGTGACAGGCGTAATGTCCAGACAAGTCACCTATGTCGCAATGATGGCTGATCTGAAAATGCTCACAGCCCTCGTCCCGAGGGCGTTCCCCGGGGACGGGGCACGGAGCGTTTTCAGGCTTTGTGGTGAACGCAGTTCATGATGTCTGAGTAGTGTTAGAGATAGAAACCGGGTTTCTACCGTCTCACTGTATCGTCTGCTGAGAAGTAGAAACCCGGTTTCTTAAAGACCTGGCAGGTTTTCAAAACCTGCTAGGTCTGGGCGTGGCTAGTCGTCGCCGCGACGGCCTAATCGTCGCCGGTGACTTTCTTCAGATACAGACGCACCGGATCCCAAGAGGCGCGCTTACTGCCATCAATCTTGATGAGACTGTAGGGCACCGGATCATCTTTGGGGCCGAGTTCCGCGTTGCCCTTATTGCCGTAGTCCAGATTCCACAAGAAGGCCAATTTCACAAAGCCCCAGTCCTTCATCAACTGGTAGGCTTCCACAATGTTAGCGCCTTGTTCCTCCACGCTGTTGTCTTGCGCGAATTCGAAGCCGGGCGGGAAACTGTCGTAGTCCTGGCTGCTCGCCCAGCCGAATTCGGTCACGCAGATCGGCTTGCGGCCTGCCAATTGACGGGCGTATTCTTGCAGCGTTTCCTTGAAATACCATGAACGATGCGGCGTGCCTTTACTATTGTCGAACGGCCCCTTGAATGTGGCCGTGGCGGCCTTGGGCGAGGCGATTGCCTCTGCCGCGCCTACATTGGGCCCGATGTTATAGCCATTGTGATGGGCGCCCACGCAGTCCACTGTATCCAACAGGCCGGCATCGATCATCTGCTGCATGTAATGAGCGTCATCGATGACAGTGACACCGTCGTCTCCACCGGTCGGTGACAAGGCCCCACTGATGACCATGATGTTGGGATCTTTTTCTTTGATGATCCGATAGGTTGCGCGCAGCAGATCGATGTAGCGCTGGGCTGTCAGTATCTGTGGTTCGGTACGCCACTCGCGCACCAGGTTCTGCTCGTTCCACACCTCGATGGCTTGAATCTTGCCCTGGTAACGATCGATGACCTGGCCGACGAAGTTGGCGTAGGCCTGCGGATCATCGGGCGGGCCTTTGATGGCCTCTGGATCGTTTTCACCGCCCTTAACCGGGTCGGCCACACTGGCGGTCAGATTGGGGTGCGTCCACTGCGGCGCAGTCGGAATGCTCAGCATCACGCGCAGACCGCGATCATGGGCGGCATTGATGATGTTATCGAAGCCGGTCCAATCGATCTTGCCCTGCTCGTGTTCGAACACGCCCCACTGCAACTGCTGCTTGATCCAGCGCGCATGCAGCCTGTCGGCCAACTCCGCCGATAGCTTGGCATCGCCGACGAGGCCGTTCACTTGCACGCCATAGCCAAAGTCCAGGGCAGGATACAGGCCATCAGCGCCTAGCTTGGGATTGATCGTGGGTTGAACGGTGGCGGGTGGTTGTGTTGCGGCTTGTGCGGCAGCCTGTGTTGTAGCGGGCTTCGTCGCTTTGACGGCTTGGGCCGTGGGCGTCTTCTTCGCCGCCGATTGGGCTGTCGAGTCGGCGGCGCCAGCGCCGCTGAAGAAGACCGAGTAGACTAACACAGCGCCTACCGCCACCAGCCCCAGCCAAATAATGATCATAAGCGGCAGGGGAATACGATTGAAGATCGAATCATTTTTCATGCGACAGTCACTCCTTGAGAAACAAAAGCGCAGAGAATGTCTCTGCGCTTTTGCGGTTGTCCGTAGCGTTTAGCGCGGGCCCATAATCGCGCCAAGCGCATCACACGCGGGACATGAGCCGCCCTTGCGGATGATGGCGTACCCGGCCTGCGGGTCACTGCTGTAATAGTCGAAGTCGATGTTGAACACAATCATCAAGCGCACCTTGCCGCTGTTGCCAGAAATCGAAGCGGCTTCGGCCAACCATTGAGCCTGTTGGGCAATCGTGGTGGCTTCTGCCCAGGCGAAGTTTGGCGCAGTAGACGCCAGCGACGGATAGCCTTCCGGCGACAAGTAACCCAGTTCGGTGAAGCATACCTTGCGTGCGCCGCCGAATGCGCCGTAGTACAGATTCAAGGTCGGCAGGAAGTACCAGCTGTAGTGATTGCCTTCCGGGCGGCCGGATGAAACGGATGGCGACGTGGTGCCGGCGTTGTGGTGCGCGCCGATGCAGTCCATATAATTGGCGGCGCCTGCGGCAGCCATCTGGCGCAAGAACACATCATCGTTGCAGCCATCTGCGCCGCAGCCTGCCGCCCCCCACCAACCCGTGGGCGCCGGGGCAGCGCTGATCACGATCGTGCCGGGGTTGGCTCCCTTAATCGCGTTGTAGGCCTTGGCGAGCAGCTGCGTGTAATTCGCGCCATTGACTTGTCCGTTCGGCCATTCACGATCGATATTGGGTTCGTTCCACACCTCGATCGCGTCGGCGCCCGCGGCGGCCATCTTCGCCACATCCGCAGCGTAGGACGCTTGATAATTCGGATCCATCACGCTGCCGCGATCGCCGAGAACCGAAAGCAAAACCTTGAAGCCGTTGGCGTGCGCCATATTGATCGCGCCGGACTCATCGCCGCCGTGGCTTTGGACTTTGATCCATTTCATGCCTGCTTGCTTCATGGGGCCAAACGGTGCTCCATTGATTTGTCCGCCGATTTCAAAGCCGCCACCGGTCACGGGAGCAACTACTGGAGCCGGATTGGCTGGAGCCGGGCTGGCCGGGGCGGGTTGTTCAGCGATGACATTTCCTGCGGGCGGATCGCCGGCTACAATCACGGCGCTCAGCTGGGTTCCAAAGTTACCCTGCGCGTTCTTCAACTGCCACAGGCCCGTATAGCTGCCGTATTGTTCGGGCGCTTTCAGTTGAACCGAGATATCTTTCTCAGTGCCGGAGACAACCTTGCCTACTTGAACCGAGTCAGGCGAATCCAGCTTGGTTCCGCTTACAAAGACCAGCGTGGTATCGTCGGGCCAGTTGCATTGACCGTTATTGCGAAGTCGCCACGTCTTGCTAAAGGTTTCGGAATTCTTTAGCTTCGTACCGTCAGGAATGGTCACATCGGCCACGAAGGCAGCGCTTAAGCACGGCACAGCCGAGGCGGTGGCTGTGACCGCTCCGGTCGCCGTGACGGAAGCCGTTGTCGTAAGCCCGGCCGTGGCGGTGATCGATGCGGTAGACGAAAGTGCCACCGTTTCGCTCAGCGCGGTCGTGATCACCATCTTGCTGGCGCCATGCGGTTGCGATCCGACCAAGGCCACGACCGTAAACTCACCGGCCTGCTCCGGTGCGGTCCACACGTAAGTGGTATCGGTGATGGGGCGCGTGATCGTGATCGTTTTGCCGTTCGATAAGGCGATTTTCCACTGCAGGTCAAGCGGATTGGGCAGCCCTTGCGGTACGGCTTGCTGCCGATAGCCTTTCAACGCCTGAGCGAGCGAGGCCGGTTCCACATCGCCGGCCAGACCGATAATGACGGCACCGCGCATATTGCGCGGCAGAAGCAAATCAAGTTGATGGGCCAGCGTGCGCGCCGTCTTCACGACGACATCATGCGACTTGCCGTTTTCGACATACTTGAAGCGATAGGTCTGGGTCGTGTCATCGTAGTTGAAGTCGCTGATCTGCGTGGGATTGCTCAATGCCAGAGTGATAGGCGAACCCGGAGTAACACTCAGCGGGGTCGTGACGGTGAACAGGCCGATCGGTTTAATGGCTTCCGCAAAGGGAACGTCTACGACTTTGCCATCACTGCCGGTCTTGATGCTCGCCACCGAGAAGATCGGCTGGAACTTGTAGCGGTTGATCTGAGTCGGCGCCCAATCGACCAGGGCGTAACCGGCCTTGCCGCTAAGATAGTTGGCCGGGTCTTGGCCGAAATCGGCATGCACCATATCGGCGGCTTGGCCGATCGTGACCCAGTCGTAGCCTGCCGTATCGGGTGCGCCATTCGCGTCGATCGCCGGGGCGGGCAGTACCACAGCCAACAGCTTCTTTTGATCGTGTAGGCGCGTGGCGAGCTGCGTGACGAATTTGGTAAACGCGGCGCGATCTTCGGTGGGCAGGCCGCGATAGTCAACTGCCAGACCTGCAAAGTTACTGCGTCCAGCCAGTTCGCTCAGCTCACTCAAGTGCGCGGTGGTGGAATCTTCGCTGGCCAAAACGTTCTGCACTGGAGCAGCTTCTAGCGATTGCACCACGGCAAATAACTTGGCCTTGCCGGTTTCCGGCAGGTCGCCCGCGGTCGCCACGATCGCTCCGTCGTCGGCCAATGTCCAACCGAGAAGGTAGGCTTCTGTTAGAGTCTCGGCTGCGCCTGCCGGCAATTTTTGGCCGGGCTTGATCTGGGCGCTCACGGCCGGCGCCATGGACGTTGACTGGAACAGCGCGACATTCTTGGGCAAGGTTTCCACCTGAGCGGAAACCGTTTGGCTGGCCGGGTCAACATACGCGCCGAGCCAGGCCCAATCCTTGCCATCCCACCCGTAGAGATCGTAGGTTTGATCGGGTTGCGCGCCTTCCGGCAGAGCGACGGCGATACTCGCCGCAACGGGACCCTGTCCGCAAGCGCTAAGCTGATAGATCGGGCTGCTCAGGGTGAGCTGCACGGGTTGGGCGAGCTGCGCGTTGGTTAAGTCTTCGCCGGCCGACGCCGTCTCATACTTCCCCGGCTCCACCGTCTCGACCTTAAAAGTTAAGGCACGCGCCGGATCAGACAGCGCCACCGTCAAGCCATTGGGCAGAACGGCGGCGGGAGTGTCGGCGTTAAGGGTGTTGCCAGAGCAGACAAGGCCGGAGCGTTCTAATACCGAGGCGGGGGGCAGCAGCAGACCGGCAATGACCAGAATGGCGACGACCGCGCCAAGAATGATGAACCAGCGTGTGCGGCCTACGGATCTCATGTAACTCATACGTCTATGTGTTCCTTTCGTGATTCGTGAAAAATGACGGCCAACTGCATGCCGTCACAGGATGTGGAGTCAGCCGAAGCCTTTCCTAGAGAATTGGATGTGATTCTAGCATGGCTGATTTGAATGCGCAAGCCAGCCCGTGTGCGGGGCGGGGTGTTGCCCGGTTTGATTGTTTGCACAATCGTTTTCGGCTGAGTATAATACACTCGCGTTGGTTTATACCTGGTTGGTTTAGTCATGCCTGATCGGAGGCTCCTCTTGCACAGTCGCAGTATAGCAGTTGTAAAAATGATGAGATGGGGATTGGTGGTTCTGGTGGGCGGATGGGTGCTGGCCGCGTGTGGTTCTAATTCTGCTCCAGCCAAGCCGTCTGTGCCCACTGTCACAGCTAAACCTGGTCAACCTGCTGCTCCTCAACCTACGGCAGTTCCGCAAGGGCCGGCCGCCGTAGTCAATGGTCAAGAGATTTCCATGGCCGTGTATGCCCATGAAGTTGAGCTGCGTAAGGTCGGGTTGACTCAACGTGGGATCAATGTCGATACGCCTCAAGGGCAAGCGCAATTGGCGCAGGAAAAGCAATTGCTGCTGGATGGCATGATCGATGATTTATTGATCGCCCAGGAAGCGGCCAAGCAAGGCGTGGTAGTAAGCGACGCCGAAGTGGAAGCGGCCTTGCAAGAGATCAGCAAGCAAATCGGCAGCCAGGCCGCCTTCGAGCAGCTGCTGGAAAAGAGCGGTCAAACATTGGCCGATGCGCGCACCTTGCAGCGCACCCAAATGCTCAACAACAAGATGCGCGATCGGGTGGTCGGGACGATTCAAGCGGTCGAACAAATCCACGCCCGGCACATCCTGGTCGATTCACAGGCCACGGCCCAAGCGCTGCTCGCCCAGATTCAGGCCGGCGCCGACTTCGGTCAGGTGGCGCAGCAGTCTTCGCGCGATACGTTGACCAAAGCCAACGGCGGCGATCTGGGTTGGTTCGCGCGCGGCACGCTAGTTTCCAAGGAACTGGAAGATGCTGCCCTGGCGTTGCAGCCCGGACAGCTCAGCAACGTCGTACAGAGCGCTTTTGGCTTTCACCTGGTGCAGGTGCTGGAGCGAGATCCGGCGCGCAAGCTGGAAGGCGAGCAGCTGCTAAAGGTCCAACAGCAGGCGATGGAGAATTGGTTAAATGGCTTGCGCGCGCAGGCCAAGGTGCAGCGATTGGCGGGGCAATGAAGCCATTCAGGATCGAGGCTAAATCATGACGCAGGGCACAGACCCAGCCACAACTAGACCAGCGAAGGGACGCCTGTTCGATCGGCTGGCCCTACTCTTCTTGGGATTGTCGATCTTCATGCTGTTGTGTTACGGCACCATCTTTATCGTGCCAACCGTGGTCTTCAATCCTTTTAAGCCGTATACGGTGGCGATGAGTACGTACGCGCCGACACTGGCGCCTATCGCGACGCTGCCGCCTACCTGGACGCCGACCCCGGCGCAAACGTACAAGCCCACGGCGACGCGGCCTACTTCGACGGCGACCCCGTCGCGCACCCCGCGCGCCACGCGTACGCCGTTGCCAACAGATACGCCGACGCCATCGGTGACGCCGACGCCCACGGAAGATTTGTGCAAGACGCTGGTCTTGCTAGGGCCGCCGCCGGCTCAAAAATACAATCAGTATGATGTGCCGAAGTTGGTGTGGAAGTTTGGTCGGGTGTTAGGCCCGAACGAGCACTTTGATGTGCTGCTTGATCCACCGGGGAGCGGCATGGGATCGGTGGCCTGGGCCGATCGGACGGATCCCAAGAACAAAGATTGCACCACCTATTGTGAGCTGCCGGTCGCGGTGTATGAAATCTATCCCGGCGGTCGCTACAACTGGACGGTGGCGGTGATTCGCGCCGATGCCAAGACCGATAAAGTCCTGGGCACCGTTTGCCCGGCGCCGCCGGTCTATTTCTTTGAGCGCTAAAATGTACGGTAAAGATGATCAAGTGAGAGATGATCGGCGAGTGGCGATTTCGGCCCGGATGAACCGGCTGACGTATATCGTGTTGGGGTTGTCGGTCTTCGTCTTCGCTTGTTACCTGATCATCTTTGTGAACCCGACTGTCTTCTTCAATCCCTTCAAGCCAATCGCGCAAGTCGCGCTGTTTACTCCTGCGCCAAGTCTTACTCCCCTGCCCACGCTGCCGGCGACGTGGACGCCCACACCTGTTGTGACCTTCAAGCCAATCTCGACGCGACCGCCTGATACAGCCGTGCCTACGCGCACGCCGATCACTTCACGCACTCCGACTAAAAGTCCGGTGTTGCCGACGAAATCGCCGTATAAATTCATGCCCGCCAAGCCACCGGTCTTGACGTCTGATCCGTACGGCGCGGCGTGTGGCAATTGGGGCGGAGTGGGCGGACAGGTGTTGGATGTGAATGGTGCGCCGTTGAAGGGCGTTTCGGTAGTGGGGTGGGGCGGCCCGGTGTCCGAGCAGGAGAAGAAGGTGTTTGTGTCAGGTAGCGACGCGCGCATCAATAAATTCTATAATGGCGAGGCCGGCTACGAACTGTACATCGGCGCGCCCGGGGATTTTGATTTCTATGTGGTCGTCTATGAAAACAACCGGGGGGTCTCGCCGGTCGTGAAAGTGCGCATGGTGAATGATTGCGCGCGCGATTTGGCCTTGATCGATTTTCAACGCAACTATTAGCATTCGTGGTCAGCTGCTCGTGCGTTCTTGCGCTGACAAGACGCACGAGAAGAAGGTGAGATGAGTATGGCCCGTCGACGCTTCTTGAAAAAACGATCGAAATCTGATGAGGTGGTGGAGTCCGCAGAGCCCCTCACCGAAGAGAGTGCGGAGCCGGTGGCTGCGCCGGATCGTTCGCAACTGTATAACCGGTTGGCGGGGGTGTTGCTGATCTTAACGCCGCTGTTGTTTGTGTGTTATTTGCTCATCTTCATGGTGCCCACCTTGCCGATTAATCCATTCCAGCCTTACGAGCAGACGTTGCCGACGCTGGCGCCGATGCCTACCCTGCAACCGACTTATACGCCAACCCGCACGCCTACGTCGACCAGTACACCCACCCACACCCCGCGTCCGACGTTCACGCGCACCTCGACGGCGACGCCTAAGCCGACGCTGGATCTGCGAACGCCGATTACCGGCACGGTGCGCGCCTCGTTTTTCCCGACGCGCACGCCCAGTCCGACGGCATCGCCTACATTAGGTCCAACGCAATCGCCCTTCATCTACACCGCCGAGGTGGTGTATCAGCGCGCGCAGTTGTACGGCATCAATTGGTCGGGCATCGCCGGTTTGATTTTCGGCCTGGATCTTAAACATCAACCCGGCATCGGCGTGAAGGCCTGGGGTGATGCGCCACTGGGCGCAGAAGGTCAATTGTTGCCATCGGGCATTGCACCGCAGTATGGGGCGTCGGGCTGGGAATTCACACTGGGCGATAGGCCGGTGAACGGCAAATACTACGTGCAGCTGCTCGGTTCCAACGGCGAAGCCATTTCGCCGATCGTAGAAATCGACTTGAAGGGCGATCCGCGCGCTAATCTGGCGTACGTGATCTTCCGGCAGAACCATTAAGATCAGAGCCTATGTGTTCTACGCCTCGCCGACGATGGATGAGCGTGTGCTTGATCCTGTTCGTGGCTCTAGGTTGCAGTGCCACAGTGTCGCTTGACCCGGGTTCAGCGGCGCGGCCGACGCTGGTAGTCAATCGCCTGTCTGCAACTTTTCTGGGACAAGATGGCGGCAGTTATGCCGGACGGTTGTGTTCGACGGGTACGTCTGCGGATAACGTTCACATTCATCTGACAGGCCTGCGCACGGAGGCGGAAGCAGTCGGGTATCGGGTAGACGATTTTGCCGCCGGCGGTGTCTGGGCCATGCCCTGCGATCCGATCTCCAACTGGCAATTGCATGTTGTTTCACAGTCTGCCGCAGAAGTTGATGTGTATTTCAAGCCGTTCCGCGACGCCCCGGCCGGTACCGAGTACACTTTGACGGTTCGATACAGCGATGGGCAAACACAAAAGGTATCGGTCAGCGGCACACGGGTGCGCCCTTGAGGCCGGACGTGATTGTCTCACAGATCGTGCTGAGAGATTGACCATGATTTTCCATCCTCCACGTTGATCTTTAACCACTCTGCTCCATAGCGGCTTGGCCCGCGCGCCTCCGACCTTAACTGGACACTGTCGTCACATTAACCCAGTTAAGCTTAGGAGGTTCTTTTCATGTTGTCTCAATCCAAAATTCTGCGCGGCTCGCTGCTGCTCGTCGCCGTCTTGTATGGCGTCGAACTGCTGGATGAGTTTATCTACGGCTTGTCCGGCGCGGTGCTGCCCACCCTCAAAACTGAATTTGCGTTGACGTATACGCAAGTCGGTTTGTTGTTTACGCTGCCGGGGCTTATCGGCGTGCTGGGTGAACCCGTCATCGGCTTGCTAGGCGATACCCGTCACCGCCGCAGGTTAGTGCTGGTCGGCATCCTGGCGACGGTGCTCGGCTTGTCACTCATCGCCGGGGCGCAGTGCTATGCCACGCTGCTGCTGGCGCAGTGTGTGATGTATGTGGCCAGCGGCGCGTATGTGTAAGCGTCAACGGGTCGCATATGTCATTTTGACCAAAACGATCCCTCTTGCAAAGGCGGGTGATTTGGCGAGGGAGTTTTTCAACATGGCGATACGGCCGATAGAAGCGTAACATAGGCAGAACTATAAACCGTCTCGATTGAGGCGGTTTTGTTTTGGTGACTATCATCGTACAAAAGAGGGAGTTTTACGTATTTACAAAACCCGCTAACAAGAGCATGATAGAGAAAAGGGGCGTACATGAACCAGACAAATCAACGACCGAAGCGCAAGCGGTATTTCGGAATGACGGCGGGACAAGTGGCGGCACTAGCTGCAATGAGTGCTTTTGTCTGCGTTGTGTTGGGCGTTGGCGTAGCGCTTCTCTTGGATAGTCCGAGTCAATCCAGTCAAGCGAATCAAAAGATTTACCCCACAGTGGCGTTTCACTATACCCCGTGGCTGACCGATACCCCGGAACCCACCAAAACACCACAACCTCCGACAAGAACACCACGGCCCCCGACAAAGCAACCCGTGTCTGTTACGAGTGGATTAGGCGTGTCAACATCTTTAGTCAAAGCGACGATGGAGGATCGGGGCTATGTTTTTGAAAGTGCCAAACCCGTTGCGGGACACGAAAGATGGATGGGGAGATCGCAAAATGGAAAAGGGTTTGCTGTCGTAGACTTGCGCGGATCACCTAACGTAGTAGGGATGCAGCACTTTTTTGTCATTAGCGATGATCTTGACCTTATGAGACAGGTTGGCAAGGATGCGGGTGTCCTTATTGGCACACTCTTGCCTAATTGGTCAGACGCCTCACAGTGGATGAGCGCCCATGTACAAGATGTAGTGCTTACAGGGAAAGAAGCGAACACATCAAATAATGGTGTTCCAATACGGGTTAGTCGAACTGGTGATGACTCATTGGGATATTTCTTGGCAATCACCATTGGAGACATCCCGTAAGATCGTTTGACTGCTTAATCAACGGCTTGTCAGAAATGGCAAGCCGTTTTGTTTTGCTCTCTAAGTCATGGCGGTTTTGTTCTTCATGGAAGAATCTACTATAATAGAGTTGTAGCAGGAGGCAACAATGCCCACCCTATCGGACGCCATAGTTGCTATTAAAGCGGGTCGCAACCCCGAAGCACGCGAGATTCTGACAGGTATCCTAGCGAAAGATCCCCGAAATATTCCCGCGCTGTTATGGTTTACCCAAATTGCAGAGACTACAGACGAACGGCGCGAATATTTAAGGCGAGTGCTGGCGATTGACCCGAACAATGCACCAGCGAAAAAAGGTCTTGCATTACTCGGTGAATCTGACGAGATACCCCCGTGGATGAATCGAGAGAAACAGCCTGAACCTGAGAAAACAAACGTCCCAACCACTATTACTAAACCAGACGCGAGACAACAGCCTGTCACCAAGTCACGCTCGAAAAGGAATCCCTACATCCCTCTCGTGTTCGTGGTCATTGTCGTTCTCGGTTTATTCGTGTTGGTTTCCTACACTGTTCCTAAAATGAGTCTGTCGGTTTACCCAACTCGGCAACCCGAACCCACCAAGACGCTTCCCCCACCGACAGAGCGACCTGCACCCACGAAAACAAAAGAGCCGTGGCCTGAGCTGGCAAGTATAAGCTCGTATCCTAGTGTCGATAGGCTTGACTTGCTCAAGCGTGCCTACTACTACAAAAATCAGCCGATTTGCCTATCGTTTGTAAAAGTCTTCGATGTCCATGAAGAGCAGAATGGAACAACATTTCAGATTCAAGAGGATAGCGGAAGTTATTCTGTTATTGGCACAGTGTATTACCCCGGAAGCCTCACGGGTCTCGTTGAGGACTGGGTTTTCTTTACTTTGGGAGGATACGTGATGGGTACGGAGGCAGACCTAAATCTCTCGTCATCGTCTCGTCCTGTGATCTTGATGCAACGGGGAGTTTGGATTCCGCCTAACCTGTCGTCGGGCGGCTATTCTACAATTGGAGATAGCCTCAACGATAAGTGTGGAAGCCAATAAGCAAATGGTATCAAGTTAGTGTTGTTGCGAGTTGAATACCCCATGCCATTACAGTGTGGGATTTTTGTTTTGGGATCAACCTATTCAAGCGGTATAAATTCCCGCGTGCTATATATAACCTACCTATCAAAACAACACACCATGTGGCTGCTGGCGATCGGCCCTATCGCGTTGATCGTCGGAGTGCGGTAAAATCAGCCGACGTAGGGCAAGTTTCTAACTTGCCTTACATCTTCACAAGAAAGGACTTTCATGACTCGGATCGATCTGCACATGCACAGCACCGCGTCCGATGGCGTTCTCTCGCCGGCCGAGGTGGTGCGCCTCGCGAAAGAGCGCGGACTGGCGACGATCGCGTTGACGGATCACGACACGACGGCCGGCTGGGAAGAGGCCATGGTCGTTGGGCGCGAACTCGGCGTTGAGGTGTTGGGCGGTTTTGAAATCAACAGTGAAACGAATCTGGGCCACATCGATTTTTTGGTTTACGGCGCGGATGCGAACAGCGCGGCGCTGCAAGATTTCCTGTTGACGATCCGCGATGCGCGCGTGGGCCGCGCCAAAGGGATGGTGAACAAACTGGCGGAACTAGGCCTGCCCATCAAATGGGAACGCGTGCTGCATTTCGCGGGCGATGCCAAATCGATCGCGCGGCCGCATGTGGCGCGGGCGCTCGTCGAAGCGGGCTATGTGGCGTCGACGCAGGAAGCGTTCGATCGGTATCTTAACGATCAAGGGCCGGCGTATGTCCATCGGTTGGAGATCAAGCCGCAAGAAGTGATCGACACGGTGCATCAAGCGGGCGGTGTGATCGTGCTGTCCAGCCCCAATCATTCAGGCACGACGCACCTCACCGCGCAGTTGGCTGTGTTGGGTATGGATGGGATCGAAGTGTACTACTTCGATCATACGGATGAAATCAAGGCGCGGTTGTTGGCGCTGGCGGAGCAGCATCGCTTGCTTGTGACCGGCGGCAGCGACTTTCACGGCGACAAGACTCATTCAGAATTAGGGGCGGTGGAAGTGCCGGTGGAAGTCTTGCCCAAATTGAAAGAGCGCATCGCACAACGACAAGCCAAATGACGATCTTTTTCTACAGCACCACCGGTCAATACGGTTGTTTCTCCAACTTCTCACGGCATGGCTTCGAGTTGGATGGTCTGCGTTGGCCGACGAGCGAACATTACTTTCAGGCGCAGAAATTTGTCGGCACGCCGTATCTGGAAGAAGTACGGCGGGCCAAGACGCCCAAAGAAGCAGCACGGTTGGGGCGGCGTCGAGACTGGCCGTTGCGTCCCGACTGGGACGAAGTCAAGGATGAGGTGATGCGGCAGGCCGTCCTGCGCAAGTTTGAAGTGAATCCAGAAATTCAGGCGGTGCTACTGGCCACTGCTGATGAAGAGTTGTTTGAGGATTCGCCGACGGACGCTTACTGGGGCGGTGGGGCTGATCGCACGGGCCAGAATAAGCTGGGGCAAATTCTCATGGAAGTTCGGGCGCGACTGCGTGCCTGACGGTCTAGGGTTTTTCTGTCTTGATGTATCATTGACGCATGAAACTGCGCTGGTTGTGGTTATGCCTCGTCTTGCTGCCTCTGTCGCTCGCGCAGGCGGCGCGCGCCAACTGCCGATCGGATCGCGACGGCATCACGTATTGCGTGGAAGATCGGGGTGACACGCATCTGCTCATCGTCGATCTGACGAATCCGCGCTTGCGCGTGCAAACCGTGATGGCTAACGATGTGCTGGACGTGTGGCCGCCCGAAGAACAGCGCGAGCGCGTGATCGATATCGCGAAACGTTATCGGGACGAAGATGTCGTCATTGCCGTCAACGCCGATTACTTCGGCTGGGGGCGCGGACCGGAAGGCCCCACGGTGGTGCAGGGTCGGCGGCTGGATACTGCCGAAACGATCGCGATGAATCCCAGTGAATATCGCCGCTCGACGTTGGCCCTCAGTCGGTCGGGCAAAGCCGCGGTAACACACCTCCCCCCGATCGATTTTCTCGACCCTGCCGCTTATCGTGACTTGCTCTTCAACGCCGTCAGCGGCGGGCCGATCATTTTACTCAACGGTCAACCCTTGCCGGAAGACCTTTCGTGCTTTATCGACAACATCCCCATCGGTTCTTGTCGGCGCGATCGGCAAACGGTGGCCGGCGTCGACGAGCAGGGCACGACGTTGTATCTGGCAGTCAGCGAGCAGCGTTCGACGCGCGGCCTGGCCGAACTGCTGCGCGATTACGGGGCATTCAACGCCCTGAAGTTGGACGGCGGCGGATCGAGTCAGTTGTGGTATCGCGGGCGCACGCTGGTGAAGAGCGATCGTGAAGTGGTCAATGCGCTGCTGGTTTTTGTGGAAGATCGACCGCGTCACGCCGCGCAACTACTGAAGCGTCCGCCGGTGCCGCTGCTCAATGCGGGCGAGTCGATCACGCTTGATGTGCCATTGCGCAACACCGGTTATCTGGACTGGACGGTCGATCGCTTGTATGGCTTGGGGCGAACGTCTGGTGCGGCGGGTGCCGCCAGTTTTGTGCGGTTGATGTCTGATGTGCCGCCTAGTGCCGATGTTACTCTGTCGGTGCCGATCGAGATCGCCGGCCCGCCGGGTGTCTACACTTCCACGTGGCGTCTACGACAACCGTTTGAGGAATTTGGCCCGACGGTGCCCATCCACGCCGTCATCTTGCCGCCGGATGCCGCGGCCCTGCGTAAACAGATTCAACCGCTGCTCACGCAATTAACACGCTTAAGTGACAAGAGTTTCGAAAGGGAATGGCCGAAGACGGCGAAGCGGATTCAAACGCTCATTGATAAGTGGATAAAAGCGCATCCGTGAGAAGGCAAGATGCAGGATGCAAGATCCAGGATGCAGGTTACGTTTCACGCATTACTGGAAAATCTAACAGCAGCACTTCGACCACCAACCGCGCCGTCACGTTCTTGTCCATTTGCCACAAAGCCCGCCCGCACGCATCCGCCGCCGACTTCGCCTGATTGATGTCCACGTGTTGGGCCAACGCCTGAATCTGCGCTACCCGATCGATATTGATCAACTCGGCGGCGCTGCCACTGGCGGTGAGCAAGACATCGCGCCACCACGTGCGCCAGAGATCGATGGCCTCGCGGGCACGATCGCTTTTCTTGGTGAGCTCTTCGGCATACGCAAAGCGCTGCACCCGATCGCTCTTCAACAGCTTCTGGAGATCATCCAAATATCTCGTGCGCGCTTCCAGGATGGTATGATCGGTGGCGGCGTTCACGGCCCAACCCAGCCGCCCACCGGACAAATGCGCCAGCACATCGGCTTGCTGTGCGTCCACGTGCCACGTGCGAATCAAAGCCTCACGGACTTGCGAGGTGGTGAGCGGGCGCAGCGCCATTTGCTGGCAACGCGAGACGATGGTGGGTAATAACAATTCCGGATCGGATGTGAGGACGATCAGCACCGCATAATCGGGCGGTTCTTCCAGCGTTTTGAGCAGGGCGTTCTGCGCTTCGACGGTCGCCGTTTCAAACTGATCGAAGATCGCCACGCGATACCGGCCTTCCAGCGGGCGCAGGGCCAGATCGTGCTGCAGGGCGCGGACTTGATCGATCTTCACGTGGGCCCCGTCGGGTTCGATCCGCTGTACGTCGGGATGTTTGCCCGCGTTGATGAGTTGGCACGATCGGCATTTGAGGCACGGTCGGGGCGAGTCGGTCGATCGGCAGTTAAGGGCCAACGCCAGCGATCGCGCCAGCGTGGCTTTGCCGATCTGCGCCGGGCCGCTGATCAAATAAGCATGCGCCGGCCGATCATCTGAAACGGCGCGATCGAGACTGAGGACGGCCCAGTCGTGTCCGCTGACAGGCCAGTGGGAAGAGGTCATGCGCGCATTATAACAATGAACAATGAACAATGGCAAATGACAAAATCTGGCCTTGCCGCCGCTCGTGAAGCATGCTATAATCTTGCCTCGCGCCCTGGAAGACAGGCGCTTTATTTTGCAAAGTAGGGGATGTGGATATGAATGTTCTGGATACGCTGACTCCGAAGAAGACCGATCGACCCAGGCTGGCCCCGGGCGATACGGTGCGTGTGCATACCATGATCGTCGAAGGCGATCGCGAGCGCGTGCAAGTTTTTCAGGGCACGGTGATTCGCATTCGCAGCGGCGGCATCAACGCCAACTTCACTGTCCGCCGCATCGCGTCGCACGGCGTCGGCGTGGAGCGCACGTTCATGCTGCACTCGCCGCGCATCGAGAAGATTGAAGTGATGCGCAGTTCCAAGACGCGCCGCGCGCAGTTGTACTATCTGCGCGATCTGCAGGGCAAGGCCGCGCGTTTGAAGGAACGCACGACCGTCGCCGCCGAAGAATAAATTTCAAGTGGACCTCATGAGAGCGTAGGCACCCCGGCACAGCCTGGGTGGGCCTACGCTCTTTTTATACCACGGTGTCCGTCGACTGGGCATCCCCAGGCCCGTCTGAAGCAAGAGACACCAGCGGCGCGGGGATGTTGTTTTAATCAAAAGGGGAGCGGGGGAAATGAATCGAGACATCATTCGTAACATGCCGTTTGATCCGGCGCTGAGCGTAGGAGCGCGCAATGCGGCGCAAGTGTGTCTGCGTCTGCAACCTGCAGAGCAAGTAACGCTTATCGCGGATCGTGAAGGGCTGGAGATCGCCGCAGCATTGGCGGCGCAAGTGGAAGCGATCGGCGCGCCGTATCGTGTGTTTGTGCTGGAGGAACTGGCGCCGCGTCCGCTGGAGCATATGCCTGCGCCCATTCTGGCCGAGCTGGAAAAATCGCAGGTCAGCATTTTCGCAGCGCAGGCCCAACGCGGTGAACTGCGGTCGCGCATGGAAATGATGGACGTCGTCAACCGACAGCGGCTGCGCCACGGGCACATGGTCAACATCACGAAAGACATCATGCTGCAAGGCATGCAGGCCGACTTCTTGCAGATCGATCGCTTGAGCGAGCGTGTGATCGAAAAGGCGCGGCGGGCCAAAAGCGTGCGGGCGACTTCGAAGGGCGGCACGAATATCGTGGCAGAGATGTCGCCCGATCTGAAATGGGTGAAGACCAGCGGCCTCATCTCGCCCGATAAGTGGGGCAACCTCCCCGGCGGCGAGATTTTCACTTCGCCGTTCACGGTCAACGGCTTGTTCGTATGCGATGGTGTCGTGGGCGATTATCTCTGCGCCAAGTACGGCGATCTGAAACAAACCCCGCTGTCGATCGAAATCAAAGAGGCGCGCATCGTCGACGTGCAGTGTGAGAACAAAGAATTGCTGCATGAATTTGCGGCGTATACGCGCACGGACGAGAACAGCAATCGGGTGGGCGAATTCGCCATCGGCACGAATCTGGCCGTCACGCGCATCATCGGCAATATTCTGCAAGACGAGAAGATCCCCGGCATTCACATCGCGTTCGGGCATCCGTACAACGAACACACCGGCCAGACCTGGAACTCGACGACGCACATCGATTGCGTGGGCTGCGACTTTGACATCTGGCTGGACGACGAACCGATCATGCGTGATGGTCGATTCTTGATCGAGGCGGACTAAATGAGCCATCAACCTCTCATCGGCATTACGGGTTTCGAAACGGCTTTTCCGAAGCCACCGCACGCGCCGTTGTACGCCACCGGTCAACGCTACGTGCGCGCGATTGAAGACGTGGGCGGATTGCCGGTGATTCTCTCGCCGGGGTTGAGCAACGACACGCTGCTCGCCACGTTTGAACGACTCGATGGACTACTGTTGTCCGGCGGCGGCGATATCGATCCCACGATTTACGGTGAAGAGCCGCATCCCACGATCTGGGGCCTGGACATGAATCGCGATCGTGCCGAGCTGGCGATGGCGCAGTGGGCGGCCCAAGCAGAGAAGCCGCTGTTGTGTATCTGCCGCGGCACACAGGTGCTCAACGTTGCGCTGGGCGGCTCGCTGGTGCAGGACATCGAGACGATGCAGCCCAAGGCACTGCGCCACATGTACGATCAAGAAATGACGCCGCGCGAGCAAGTGACGCACTCGATCACGGTGGATCCGGATTCGTTACTGGGTGAGCTGATCAATTCGAATGCGGCGCAAGTGAACTCGTGGCACCATCAGGCGATCAAGCGCATCGCGGCTGAGTTGAAAGTGGTGGCGACCGCGCCCGATGGCGTCGTCGAAGCGATCGAGATTCCGGGGCACCGGTTTGCGTTGGGCGTGCAGTGGCATCCCGAATGGTTGTACGATCGGCAGCCTGAGATGGCGCGCTTATTCAGCGGTTTGATCGCTGCGGCGGAGCGGAAGTGAACGTCATGACTAAACCGCTGATCGGGATCACAGCTTCCTCGATCGATCATCGCGGCCCGGCGTATGGCGAGGTGTATACGTTGACGCGCAAGTATGCGGAGGGTGTGTTGCGCGCGGGCGGCGTGCCGGTGATCGTGCCATACAATCTGGATGAAGATTCATTGCAGGTTCTGTTTGATCGGATCGATGGATTGCTGCTGTCCGGCGGAGGCGACATCGATCCGGCGATCTACGGCGAAGCCGCGCACCCGGCCACGAGCGAGATCGAAGCCGATCGCGATCGGGTGGAGTTGACATTGGCGCGCTGGGCGGTGGAACAAGAAAAACCGTTTCTGGCGATCTGCCGCGGGATTCAGGTGTTGAATGTGGCGCTGGGCGGAACGCTGGTGCAGGACATTCCTACGGAAGTCCCCGATGCCCTGGAGCATTCGTTCGAGCGGGGCATTGTAGAGCGCGGTTATCATGCGCACCCGGTGAAGATCGCCGCTGATTCACGGTTGGCGCAAGTGATGCAGACCGAGATCGCGCAGACCAATTCGTGGCATCATCAAGCCATCAAGCAGGCCGCGTCGAAATTGAAAGTCACAGCCTATGCGCCCGACGACGTGATCGAGGCGGTGGAAGTGCCGGGGCGACGCTTTGCGATCGGCGTGCAGTGGCATCCCGAATGGATGTTTGAAGATCAGCCGGAAATGCTGCGGCTGTTTGAAGGGTTGGTGGCGGCGTCCGGTGTCAACGGATAGGCACCGAATCAACGGATAAACGTCTTCAACGGATGAGTGATCGGATTAGCGGAAGCGGTAACGAATGAGGCAGCGGATAAACGGATGAAGCGGATAGAGACCTTCAGCGGATAGCGCAACGGATCAGCGGATGAAACGTATAAGCGGATGCTGGTGATCGGGAGTCGGGTTATAATGACCTGACTTCCGATTTTGTTTTACGGCCCTTCCAATTTCAACGGGAAAGCGCGAATTAGAAACCGGGTTTCTCCGCGACAATCGTTCCATTCCTTCGAAAATGGAGAAACCCGGTTTCTTGGTTGGGTTGATCCCGTTCAACTCGGAAGATCCTGTTTTACGCATTACTCGTTACTTTCCATGTCCAACTCATCACCCCTCGGTATTTTTGACTCCGGCATCGGCGGCTTGAGCGTGTGGCGCGAGATTGCGAGGCAGTTGCCGCACGAAGACACACTCTACTTCGCCGATCAGATTCACATTCCCTACGGCCCGCGCACGTTGGAGGAAATCCGATCATTCTCGGAAGCGGTCACGCGCTTCTTGCTGGAGCGCGACTGCAAATTGATCGTCGTGGCTTGCAACACTGCTTCAACCGCGGCGTTGAAGCATCTGCGTGCGACCTTCCCGGATGTTCCCTTTGTCGGAATGGAACCCGCCGTGAAGCCTGCGGCAGAACTCACGCGCACGGGCGTGGTGGGCGTCATGGCGACGCCGGCAACGTTTCAAGGTGAGTTGTTTGCCAGCGTGGTGGAGCGCTTCGCCAACGGCGTGAAGTTGATCAATCAAGTCTGCCCGGGATTAGTGGAACAGATCGAAGCTGGTCAGTTGAACACGCCCGAAACGGTAGCGATGCTCGATCGGTTTCTAACTCCAATCCGATCGGGCGGAGCGGATACGATCGTGTTGGGCTGCACGCATTATCCCTTTGTGATCGAGGCGATTCGCCAACTCGCGCCGGGGGTGAATGTGATCGATCCGGCGCCCGCTGTGGCGCGGCAGGTTCAGCGAGTGCTGCACGAACGCGGCAGCACTGCCGCGGCTGATCGATTTGGGCAGCATACTTTCATCACCAGCGGTGATCTTGATCGCTATCAGCAGATCATACGTTTGCTGGTGAACGTCAAGACGAAGGCGATTCACGCGCAGTGGAATAGCGATCAGCGATCACTTGAATGACAGCGACCAGGGGAGAAAATATAACCACGATCGATCGCGCTCATTTAGCACAACAACTTCAAGTTGAGCAGCCGCGTTTCGTTGAGACGCATCCGTGTTCGCAAGCGTTGTTTGAGCGCGCGCAGAAGTCGTTGTTGGCCGGCGTGCCGATGAGTTGAATGATGAAATGGGCCGGGGTATCTGGATGGCGCCGTTTCACAACCTGGCTTTGATTTCACCCGCCACTCGCGAATCCGGCAGAGATCGCCACACGGACGTATTTCATGAAGCAGTGAATTTAAGGGTCGGATGAAGCTGGGACGAAAGCCGCGCTAGTGAGTACGTCGTCAGCCACCCAGGTATGAAGTTTGTCAAAATTGAAAAATTTGCCGTGATTCGGTCGAAATCCAACTTAGTGCAAACAGGCACATGCTATAAAGATGACTCGCATTGAACGGGGCAATGTAGACTGATACTTGCGAATGGATGGATTGAATGAATGCAACGCTACGTGTTTTAGTGGCCGATGATGATGAAGGCCTCCGCCAACTGATGCGCATGGTTCTACGCCATGAAGGCTTTGAGGTGATCGAGGCGGTGAATGGCCTGGAGGCTCTGGCGCGCGCCCAGGATTGCGACCCGACCGTGATTTTGTTGGACGTGATGATGCCGGGCATGGACGGGCTGGCGGTGTGCCGCAATCTAAAAAGCGATCAACGCTTTGACGGTGTGCCGGTGATCTTTGTGACGGCCATCGACGACATCAAACAGCGCAATGCGTCGCGCGAGCTAGGCGCTGACGATTACATCAAGAAACCCATCGGGCCGCGTGAGTTAGTTGCGCGGGTGCGCGGCGTGTTGGAGCGTCGCGGCATCCCGTGTGTCATGTGAGGTCCGTTTGACTTTGTTTGTGGCTCAAGAACTGCCTGGGAATATTCCCGGGCGGTTTCTTTTTTTGCAAGGGTTGACGTGGTATAGTTCGAGCATGCCGGTCAGTATTATTCCAACCAAGTTCATCATTCCCAAGCGAGCACCCGGTGTGATTCATCGCGGGCGTCTGATTGACTACGTGCACGAGAACCTAGGGCGCAAATTGCTGTTGGTCACCGCGCCGGCGGGCTACGGCAAAACGACGTTGTTGGTGGATTTTGCCAATGACAGCGAACTGCCCGTATGCTGGTATACCCTCGACGAAGGCGATCGCGACCCGGGTACCTTTCTGTCTTACCTCATCGCGGCGCTGCGTCAGGAGTTTCCGCAGTTTGGTGAGCGCTCCCAGCCGCTGGCCGAGCATGGTCCAGCTTCCGCGCATGCGATGGCTGCCGCACTCGTGGCCGATATGGTGGAGACTATCCCCGATTATTTTGTGCTGGTGTTGGATGATTGGCACCTGGTCAGCGATGAAGCCCCGATCGTCGAATTGCTCGATCAATTGTTACGCTATTTGCCGGAACACGCACACATCATCGTGGCTGGGCGCACGCTACTGCGCGGTCCGCTGGTGCGGCTGGCGGCCCAGGGGGCCGTGGCCGGTCTAGGCCCGATCGATCTGCGTTTCACGGCGGACGAAGTCCGCGAAGTCTTGGCCGTGAAATACCGGTTGGTGATCACTTTCGAGCAAGCTACGCAACTGGCTGAAGAGTCCGAAGGCTGGATTACGGCGATTGTGTTGACGTCGCAACGTGTCTGGCAGAATTTCTTGGCGGGCCTGATTCAGGCCCGCGATTCGGCGAGCACGCTCTTTGAATATCTGGCGGGTGAGGTGTTCGATCGGCTGCCGGCGGCTTTGCGCTGCTTCTTGTTTGATTCGGCTGTGCCTCGCCAATTCACGGCGGCCCTGTGCGATGAATTGCTCGAATGTAACGACGCCCCAGATTGGATTGTGCAAGTTGAAGAGCATAATCTATTCTTGACACGTATCGAGGCCAATGGCGAGACTTGGTACCGCTATCATCACCTCTTCCGCGACTTCCTGGTGGCCCGTTTCAAACGTGACGAGGGGCCGCGTTTCGCGCAAGTTCAAGGGCGTGCCGGGGAGATCTTTGCGGCCCGCCAACAACCAGAAGAAGCAGTGGAACATTTTACCCAGGCCGGGGCCTGGGAGCGAGCCGCACAGGTCATGAATGCCAACGCGCGCAGCCTGTTTATTGCGGGACGCACGCAGACTTTGGCGCGCTGGGCCCAGTTGTTGCTGCCAGCTTATCGGGCGGCTGCACCTGAATTGCTCTTACATCACGCCCAGACGTTGAGCGATCACGGCCAGTTGTCCAATGCCCTGCAGTTGTTGCAGGAGTCGCGCACCGCCTTTGCTGTTCGGCATGATGTGCTAGGCCAGATTCGGACGCAATTGGTGGAAGGCTGGACGTATTATGCGGCTGGTCGTTTGATGGAGGCGCTCAACACTGGACAGGCTGTTATGCAACAGATTAGCGCTGTGGACAGTGTTGATGTTACGTTGTACGCGCTTGCTACGCGCTTGGTGGGGGCCAGCTTCAACGGTCTTGGCAAGTGGCAGGCGGCCGAACCTTACCTCAATGAGGCGTTAAGGCTGTATCGCGAAAGCCCGGTCGACGAACGGCGCGCCTACAATTTAGGTCGCACGATGTTGGACTTGGCCAATGTACTGCGATCCATGGGCCGCTTGGAAGAGGCGGCGACGCTGCAAACTGAGTCGTTGGAACTGTGGCGGGAGATCGGCAACCCGGCTTCGTTGGCTCACTGCCTGAACAACATGGGCTACGATCGCTATGTGGCTGGCGATTACGACTCCGCCATGACGCTGTACACCGAGGCCTTGCTGAAGGCCGAGGAGGCCGAGGACCGACGTGCCCAAGCCTGGATCACAGAGGGGATAGCGACTACTTATCGTGATCGCGGTGAATTCGATCGGGCGCTGGAAGCCTATGCGCGGATCTTCAGCCTGACCGGTTCGACCGGCGATCAGGCGTTGGTCAGCCTCGCACTTGATGGGCTGGGCCATGCCCATCGGTTGTCCGGAAATCTCGATCGTGCTGTGGCGTTGTTCGAGCAAGCGCGCAGTATTGCCGAACGCGAAAGCATTCAGGTACAAGTCGATTTGTCGACTGCTTCGCTCGGTATCGCCAAAGTTGAACAGGGGGATATGTCTGGAGCCGTTGATCTCGATCGGGTTAGCCGCGCTCTACGTGAGACCAATGCTTATCTTGATTTAGGGCGAGTGCTCTTGTGGTTGGCCCGAGCCCAGTATATGTCAGGAAACGAATCAGCCGCTCAAGAAACATTGACTGATCTGGCACGGCTGGGGCGGCGTCTGGGCTGTCGGCCATTTACCCTGGTTGAAGGACGTCATGCCCAGGTCTTTTTGCAATGGGGCATTGAATGCTTGGCCGGCGACTGGGCATTACGCCAATGGGTAACCGAGTTGCAGGCGGTGCCTGTCCCCTTGCTGGAAGTCGCTCCTGTGGAGCTGGTCCTGCCAAGATTGGAAGTGTGTGCTTTAGGGTCGGGTCAAGTGTTGCGGGATGGACAGCCGTTGACGATGACTGACTGGGGACGTTCGATCAACGCCCGCGAACTATTCTTTTACATGTTGGAGCAGCCGCCACGGCGTAAAGAAGAAATTGGTGTGCAGTTCTGGCCCGATTTGTCGCTGGCCCGCATGACCAGCTCGTTTCATGCGGCCAAGTACCGGGCCCGTCGGGCGTTGGGTGTGGAGTTTGTCGAGTATGACGGTGAACGGTATCGCGTCAATCCGACGTTGCTGCTGTGGTATGACGTGGCCGAATTTCGCCACCTGATCGAGGTGGCATGCCAGACCCATGACGATGTGGTACGTAGTGAATTGCTGAGGCAGGCGGTGGGGTTGTATGCGGGTGATTATCTACCGGAAGTAGGTATGGAGTGGGCCGAGCGTATTCGCAGCGAGTTGCACTTGCTATATTTTGACACACTTAGTTCGCTGATTGAATTGCTGGCCCGGCAGCGGCGTTACGAAGAAGTCATCACGCTGAGCCAGCGTGGCTTGGAAATTGATTATTTCCGTGAGGACCTGCACCGGGCAGTGATGTCGAGCCTGGCCCTCACCGGACGCGGCACAGGTGCGCTGCGGCATTATGAAACGGTGGCCAGCCATCTGGCGAAAGAACTAAACGCTGCTCCTGCCGCGGAGACAGTAGCGCTGGCCGAGCGTATCAGAGCGGGCCGGTTGATCGACTCAGTCCGGACATAAGCGAAAATTCCTCGCTGTTGTGTTGCCCCCTTGGTTAGAATTTCCGAAATGCCTGCCTGAAAGCCCCCGTGTGTCATAGGTTGTGTCATAGGATTCTGGTAAAGTGAATGCAACTTCACTATACAGGAGATCACCATGACTATTGAACTTCGCCGATTAGCAATGCAAGTTATGACCGATCGATCGTTGGCTCGTTGGATGGTTCTGGCAGGCGCTCTGGCTGTTGCGTTAGCGCTGAATGCTCCGATTGGCGGCGGAAACGGGGTTTGACCTTTCCAGGGAGGGAGGTGCACTCATGGCTTATGCAGGATTGGAAGAAGTGGTCGGGCACGCGATCATTGATCGCAGTTTCCGGGCCGATTTGCTGAACGGCTCACGGGCGCGGGTGTTATCACGCTTCAATTTGACGCCGGAAGAACAGCAGGCGTTGATGAGCATCCGGGCCGAGTCATTGGAATCGTTTGCGGGGCAATTAGCGGGCTGGATCGACGCACAGCAACTGTCTATTGCGTACCAATGGTCGGCCTAAGCGGGAACTATGAATTCGCGTATCTTGATTGCTGACGACGATGCGGGTCTGCGCCAATTGATGCGAATGATCTTGTCACGGGAGGGCTTCGAGGTGATCGAGGCCGCTAACGGGGAACAGGCGTTGGCACTGGCGACGGTCGTCGACCCGGCTTTGATTTTGTTGGATGTGATGATGCCGGGCATGGACGGTTACGATGTGTGCCGCCGCCTGAAGACCGATCAGCGCACGGGTCGAGTGCCGGTGGTGTTTGTGTCGGCGGCCGAGGATGTGTCACGTCGCAACGAAGTGCAGCGACTCGGCGCGGATGCCTGCATTAAGAAGCCCATCGGCCCGCGCGATTTGGTGGATCGAATTCGTGCTGTATTGGATGGCTACGGCAAGAGCACGCCTTACGCTTGAGTACGACTTGCACCTGTGGCAATTGGCTGCTGCTTGACGGCATAATTTTACATATCCGTCCAAAACAAAAGCCTTCCAAGTTCACATTGAACTTGGAAGGCTTTTGCATTGCCAGTCTGCAAACGTGTCAATTCAGGGCGTATTGCTCAGTACCAAGGGATCTTGATTCTTAATTATAGCTACGCGGCGGGTGGTTCGGACGCCGGGGTCGATTCGGCCACAGGCGCTGGCTCGCTGGCGGCTGGCGCTTCTGCTACTGGAGCAGGCGTTGCCAGCGATTTATACGACGAGGGCAGGAACTTGAACATCTTCGTACCGCATACCGGGCAGGTGCCGTTCGCTGCAGGACGGCCATTCTTCGTCATTACAATCTGTACGCTTTGAATTGTCCGTTCGGCCTTGCACTTCATGCAATAGGCCTTGATTTCTTCCGTCATGGTAGGTTTCCTCCTGTGTTCTTCTCATGGAATGATAGAGTACGTATCAGCCACTTCACACGAGGCGGCATGGGCTTGAGTCTACCATGCCTGTCCGTACGGTGCAAGGTACTCCCCCCGTATGCGATTATGTTCCTTTGTAAGCACGACCTTCACCTGTACGCCTACTACAGGTAAGGCAGCGGATTGCCCTTGCTTCCCCACATTGAGCGCAGTATAATCGGCGCGCGTGAGTCAGCCTTGGAGGTTATCGGGAAATGCCCACCTACGTTTACAAATGTGAAGAGTGCAATTACCATTTTGAGCAGATCCAGAAGTTCAGCGACAAGCCGTTGAAATCGTGTCCTCGTTGCAAGGGCAAGGTTAAGCGTGTCATTCACCCCACCGGCATCGTCTTCAAAGGCTCCGGCTGGTACATCAACGATTCGCGCCCTAGTGGCAGTTCGTCTTCAGAGTCAAAATCGCCTGATCCCAAACCTTCTTCCAGTTCCGATTAGGCGCAACGGCTAACGGTGAGGCACAATCACGGGCGAGGACGTACAACCCTCGCCCGTTTTGTATTCTTGAATCCTGTTTCGCGTAAGGGATTCCCCCTGTTGACGTACCGGCCAGTCGGTTCTATACTGCCGACAAGGCCACGAGCAGTTCTACCTTATTGCCCTGTCGCGGTGTCTGTTGTCGCCTCAAAGTACCACTCCAGAATACCCGCGAGGGCTGGCCGGGGCGCTCGGGCCGCTGAGGGCCGCCACTCATTACGATCGACCTCAAACCGATTAAGGAGAATCTCATGCGTTGGGAAGAGCTGACCGGCGATCAATTTCCGCAAGCCGTACAAACTGTGCAGGGCGTGTGCCTGCTGCCCCTGTCGTGCATTGAGCGACACGGGCATCATCTGCCCACGGGCACCGATATGTTCATTGGCCGTGAGATGTGTAAACGAGCGGCCGCGCTGGAGCCGGCTATCGTCTTTCCCGATTTCATCTTTACGCAGATTTTGGAAGCGCGACACGTGCCCGGCACCATCGCGGTTGAACCAGAACTTTTCTTGCGCTTGCTCGATAACGTCTGCCGCGAGATTGCGCGTAACGGGCTAAAGAAGATCGTCATCGTCAACGCGCACGGTGGCAACGACTCGCTCATCCACTTCTTCGCGCAGATTCAACTCGCCAGCCCGCGCGACTATGTGATCTACGTCCCCGAGCCATTTCATGTCGGGGGAGAGGACGCGGCTATCAAGGTACAGTGGCAGACCACGGTTGACGGGCACGCGGGCGAAAGCGAGACTAGCGAGATTCTGGCGATTCGGTCCGATCTGGTACACGCCGATCAGCTGCCCGCCGATGGGGAAGGCCTGCCGCTCGATCGGCTGAAGGTGCTGCGTGATTTGGGCGTGGATACCGGTATCTGGTGGTACGCCGATCATCCGACGCATTATCGGGGCGACGGGCGGCCCGCCACGGCGGAGAAGGGTAATCGGGTCTTAGAGGCCCGCGCCCGTACGCTGGCACGCGTCATTCGTGCCATCAAAGATGATCAAGAAACCAAGCGCCTGCAAGACGAATTTTTTGCTAAAGGCAGGCAGCACTAGACTACGGAGAACAGCACCATGACGCGCAGTCCTGATACCTTGTTCCAGCCGGTTGGAGATCCAGTTGAAAGCCGGGATACTAGCGAGCCACCTATCACATCGGCGGCTGAGCAGACGCGGCTCTCGTGGGCGCGGCCGGTCCGATCGGCTGAGGAACTTCCTCAGGCTTATCGTCCCTTCATTGATGCTTTGCCTACTGAGGGTGTTTTCCCCTACGCGGTGATCACTCCCACGTTTGCGGGCTTCCTGCGCCGGGAAACCGAAAAGCTGATGTGCAGTGTGGGCGCTCACCTATACGTGGTGGAAAAGTCCAAAGGCGCACTGGTGACTACCTGTTTTGCCTTCGAAGACATCCACTTTCTCGAAGCGGGCGCCGTGCTCTTGAACGATTGGCTTCAGATTCGAGGGCGCGCCAGCGATGGGGCCTCGGCCGTCATCCGGCTCAAGTTCAATGCCGTGACCGAACGACTCTTTACGCCTTTTGTTGAAAAGATCAGAGGCGCTGCCAACTACCCGTCGGGGATCGATCGCGAAGCAGAACTGAAGAAACTCGACAACGCCGATTTGTTATCGTTTAAGTTCAAAAACTACGCCCGGCGTAGCATCCTGCCGGGCGCGCACATCAACGCCGTCGTCTCACAGCCGGAAATTCGCAAGACCGTGGTGAAGGTCTTGGGGCGCGCTTTCCAACGCACCATTGCCATGTCGCACGTCTTGATCGTAACTGATCGCGAATTAATCATCGTGCACGATGATCCAGACAGTCCCAAGTGGCGGAACGATACGCGCTATGGCGGCGTATGGGACTACATCCCGCTGAACAAGATCGCCGCGGTCGAATTGACTGAGCAGGCTACCGGCCTGCTGGCACTTACTATGCAGCTGTCCCAAAACGATCACGTCGACGTGTTCTTTTCACCCGATCGACGCGCTGCGCTAGAGCGATTTGTCCTTCAATTGAAGTCGTGCCTTCCTAATCCCTGATCTCTGATCCCTGTTTCCCTAATCTCTAGTCTCTCGGCACAAAATACACATCCGTCGGTTTCAACTTGCTATTCCGCAAATACTTTGCCGTGACCTTCATCCCGATCCAGTCGAGTGAGGCCTGATCGGGATCGACGCCCAGCAGCCGCGTGAGGAACAGCGTATTCGCGCCTTCGAATTCGATCAACGCCAGGACGAAGGGGCAGTCCGGCAAAAATTCTTCTGAGCCGAAATAGCACACGGTGAAGGCATGCACGGTGCCCTCGTTGGGCAAGACGACCCACCGCGTTTCCTCGCCCGTGATCATGTCGTGGCCGCGCGGATTGACGTAGGTGTAACCGGTCTGTGGATCGCGTGAGCCGAGCAGGACGCCGTTGGTGAGGCCGGCAAAGAACGGCGAATCCTGTCCATAGGAATGCAGATAGGCGATCGAATAGACCTGCTCGATCTGAAGCGGCGTCATCTGCTTGAGCAGTGCCAATGTTTCTTCATTCAGCACTTTCGGAAACGGAAGGTTGTGAACGATATATCCGCCCAACGATTCGGGACGCTGATCGGGTAAAGTGGTCATGAGTGATCTCCTTCCAAAACCGAAACACTCACATACGTGCCCGTGCCCGCATGCGAATGAATCGCGCCACGCTTTGCATTCTTAATCTGCAGCGTGTCATCGCCGAAGTGCCTCTCGATCGATCCCTGCAACTGCCAGATCGCAAACACCGCCTGCATCAAGCCCGTCGCGCCGACGGGGTGCCCACATGCGATGAGTCCGCCCGAGGGATTGACGGGGCACACCGGCCGATCGGGCAGGGGTAAGCCGTAATCGATGTTGGGCAGAAACGCCTTGCCCGAAGCCGCGAACGATCCGCCCTCGCCATAGCGGCACAATCCCAGATCTTCGTACGTCTGAACCTCACTCGATGTGTACGCATCGTGTAGTTCGACGAAGTCCAGTTCGCGCAAGGGATCATGGATGCCCGCGTGTTTGTAAGCCAGGTTGCCCGCCGTGCGACCCGCGCGAAACGAGTGCACGCCCGGATAGCGAAAGCCTTTGTCCCACAACGTCCGATAGTACGTGCGCGTCTCGTCCGATGCTTTTTCTTGCTCGGTCGCATACTGCTGCATGAACGTGTCGTAGTCCACGTGGGGCCGATCGGCCATGCGCATCGCGTCGGTGCCGCACCCGATGCCGGTGACTTTCACCAGTGGTCGCGTGATTTTCGCGCCAGCCTTTTCCAATTTCTGCAAGCCTTCTTCATTGCACAAGATCGTCGCCGCCGCGCCATCGGACATGACGCAGATGTCCAGGCGCGTGAGCGGCCACGCCACCATGGGTGCGCGGCGAATATCTTCGATCGTGTAACGATGCTGTTTCTGCGCATATGGATTATGCATCGCATTGAGGTGATTCTTCACGGACACGTGCGCCATCTGCTCGACCGTGGTGCCGAACTCTTTCATGTGGCGCGTGACCATCATGGCGTAATAGCCGGAATAGAAACCGCCGACGGGATAATCGAAGCTCGCATCGGAGGCCAGCGCGATGAACTCGTTGCCTTTCCATGTTTCCACGTGGCTCATCGTTTCGAAGCCATACGCCACGCAGATGTCCATGTGGCCCGATGCGACCGACTTCCACGCTTCTTGAAAACATAGTCCGCCCGTCGCGCCACCGCCTTCCACGCGATGACTGGGCTTGGGGCACAGGCCCAGATAGTCCTGCGCCATGATGCCGGACATCAACTGCCGCTGAAAGTGATCGGAGAAATACGAGGCGACGGAGCCATCCGCTAGTTCAGTGAACTTTTCAAACGGCAGACCGATGTCGCGAATGGCGTAATCGTAGGCTTCTTTGACGATCGCTTGAAACGTTTTGTCAGGGCGTGCTTTGGCGAACTTGGAGACACCGCCAGAGACGGCATACACGACGGGGGGCATGGTCGTTCCTCCTGAGTAGTCTGGGATGTGTTACGGACGCATGTAAGGTATATTACAAATGACGGTAAAAGACAAGTGGGGCAATGAACAATGAACAATGAACAATGATCAATGCTCAAGTTCTGTGACAATGCGATCGAGTTCATCGACCAGGGCGGCAAACTGACCCCGCGCGCGGAAGGCCTCGACCAACGAGCGGTAGTACCACAACGAACCGTCCTGGCCGCCCGTAAAGCGTTTCCACACGCTATCCCCTTCATTTCGCACATCCCGTAAAATCGATTGAGCATTGTGGATTTTATCGGCCAGCGAGACCCGCAACACCGAGGGGGCGGCATGGCTCAAGTGCGCGATGTAATCTTCTTTGCGCTTGCGCCACGTTGGCTTTGGCGTTTGATCGGTATCGGTCAGCCCATCGACGATGACGGCGACGTTTTCGCCGAAGCGCCGCCGAATTTCCTCGCGTGTTTCGGCTCCGCCCGCATCTTCGACGGCATCGTGCAGCAGCGCGGCAATAACTTCGTCTTCCGTGCCGCCGTTCTCAATGACGATGGCGGTCACGGCCAGTAAGTGCTCCACGTAAGGAATGGTCGTGCCCTTGCGCGTCTGACTGGCGTGCAATTGATGCGCGTAAACGAGTGCCTCGTCAAAGCGCGGCGAAAAATCGCAGCGCGGGCGGGGTGGATCAACGTGTTGAGTCATCGGTGCCTGCCTGGTTCAGGGAAGGAGGGAAGGAGATAAGTAGGCAAGGCAAAAACCGCCTTGTTTCCTTACTTATTTCCTTGTCTCCTTACTTCCTTCATGCTGAAAAGCAAAACGGGAACGGCGATCGCGCGTTCCCGAGTGTGTGCCCCCGGCGGAATTCGAATCCGCGTTTTGGCCTTGAAAGGGCCGCGTCCTGGTCCACTAGACGACGGGGGCGTGTTTCATGAAGCGGCGCGATTTTACCAGTGATAAAGTGAATGGTCAAGCGTTTGTTGGGCGGTCATTCCGAATGGCGTATGGTGGGTGGCCCCCGATCGGCTTACGCACCCCGTCGATCGCCACTCGGAATGATCCGTTCACCGTTTACTTCAACTGGCTGGCATCGATCGAGAGATACTTCTCCAACGGAATATCGATCGGGACCAGCGTGTAGCCTTGCAGATAAGGTTTGACTAGAACGTGCGCTAAGCTGTGGGTGGTGAAGATCATCGGCGCGTCATTGACAATTTGCTGTTCGGCTTGTTGATAGAGTTGGAGGCGCTTGGTGGCATCACGCTCCGTGCGGGCCTGCTCCAGCAGCGCGTCTACCTGCGGGTTACTGTAATTGCTCTGATTCTGCTGAGCGCCGGTATAGAACAGCACATCCGTGAAATTCTCCGGATCAGGATAGTCGGCGCACCAGCCGCCGGTGAAGATTTGGCCGTGCTGTCCGGCATGCGTCAGATCGGAATATTTGTCCGGCTCGATATTTTCGATCGTGATGGTGATGCCCAAATTGTTCTGCCACATTTGAGCCAGCGCCGACACACCTGCGCCGATATCACTGCCATGTCCGCCGATGGTGAAGACGATCGGCGGTAGTTTAGCGGCACTGCCATACTTCGATTCAGACAGCAACTGGCGGGCGGCCTGCGGATCGTAATCCAGTCCAGTTAGAGCAGAATTGTAGCCGGGTAAGCCCGGGGGCAGCGGGCCGCGCGCAGGCAGGGCGTTGTCGTGTGTCACGATGTCGATGTACTTCTCGCGATCGAATGCCTGTGTAAACGCCTGCCGCACTTTGGGATCGTCAAAGGGCGCTTGTTGGTTGTCGAAGATGATCATACCGGTACACAGACTGACGCCGTCGCGCAGATCGGCGTGCATCGGTTCGGCGGGATCCTGGAAGCGCGGCAAGCTGCTGCCGCCGATGCCCACCACATCGATGTCGCCGGATTCGTACAAGCGCAGCGGATCACCGGTGTACAGCTGCAAGATGACGTACGAAATCTTGGGCGGTTGTAGATAGTAGTCGTCATTGCGTTCATACAAGATGGATTTGAATTTGTCCCAGCGTGCCAGGCGATACGGCCCGGTGCCGTTGGGTGTGCGATACCACTCGGATCCACTTTCCACATTGGCTCGATCGACTACAAAGGCCGTGGGGTACGTAAGCTTCTGCAGAAAGTACGGCTTGGGCGCATCGATCGACACTTGCAGCGTGTGATCGTCGATGGCCTGCAAGCCGCTAATCGAAGCGGCCTGACCCGCTTGCCGCTCTTTCACGCCCACGATGTCGCCCAGATAGGTCAAGACGGTGTCAGAGTTGAGTTTGGGATCGGCGGCGCGTTCCCAGGAGTAGATCACATCTTGGGCCGTGACGGGCTTGCCGTTGTGGAAGCGCGCGTCGGGGCGCAAATGGAAAGTGTAAACGGTGCCGTCCAGGCTAACGGCCCACGTGTCGGCTAATTCGGGCACGAGGTTCAACTGCGGATCGAATGAGACCAGGCCGCTGTAGAGCAGCTTATCGCCGCTGCCGTGCGTAGTTGCCGGATCATATTCGCGGGGATTGGTGCTTTCACCGCCGGCCAGCACCAACGCTTGATCGCGCGGGATGCCATACAGGCGCGGCTGCTCTAGCGTCCAACCGGTGGTGAGCTGCGCTACATCCTTTTGATATTTGTCGTAATCGGCCGGTTCGCCAAACGTAAACAGCGTATAAGCACGTCCGCCGCTTAGCGTGGTGATCAGATTGATCTTGATGCCCGTGCCATCCGATCGTTTCGCGGTGGCGAGAGTGGTCCAGGCGGCACGGCCATCGGCCAGCTGACCGGCTTTGTCGCTGGCGATCTTCAAGTCTTTCAGATCATTCAGCAGCGCTTTGTGAATATCACCCGCAATGGATTCCACCGAATCACCATTGGCCGGATTGACCATCAAGCCGGCGACAACGACTTCTGAGGGTCCGATGAAATATTGCAGCACGCCGCTGCCCTTGTCAGGCTCGGTGGTGATCCATTGCGCGGGATAGCGCAGCTTGATTCCATAGTCGGCATTGAGGTAGGAGCCGTCTTTACTTTGATTGGCGGCTGGGTAAGGGGTGGCCGTGGGCCGCGCAGGATAGGTGGCCGCCGGGCGCGCAGGAGTCGATTGGGGGATGGGCGTGGCCGCTGCGTGAGTCGGTACGGCTAGCAGCGTGGGTGTAATGGTCGGTGCGGGCGTGGGCGTGGTGCAGCTCGCCAGCAGTAAGATGAAAATCAACAAGCGCGTCGAGATGCGGGTAGCCATTACGCATCCATCCTTGGCTTGCGGCGTCCGCTGATCAGCAGCGCGATAACGGTCACGACGACGACGCCACCAACCACTGCAATAATCACGGGCAAGTTGTTGGCAGATTCGGCCGGCATACTCATGGCGGCCGGTGGCACGTCGGTGGGTGCGATAACAATCGGGGTTGGGCTAGGCCGCGCGCGCATGGGCACCAAGGTTGGCCCGATCTGCGCGATCACGGC
>JBGSPW010000063.1:0-36302 GCA_041738395.1 Thermoflexales bacterium
CAGCAATTCTCAATGTGGCAAGACCCTTGACAGCGGACTTAAAACAGGCGTGGGATTTGCGCCCAACAGCGGTGCATAACGAACAACAAGCGTGGGCTCACACCGCTTGGAGCACTTGCGGCTGGGCGTGAACAGGCAAGAAGCGCGGACCAAACAGCCTTGTGGGTAAAGGCGAGGTCACTGGACGGCGGGTGCAGGAAACACAGAAGAGATCGCGCACCTGTTGACCGGTGCCGATCAGGCGATGACCTGCGAGGGAGTTGGGACTGGCGTGGTCTAAGTGGGCGGCGACAATTCCAGCCCACGGATCATAAACTCAAATAACTGCTCCCAAGAGTCGAACACCCAGTAACGGGTTAGCGCGCGGAGATCATCGAAGAACGTGCGGCGCGCGGCCAAGGCTTGCCGGAGTAACTGATAGGGTGTGTTCAGCAGATCGAGCAGGGTATGGCACAAGAAGGCGAGCAAGATTAGCGTCAAGAGAAAGGCGGCCAGATGGTGCTGCCCATGGCCGTAATTGTGTTCGAAGTGATAGCCTTTGGTTTTGAGGGTATTGTTGCCTTCATTTTCCACTTTCCAGCGAGTGCGGCCTGCGGCGACAATCGCGGCCACCGTGTCGTCTGAAATGGGATAGTTGGTGACAAAGGCGTTGTGATAGAGGACCCGGCCATCACGTTCATCGGTGATGGTCAATTCGCACCAGTTAACGTGGAGCGGGTCGGCCTCCGCGCGGAGGGGGACATCATTGACATAGCGGTAGGTCCAGCGTTCACCAAAGCGCCCATTCCAGTGTCGTTGCGTCACGCCGCTCACGCCGCCCAGCGCCGCCAACGTGTTCACCCACTTGTACACGGTCGCATGGGAATCGGGCTTGCAGACTAAGATGAAATTGCACTGCTGCGCGAGAGCCAATTCGCAGAAGGGCTGGTGGCTGTAGAGATCATCACCGAGGAGCGTGACGGTTGTGGGGGAAAAGGTCGGCCCATGTTGGGTGAGCCAGCGTTTAGCGGCCGCGTGTTCACAGTCTTGCTTGTCATGCCCATCTTGCGGCGTGATGAATTCAGGCGCTAAGGCTATCGCGTGCGGTTGATGCGGGGCCACCAGCATGGGCAGGAGCACTGTATGAGAATAGGTCGTCACCCCGCTGGCGCTGGTCGTGTGGGTACAGGCCTCACAGTGCACCACCTGTGACGAGAAGTATTGCGTCCCATCCAGGGCAATCAAATACTGCTGATTAAGCGTCTGAAAAGAAGTTAGGGTGCCCGTCGCTTTGAGGATTTGCCAGCCCGCGTCAAATACGGGGAACAAATGCTCAGGCGGCAGCGGATCAAGCAAGTTGCGAATCTGGTTATCTGAGGGAATCTGCGCCACGCCAAACAACGTCTGGGCGTTGTTGCGTCCACGCTGCCGTTGAACCACCTGCTGTTGAGCCAGAAACGACGGCGATTGCATGAAGAAGACCGCAAAGGCGCTTAACGCCGCATCGGTGAGGGTGTAAGTTGTATTCCGGCCTGTCCGATGATCGGGGAGTTGATTAAAGACCGGCTCGAAGGCGCGCAACAGGGTGCCAATCGTGAAGCGTTCAGGCATGGCGGACTCAATTCGGGCAGAAGATGGCCCAACTTAACACAGCCCGCGCTTTTTGAAAAGTCAAATTGAGAATTGCTGTTTTGGACTAGCACCATTGGTTAATATAGTTACATTTGTAATTCGCCTAGAGTGACATCTGTCATCTGGCAAGAACGCCGATGATCAAGCCGTGAGAGAACTGAGCGCTTGTTAAAAGCCTTGTTAAATCACTGGTAAATTCGTGCAAAGTCCGCTTAACTCTGTACAGAAAAACGACGGCGATCAGCACAATGCCGATCGCCGTCATGGCTTGATTCGATTGCAAGACTGCGTACTACATGTGAATCGAATGCCCTTCCACCGCTTCGGCGGCTTCCATCATCGCTTCGCTCAACGTCGGATGCGCGTGCACCGAGCGGGCCACTTCGTGCGGCGTGAGTTCGTAATTGCGCGCCAGCACCCACTCGGGCAGCAGCTCGGTTACTTCAGGGCCGATCATGTGCACGCCCAGAATCTCACCATACTTCACCTCGGAGATGATCTTCACGAAGCCATGGTTTTCGCCCAACCCCAGCGCCTTGCCATTGGCGATAAAGTTGAAGCGCCCCACTTTGTATTCGAGGCCGCGTTCCTTCGCCTGCTTCTCGGTGATCCCCATCGACGCGACCTGCGGCTGGCAGTAATAGCAGCGCGGCATGCCCTCGATATCCAGATCGACCGTCTCCACGCCTGCGATGGTTTCCGCCGCCACAATGCCCTGCGCCGATCCGACGTGCGCCAGCATTAACTTCGCGTTCACATCGCCGACGGCGTAAATGTTCGGTACATTCGTGCGATAACGATTGTCCACCACGATCGCGCCGCGCTCGGTCTTCACGCCCGCCACCTCCAGCCCGATGGCTTCGCTGTTCGGCGCAAACCCGATCGCGATCAGCGCCTTATCAGCCTTAAAGGTCTGGCCGCCCGCCTTGACTTCCACACCATCGCCCGTTTTCGCCAGTGATTCGACCTTCGTATTCGTCAGTAGGTTGATGCCCAGCTTCTTGAGATGCTTCTCCAGTTCCTTGCTGACCTCTTCATCTTCCAGCGGCGCAGCATTGGGCAGCATCTCGATGATGGTCACGTCCGCGCCGTACGATCGGAACACGTAGCCAAACTCCAACCCGATCGGCCCTGCCCCGATGATGACGATCAACTTCGGCGGCTGGGTGATTTCCAACGCGTGACGATAGGTGATGATCGCCTTGCCATCCACTTCCACGCCCGGAATGCTGCGTGCCCGCGCGCCCGTAGCGATGATGACGTTCTTCGACTCGATCACACCCGTGAAGGCAGTGCCACTCACCGCTGGCGCGTTCTCCACCGCCGTGATTTCGATGTGCGTGGCGTCCTTCAACTTGCCGACGCCTTGATACACATCGATCTTGTTCTTCTTCATCAAGAACTGCACGCCCTTGACCAGGCGACCCGACACATCGCGGCTGCGTTTGTGCGCCACGGCGTAGTCGAGTTGCAGATTCTCGAATGAGAACCCAAAGTCCTTGCCGCGCTTCAGCAGGTTGGCAATCTCCGCATTGCGCAGCAGCGCCTTGCTGGGAATGCAGCCCCAGTTCAGACACACGCCGCCCAGGTGTTCTTTCTCCACGATGGCGGTCTTCAGTCCCAACTGCGCGGCGCGAATAGCGGCCACATAGCCGCCCGGTCCGCCGCCGATTACGGTTACATCGTAACTAGTCATCAGGTCTCCTATTAATTCACCGCCGAGGCGCGCGCAGAATCTTGTGGTTCTTCCGCACTTACTGCCTCACCGCGGTCAAATTCAACTTCATAGGCGAACGCGTCTTCCGCCTCTCGCAAGCGTTTGCCCAACCCCAGTTGTTCATATAAGTCCGGGGGCTTTGGGCCGACGTATAACAGATTGACGATCTGTTCTTCTTCAAGCACACGCCAGATCAATCGGTGATTGCGCGGCAGCCAGATTCGCCAGTATCCGGGATGACCGTCCAACTCCTTCGCGGACAGGGGACACGGCTGGTTAGTCAGATCTTGGATAGCTTGCCGTGCTTGTGCGCGAACGTCACCCGGCAACAAATCCAGCATATGCGTAAATCGGCGGTTATACCGAAGCCGATAAGTCATTGCTCGTGCGGCGCGGTAGCCGCCTCCCATTCTTCGGCGGTGGCAATAATCACATCCTCTGGATGGGCGCGTTGATAGGCCTGCGCGGCCTCAACTTGTTCCCATAGAAAATCTTCTTCCGACTGGCGCACGCGCAGATACATGACGAAATCGAGCACTTCGCGTGCCAGCTTCTCAGGCAGCTGAGCGATCTCGAACTGAATCAATTCCTGAACAGTCATCGATCTCATCTTGCACCTCCCACTCAATTATACAGCGTGCCTGCTGGATGCATCCACGCCCGATTCTCCAGCATCTGCCTGATCACGGCCAGTCAGGCTCACCACTTGCCACTAGCCCCGCCGCCGCGCGATCGGCCACCGCTCGATGAGCGGCTGCTTGAAGAATGACTGCGGCTCGAGGTGTGACGGCTTGAGGAATGGCTCCTGCTCCACGTGTGGCGGCTTGAAGAATGTCGACTCGAGTAAGTGTCGTCGGTTTCTGTTTCCTCGATGCGCGTCAACATCGGCAGGATCACTCTATCCTCGTTGTGATGCTTACAATGACGACAGTCCTGTGAGATGAGCTTCGTGCCCGACGAAGCGTAAGTCGGCTCCGCAATCGTGCGCGAATCTGACTTCAGTGTGCGATAGTTGCATTGAGGACACTGGGCGAAACTAGACGACCATCGCTTGTAGCCCTGCAGCGTATGATAGTTGCAAGCCGGGCACTTCCACACGTCGTAGTCCACCGAGGCTAGCACTTCCTCGACCTTCTGACCGGAATCCAAATAGACATCGTCGGAGACTTCATCCAGACGGATCATGGTCGTCTGGCAATTCGGGCAACGCCGCTTGCGATAGCGCGCGTATTGTCCTGCCCCAAAGGCCGAGGCCGCAGCACCACCCACCAAGCCTACGATGATCAACGGGGTGCTGGCCGTGCCCGAAGAGGCAGGCGCGGCAGATTCTTCGACAGTCTCTCTGCGTTGTGACGGCATAGTCGGCACACGCACCGGCGTCGCTTGAGTCGCTGCAGCGGGATCGATGCGTGCCACCAGGCGACGGCTGACCGCTCGTGCCCCATCATAAATACCCTGACTGTAATTCTCGTTCCGAAAAGCCGGAATCATCTGCTCGTCGATAATCGTCTGCATGTCGGCATTCAGCGAGTCGCCATAGCCGGCCCCCACCTCAATCCGCACTTCGCGATCTTTCCACGCCACGAGGATCAGCACCCCATCATTCTTTTGCGCAGCGCCCACTCCCCATGTGTTGAACAAGTTGGTCGCAAACGATTCGATGGACGCGTCGCCGGTGGCGTAATCGTGGATCGAATCAAGTGTGACCACCACGATCTCGACACCATTATCGGTTTTCAATTCGGAGAACAGGCTGCGCAGCGAGGCCGTGTGATCGGCCGTCAACAGCGAAGCCAAGTCATTGACGTAGGGATCGACCCGAGCCGGATAACCGCTCTGAGCGTGAACAGGACCGGCACTTAAAACAATGACGGCCAGCAGCACGACGAGTAAAGTGAATCGAGAACGGCACGTTGTCATCATCCAGCACCGCCGCAAGTGAGTATTTGCCCGCGATTGCAGTGGTCTACGTCCACGCCTCCAGCAACTGCTTAATGGCCGCCACAAAGTTATCGGCGCTGTTGCCATCGAGGATGCGGTGATCGAATGTGAGGCCGAGATAGACCATCGGGCGGATGGCAATCGCATCGACGTCGTTGTGTGTCACAACGACGACACGCTTTTGAATCAGCCCGACGCCAAGGATACCACATTGCGGCTGGTTGATGACGGGTGTGGCGAACAGGCTGCCGCTCGTACCGTGATTCGTAATGGTGAACGTGCCGCCCTGCACTTCGTCGGGCTTAAGTTGCTTGCGCCGCGCCCGATCGGCTAGATCGCTCACGGTGCGTGCCAGGCCCAATAGATTGAGCGAATCGGCGTTCTTAATCACCGGCACGATCAAGCCGTCTGCGCCCAACGACACCGCGATGCCCAGATTCACCGTGCGATGCAGCACGATACCGCTCTCGCTCCACGATGAGTTGACCAAAGGATATTTCTTCAACGCCGCGATGGTCGCCCTGGCAAAGTAGGGCGTGAACGTCAGCTTCACACCGTCGTGCTCGAACGCGGCTTTGTGCTTGTTGCGATGCGCCACCACTTTCGAAAGATCGACTTCGAACACAGTGGTCACGTGCGGGCTGGTGCGCTTCGACATCACCATATGATCGGCAATGGCTTTGCGCATGCTGTTGAGTGGCAGCACCTCGCCGGGTATGGCCGCTGGCGCGGAAGCGGCCACCGGCGCGATCGGCGCGGAGCGGGCCGAGGCCGGCGCTGTTTTTCCAAACACCTCTTCCGTCGGACGGAACAACTCGCCGAGGCCAGGCTGCTCCCAGGCTTCCAATGGAACCTCAGCAGGGGCGGCTCCGCTGCCGCCGACTTGCGGACGTGGGGGTCCGCCCTGCTCGATCTTCTCCAAATAAGCCTGAATATCTTTCTTGGTCACGCGACCGCCCTCGCCCGTGCCATGAACGAGCGCCAGATTGACGCTGTGTTCTGAGGCGATGCGCGCGACGACCGGCGAAATGCGCGCACTCGATCCATTGTCACGTTTGGCAACGACTGTTGCAACTTCTACTGCCTCAACGCGCTCGCCGTGGGCCACGGCTCCCCCTCCGGCCGGCGTACTTTCACCCGCCGCACCAATGAACGCGATCAGCGTTCCGGCTTTCACCACGTCGCCTTCGTTAGCATACAATTTTAACAGCGTGCCTTCACCGGCGGCAGTCACTTCCGTCGTGACTTTATCGGTTTCGACTTCCAACAGAGGCTCATACAATTTCACCGGCTCGCCGATCTGTTTCAACCAGCGGCTGACCTTCCCCTCGACGACGCTTTCCCCCAGTTGGGGCATGATGACTTGTGTGCCCATAATTTCTCCCTTTCACGCAACACGCACTACGCACCACGCACCACGTGTTCCGTATTGCGTGGTGCGTGTTTAGTAGCGCGCCAACTTCCTCATCGCCTCGGCAATCTTCTGCGGATTCGGCATGAACCAATCTTGCAACGGATGACTGTATGGCACGGCGGGTACATCGGGTCCGGTCACGCGCCTGATCGGCGCGTCCATGTAGTTGAAGCCTTCGTCCGCTAGGATCGCCGCGATCTCTGCGCCATAGCCTAAGAACCGATTGTCCTCATACACGATCAAGGCTTTGCCCGTCTTCTGGAAGGAGTTGAGCACAGTGTCTTTGTCGAGCGGATTCAGCGTGCGCAGATCGATCAGTTCCACCTCGATGCCGTCTTTCGCCACTTCTTCGGCAGCCTGTTGGCAGTAGTAGTGCATCATGCCATACGCATACACGCTGATGTCCGATCCTTCGCGCGTGACCTGCGCCTGCCCGATCGGCACGGTGTACTCCCCCTCGGGCACTTCGCCTTTGATCAGGCGATAGCCCTTCTTCGGTTCGAGGAACAAGACGGGGTTGTTATCGCGCACCGCACTCTTCAGCAAGCCTTTGGCATCATGCGGATTGGAGGGAATGACGACCTTCAAACCGGGCACATGCGCGTAAGTCGCTTCGATCGATTGCGAGTGGTACAACCCGCCGCCGATGCCGCCACCGTAGGGCGCGCGAATGACCAGCGGGACGGTAAACATGCCGCCGGTGCGATAGTAGATGCGCGCCGCTTCGTTCACGATCTGGTTGTAGGCGGGCTGAATGAAATCGGCGAATTGAATCTCGCAGATGGGACGCAGGCCGTTCAGCGCCGCGCCGATGCCCACCGCCACGATCGAGAGTTCGGCCAGCGGCGAATCGATCACGCGGGTGGGGCCGTACTTGTCAAACAGGCCCAGCGTGGCACGAAACACGCCGCCGCGTTGACCCACGTCTTCCCCGGTGATGAACACACTGTCGTCACGGGCGAGTTCTTCATCCATCGCCTCGCGGATGCCTTCGATTAAAGTCTTTTCGGTCATACAGTTTTGTCCCCCGTCAAATGACGCCTGGTCTAACGAGTAACGAGTAATGCGTAACAGGCGAATTACTCGTTACTCATTACTCGTTACGGTGCATACACCGGCCCCGCCGCCCATTCCACATTCGGATACGGTGCGGCCTCGGCTGTTTGATGCGCGTGATTCACTTCGTCGACGATCTGTTCGTCCAATTCTCGATCGCGCTGCTGCGAGAGAATGCCCGCATCCATCAAGCGCCCGCGAAACTTGGGCAGCGGATCGCTGATCTTCAACGCGGCCTTATCTTCTTTCGATCGATACGCGGAGTCGTCGTCATCCGACGAATGCGGCGTCAGGCGCACTACGTGCACTTCCAACAAAGTCGCGCCACCGCCCGATCGGGCCAGGTCGATCGCTTCTTTGGCGGCGTGATACGTCTCGATCGGATCGAGACCGTCGACGGTGACGCCGCGTACGCCATAGCCTGAGGCGCGATCGGACACGCGCGGAATCGCCATCTGCTTTTCCATCGGCACAGAAATGGCGTATTCGTTATTCTCGACGACGACAATGAGAGGAAGTTTGTGGACGCCTGCCCAGGTGAGGGCTTCGTGGAAATCGCCTTGATTGGTGGAACCTTCACCGAGGCACGTCACGGCGACTCGATCGCCGCCCTTCAATTTCTCGGCCAGTGCTACCCCGGCAGCCTGGGGCACCTGTGTCGCCACGGGGCTGGAAACGCTGTAGATGTTCTTCGCTTTGTGCGCGTAATGTTCCGGCATCTGCCGCCCGCCGGAACTGGGATCGTCCCGCCTGCCGAAGACACCCAGCATCACGTCGAGGGGCGTCATGCCGCAGGCCAGCACCATCGCCATGTCACGATAATACGGCAAAAAGTGATCCTCGCCACGCCGCATGGCAAAGGCGATGGCCACTTGCGCGGCTTCATGCCCCATGCCGGAAATGTGAAAGGCGATCTTGCCCTGCCGGTGCAGGATCCAGCAGCGCTCGTCCAGCCGACGGGCGCGCAGCATGGCGGTATACATGTCCAGCAGCAGATCGGCGGGCAGACCTGCGAGGGTCGCGGTCACAGCTTCGACGGCGGTCATCACCATCTGTTCCTCCCTTGGGTTGTGGTTGTGGGGTTAATGAATCACTGGGCCAAGTGATTCACGTTGAAACGGTACAATGCACTGTCTATGACATCAGATCAATAAATTCATCCACACTCAAACCAGCTTGTCGAATAATGGCGCGTAACGTACCCCGGTCAAGTTCCTTGTGATCAGGCACAACGACTTGCGCCAGCGGATCATCGCGCCGTAAAATCATGTGGCTGCCTTCTTGCCGCCGCACATAGAAACCACGCCGCGCCAATATTTTCATGCACTCACGACCTGAAATGCGCGGGAGTTTGGTCATACCGCTACAAGCAAGGCGTCAAAGTGATCTTCTGGTACAGGCAGGTTGTCTTCACGCAGGGCAGCAATGTAGCCGTCGATCGCTTCGCGGATGTTCTTGACGGCCTCTTCGCGAGTTTGTCCTTGACTAACACAACCAGCCAGACTGGGGCATTCTGCTACCCAATAACCATCCTCACCAGGATACACAATAACTTGTCGCATGTTATCCACCTCCTCGCCTTTACTATCCTGCCTGAGTATACCGCACAATGCAACGGCGTGAAATGCTCAAATCACTTCATGCAACACGCAATACGCATCAGTGCGCAGCCTCCCCGTGGGACGCTTTGCTTTCCACGTTCCGCGCCGATCGAATCGCTTTGAATTTCGGGATGACGATGCGCAGCAGCAGGAACACCACGATCAAGATGAGGATACCCATGATCGCCGGAATGACGATCGTCGTGATGGTGACCACCAACGCCCCGATCGCTTCCAGGATGGCCACGATCGGATTCGCCAGCCCGCCGGTCGCGCCCGCCGCCACAGCACGGGTGACCACCGTCGCACCCTGCACCGTCAAGGCTACGCCACCCCCGGCGATGATGGCCAATGTCCACCGCGCCACCGGATGCATGTCCGTCAACACCGCCGCCATCATGATCACGCCGGCGATCGTTGCGGCGGGCGTGGCGATGCTGTCGAGCGCATTGCTGACCCACGGGATCAGAAAGCCCGACAACTCGATCAGCGTTGCCATTCCAAACACCAGGGCAGCCACCGGCGTGCCCATCCATTCAAAGCCGGGAGACAGCGTCATCACACCAGCCATTGAAGCCAGACTCACGAGCAGCATGGGCACAAAGACTCGAAAGCCCACCGCCGCACTGAGGCCGATGCCAAGCAAGAAACTCACGATGGTTTCGCCCATCAATCTGCCTTTTCTCCCCTCTCCTGTCGAACGCTTTTTGTTCGACGGGAGAGGGGTTGGGGGTGAGGATTCTCAATCCAAAATCTGTTGAATCTCGCCGTTGATCTCCAGCCCGGCGTGCCGCCCCGTCCCCTCAAACATCACGCGCCCGCTGTTCAATTCGATCAACTTCACGGCAATGGTTGCCGTCAAGCTCTCGGTCACGCGCTGCAACATCTCACTTCGATACGGCGCATGGAGCAAACCACCTTCGCTGCGCGCCGCCTCGAGTTCAAGCCGATGGGTACGATTGACCGTGTGCAGGATGACGTGTGTATCGGTCAAACGCAGGCTCGTAATCTTTGCTCCATTATACTTGGTGAAGCGGTACAATTGCCGCCCATGCCACAGCCCGATAATGAACCCCCGGAATGAATTTCTCAGCCAAGGGATGGTCGCCACTGAAATCGTGATCGAGGTGCCCACCGGCTCGAAATGATTACTCTGCCCCCAGATCCACGCCTGTGGAAAGGCCTGTCCCCAATCCTTCTCGATGTAGCTGCGTCCGCCATCGAAGTTGACCGACTCGCCATTCATGCTCAACGAGCCGCGCACCGCATGATCGAAGCCCAGCACGCCGTGATAACACTCCATGAACGGCGCAAAGGCATACGGTCCCATGATGCCGGGCGAGAAGGTCGTCACCGGCCAGGGTGTGAGGCCGTCGAAGTGCAGCTCGCCACGCAGCGTGCAATCGGCGTCATGGATGTCCAGCGAGATGCAATCGACCCGAAAATGATTCGGCCCCACGCGCAGATCAAACTCCCGATCGGACGCCGCAAACTGATCGAGCGGGTAACGATGATACGTCGAATGGCCGCTCAAGCCATCGAGCACCTGGACAAACGCATGAGACGGCGATCGAGCTTGGCCCAGAAACACGCCGGGAATCACGGCGTGAACGTGCTGCTCCGCCGCATCGACAAATTTGAAATACCACCCTTCAAAGAAACCGCTTTTCTTCCCGTGGCCATGATACATGGCCGGCCGCCAGATGGCGCGCCATCTGGCGTGCAGATTGGTCAACATTCACGCCCCCCGCCGCACTAGATCATCAGTATGTCTGTGATCAAGTGTATCACAACAAAAACTGCGTAATGCGCTTCGTCGCGCATTACGCAGTTCATTCACGTTTTATAAAGTCTCAGGCCCGCTTGGGCGCAGCCGGCGACGCGGCGGCCTCGACCGTTTGCTTGGGCGCCGTAGCCAAATCCCACAAAGATTGCGCCATCTGGCCAAGAGCCTGCGCGGCAGGCGAAGCGGCGTCCATCTGGAAAATCGTAGCGCCCTTGACCGAAGAATAGCGCAGCTTGGGATCGTCCGGGATGGCAAACACCCGTGACAACCCCAGCGCTTTTTCTATCTGCAGCGCAGGAATGCCGCCCAGCATCGTGGCACGATTGATCACGAGCACGATGCGATCCGGGGAAAGGCCCAGATGGGGCGCCATGTCACAGAAGATGCGGGCGTTCTTGATCGAAGGCAGATCGGGCGTGACCACCAGCAGCACCAGGTTGACGATGTCGAATAACGCCAGATTGTGATCGGTCAGATAACTAGGCGAATCAATGACGATCGCCGCTGATCGATCGCGCAGCCGCCGCGCGACCTGCACCAGCATACTACCCGTAATCAATTCGGCTGTTTCCGGCCGAGGTGGCGCAAAGAGTAAATTGATGCCCGACGAATGTGTCAACAACAGCTCGGGCAGCGTTTCGGCATCGGGACGATTGCTCGTGGTGAGATCGGCCAGCGATTTGGTGGGACGCATGTTGAGATGGACGGGCAGATCGCCAAATTGCAGATCCGTATCGATGAGGGTGACGCCATGTTGAATCCGATCGAGTGCGGCGGCAAAGTTGACGGCAATAGCCGAGGAGCCCGCACCGCCCCGTGGACTGTACAGCATGTACAGCGGCACATTCAAGCCGGTCACGGCGCGCTCAACCACGGCGACTTCCGCCGGAGAGGTCGCTGTCACGGCGACCGGACGCCTGGCCGCCTCGATCTTTTGGTAAGTGAGCAAGGCCGCGTTATACACCCGCCGGATACAGTTGACCAATTCGTCAGCGCTGAACGGCTTGGCCTGATAGTCACGGGCTCCGGCCAGCATCGCCGAGCGCATGTAATCTTGTTCGAACTGCACCGAGATGATGATGACCTGGCAGTAAGGATACTCAATGGACATTTCGCGCGTGGCGGTGATGCCATCCATGTCGGGCATGTTGATGTCCATCAACACGATGTGGGGCAAATACTCACCGGCCAGTTCCAGGCCGGTGATGCCGTTATAGGCTTGCCCTACCACTTCCATATCCGATTCAAACGCGATGAGACGTCTGACATTTTCACGCGTATCTTTGTTGTCGTCCACGATTAGGATACGAATTTTGTTACCGGTGGAGCCAGGCTTGACCAAGCGCGTGGGCGCAGGAGACACGACAGGTTTGAAAGCGACGGGGGCCACAGCTGGCTCAGGTTGCGCCGTAATCTGGCGCAGCGAAGCCGGCTTGGCTTCCGGCGTTTTGGCCTGGCCAATCAACGACGTGAGCGACGCGGCTGGCGGAGATTCAGCGGGAACCGTTGGAGCCGCCACCGACGCCGGGGCCGGTGGTGCAACCGATTTCTTTTTCCTGGCGCCACGACGGCGGAAGGCCACCACGATCAGCAGCAGTAACACGACTGCGGCTATCGCGGCGATCACAGCAATCTGGATAGGTTCCATAGGACACAATCACCTCACAGGGTAGACGCATTTTGTACGCGGCCCGTCCGTGAGGACGAGATTGCGCCAATCCCACTAGAAGATGGGGATTATTTCATGTGACTCGTCTACCATGTTAGTCTTCAGACAGCGGCGATTGTATCACAGGTGTGGCTTGTAGACGAACGAGCGCCGCGTGGGCAGCTTGCGCTTCGTCGGGGGTCAGGGTGTCATCGGCATAACGCGCGCGCAAGTACAACGCCGTTAAGGTGCCTAGCGGTTCTTGCTGCGCCGCTGACAAATTCCCCAACTTTTCAGCATACGCCAACGGGGTTTGGTATGGCGCTCGCGGGCGCACCCGGACACGCGTCCATTCCAAAAAATCTTGATACACCCGGCGGATGGTGTGCCGCGGATCAGCACCATCGAGCGGCAGATACAGGCTGAGCGCCGGCGTCCGGCGTGGAAGCAGCCGGGATAAGAGCTGCTTGATCTGCCCGAGCAAGAGTTCACGCGAAGCGATGTTCTCCCGCGTTTCGTCAAAGTCACGGCGCGAGAGCAAGCCCGATCGGTACAGCGCCCAAATGACGATCAACACAAATACAACCAGCACCCCCACCATCAATGAACCGCGCGTGAAGGCGAGAAACTCCGGCGAGTTCAAAAAATTCTCGATCGAGCGCTGCACCCCGGCCACATCCACATTGAAACCGAGGTCGTGGAACGCCGCCATGACGCGGGTCAGCAAATCCAGCACCGCTTGCAACACAGCCTTGATCAGCGGGATGAGCGGCTCGATCAGGCGCAGCAGGAGATCGGCGACGAAGATGATCAGCTTGAGCAGCACGGAGCCTACGACGAGAATGACCGGACGCAGGATAGCGCCAAATTCGTGTACACTGTCCGGCGAGAAGATGCTGGCCAACCCGATCGCGCCCAGCAAAATCGCGACGATGACACCCACGATGGTGCCAATCCAGTGCCGATTAAACTGAAAGCCAGGGTCGGTGTGATGCAGCCGCGCGCGCTCGATGTTGACGATCATCAGCGCGCCCAGTGACGCCGCGAAAAACACGATGACTGCCGCCAGCAGATCGGGGGACGGGACATAGGGGGTGACGTGATTGAAGTACAACAGCAGACCCAACACCACCACGCCGGTAAAGAACGTCTGCTCCAGGCTCTCTTCCACCAGCGCCTGACTGCGCCCGATCAAAATGCCACGCCACCACAACGCCGCGATCGCCAGCAACAGCACGAACTCCGGTGAAATCGCATCGCCCCATTGGAATAAGTCGGACAGGAAGGACGGGCCACGATAGGAGAACGCGGCCGCCGCGCCGATAGTGACTAGCCCGCCGATCACGATCAATACGCGGGGATGGCGCACCCGATCGGTCAGCGCAAATCGCGTGACAAAGGTGCTGATCAGCAGCACGATCATCATCACCAGAGGCGGGAGCGCATCACGTGGCACTAACCGATCGGGGCCTGCTACCGCGCGCAGCAACCACGTCACCGTGGGGTTGAACCACGCCACGATGATGATCGCCAGCGCCAACGGCATGAAAATCCATTCAATCCAGCGGTTACGTGGCACGTTCGTCACAACCTTAGCGACTGCATCCCACCAACAGACGGGGATTGTTCCATCCCACCAACAGACGGGGATTGTTCCATCTCAGTCCAATTCTGCTCTACCAGGCCCCACGGAATTTCCGGTGGAATGGACAGCTTGGGCGCCTGGCCCACAACTACCATTTGCACAGGATGCCCCGCGCGGCGTAGTTCCAACAAGGTGTGCAGAATCGTGTCGGTGACCAATGGTGTGACCGCAAAGATGGAAGCGCCGAAGGGAAAACGCGGCGCAGCCGAGCGCAGCATGGTCTCAAAGGGCAGTAGCGGCGGATGGGTCAACTGCGCCAGCGCTTCCAAGATGGCGGTGGTTTGCTGGGCGTGGCGCGAGGCCGGCAGATACGCCCAGTGCATCGCTTCACGGACGGCGCTGTTGGAGACCAATCCCACCGATCGGCGTGATTCCAGCCCGGCATACGCGATCGACGCGGCCACGACAATGGCCGTTTCCAAATAATCGACGATGACGCCTTCGTACAACCGTTCCAACGTCTGCGTGTTGAGACACACCAGCCAGTGTGGTGAAGCACTGGGATCGAACAATTTGGTTTGGAGCGTGCCGCGATGCGCCGTAGCTTTCCAGTGCACGTAACGCACGTTGTCGCCCACTTGATAATCGCGCGCGCCCGCCACGCGCCACGGATCTTCGATGATGCGGCGGTCGGTGCCGTAATCCCCCATGGGCCGCGCGGGCGGCAGACCAAATTGATCGATCGACACAATCTTGGGATACACCAGAATGGTCTGGCGCGCGCTGATCTCACGGCGGCGCACGCGGAACCCGAATGGATCGCCGGAGGTAACCAACACGGGACCAAGATCGAACGCGCCGCGCACTTCGCTCTTCAGACGATAGCGGCGGCGCACGCGTTCGTACCAGCGCAGACTGAATAAATTGGTCAAGATGCGACGCTGTGGTCGAGCCGAGTGCGGCAGATTGGTATGAATAATTCCCAACCCGTAGGGAATCTCATCCTCGGCGCGCAACCACGTCAACGGCATGGGTTTGGCGTTCACGACTTCGATCCAGAAGTCGGTCTCTTCGCCCGGGAACAAGCGATCGGTGGTGAAGCGGCGCGCATAGGTCACCGCGGCTAAACAATAGCGCCCCCACAGCCAGGACACGAAGATAATGCTCAACAACACCAGGTTGAGCAAGAACAACATGGGATTGCGTATCACCACGCTGATGACGAAAGCGAGGAAGAGAAAGAAGAGCGCGACGCGACTAGCCATGGCTGGTGATGAGTGATGAGTAAAAAGTGAAAAGTGATGAGTGATTCAACTTGCTCGCCGACCGCGTCCCCGCAGTCGGTTCACTTTTCACGTTTCACTTTTCAGGCCGTGGGTTCCGACCAGGTTTCTTCAACGGGCACCGGCACCTGCTCGATGAGGCTCTGCAGCACATCGGACACACCCTTGCCGTGCAGTCGCGCTTGACTGGACAAGATCAACCGGTGGGCCAACGTCGGCACGATCAACAACTGCACATCATCGGGAATCACGTAGGCGCGGCCGCGAATAGCCGCTAACGTCTGCGCCGTGCGCGCCAACGCCAGCGATCCGCGCGGACTCGCGCCCAATGACAACGCCGCATTCTCACGTGTGGCGCGCACCAGTGCCAAAATGTACGTCTCGATCGCCGGACTAATGTAGACGCCGCGGCAGGCCTTGCTCAACCCCAGAATCTCCTCACCAGTCACCACCGGCTGGAGTTGATCCAGCGGATCGACTTCGCGGAAGCGGCGCAGGATTTCTCGTTCTTCTTCGGCCGCGGGATAACCGATCGAGACACGCAGCAAGAAACGATCGAGTTGGGCTTCAGGCAAAGGGAAGGTGCCTTCCAACTCGATCGGGTTCTGCGTGGCCAGGACCAGAAACGGCAGCGGAACCGATCGGGTGACGCCATCCACCGTGACCTGCCGTTCTTCCATCGCTTCCAGCAAAGCCGATTGCGTGCGCGGCCCCGCCCGATTGATCTCGTCAGCTAACACGATCTGCGCCATCAGCGGCCCGGGGCGATATTCAAACTCGCCCGACTTTTGATTGAAGATGTTCACCCCCGTGATATCGCTGGGCAATAAATCGGGCGTGAACTGCACGCGTTGAAACGCGCAGCCCAACGAGCGCGCCAGCGATTTGGCCAGCATCGTCTTGCCCAGGCCGGGCACATCCTCGATGAGCACGTGCCCCGGCGTCAACAACGCGGCGATCAACAACTCGACCACGGAAGACTTGCCGACGATCACGTTTTCGATGTTACGCTGAATGGATTGTGCTGCCGTTTGAACAGTGGTATCGGACACGAGAAAAATCTCCGCATTAGTAATTACGCTGTCGTCATTGCGAGGAGCATCCCGCCTGGCGCGCCGCCCGGCTTTAGGCCGAGACACGGCGTGAGCGAAAGCCGACGTTGTTTGTCGGCTGAAGTCGAAGGATGCGACGAAGCAATCCCCGCCTTCGCAGCGAACATGGTCAGCAGTGCAGGAGATTGCTTCGCCGCGATACAGCTGCGGCTCGCAATGACGATCTGCTACTGATCAACTGTTTAACCGATCACCTGATAACTGACTTTTTCCAGCGCCTGCACTTCGCCCTCACTCAACCGCCAGCCCAACGCCCCGAAATTTTCCTGCGCCTGCCGCAGATTCTTCGCGCCGGGAATCGGCAGCGCGCCTTTACAGATGAGCCAATTGAGCGACACTTGCGCTGGCGTCTTACCCTCATGGGCCTGACCGATTTCTTTCAGCAATTCGATCAGCGGTTGAATCTTGCCGAGGTATTCACGGTTGTACAGGCGACTGCGCATTCCCGGCGGGAGATCAGCGGGCGTGTACTTGCCGGTGAGCATGCCTTTCGCGATCGGGCTGTAGGCGATAATCGTCACGCCCAGATCGCGGCAGACCTCGACCAGGCCGCTGGTTTCCGGTTTCCGATCGAGCAAACTGTACTCCACTTGATTGGAAGCCAGCGGAATGCCGCGCTTCGCCAGGGTGGCATACGTCCGGATAGTCTGGGCGGGGTTGTAGTTGGATACGCCTACCGCGCGCGTCAGCCCCGCCTCGACCGCATCCGCCAGCGCATTAGCCCACGTTTCCACGGTCAGAGGCGGCATCGGAAAGTGGATCTGATACAAGTCTACTTGCGAGAGACCCAATCGGTTCAAACTTTCACGCAGCGCGTGCATCAAGCGGCCGGGAGACAGCCGCCACGGCAGAGGCATAAATTTCGTGGCGAGCACGATTTGATCGCGCGTGGCCGTTTCGGCCATGAACTGGCCCACCACCCGCTCCGAGCGACCGCGCCCGTACACCTCCGCCGTGTCGATGAAGTTGATCCCGGCGGCCAGCGTGGCCTCGTAGACGGGCTTCAGATCGGCGTCGCCATAGCCTTTGCCGTAGCCCCACATCATCGTATCGCCCCACTGCCAGATGCCCAAGCCCAGCGGCGATACACGCAGATCGGTTTGACCGAGCGGAACAGTTTCTAATTGAGGTGTCATAGTCCTCCACAAGAAAAACCACGTTGGCTCCGCCAACATAGCTCAATGACATCTATGTCTGCGGCACATTCGTGGTTGAGATGGTGTAAAAACCGGCGGCAGGTTTCACGAGTGGATTATAGCATGGGGAGCGACGCAACTGATACACAACGGATAAACGAATACCATGTCCACGTATCCGTTTATCTGTTGTAGATTCGTTGCTTTGCCTCACCCGCCGCATTCTTTGAGGACAGATTGAGCTTCTATCAAGTTCTTTGAACGCAACCGCGTCAAGATGTCGACGGCGCGCTGGGCATAGGGTAAACCATCTGTCTTTCGACCTTGGCGCACAAGAGACTTGGCTAATGTCCAGTTTACATCTGCAATCAATTCCTGAAGATTCACCTTCTCTGCAAGAGGCAGTGTCTCACATGCCAATGATTCAGCCGCAGGCCAATCTTGGCGATCAAGTGCAAGCATCGTAAGTCCGAACTTGTACAGTGGAATAGCCGGGCCATCATCAACCTTTATTGCAATGCGTAAGGCCTCTTGATAGTCACGTTCGGCACTCGCACGATCGCCGACAAGTCGCTCGGTTTCGGCTAAACTACCCAGTAGCAACGCTATTCGACCAGAGTCATCTTGCTTGAGAGTACGTTGGATTGCCAATGCTTCCCGAAAGACAATTATCGCCGACTCATAGTTTCCTTGCAATTGATACCCTAAGCCACGTAATCGAATGCCATTAGACCTCACCCCAGCGTCACTAGTAGCCCAATGCGCTTCAGCACGTCGCGCGCAATCCAAAGTCTCCAAGGCTTGACCCCGTCGATAATAGACCCGGCCGACGTTGTACGCCCGCCAACCAGCATGCACGACATCTTTTGCAGCTATTGCACGTTCTTCAGCGATTAGGGCGAGCGCCAATCGTTCATCCCAACGTCCAGAAAAATTGAGAAAATTGTGGAGGGAATCGTACAGACTCTGCAAACGAGTGTTTTCACCCTCCAAAAACAACGGGATAGCCGAGGCAATCATCGGCCACTTCTCTTCGAGATGTGGAAACTGCGCATAGTTCTTATAGCCTCCTTTATCCAGCACTAATGCCAAAACGCAATCTACGAGACGACCACCGGTACTCACAATCATGCCAGGTCGATTACGGCGTAAGAACGTAGCGACCAAGGGAGGCAACAAATGCGATTCAAAGTGCAGGTTACTAATCACCAGTGCGCGGTCGCTTAAATCTTCTAGCGCTGTCTGTGCGACCGAACTTGGGATGTCAGCAATCTCGGCGATCCATTTGGTCTGCGCGGGTAAAGTAAAGTATGTCAGTACAGCTAGCACGGCGGTTTCATGCTCAGTAAACGTATCGAGCAAATCGCCAAAGATGTATTCCAATGGGTCATTTTCCGCAGGTGCGCCTTCCAGGTACTGACACGCTTCAGTGACGGTGCGACATTTACTTTCTGAGCGGCCTAATTGACCGGCAATCCATTCAATCAACAATGGGCTGCCTTGTGTGATCTCATAGAGCTGTTGGCGTTCCTCTGAGGTCGCCCGCGCCAGGTATTTGTTGCGCTCGGCGAGTTTGGCGATTAACTTCTGTGTGGCCGCTGCCAAAAGCCGATCCAGCCGAATAATCACTGCTGCCACATCGGTTCTTCGGCGGCTGGTCACAATTGCCTTACACGAGCGCGGCAAACGCTTGAGGAATTGAAAAAGCCGATCGCGTTCCTTCTCATCGAAGGTCTCCAAATTATCAATGATGATCAAGGCGTGGCTGTTTTCCAACAAGCGGCGCACCTCTCGGGTACGCTCAGCAGGGTCGATGCGTTCAATACCTTCATCGCCCAATTCGCGCGCCAGTTCGGCCAGCAGGGCCATGTAGTTGGGCAGCATGAAGTCTTCCAACTTCTGCTCGCCCTGCGGAGTCAATTCGCGAATCTTGGCGGAGAGGAAAATCTTGGTAGGATAAATCTTGTCAGAGGCTACGTGCCCCGCACGGATCGCCAACGCGGTTTTGCCGATACCGCCCGGCCCGTCGATCAGCACACCCCAGCCGTTGGATTCGGGATCAAGCGCTTCGGCGATGACGGCCAGTTCCTCTTCGCGGCCAAAGAAGTACGGCTGGTTCGGCAGTTCGGCGCGGCGAGGCTGCGGTGTGTAGTAGTGTTCATGTCGTGACTTATCGATGTCACGGCCCGCGACATCGCCGCCGACCTCCACGTCATTGGCGTTGAAGTCCGTTCCACCGCTGCGATTCATCTGGTCGGTCATTGGTACACCTCTCAACCTACAATGAATTCAAATCGCTATTGACAGCCAGTGCTGCCTGACGCGCATCATGCAAATCCTCGTCGCTCCATGTGTCGCTGACATCTTGATGAGCGCCGACGCGGCCCATACTTTGAATCAACGCTCGCAGACCTGCCTCAACCACCGCCCGCTTGGTCGTAAGCCCTGTGGCCTTTATTGCTTTGCGCAGTAATTTGTCATCAATCAGGATAGTAGTTCGCATCTCTACCTCACACTGCATTGATACGAAGAAGTTTAGCCCGTTTAAGTATAAGCGTCAATTCAAACCACAAGTCCCATGCCATCTTCACGCACCACGCACCACGCCTTACGCCTTACGCACTACGTTTTACGCATTACGCTTCCAAAATTATCTTCCCGAAAAACTCCCCCTGCTCCATGCGTTCGTGTGCGCGGCGTGCGTCCTTCAATGCGAAGGTCTCATCCAGCACAGGTGCTAGTTTTCCGGCGAAGATCAACGCCATCACCTGCTCGAAATCGGATCGCGTGCCCATCGTCGAGCCGAGGTAGGATAGATGCTTGGAGAACATGTAGCGATTATCGATCTCGAATTTCGGGCCGCCGGTATTGCCTACGGTAAGAATACGTCCGCCCTTGCACGCGGCCCGCAGGCTCAACGGCATGGTTCCCGCCCCGACGTTGTCCACCACCACATCGACGCCGCGCCGGTTGGTCAGCTGATAGATCGCCTTCGACCAGTCAGCCTCGCGCGATCGATCGATCAATTCGTCGGCGCCCAGCTCTTCGGCGTGTTTCAATTTCGTCATGCTCGAACCGACCACATAGACTTTCGCGCCGACGTATTTGGCAATTTGCAGCGCAGCCGTATTCACCCCGCCGCCCGCACCAATAATCAACACCAACTCGCCCACTTGCAATTTTCCGCGGGTGATGAGGCTGTGCCACGCCGTGAGGAAAACCAGTGAAGCCGCCGCCGCTCGATCAAAGGGAAAATCATCCGGCAATTTCAGCACATTCCGATCGGGCACGACGACGAACTCCGCGTAGGTGCCGCGCACCGTCTCGCCCAGCAGGCCCCACTTCACGCACAGATTATCCTGCCCGGCCCGGCAGAACTCGCACGTGCCATCGCTGAGATTGCTGTTGATCACCACGCGCTCGCCGATTTGAAACCGCGTCACGTCCGGCCCGATCGCGCTGATGACACCCGCACCGTCTGCCCCGGGAATATGCGGATACTCCAACCGCATGCCCGGCCAGCCATTCCGCACCCAAATATCCAGGCGATTCAGCGCCGCCGCGTGAATCTGCACCTGAACCTGACCCGATCCCGGTTCCGGCGCAGGAAAGTCCGTGTATTCCAATACTTCCGGTCCGCCATGTTGACGAAAGAGGACTGTTTTCATACGTGTTAGCTTCACCTCCAGGTTAACGGTAATTATAGTCGATTTGACCTCCCCAGTTACATCATGGTTACATATAGGGACGGTACTGCAAAAAGGCTCTAGCCGCCGTCCCCGGCGGCGTATTCCGCGTTCAAATCCGCCCCGAGGACGGGGCTTTGAGCAATTTTTTCAGTGGAGTCATATAGGTTAATGAATTGCTCCTGAGTCGCCGCAGTTGTATAATCAAGTTGACTCTGACGAGCGCACCTATGTTCAATTTCATCACTCAAGCGATCGATCTGCTGACCCGGCCACCCGGCGATCTGGTGTACTATCTGATCGTCCTCTTCGCTATCGAGGCGATGCTGGGGTTGGCGGTGGTGCGTGCGCGCCGACCTGCACTGCGCGAGCATGTGTCGGGTTGGACGCGGCAACTGCGGTTGATCGCGCTAGCGGCCGGCGTCATGTTGATCGGGCGCGTCGTGCTGATCGCTGTCGCCCTGCTCGTGCTGCAAAACCAGGCGCTAATCGCCAATGCGATTCTGCCTCCGCTGGAACGCTACGTCGATTTGATCAGTCTCACGTTCATCGTGCTGGCCTTTGTGCCGCTGCTGCGCGTGCGCGGTCAGTTGGGCCTGGGACTCACCGCGATCATGCTCGTCGCCGCGACGATCTTTTACGCCCTGAGCGCCACCCAATGGTACAACCTCTCGGCCGTGCCCAACCAGTTCTACAACGCGCAACCGCCAGAAACGATCTGGCAAGCGTGGTCGTTAGCGGTTGCGGCGCTGGCCGCCGTGGCCGTGTGGTTCAGTCGCGATGATACCGTCGGCCTGGCTTTCGCCGCCTTTCTAACGCTGGCGATCGGCAGTTTGCTGCAGCTGGTATTCTCTGATGCGCAGTCCAGTGTCGCGGGCTGGGTGCGTTTGGTCCAACTCATCGCCTACCCGGTGTTAGCGGTGGTCGTCTATCAAATCACCGAGACCGCGGCCACCCCGCAGCTGAGCGCGCCGCCGTCTTACCCGTTACTGCCGGCTCGCTCCGCAGCGACCGAGCAAGCGTGGTTGACGTTGACCACGATCCAAAACTTGAGCACCGGTCCCGTACTGGCCGACTCGCTGCAGCGCACGGCTGCCGTGCTGGCACAATTTCTGCAGGCCGACCTCAGCGCGATCGGATTGTTGAGCAAAGACTCGCAGGTGCTCGAATTCATCGCCGTACATCATCCCGGTGCGGCGCCCACACGCGGGGCAGCCATCCCGCTCGATCGGAACCCGCTGATTCGGCGCGCGTTGGAAACGCGCCAGGCAGTCGCCCTCGACAACACCAACACCTCAACCGAGATCAGCAATCTCTATGGCTTGATGGGGTCGTTCATCGTCGGGCCTACGATCATCGCCCCCTTGATCGACGATCGCACTCCGCTGGGCATCGTGCTGCTGGGCAACCCCGACAGTGGACGAGCCTGGTCGCCCTCCGATGTGGAACATGCGCAGACGCTGGTCGATCACATCGCATTGATGTTGACGGCCCGCGAGAATCGCCAGCACTTTACGCGCCGCATCGAAGAACTAGAAAGCACGCTGCACCAGCAGGAAGCCGAAGCGACCCAGCGGCGCACGGCCTTAGAGACCCTCCTGCAACAATCGCAGGCCGCTGCCCAGAAAGCGACTGCACGCGTAACGGCGCTGGCCGCCTTGCAAGACGCTCAGCACGGCTCGGAACACGAACGGATCAAGCAGCTGCAAGACGAGCGAAGTTTATTACTGCGCCAGACGCAAGACTATCAGGCCGAGTTGAGCAACTTGATTCAACTGCAAACCGGCCTGGAAACGCAGTTGAAGCAAGCGCAACAAGAGATGGCCCGCCTGCAAGATCAACTGCCGCGCACGATGTCTGCCGGCGCAGCCGACAATGGGCAGAACGATCAGCAAGGCGAAGTCATCGCGTCGATCACGCAAGAACTGCGCACGCCCATGACGTCCATCGCCGGTTACACCGATCTGCTTTTAGGCGAATCGGTCGGCATCCTCGGCGCGATGCAGCGCCAATTCTTGCAGCGCGTGAAGGCTAACATCGCGCGCATGGAAGGCATGCTGACCGATCTGGTGCAGATCACCGCCATCGATACCGGGCAGCTCAAGCTGGCCGCGGCCCCGCTCGATGTGCCCGAGTTGATCAAAGACGCAGTCATGGCGGTTTCCACGCTCTTCCGTGAGCGCGAACAATCCATTCGGTTGGAACTGTCCGATAACCTGCCCCAGCTCCACACCGATCGTGAAAGTTTGCAGCAGATTTTGCAGCACCTCTTCTCGAACGCCGCGCTGTGCTCTCCGAATCAAGCCGAAGTCGTCGTGCGCGCGCAAGTAGCGGTTGAAATGCCGGAGTACATGTTGTTCAGCGTCGCCGATCAGGGCGGCGGCATTGCGCCGGAAGATCGCCAACGCGCGTTCCATCGCATGTATCGCGCCGATCACCCGCTGGTGGAAGGTCTGGGTGAAACCGGCGTGGGGTTATCCATCGCCAAAACATTGGTCGAGGCCCAAGGTGGGCGCATTTGGGTCGACAGTGAAATGGGGCTAGGCTCCACCTTCACCTTCATCCTGCCGTTGGAACTGACGCGGCAAGAAGCGCAGGTCTGAATGATGCGCGGCGTGCACAGCCTTTCGCGTGGTCTGCTCATCAGTCTCATGATTGCCGCCACCGTCTTCGGTGCGTTCATGCTATCCGTGCGCAGTTCGTCCAATCTACTGGCCGAACTTCCCATTCCCACGGTTACGCTGGAATTGGTTTTCGTGTCGCCCACGCCGACTGCGACCAGCCAGGCGCAGCCGTCGGTCACGCCGGCGATCAGCCCCACACCCACCGGCACACCATCGCCCACGCCCACGGCCTGTCCATTGCCCGCCGATTGGCAGCGCTACATTGTGGGGCCGTTCGATACGCTGGCCTTGATTGCGCAGCGCTTCAACCTGTCACCCGAGCAGCTGGCGCAAGCCAATTGCCTTGCTCAGCCCAGTGTCACCGTCGGTCAGACGATTCACGTTCCTAGTTTCCGGCCTACCCCCACGGCGGTGCCCTGTTATCCGCCTTTCAATTGGGCCAGCTACATCGTTCAGCCCGGTGACACGTTGAGCGGTATCGCGCAGCGCTACAACATGTCGCTCTACACCTTGATGCGCGCCAACTGTTTGACCACCGGCACCATCTACGCCGGTCAACGCTTGTTCGTGCCGCCGATTTATCCGATCGTGACGTTCACGCCCACGCCGATTGCTCCAACGCTCACGCCCACACCGATCGTCTCACTCACCCCGACGGCGACGGCAACGCCCGTCGATGTGACGCCGACACCGACGAATACCCCGACGCCGTCGATCACGGTGACAGTCGGTCCCAGCGAGACGCCGACAGAGACGCCCACCGTGACGCCCATCCCAACTGACACAGAAGTGCCCACGGACACCGCCACGCCTGTTCCAACAGACACGCCGCTTCCAACGGACACACCGCTGCCGACCGATACGCCTGTCTCAACCGAGCCGCCACCCAACACACCGGAACCGACATCAACAACCACATCATGAGACCTAAGCGCGAACAACTCTCGTCTGGCATTTCCGATATTCTCGAAACACTCATCGTGAAAGGCACGGGCGCATTTCCAGGGGTCAAACCTAACCCGGTAGAAATCGTCGATCGCGTCAATGTGCTCACCCGCTATCAACCCCACATGCAGGAACCTGTCGACTTCTTCGATGCGCGCTTGACCTTGGCTGTTCTCGATCAAGCCGCCCGGGAACAGACGCGCAAATCGCAATTTATCGCGGTGGCCTCCGGCCTCGGTACCGGGTTCTTCGGCCTGCCCGGCCTGGCCATCGATCTGCCGGTATTGGTAGCAAATACCGTCGGGCTGGTGCGGCGGCATTCGCTCGTCTACGGCTTCACTACGATTGAAGAGAGCAGCAGCGATCCGAAGCCGCTGCTGTTCGCGTTGGGCGCATCGATCGGGGCCGACATGGTGATCGATCGGGTGGGTACAACTATCGGAGAAAAAGTGGGGCTGGACCTGGGAACAAAGTTGGTGGAGAAGTATCTGATCAAACGCATCTCCGAACAATTCGCCACACGCCTCATGACCAGCTGGCTGCCGCGCCTGGTGCCCCTCATCGGCACGGCAACCATCGCCGCGCTGGACACCGTTTTTCTAACTTTAGTGGGACGTGAATCGGCCCGCTATTTTCGGCAGCGGCATGTGGCTGTGCGCCAGTATCTGGCCACCACCCACATCGAGCGCGCGCAATGGAAATCGATCGCGTCCAGTTCGTCGTTGGCCCCGCCCGACAGCGAGTCGCCGCACATTTCAGAGTCACCTCCTGACCCTCAAATCTAAACGACACCGGCCTGTCACAGTGACAGGCCGGTGTCGTTAGCCGGGAAGAAGAAACCGGGTTTCTCCGTTCAAAATGGAATTGAACGTTTAGCACGGAGAAACCCGGTTTCTAAATCGGCTATTTCTCGCTGAAGCCGGATGGCTCATTAAGGTTTAGTCGGAACGCGATCGGCCCACGTCAGCAGGAAGTTCGGACTGCGGCGCTGCTGCAACCAGGCTTCGACGGCGTTTTGCTGGACTTGCTGCAAGAAGCTGCTACTGAGTGGCTCAACGCTCTTGGCTGTAATCAGGCCGACGAAGCTGGCCGTGCCGGCTGTATTGGAGATAATCGCCGTTACCTGGCTAATCGGCGTGGTGAAAAACGCATCGCTAATCGCTGTTCCCAAATCCGTAGAACCAGAGAACGCTTCGCGCGGCAGCCAGTCGGTCACTTCCGAAGCCAGCACACTGCTGCTGTACGGCAGCGTATTCGACAGGGCAGCTTGGTACACCTTCGCAAAACCATCCTGCGCAATCGCCGCCGTCACGGTTGGCACCGCAACGCTGTCGATGCGCATATACTGAAACTGGATCTGCTCGGTCGTCGTCGGAACTGTGGTGCCTAGCGCCTCACGCACCTTGTTGCTCAACAGGCGCATTTCCGTGTATTTGCGATAGTCCGGATCGGACAAGCCATAGGCCCGCAGGTAATCTTGATAAAACTGCTGGGAGCCTTCCTTGCTGATCGGCGTAGCGGTAGACGGTGGGGTAGCCGACGGGGTAGCCGTCTGCGTCACCGGAGCAGAAGCCGTCGGCGTGGGCCGCGGTGTGCTGGTGGGTGCCGGGGTCGGCGGATTACGATCGTAGCCGAATTCTTTTTCGATCGAAGCCTCGACCTCATCGGGGGACACCGTCACGTTGAAATCTTTAGCCGCCTGCTTCAACAACAACTCGTCGACCATGCCGTCGAGCACTTGCGCGCCCAGGTTAATCGGATCGGTCAATTCGGCCTGTAATTGTTGAACCGATTGAGTGTCGCCCAAACTCTGCGAGAACTCGGCCTGTTGAATCAGCTGCGCGCGCACCAGGCGCACGCGATTTTGGAACTCGGTGGTCGAGATCTGCTCGCCATTGACATTTGCTACCGGCTCGTTTGGCTTGATGAGAGATTCGTGTATCACGCCAAACAGGATGACAAACACGACCACCACCAACACACCGCCGACGGCGTAACTGATCCGGCGGCGCTGTCGGGCATCACGCTCAACGCGCGATAATTGCTTGCGCGTCGGTTCATTGGGGACCTGCACATGGGGATTGTTTTTAGTCTTCGACATACTTCCTCGATGGATACGGGAACTGGTCAAGCGGCACACCTCTCCCCGGCCTTGTATTTAAGGTCGGCAGATCGACTGCCAGTTGACCAGTCCTCAAGTGAGTCGTTCAGTTTTGCCGCTTAGCGGGCTTGCGTGCCAACAAAAGGCAGCAAGGCCAGGTGGCGCGCCCGCTTGATCGCTACGGACAGGTAGCGTTGGTGCCGGGCGCACGTGCCGGTCTGGCGCCGGGGCCGGATCTTGCCGCGCTCGCTGACAAAGCGGCGCAGCTTCTCGGGGGCCTTGTAATCGATCTGCTTGGTCTTCTCGACGCAGAACTGGCACACCTTGGGACGCGGCGCAAATTTTCCGCCGGGGCCGCGTCGCTCGGTCCGCGGCCCGGAGCGATAGGGAGGCCGACGCTCTTGGGTTGGCGCGGGAGCCGGAGCGGGCACTGAAACCGGCACGGGAGCCGGAGCTTCAACCGCCGGGGTCTGAGGTTGTTCTTGATCAGCCATGTTTTACTTTTCCTCCACGACAACCGATCGACGCTGCCATAGCCCGATCGGTGACGCAACTAAAATGGAAACTCTTCTTCTTCGGCCAAAGCCACTTCGCCGAGCGGGTCTTCCCCGCCCTCGCGCTTGTCGCCCAACATGATCATTTCGTTGGCGACAATCTCGGTGCGATAGTGCTTCTTGCCATCCTGGTCTTCCCAACCGCGTGTTTGCAGCCGTCCATCGATGTACACCATCTGGCCTTTGCGCAGGTGCTGCTTGCAAATCTCCGCCAGAGTGCCCCACGCGACGACGTTAAACCACTCCGTCTCTTCGCGTCGGTCACCATCGCCGGCCGTCCAGGTACGGTTGACAGCTACGCTGAAAGCGGTGACCGGGCGGCCATTGGGCGTATACCGCATCTCGGGATCACGTCCCAAGCGACCGATGATCATGACTTTATTCAATCCACGGGTCATGGGCCACCTTCCTTCTCAGCATTCACCTAGTCTTCGACGCGCACAATCAAAAAGCGCAGAATCTCTTCGCTGAGCCGGAACTCGCGTTCCAACCCGGCTAGAGCCTGCGCCGGCAACTGCGCCAGAAACAACACGTACTGGCCTTCAGTCAGCTTATTGATCGGATACGCCAAGCGTCGACGGCCCCACACATTGGTCTGTGTGATCGTGCCGCCGGCGCTAGTCATCCAGCCCTTTACCTTCTCGACAACACCGGTAAATCCGGCTTCATCCAGATCGGGGCGGAACACAAGCGTGACTTCATAGGGGCGAGCATTCGCCATTTTTAACTCCTTTCCTCGGGATTGCCCCCGGACGAACCTTCGCCGGGAGCGGAAAGTGCACCGACTTGTTGATATCGATTTCAAGTCATGCAACGGGCCGGGATTTTATCACGGCGCAGAGGTTTTGACAAGGGGGTCAGCGAATCGTCGTCTGCTCTCAGTCCGCGTCCGCGCGGACGCCCGCGAAGACGCGGGCTTGGAGCACTTGCAAACAATCGCCGGGGTCAACGAATGGTCGTTACTTCCGAGATGTCGCCAAACGGCACGAGGAGATAGAACGTCGCGCCCTCGCCGAGTTGGCTTTCCACCCACACCCGTCCGTGATGCCATTCGACGATGGACTTCACAATGGCGAGACCCAAACCGGTACCCTTGATATCGACGGTTTCGCGCCGCTTGACGCGAAAGAACCGCTCAAACAAGCGCACCTGATCGGCCGGCGCGATGCCGATGCCGGTGTCTTTCACCGCAATGACCATCGCCGAGTCATGTTCGCTCACCGAGACTGTTACTGATCCGCCGGTTGGCGTGTATTTGGTCGCGTTGTCCACCAGATTGGTCAAGGCATGTTTGAGCAAGCCTTGATCGCCTGCGATCATGCGCTCGGACAGTTTGCCGGTACGCAGCATCAAACCGCGTGACAAGGCCAGCGGCTTCGTCGTTTCGACCACGGCGCGCGCGACGTCGGCCAGCGAACACGCCTCGCGCACCATGCCCACGCCCGCTTCAATGCGGCCCAGATCGAGCAAGTCGTCGATTAACTCCGTCATCTGCTCAATGCCGGCCATCACCTTTTCCGTGTAATCCTGCTGCTTGGGCGACAGCGGCCCCACCATTGGCAGCATCGTCGCATACCCGCGCATGTAAGTCAGCGGCGCCCGCAGATCGTGACTGACCGTCGCGACGAATTCGCTCTTCATCGCGTCGAGTTCTTTCAAGTGCGTAATGTCACGCATCACCGCCACGCGGCCCAGGGTCTGCCCGTCGCTGTTAATGATGGTCGACGCGCTGCCATACAACGTGCGGCCATCCCCCAGCAAAATTTCTTCCGTGCGAATATCCAGACTGCCCGACGAAAACAGCCGGGCGACCGGGGCTTCCGACCAGACATCGGTGACGAGCTGGCCGATCGCCACCCCGCGCTCTAACTCAAACGCTTGCTCCGCCGCGGGATTGCACAACAACACCCGATTGTCTTGATCGGTCACGATCACGGCATCATTGGTGCTGGTCAGCACCGCTTCCAATTGACGGCGGCCATCTTCCGACGCCTCATACAAACGCGCATTCTCGATCAAGATCGCGGCCTGCCCGGCGATCGTCGCCAGCACATCGACTTCCGATTCGGCAAACACGTGCGGCGCAGGATAGCCCACCCACAACACGGCGATGGGGCGTGTCTGACGCAACACGGGGAAGGCGGCCAACGCTTTCAACCCCGGCCCCACCAAACTAGGATCGAGCATGGCACGCGACCGGGCCCGCGTGACATTGTCGATCAAGACGGGATCGTTACCGGGCATCGTCAGTTTCACAATCGCCCGATCGAGCTGCGTCAACGACTGCGGCCCTTCTCCCTGCAAGAAGAGATCGCGCATGTCACCTGTCTCGCCCAACGTGATCAAGCGCGCCACACGCGCCGGGCTGGCTTGCAGCACGCCCTCCAACAGAGGCGGCACACCCTGCTTCAGATTAAGCGAGGCCGAGACCGTTTCGCTGACGCGCAGCAGCAGCGATAAATCGCCGACGCGCGCCTTCAAACTCACGCGCATCTGCTCGAACGATTGGCCCAGCCGCCCCACCTCGTCATCACGTTCGATCGCGATCGGTTGATCGAGCCGTCCATGCGTGATGTTCTCCGCCGCGGCCGAGAGTTCTTGAATGGGGCGCGTGATGGCGCGCGTCAAAACCAGAATGCCCACCGACGCAAGAATGAGCACCACGAACAACAGCCCGAGCAATGGCGCAGACAGCTGCACGGCCAGTTCCAACACACTGACCCGCGGCAATTCGATGGCGGCCGTCCAATCGCTGCCGGGCGCGGGCTGCACGAACAACAAGCGCGGCGTACCGTCCGGGAAACGATCGTCATACAAGGCCCCGCCATTGAGCTGTTCGCTGGGCTTCAACTGGGGATCGAGCAGCCAAGATTGCATGACTTTATCAGATTGGGGATGAATGATGATGTGCTGATTATCATCCACCACGTAACCGACGCCGGCCCCCAACGTCTGCTGCAAGTTATCACGCAGGCGCAGCGCAATGGGATTGCTCTGCAAATTGGTGCGGCCCACCAGCGCACCCTGTCCTTCGCCGACCGGCTCTACGAAGGTGAGATACGCTTGCTGATCGATCGAGAACACATCACTTTGCTGCGGCGCACCCGTTTGCAGCGTGCGCGAAATAAGGGTTTGCTCCTCCACCGTGAGGGCCGTGCCCGGTTCGTCCGGGTAAGTGTTAATCACCCGACCTTGAACATCGATCAACAACAGTTGTTCAAAATACGGTCCCAGAGGCAGCGCCGAGGCAAGCTGCGCAGCGCGCAGTTGTGCGTTGCCGGACACCAACTCGGAATTGTCTGCCACATCGGCGATTAAACTTTGACCGTTCTGAAAAAACGTCGCAACATCGCGGGCCGCGGTCTGAGCGTCGCGGGCCATCTGAGTAACTGCCTGAGTCGTCGCTTGCCGCAACGCCGTGAGGCTGACCACGGCGATCATAATCACCATGGCAATCAAGGTGCCGGCGATGAAAGGCACCAACAACCGCCTGCTCAGGGTGCGGCTCCAGACAGGGTCCTGCACCGAGGACGAGCGGCGGTGCAGCTGCGACCAGCGCACGTTGATGATTTCTGCCACCAGCCCCGACAGGCAACCCTGCATCAAGGTCGGCAAGAACGCGGCCAGGAATAACGGCCACGCGTAATTCAACGCCTCCAACGGACGGCCCCGCGTGTAAACGAAGAATGACGGCAGCATGATGGGCCACGCGACCACCGACGCGCTGAGGCTGGCTACGAGCGGTCGGCGCAGATAAGCCGAGAATTTACCGCGATAGTTCTGCTGCAAGAAATAGCTGGTCAGCAAGCCGTACGCCACCACTTCAAAACGCTGCGTAATCTGTCCGCTCTGCAACCCGGCTTGCAAGAAAGCGCTCAGGCCGGCGAGCAACACCGCCGGCCCCATGCCCAACCATAGACCGGCCAACAAAATCGGCAGCGCGGCAAACAACGGGGCGGCCGGTACGGCGGTTTGTTCGGGGACGTTGGGAACGGGTTGAAAATCGGGCGCGGCGAAGTGCACTGAAACGACATTGCTGAAGATGACCGTGAGGACCGCCAGCCCGCCAAAGATGAGCCATTCGCGCCTGCGCATATCGAGGATGGAGCGGCGCAACGCAAAGATGGACAAGAGCGCCAGAGTCAGGTAGATAACCAGGAGTATCTTACCCTCGTCGCGCACGGGAAATTGAATGTAGAAATTAAGCCCGCCAATCCAGTTGATTTGCATGGCCGGTGTGCAAGCTGCTCCATAGGATAAACGCGTGTATTATAGCATTAACCATGGCAAATCAGCGAATCGCGGTGACAAAAGATTAACCAAAATTATCTTGACGACCCCCTGCCTTCGTGGTAAACTCGCCCCATCTTGAAACAGGAGGCGCATGAATGACAATCGTAGCGGTCGTTGTCCGCAAAAGCAATTCGCTGAGTGCGCCTGTTTTGGCTCGGTAGTCTCAACCTCGCTATCGAACGCCACGGGTGCCTCGGCCCCGTGGCGTTTTTTTGTTTCCAGCGCCCTGCTCGGCGTGGATGTGACCATCCACGCGCCGGATGTTCCCCATCCGGCGGAGCAGAGCAAACGCGGCCACGGGTAATGTCCTGTGGCCGTTTTTGTTTTCTATCAATGGAGATAACGTGCAATGAGTACGACAGAGCATCACAACCGACAAGGTATCGTCGTGAAGAAGACACTGGGGAAGTACACCGTCCGATCGGTTGAGGGCAGCGCGGCTGATAGCCGCCCGATCGGGTGTGCGCTGGCCGGCAACTTGAGCAAACAACTCCTCTTTTCCACCGCCAATCCCACCTCGATGCGGAAGCGCGTGCTGGAAGTGAAAGACCTCGATACGGTCGATCCGGTCGCGGTCGGCGATCGCGTCACTTACCTGCTGAGCGAAGATGGCACCGGCACGATCACAGAGATTCAGCCGCGCAAGAACAAACTCTCGCGGCCGGCCACCGATGGCGGCCGGCACTTCAAGAAGAAAGGGCCGATCGAGCAGGTGATGGTCGCCAATGTCGATCGGATCGTCGTGGTGCTGCCCGCGGCCAATCCGCCACCGAGTTGGGAGCTGCTCGATCGGTATCTGGCGACCGCCGAAGCGAGTGACATACCGGCGCTGATCTGTTTCACGAAGGCCGATCTCTATTCACCTTCGTCATTGCGAGGAGCGTACCCTGAGCGGAATGCAATGGAGTCGAAGGGAGTGACGAAGCAATCGCCTGATACAGAGGCGATTGAGGATCTCTCACGCGAGATCGAGCTGTACCGGCAGATCGGCTATCAGGTGATCGTCACGAGCGCGGTCAATGGACTAGGCATTGACGAAGTGCAAGCCGCGTTGACGGATCGCGTCTCGGTGCTGTGGGGAAAGTCGGGCGTGGGCAAGACGAGTCTGCTCAACGCCATCGAGCCGGGGCTGGGTCTGCGTGTGAAAGCCGTCAACGATCACAACAGCGAAGGCCGCCATGCGACCACGCATCTGGAAATGTTCGATCTGTCGTTCGGCGGCAGTGTGATCGATACGCCGGGCCAGCGCGCCTTCAAAATCTGGGACAACGTGGATGACTTGGCCCATTTGCTGCCAGAAATGCGACCTTTCCTCGGACACTGCAAGTTCGGGCTGGATTGCACCCACACCGGCGAGCCGGGCTGTGCGATCAAGTCGGCGGTGACGCAGGGCAATGTCAGCCAGCGGCGGTATGAGAGTTTCCTCGACATGAGAAACTACTTTAGTGCATGAGGCGGGAGGCAAGAGGCAGGAGGCAAGAGGCAAGAAGCAAGAAGCAAGAGGCAACCTGCATCTTGCATCCTGCATCCTGCATCCTGCATCCTGCATCTTGCATCCTGCGTCCTGAAAAGGAAAATGATGCGTTCGAAATTCAGTGCCTACGCCGTATATCTCTTCATGGAGTTTGCGACGTCTCTCTTGTTCTGGATGATCTTCACGGTCGATGCGGTGTATCAAGTATCGACTGTGGGGTTGAATGCTTTGCAGCTGGTGCTGGTCGGCACCACGCTGGAAGTCTCAGCGTTTGTGTTCGAGGTACCCACGGGCGTAGTGGCCGATGTGGTCAGTCGCCGCCTATCGATCATCATCGGCATGTTCATCATGGGCCTGGGCTTCGTCGTCGAAGGCTCGTTTCCGTTCTTCGCGCCGATCCTGCTGGCGCAGGTGTTGTGGGGTCTGGGCTACACCTTCACCAGCGGCGCAACCGAAGCGTGGATCGCCGACGAGGTGGGTGAGGAACGATCGGGAAAAGCATTTCTGCGCGCTTCACAGGTCGGCACGATCGGAGCATTGATCGGTATTGGCGCGGGTACGCTGATCGGGACGCTGGGGGTGCGCATCCCGATCGTGCTGGGCGGCGCGCTGTTGATGGGCATGGGCGTAGTGCTAATCCTCATCATGCCGGAAACGGGCTTCAAGCCCGCGCCGCGTGACGCGCACACGCGAAACATGTTTCAGTCGATGGTGCACACGTTCAAAAGCGGCCTGCGGCTGGTGCGCGGCAAACCCGCGCTGATCAACATCCTGACGATCGGATTGATTCTGGGCCTGTACAGCGAGGGGGTCGATCGGTTGTGGACACCGCATGTGCTGAACGACATCACCCTGCCCACGATCGGCAACCTGCAGCCCGTGGTGTGGTTTGGCTTAATCCGCGCGGTGAGTATGGTGTTGGGCATCGGCGTGACCGAGATCGCGCGGCGGCGCATCGATACGAACAAGCACGGGCCGGTGGCGCGGGCTGTGTTGATGCTGCTGACAGGTATGCTGGCTGGGTTGTTGACGTTTGTGGTGTCAGGCAACTTTGTCATCGCCATGCTGGCCTTCTGGGGATTTTCGTCGCTGCGTCAAACGGTCGGGCCGTTGTATACCGCGTGGGTCAATCAACATACCGAGTCGAATGTGCGCGCGACCGTGATCTCGATGTCGAGCCAGATCGATGCGCTGGGACAAATCCTCGGCGGGCCGATTGTCGGAGCGATCGGGCTGGCGCTGGGCATTCCGGTAGCGCTCACCATCAGCGCCGTGATTCTAGCCACCACGCTGCCGCTGTTGATCAGGACGATAAGGATCGATCGGCGAGAAGAAGTGGCCGTCAGTGAAGTGATAGCCACGAAGTAGCCTTCACCTCGTGCACAAATTGACCTTTCAACAAAACCCTCCGAGGCATCGTGTTGCACCTCGGAGAGTTGGTTAGACAGGAAAGAGAATTTGAACCCCGACCGCTTGTACTCGCCCGTATGGGAGTCTCTCCGCTACGGTCTTTGGTACTTCAGGAGCCAGTCATAGAACGCCGGGTCTGAATACGTATCCGTCCAGGTATCGTGATCGTGGCCCGCCAGAACCGTAAATTGAATGTTGCCTCCTGCCTTTTTCAGGGCATCCACCGGTTGTTGAGCTCTCGTTAAGGGAACGACGGTGTCATCGGCGCCATGGATCGCCCACACCGGCAGAGCCTTGATGCGCCCGATCATGGAATAGGTATCAGAATCGACATAGGCAGACAGGGGCGCGATGGCGGCGAACGTTTCAGGCTGGACCACGGCAAAGCGATAGGTGGCTTCTCCGCCCATGCTCAGCCCGGTCGCGTAAATCCGCTTCGCATCTACCCGGTAATCCGCCTGAATTTCTGCCAGCACGCCATCCAGGTAATCTCCTGGAAATGACGAATAACCCTGGAAGGCGTTTAGCAAAGGGGCGGCGATGATAAAGGGCAAAGGCCCTTTCTCCCGGATAAACATGAAAGGACTGGCTTTTGCCAGCAGGAAGACATTGTCGCCCCGGTCGCCGTAGCCGTGCAAGAAAAAGATCAGCGGCCAGGTTTTTTCTGGATGATCCTCATAACCTTCGGGGAGATAGAGCAGATACCCCTTGCCATAGCGTTGCAGATCACTGTTCTGGTAGGTCTTGGAGGAGATGCGCTTGCCAGCCAAATACCGGGCATAGTCCTGGTAGACGTAGAAAGATTGATCCCGATTGAGTTCGAAGGGGCCGTAGTTGGAATTGTCCGCCGATGACTTCACCCAGCCGCGGAGAAGCCCTTGGTCGTGATCATAAGTGAAGCTGTTGATTTCCTTGCTGCCGTCGGGCCAAACAGTTTGAAATTCAATGGAAGGAACTTCACCTGGAACAACCCTGAAGTGGGCTTCCCCTACCCGATCGGGATACTGGAGATTGGTGCCCGACCAGCCAACCGCCTTACCCCCCTGTGCCGTAATCTCCTGAATGACCAGCACGAGTTTCCGATCCTTCTTGACCGGCGGAGCATAGCTGTACCCTTCCCACCTTCCCAGGAAGACCGCCAACTCGGGGGGAAGATCGTTAGCGGGCTTTGAAACCGGTATATTCCGGTGAGTTAGTCAAGAGATGTCGCAGGTTTCGGGGGGACAGTTTTCGGTCCCGCCCACGTGTAGCTCGGATAGTGCGAGACATCGGGTAACGGTTGGGCGATAAGTTCCTCCAAGGTAAAGGTGCGTAGACTGGGATCG
>JBGSPW010000079.1:0-31076 GCA_041738395.1 Thermoflexales bacterium
GGCGGGGCGCTGATTGGTGTGATGCTGCAATGGTATTTGTTCTACATTGAGATAGCTGTGTTGCGCGCTATTTGCTATTGGTGCTTCACCTCACAGGCGCTCATCACGCTGATCTTTTTGTTATCCTTCCCGCGGCAAGACTCAGCCGTTGAGGAAGTGGAAGCCGATCGGGTGGAAGCGTAACCCCGACGTATCTCTCCAGCAACTCGGACCGCTTCAAACCATGAGGCATTCCGCCACCGACTTCGTGCTAGGTCCAATACTGTTAAGATAAGGCTCCAAGCCCGCGTCCTCGCGGGCGGGCCAACCGCGAGGACGCGGTTGACGAGCGCTAACTAAACAGTATTGGTGCTAGGTCTGTTTTGTGGCCCAATCAGGCGAGGATGCCCCTGGCGGGTGTCACAATGATCTAAGAATTAGCATGATACAGACGTGACAAACCGCGTTGTCTTTTATTGTTGAAATGCCTCACGTAAGTATCTTTGGTGTGGAGTGTGTCTTAGGGGTAATACTGATCTGAAAGTGTTCACACCCCTCGTCCCGAGGACGTTTCCCGAGGACGGTGCGCGAGCGCGGAGCGTTTTCATGCCTTGTGGTGAACGCAGTTCATGGGGTCTGTTTAGATAAGCCAGCCGAGACGGCTTCCACGCCGCCGGGCATGGGAGCCCGGCCCGCTAACTAAACAGCATTGGTCTTAGGGGAGCGTCACGGCGCAAGGCTTGGTGACAAGTGTCACACCTCGCATTGACTTTTGCCACTCCCGTGTAACGAATTGAGCGAGTAAGATAAACCAGTAGTCTTGATAAGCCCGGCTGCATTGGGCAAGAAATAAGTGGCTCATGTGGCCTCGAAGGTGAAACACTCCCGCTGGATTGTCAAATCCAACAGCGGATGTAATCATCCGCCGGGAGTATCACCTCAAAACCGACATGAGCAGAATAAGTAAGGCGTGGCTGAGCAGCGAAAAATTCCGATGAAAAACTGCTCACGTCGTACCCGGCACGATGCGCTGGTGACGCGCTAGGCGAGGCCCGTCCGGCCATACCTGGCGCAGCGTACCGGTGGCCCGCCAAGCGTCGGGGCGGATTTGAACGTGAAATAACCGCTGTCCCCAAGGGGAGGACGGCGGCTAGAGCCTCTGAGCAGTAGCGTCATTTCATGCGGCTAAAAGAAAGTGTAAGAGTTATGCGTTTAGAAGAAGTGGTTACTCTGATCTCCGGAAAAATTCTCACCGCTGCGCCTGATCTTCAAACCGAGGTGGCGGGCGGCTGCGGCGCGGATTTGATGAGCGATGTGCTGGCTTCGGCGCAGCCGCAAGCGGTACTGTTGACGGGCCTGTGCAATCCGCAGGTGGTGCGCACGGCGCAAATTGCGGATGTGGCGGCCATCGTGTTCGTGCGCGGTAAATTGCCCACGCCAGACGTGATCGATCTAGCGAACACGGAAGGTATCCCGTTGATCACCTCGCCCTACGGAACGTTTGAGTTGTGCGGACGCTTGTATCGAGCTGGGCTGCCCAGTCTGGAACATCCAATTGCGCAGCAGGACGCGGACTAAGCGGGCCAGAGCCACCAGGGAGCCAAACACTCACGGCGTGGAAAAGGGGGGCTATGGGTACGGGCCAAGAAGCGCGGCGCGTCGTTACCGATGAAGCCGCCGGGCACATCAGCCGGGTTGAAGAGCTGTCGTACGAACTAAAAATCGGCGACGTGATGACGCGCGCTGTGCAGACTTTGACGCCCGACATGGAAATGATCGATGCGCTGCAGCTGCTCCGCAAACATCGCCTTTCGGGCGCGCCGGTGGTCGCCGCTGGCGAAATGATCGGCATCATCAGTATCGAGGATTTGCTGCGTGCGGTGGAACGCGGCGGCCTGCACGCGCCCGTGCGCGATTTCATGACGACCAAGCTGGTGACCATTCATTGGTACGAGCCGGTGGTCAAAGCGCTGGAATTGTTTGGCCGCGCTGCGGTGGGCCGCCTGCCGGTGGTGGATGAAAACGGCAAGATGTTGGGCATGCTCACCAAAGGCGACATCACCAACGGCACGCTGCGGGCCCTGCAAAAAGATTATCAAGAAGAAGAAGTGCGGCGCTATCGCGCCAGCCATCTGTTTCAAGACATCATCTCCGATCGCACCAGCTTGATTTTGCGCTATCGCATCGAGCCACGGGATTTTACGCACGGCGGACAAGCTTCCAATCATATCAAGCGGGCGCTCTTGCGGCTGGGCGCGAACGCGCAGCTGGCCCGGCGCTGCGGCATCGCCATTTACGAAGCCGAAATGAATTTGATCATTCATACGACGGATGGCGGCGTGATCTGGGTGGAGATCGAATCCGATCACATTACGATGGCGACAATCGACGACGGCCCCAGCATTCCCGATGTGGACTTGGCGCGCCGCCCGGGCTGGTCGACGGCGACGGCCGAGGTGCGCGAGATGGGCTTCGGCGCGGGCATGGGCCTGAAGAACATCGAGCGGTGTGTGGACGAGATGAATTTGGAATCGAAAGCGGGCGAAGGCACCCGGCTGGACATGAAGATTATTTTTCCGCCCAAAGAAGTGTTCGGCGATACGGCGCCCGCTGCGGCGGATTCAAAAGGCTAGCAAGCTATGACACTACAAGACGTGATCGAGCAACTGCAATTGAAGGTGCTCACTCAAGCGGGTGATTTTTCCAAGGTGGCGCCGACCGGCGGTTACACCTCGGATCTCTTGAGCTGCGTGATGGCCGGCGCGAAAAAAGGCGCGGTGTGGATCACCCTGCAAGCCCACTTGAACATCGTGGCGGTGGCTGCGTTGTTGGAGATGAGCGCTGTAATCATTACTGAAGACGCGCAGGCCGATCCCGCGACCATTGCGAAAGCCAATGAAGAAGGCGTTACTTTATTGGCGACCGATAAGCCTACTTTTGAAGTCGTGGGCCGTTTGTGGGAAATGGGTCTGCGGTAAAGCTTGCCACTTGAGTTCGATGAAGACCTATCGGGCCGAGCTGCATTCTCATACGGTGCTGTCGCCGTGCGCCGAAGTGGAGATGATCCCGCCCTTGATCGTGCCAGCCGTGATCGAGAAGGGGATCAATCTGCTGGCCGTCACCGATCACAACGCCAGCGCGAATGTGATCGCCGTGCAGCAGGCCGCGCGCGATTCTGGCCTCAACGTCCTGCCGGGCATGGAATTGCAGACGCGCGAAGAAGTACACCTGTTGTGCCTGTTCGATACGCTGGCGCAGCTGGAGGCGTGGCAGGCGGTCGTAGACGCACATCTGCCCGCGCTGGAAAACGACATCGAACATTTTGGCGAGCAGTTTGTCGTCGATGCCGAGGGCGATTTCATCCGGCGCGAACTGCAGTTGCTGCTGACTTCCACGGACTTGTCGCTGGAAGAGGCGATCGGGGCCGTGAATGCGATCGAGGGGTTGGCAATCCCGGCGCATATCGATCGTAAAGCTAACGGGTTGCTGGCGCTGCTGGGCTTTGTGCCGACCCACGTCACGGTCGACGCCCTGGAATTGTCGCGGCATATTTCGATCGATGTGGCGCCGCTCCGCTATCCGCAAATTCGCGGCTATCCGTTGGTGCAGGATGGTGACGCGCATCGCCTGAACGAATTTCTGGGTGTCAATGAATTTGTGATCGAAAGCCCGACGATTACTGAACTTAAGATGGCTTTGCGGCACGAGAATGGGCGTACCCACCGTCTAGTCTTAGCCTGAATTGACAATCCGCGTGCTTTCGCATGACAAACGGCGGTTGTTGAATGAACGTCGTGTGATAATATTCACAAGTGATGATCTATTTAATTCGCATGGAGTAGCGACATGTCTTTGAAGGTTTTGGAAAATATCCCCGCAAGCGATCCGTTGGTCGTCCCGGAACAGAAGTCCATCATCGACCAGGTCATTGCCGAGAACAAGGCGGTGCCCGGTGCGACGATGGTGATTCTTAACGAACTGCAAAACAAGATCGGCCATATCTCGCCGCCTATGCAGGCCTATGTCGCGCAGGAGTTGAAAGTTCCAATGGGCGCGGTGCACGGCGTCGTGTCGTTCTATTCGTTCTTTACCACGCAGCCGCGCGGCCGTCACACGATGAAGTTCTGCATGGGGACGGCGTGCTATGTAGGCGGCATGCCGCAATTGATCGAGAAGGCGAAGCAAGCCCTAGGGATCGAGATGGGGCAGACGACGAAGGACGGCGCGATTACGCTGGAAATATGCCGTTGTGTCGGCGCGTGCAGCCAGGCGCCGGTCATCGTGGTGGACGAAGAAGTGTCTGGGCGCGTGAAGCCCAACAAGCTGCCGCAGTTGATTCGCAAGTGTGAAGCGCAGTAAGGTTTTAGAAACCGGGTTTCTACGGTTGACTGAAAACACATCACCATAGAAGAAACCCGGTTTCTCAGTGGGTCACTATGCGCGAACTCACTCTGCACCTGCTGGATATTGCTGAAAACGGCGTATCGGCCGGCGCGCAGAACATCACGCTGACCATCGTCGAGGATCTGCGCACCGATCGGCTGAAGCTGGCCGTTGAGGATGACGGGCGCGGCATGGATGCGGCCATGGTGGCGCAGGTGACGAATCCGTTCATCACCACCCGCACCACCCGCAAAGTGGGTCTCGGTATTCCGTTGTTGAAATTAGCCGCCGAAATGTGTGAGGGCGGATTGACGGTGGTCTCCACGCCCAACGTAGGCACCAAGATCACGGCGGAATTCCAGCGCAGCCACATCGATCGGATGCCGTTGGGTGACGTGCCTAACACCATGTTGTCTATGCTGGTCGGTTGGCCGCAGGTCCACTGGAGGTTGATCTACCGGGTGGATGCCGAAGAGTTTGTGTTTGACGATGCGCCGATCAAAGAAGTGTTAGGCGATTTGCCGCTGAGCGATCCGGAAGTGTTGTCGTTCTTGCGCGGCGCACTGACCGAAGGAATTAGCGATGTGACCCGCCGCACGCGCGGCGACTACGTGATGGTGACGGAAGGGTAATGTCATTCCCGCGTGTGGTTGGCGGGAATCTAGAAATATTGCCAGCAGCGAATTTGGATGCCCGATACGCTGCGCGGCACTCGGGCATGACGTGGCAACAAACCATTAGCATAAATAGTCCGTTCCATCCGAACGGAGTAAGGAGCAACAACATGCCAGCAGTGAAATCACTCGATGATTTGAAGCGTATCAAAGCCGAATCGTTGGAGAAGCGGCAAATCAAGGCCAGTGGCGGGCAAGCGCAAGTGACCGTGGCGATGGGCACGTGCGGGATCGCCGCCGGAGCGCGCGACACGATGAAGGCCATCCTCGAAACGATCGAGGCCGATCAGCTGCCCGGGATCGTCGTGACGCAGACGGGCTGCATCGGCCAATGCGAATACGAGCCGATCGTGCAGGTGACACTGGGCGAACAACCGAAGGTGACTTACGGCAAAGTCACGCCCGAGCGCGCGCAGCAGATTTTGAAGGAACACGTCGTCGGCGGGCAAGTGGTCAAGAGCCTGGTTGTGCCGGCGTAAAAGTAAACAAGTAGAAAAGTAGGGAAGCAGACAAGGTTATCCTTGTTTCCTTATCTACTTGTCTACTTCATTCAGGAATTGTAGTCATGAAATATTTTCGTTCGCATGTCTTAGTCTGTATTGATCCTGAATGCTTGTCGAAAGGCGCGCATGAAGTGGAAGACGCGCTGCAAGACGAGCTGGTGGCGCAGGGTCTGATCGACGAAGTGCAGGTGTTGGAAACGTCGCGCATCGGCGGCTGCAGCAACGGGCCGGAGCTGATGGTCTATCCTGAAGGCATCCATTACGTGGGCCTGACCGCCGACGATGTTCCGTATTTGGTCGAAGAGCACTTCCTGAAGGGCCGTCCCGTGAAGAAGTTCATGGAACAGCTCACGGTAGTGACCGATGAAGAACTCGGCCCGCCCAAGCCCAAGGAAGTGCGCGTGGTGCTGCGCAACTGCGGCCAGATCGATCCCAATAACATCGAAGATTACATCGCCGAAGACGGTTATGCCGCGCTGGCGAAGGTGCTGGGCGAGATGACACCGCAAGCCACGATCGACGAAGTAATGCGATCGGGTTTGCGCGGGCGCGGCGGCGCGGGCTTTCCAGCGGCCAGGAAGTGGCAGCTCTGCCGCAACGTGGAAGATAGTCCCAAGTACCTCACCTGCAATGCCGACGAAGGCGACCCCGGCGCGTTCATGAATCGCCGCGTGTTGGAAGGCGATCCGCATTCGGTGCTGGAAGGCATGATCATTGCCGCGTATGCGATCGGGGCCAGCTACGGCTACGTCTACTGCCGCGCCGAATATCCGCTGGCCGTCAAGACGCTCAACATCGCCATTCAGCAGGCGCGCGACTTCGGTTTGCTAGGCGAGAACATCATGGGCAGCGGCTTCGCGTTCGATCTGGAAGTGCGCATGGGCGCCGGCGCGTTTGTGTGCGGTGAAGAGACCGCGCTCATCGCATCGATCGAAGGCAAGCGCGGCGAACCCAAACCCCGACCGCCTTTCCCGGCCGTTAAGGGTGTGTGGGGCAAGCCGACCAACAACAACAACGTGGAAACCTATGCCAACGTGCCACAGATCATTCTGAAGGGCGCGGACTGGTTCGCCAGCATGGGCACCGAGAAGAGCAAGGGCACCAAGACCTTCGCCGTCGGCGGCGATGTCAAGAACGCCGGGTTGATCGAAGTGCCGATCGGGATGACGATCCGCGAAGTGGTGTTCGACGTGGGCGGCGGCATCAAGGACGGCAAGGAATTCAAAGCGGTGCAGATTGGCGGGCCGATGGGCGGGTGTCTCACCGCCGAGCACCTCGATCTCCCCATCGATTACGAATCGCTGACCAAGGCCGGCGCGATGATGGGCTCGGGCGGTCTGGTGGTGATGGACGAAGAGACGTGCATGGTGGACATCGCGCGCTTCTTCATGGAGTTCACGCAGGACGAATCGTGCGGCAAGTGTACGCCGTGCCGCGTGGGCACCAAGCGCATGCTGGAAATTCTGGAACGCATCTGCGGTGGCGAAGGCCAGGACGGCGATATCGAACGTCTGGAATTGCTGAGCGCACAAATCACCAAGACCAGTCTGTGCGGTCTGGGTCAGGGCGCGCCGAACCCCGTTATCAGCACGCTACGAAACTTCCGTCACGAATACGAGGCGCACATCTACGAGAAGCGCTGCCCGGCTAAAGTGTGCCGCCCGTTGATCAAGTACAACATTCTGGATAACTGCACGGGCTGCATGGTCTGCGCGCGCAACTGTCCGGTGGAAGCCATCAGCGGCACGCGCCGCGCCGTGCACGTGATCGATCCGAATACGTGCATCAAGTGCGGGATCTGTATGCAGGTCTGTAACTTTAACGCGGTGGAAGTCACCTCATAAACAAGTTCATTGCCGCGGGCGCCGAGCAAGTTGATCCAGTTCTGCGCTCTCGGCCTAGTCTGTAGCGTGCGGTTCGCTGCACAGGAGGCGGTCCATGACAGTCGCGGTGAAGAATGGCAAAGATGTGATGCAGGTGGTGCGCACCGCCGTGGTCCATCACGGTTCGACGCGCGATGAATTGATTCCCATTCTGACGGACATCAATCACGAGCTCGGCTACATCCCCCACGACGCGGTCGACGAGGTGAGTCGTCTCATCGGGATGCCCAAGAGCCAGTTGTACTCCGTAGCCAGTTTCTACGATATGCTGTCGCTGAAGCCCCGCGGCCGGCACGTGATCAAGTTCTGCGAGAACGCGCCGTGCCATGTGGTGGGCGGGCGGCAAGTGTGGCAGGCGCTGCACGATGAGCTGCACGTGAAGTCCGGCGAAACCACGCCCGATGGCCGGTTCACGCTGTTGACGACCAGCTGCATCGGCGTGTGTGCGGTGGGGCCGGTGGTCGTGATCGACGACGATGTGCACGGTAATGTCGAGCCGGAGCAGGTCGCCGAAATCCTTGCGCGATATGAATAGTACACGAATGACACGAAGACCACGAATTATTTTTGCTTCGTGCAATTCGTGAGATTCGTGTACGAAGGGGACATGTCATGAAAACAGTCCGTTCGATGGTGTTAGTCTCCAGTGATCCGGTGAGCCTGGAACGCGGCGCGCAGGAGGTGTACGATGGTCTGCTGCGCGAGATTGAAGCATTCGGCCTGAGCGGCGAAATCAACGTGATGCAGGTCAGCGATCTGGGCCGCCACGACGCGCTGCCGATGGTCGTTGTTTATCCTGAAGCAGTGGTCTATGGCCCCGTCACTCCCGCCGATGTTCATTTTCTGGTGGAAGAGCATCTCTACAAAGGCCGCATCGCCACCTCGCTGCAAGCCGCCAGGCGCGAGTTGACCGGTCGGATTGCGTGGCTCAATGCGCGCAAGGGTACCCTGCCGGCCGAGCAGCGTATCGTGCTGGAACGCGCGGGTGTGATCGATCCGGAGAGCATCGACGATGCGATTGCCCATGACGCTTATCAAGCACTGGGCAAGGTCCTGACCGAGATGAAACCGGCCGACGTGATCGCCGTGCTGGAACAATCGGGGTTGCAGGGACGCGGCGGTGCGGGTTTCCCGGCGGGCTTGAAGTGGAAGTTCGTCAGCAAAGCGCCCGGCGCAAAGAAGTACGTCATCTGTAATGCCGATGAAAGCGAGCCGGGAACCTTCAAGGATCGTTTGGTATTGGAAGGCGATCCGCACGCGATTGTCGAGGCGCTGGCGCTGGCCGCGTATGCGGTGGGCGCGGACGAAGGCTACATCTACATTCGCGGCGAATACGAACTGGCGCAGAAGCGCGTGAAGCAGGCGATCGAGCAGGCGCGCGAGATGGGCCTGTTAGGCCAGGCAATTTTCGGCAGCACGTTCAATTTCGATCTGCACATTCATATGGGCGCAGGCGCGTATATTTGCGGCGAAGAGACTGCGCTGATCGAATCGATTGAAGGCAAGCGCGGCGAACCGCGCGCCCGCCCGCCGTATCCCACGACCCACGGACTGTGGGGCAAGCCCACGCTGGTCAATAACGTCGAGACGCTGGCGAATGTGCCGGCGATTATCCGCAACGGCGCGGCGTGGTATCGCAAGTTCGGCACGCCCAAGAGTCCCGGCACCAAGGTCTACACGATTCTGGGCAACGTCAATGTGACGGGCGTGATCGAAGTGCCGATGGGCATTACGCTGCGCGAAGTGATCGCCATCTACGCCAAGGGCATGAAGCCCGGCTCGACGTTCAAGCTGGCGCAGACCGGCGGCTCGAGCGGCTCGGTGATTCCGGCGAGTTTGCAGGACACGCCGATGGACTTCGAGTCGTTTGGCAAAGCGGGCGTGTCGCTGGGATCGGGCGCGCTGTTGATTTGCGATGAGAATACGTGTGTAATCGATCTAGCGCGCGTGCTGTTGAATTTCTTCAAGAACGAGAGCTGTGGCAAGTGCACGCCGTGCCGCATCGGCACGCATCGCGCCTATGACACGCTGACCAAGATTTCTGAAGGGCAGGGCACACCCGGCGACATCGAGCAGCTGCTGATGCTGTGTGATGGGCTGGTCAAGCTGTCGAACTGCGGTCTGGGTCAGACGGCCGCCGTGCCGATTAAGGATATTCTTAAGCACTTCCGCGCCGAAGTGGACGCGCACATCAACTTGAAGGTCTGCCCGGCGGGCGTGTGCCCGATGGTGGTGGAAGAGGCTGAATTGGCGTAAGAATTTTTGGACACGGATGACACGGATTTCACGGATGATTTTTCGGCTTGAGAACCAGCCATAGAAATCCGCAGACATCGGCAAGCGAGCCATCTATCGATGCCCACCGTTCACCACGATGGACCTTATGATTTCATCTTCTTCAGTTCCGACAAGGATGAGCCGCCGCATATCCATGTCAAGCGGGAGCAGCGAATCGCCAAATTTTGGCTCGCCCCCGTCTCGCTTGCCAAGAATAGAGGGTTCAAGGAACACGAGGTGAATAAAATTGTCCGGCTCGTGGTCGAGTATCAAGAGAGATTGTTGGAGGCATGGCATGACTACTTTGGTTCTTGAGAAGGAACCGCTTGCGGTCAACGTGGCGATCACGAATGAAAAATTGAGGGTAGACCTGAGTGACGGTCGCAGCCTGGTCGTTCCATTGGCATGGTATCCACGCCTCGCCCATGCTTCGCCAAAAGAGCGAAAGAACTGGCGGTTGCTGGGCGACGGTTACGCGCTGGAGTGGCCTGACCTGGATGAACACATCGGTATTGAAGGACTGCTGGCCGGGCGACGGAGTGGCGAAAGCCGGCCATCGTTTGATCGCTGGTTAGCGTCTCGTCAACGTGCGACGAGGGTTGCCCCGTTGAAGCGCAAAGCAGTTTCGCCAGAGAAGGCCTAGGCGGAGTTGCCATTTGTGGCTTAGGATTTTTGGGCACGGAGACGCGGGCCAAGAAGATCTGCTGGCCGACTGGAATTTGGCCGTCAACGGTAAGAAGCCGTTTCCCATCAAGGGACTTGACCAATGAAAATCACAAGCCTCGAGCCACAATCCAATGGAGTCTTGTCGATCGTCGCAGACGACGGACGCAGCGGTCGTTTCGATGTCAGTCCCTATCTGGAAGATGAGGCATTTGAAGACCTGCGTCACCCTAAAGAATTTGTGAAGGTGTTCAATGGTGGATACTTTATTGAATGGGAATGTGGCGCTGATCTGTCAGCCGATACGATTGAGGCGCATTGGCAGATTATTGACACAGCGCCCCCACGCGCCGCTGCTTGCCAGGAAACACCTTGACGCGCAGCGCGCGTATGACACGCTGACCAAGATTTCCGAAGGGCAGGGCGCGCCCGGCGATATCGATCAACTGTTGATGCTGTGCGATGGGCTGGTCAAGATGTCGAACTGCGGTCTGGGTCAGACCGCCGCCGTGCCGATTAAGGATATTCTCAAGCACTTCCGCGCCGAAGTAGACGCGCACATCAACTTGAAGGTCTGCCCGGCGGGCGTGTGTTCGATGGTGGTGGAGGAAACGATTCCAGTATAGATGAAACTACTCGCGTGCCTGGTAAGTGTGACTGTGGGATTGTTAGCTTTGGTCGTTGTCGCAACAGTGTTGACGTTGCCTCAAGACACGGCTGCTGCCTTGCCTCTAGCCAACGACGGCACATGGACCACCTACACCGTTTCGGATGGTTTGCCGTCAAATGCGGTATGGGGCGGGGTGGCCGTAAACAATGCAGGACAGATATGGGCGGGCTTTGAGAATGGTGATTATAGTTATCCCCTGCCTACCAATATATTAATGGTTCTTTTGAGTGGAACTACATGCCTAACCTATAGCTTGAGTGGCTGCCGGGTCTGGCCGCTCGTGGCCGAACAGGATGTATATGCCGGGACTTATTGTCCAGGGCCTCCTTCAAATGCGGGGGGAGGGCTAAGCTGGTTCAAAGATGGGGCATGGATTAATTTTACTTCTGCTGATGGGATGAGAGGAACGTATATTTCAGCTATTGCTCCAGAGGGAAACACTCACGTATGGATCGCCTCTGGTGATTATCTTTACTGGCATCCATATGTAGACATGCTTAATCACCAAGGTACGAGCAAGAAGGCCGATGACGAGTGGATACGATACGATTTCACAACGTATTCAGTCACAAACATCTTGTCCATCGCCATTGATCCACAGGGAAATCGTTGGTTCGGAACAGACAACGGGGTCTGGGTGTTTTTTGCTGATAGTTCTAAGTGGGTAAATTACCCGGTTAGCCTATTTCAAAACGCGAGCGTTGGCGATATTGCTTTTGATTCTATTGGTAATGTGTGGTTTGCGACAGGACAGCGGGTTGTGCGTTTTGATGGGATAAATTGGACTTACTATAACTCACGTGAAAAAGCTATTGAAACCAACTTTGCAGCTATCATGACTTCTTATAACAGAAATCGCTTGAATTCGATCTATTTGCCAGGATTATGGGCGGTTGAGGATCGCGCGGGGGTATGGATTATCAATGCTGATCCTAGCGGGTTTATGACGGGCGCCAGCTTCTATAACGGTCGTCAGTGGATAACTTTTACTTCACAAAATTCAGGATTGGGAGACGATGATCTGCGTGGTCTTGCAATAGATCAACAACAAAACATTTGGTTCGGAACACGAGATGCTGGATTAAGCAAGTTTACACCATCTGCTCAAATTTCTGTCACACTATTCCCCAGTGCATTGTTTATTGAATTGGGTCAATCGGTCAATGTTGACATGGTAGTTGATCGCCTACGAGGCTGGATACCATCGGCTACTTTAGGAATCGCCGGCTTAGTTCCTGGGATAACATCATCTTTTAGCTCGAATGTAATTTCACTTCCTGCGCATATTGCATTGACAATCACTGCTACAGCCGACGCCTTACCTGGGATATACCCTCTGACTGTAACGGCGGTTGGAAATATGGGAGTGACAAGTGCAGCGCAGCTCGCCATTATCGTTGCGATTGATTTATACCGATGCTATTTCCCAATCGTCATGCATAAATAGAAAGATCTGCGATGAGAATACGTGCGTGGTCGATCTGGCGCGCGTGCTGTTGAACTTCTTCAAGAACGAGAGCTGCGGCAAGTGCACGCCGTGCCGCATCGGGACGCATCGCGCGTATGACCTGTTGACGAAGATCGGCGAGGGACAGGGCCAGAAGGGCGACCTCGATCAACTGGTGGCGCTGGCCGATACGCTGGTGGCTATGTCGAACTGCGGATTAGGACAGTCGGCAGCGGTGCCCATTCGCGATATTTTGAAGCACTTCCGCGCGGAAGTGGACGCGCACATTGCGCTGAAGGTCTGCCCGGCGGGTGTGTGCTCGATGGTGGTGGAAGAAGCCGAATTGGCGTAAAGATTTTTGGACGCGGACGCTTCGCGCACGGATTACACAGATTTTCACGGATTGATTGATGGTGTCATGCTGAGGAGCCGCACAGCGGCGACGAAGCATCTCTACCGCGAATACACGCGAATACACGCAAATGAGATTGCTTCGCCCCTATGGGGCTCGCAATGACGGGTGATAGGACATAGCAAATGGTCATGTGGTACATGATAGGCTCCATTGCTATGACGGTCATTGCCGTTGTGTCTATTTTCTATGGCTTGAAAGATGCACATGTAGTTCGTCGCTGGCCGCTTGTTATTGGATTTGGGTTGCTCATAGTTGTGTGCCTTTTGACGGCCATCATATCGACTCAGGACTGGGGTGGTATGTTGGCAGTCATGACAGGCATTTACTATTTGGGCATCATTGTGGTTGTTGCAAGTCTTGTAATGCTAGTGTTGTTGCCAAAATGGCGGAAAACGGTAGCGCTACTTGTAGGCATTGCCTTTCCATTACTGTTTTGGCAGAGTATGCTCATTGGATCAGAAGGTTCGCCTGATGCGATTACACGTAGAAATGGCATTTTGATGGCGCAGGCTTTGAACGTTTTCTATGTTGATCATCATGTGTATCCGACGGCACTGGAACAGCTCGCACCACAGTATCTTGCGAAAGTTCCAGACGATCCGCAATCGCCAGGCGGTTGGCTTTACAAATTAACAAACGACGGCTTTGCGTTAGGCTATGTGTCTTGGGTAGATCAACTGGGCTATGGTGTTTGCGTATTAACACCACGAGTGACGGATTGGAATTGTTTGCCGATTACACGCAATGGTGAGCCTTTTAACTTAGGGCCAACGCCAGTGCCGACAAGAACGAGAATGCCATAGCGACAATACAAAACCGTATTTATCCGTTCGATCCGCGCGAAGCGTCCGTGTCCCACAATAAATTCATTGACTAAGGTGTGTCGATGATCAAACTCACAATTGATAATCAAGAAATCGAAGTGCCGGAAGGCACGACGGTCATGGAAGCCGCCGATAAACTCGACATCCGCATTCCGCGGCTGTGCCACCACCCGGCGTTGGAGCCGTATGGCAGCTGCCGCCTGTGCGTGGTGGAGGTCGATGGCTTCCGCACGATGCAGGCGTCGTGCACGCTGCCCGCCAGCAACAACATGGTGGTGCGCACCGACACGCCCGCGCTGCGCGAATCGCGCGAGTTCGTGTTGTCCATGCTGTTCAGCGAACGGAATCATTTCTGTCCGTTCTGCCAGGTCAGCGGCGGCGACTGCGAATTGCAGAACTCCGCCTACGACGAACACATGACGCACTGGCCCATCCAGCCCAACTGGTCGGTCTTTCCGGTGGACACCTCGCATCCCTATTACGTGCTCGACAACAACCGCTGCATTCTGTGCCGCCGCTGTGTGCGGGCCTGCGCTGAACTCGTGGGCAACTTCACGCTCGCCATCGAAGAGCGCGGCGCGCATAACATGCTCATCGCCGATGTGGGCGTGCCGCTGGGCGAAAGCACCTGCATCAAGTGCGGCACCTGCGTGCAGGTCTGCCCCACGGGCGCGTTAATCGATCGGGTGAGCGCGTATCAGGGTCTCGATAAGAATGTGGCCTACACCTCGACGGTGTGCGTGGGCTGCAGCGTGGGCTGCAGCGTCAACGTCGTCACGCGCGACAATCGCCTCGTCCGCATCGAAGGCGACTTCAACGGCGCGGTCAACAGCGGCGTCCTGTGCGAGCATGGTCGCTACAATCCGATGACCGAGAAACGCGATCGCATCACGCGGCCGCTGCTCAAGAAGAACGGCCAACTCGAACCGGTCTCATGGGATGAAGCCCTCAAGGCGATTGCCGATCGCCTGAAGCCGCTCGTCGGCCAAGGCGATCACAGCGTCGCGGCGATTGCGTCCACCCGCTTGCCCGCCGAAGCCCTGTCGATCTTCAAGCAGCTGTTTGCCGCTGGCTTTGGCAGCACCGTGGTAACAAGCGTGGAGGAAGGTTTGCCCACCGCCCGATCGACTGAGCTGGCCCAAACGCTTGGTTCGTTTGAATCAAAACTCGAAGCACTGAAAACAGCCGATGCCGTCATCACCATCGGCGTCGATCTATCGCGCAATCATCAAGTGGCGGGTTTCTTCGCCAAGCGCATCCATCCCGATGGCGTGCCGTTGATCGTGATCGATCCGAACGAGAACGGCCTCGATCCGATTTGCGATGTGGCGTTGAAGCCGGCGGCCGGTCAGGATGCGGAAACGATCGGGCTGTTGTTGGCCGCCGCCAAAGGTGAAGCCGTCGGCGATCAAAAGATCGTCGAAGCGGCACAGCTGATCGGGAAAGCGCACAAGCCAGTGATCGTGTACGGCAAAGGCTTGATCGCGTTCAACGATCCGATCGTGTTGCAAAAATTGATCGAGTATGCCGCCGTGATCGGCGCGAGTGTGATCGGTGTGAAGGGCGAAGCGAATAGCTTGGTCGCGGCCCAGTACCAACTCGATCGACCTTTCGCCCTCAACGGTCATCAAGCCGCGTTCGTGGCGATCGGCGACGATTACGTGACCGAGCGCTTGTTGCAACGTCTGGAGAAAGCGCCGTTCCTCGTGGCGCAGGCCAGCTATGCGTCGAAGTTGACGGAGCTGGCCGATGTGGTGCTGCCCGTGACGATGTGGGCCGAGCAGAGCGGCCACTACGTGAATCTGGAAGGTCGCGTGCAAGAAGCTGTGGCAGCGTTGCAGGCGGTGGACGGCGTGCGCTCGAATGTGGCGGTGCTGCAAGCCGTGGCGCAGCAGGTGGGCGTGAAGACGAAGGACAACTGGAAGGAAGCACTCTTCCAACGGAAGTCAGTGGTGGAGATTGGATAAAGTCCTGCTCGAAGCGGATGGATACATCCGCATGTTGGCTGGATGTGTCCATCCAGCCCGAGCAGTGATGAAAGAACGGGGAACAACATGACAAAACCCAAGATTGCCTCAGACTGGATGGCGGGCTGCGCCGGCTGCCACATGTCTCTGTTGGACATCGACGAGCGCATTGTCCAGATTGCCGAACTGGCAGACATACGCTCCACGCCGATCACCGACTTGAAAGAGCCGGATGCCAGCGGCGTCGATGTGGGTATCTTAGAGGGCGGCATCAACAACACGGCGAACGAAGAAGTCGCGCACCGTATGCGCCAGCGCTCCAAGATTCTGGTGGCGCTGGGTGACTGCGCGGTGTTCGGCGGCGTGCCCGCCCTGCGGAATTTCTGCGGCAGCGAAGAAGCGCTCAAGCGCGCGTACATCGAGGCAGAGAGCGTGGACGAGAGCGGCAAGATTCCCAGTGATCCGGAATTGTGCCGTATGACCAAGGTGCGCGCCCTCAGCGAAGTGGTGCCGGTGGATGTGTTTGTGCCCGGCTGCCCGCCCGAGGCGGATGTGATCTTTTACGTGTTGAGCGAACTAGTGCAGGGCCGCCAGCCGGAACTGAAAGACGAGTTGCTACACTGGCATTGATGAGACACGCATCCTGAGCGGAACGCAGTGAAGTCGAAGGATGCGTTTACCGCTACGCGAGCGTTCTTCGACTCCGCGTTGCTCCGCTCAGAATGCTCGCTCCGCTGAAAGAGGTAAGACATGACCCAAAAAATAACCATCGAACCGGTAACCCGCATCGAGGGACACGCCAAGGTCACCATCCGCCTGAACGACGACGGCTCGGTCGATCACGCGTACCTGCACATCAACGAATTTCGCGGCTTCGAGAAGTTCTGCGAAGGCCGCCTGTATTTTGAAATGCCGAGTATCACACCGCGCATCTGCGGCATATGCCCGGTGAGCCATCACCTCGCGGCCGCCAAGGCCGGCGATGATTTGATGGGCTGCCCGCCGCCACGCCCTGCGTCTCTACTGCGCGACCTGATGCACATGGGGCAGATCATCCAGAGCCACGGCATGCACTTCTTCGAACTGGCCGGGCCTGATCTGCTGCTGGGCTTCGACTACGATCCGGCTTTTCGGAATGTGGTGGGCCTGATCGGCGCGGATCCCGCGTTGACGTTGAAGGCCGTGAACCTGCGCAAGTTCGGGCAGGAGATCATCAAGACGCTGGGCGGCCGCCGGTTGCATCCGGTGTTTGCCGTGCCGGGCGGCGTCAACAAATCGCTGAAGGCCGAAGAGCGCGACAGCATTTTGAAGGGCGTGGACGCCGCGCTCGAAGTGACGCAGATCGGCCTAACCATCATCAAAGACTGGGCCGTGAAGAACGCGGAAGACATCAATAAGTTCGCGGTGTTGAGCAGCGGTTACTTCGGATTGGTTACGCCGAATAACGGCCTGGAATTGTATGACGGCGACGTGCGCTTGATCGATCGGGCGGGTAAACAGTTGGAGAAATTCGACGGGCGCAACTACCTTGATGTCATTGCGGAACACGTCGAGGATTGGTCGTACCTCAAGTTCCCGTATTACAAGAAGCTGGGCTGGCCCAACGGCGTGTATCGCGTGGGACCGCTGGGCAGGTGCAATGCGTCGGATTTGATCGAGACGCCGTTGGCGAATGCGGAACTCCAGCTATTCAAGGCGTTGGGCAATGGCAAGCCGGTCGAACATACGCTGTACTACCACTACGCACGCTTGATCGAGACGCTGTTCGCCATCGAGCGCGTGGGCGTGCTGTTGGACGATCCCGACATCATGAGCACCGAGATCCTCAATACGAAGAAGGATTTCAAGGGGCGCGGGGTGGGTGTGCTGGAAGCGCCGCGCGGCACGTTGTTCCACGATTATACGGCGGACGAAAACGGCAAGCTGCTCAAGGTGAATTTGATCGTTTCGACGGGACACAACAACTGGGCGATGACGGAAGCGGTGGACAGTGTGGCCAAAACGTATATCAAAGCCGGAGTGCCCGTGCAGGAAGGCATGCTCAATCGGGTGGAGGCCGCCGTGCGTGCGCACGATCCGTGCCTGTCCTGCTCGACGCACGCCGTCGGCCAGATGCCGATGATCATCGACGTGGTCGATCCGGCTGGGAATGTGATGCAGACGTTGAGAAGGGATTGAGGAATGGGAAATTCGGAATGCGGAATCTGACTGTGTAGCAGCAACCATTCCGCATTCAACATTCCGAATTCCGCATTGGTCATGGTTCGTACTTTAATAGTTGGATACGGCAATTTCGACCGGCAGGATGACGGTGTCGCGTGGCACGTGCTGGCTGGTGTCGCCCAGCGATTGGGGCGCGCCGTGCCAGATTCGCCCGATGAGGAATTCACACTCGATGATGATGGCGCGCTTGATTTCGTGTTCGAGTTGCAGTTGACGCCCGAACTAGCCGAGACGCTGGCGCAGTACGAGCAGGTGTGCTTCGTCGATGCGCATACGGGCGCGGTGGCGAATGATGTGAATGTGGTGAAGATCGCTGCGGAGTTTCAGGCTTCGCCGCTGACGCACCACCTCACGCCGCAGTCGCTGCTAAGTTTCGCGCAGACGGTGTACCAGGCGCGGCTAGAGGCGATCTTGGTTTCGGTGCGCGGGTATCAATTTGGATTCGAGCGGGCGCTGTCGCCATTGACGGCACAGTTAGCCCAGCAGGCCGTCGATGTGATTGTGAGATGGATTTTGGACACGGACGGGAGCACTGCACCGCATGTGTGACACGGATTGAGCGGATGAACACGAATTGATTGAGATGTAATCCGCGTCCGAAGATGGTACTGACCCCGACGGTTGATCTGTATGTGAGATCGTTGGTGGGAGGTAGACGCGTTGAGATGAGATAGTCGTTGATAGCGGACGAGAGCACTGCACCCGCCGAAGGCGTGTGTTAGATGGCGACGGGCGAAAGACCTGTCGGGTTTTCACGTTTTGACAGGCATGATCAGATAGAGGTGCAGATCGATTGTCAGGCAAGGCCCGCACGCGGGAGAAAACCTGACAGGTCTGGTTCGCCATTGACGGCGCAGTTGGCGCAGGAAGCGGTGAAGAAGATTGTGGAGTGGATAAGAAAATAGGACGCTGACGTGAAGCGCGCAGATTGACAGGATGAACATGGGTTGATCAAAATCTAATCCGCACCCGAAGATGGTACTGACCCCGACGGTTGATCTGTATTTGAGATCGTTGGTGGGAAGTAGAAACGTTGGGTTGAGAAGCTTGTTGAAAGCGGATTACATGAGTAAAGCCAGTCGGCGCTAATTGCGTTTCAGCACATCATCGTCGACGGCACGGTAAGGCAGTACCCACAGCGAAACCGAATCTACATCGCACGTAGAAGGAGAAGTTAAATGATCAAATTTACACTTAATGACAAAGAACTCGAAGTCCCCGACGGCACGACGATCTTACAAGCCGCGCGCACGAACGGCGTCACCATTCCGACGCTGTGCGATCATCCCGATCTCACGCCGTACGGCGGCTGCCGCCTGTGCCTCGTCGAGGTCGAAGGGGCGCGCGTGCCGCAGGCGGCCTGCACCATGCCGGCCGGGAACGGCATGAAGGTCAAGACCGAGACGCCGGCCTTGATCGACAGCCGCCGGATGGTGCTGGAATTGCTGCTGACCAACTACTACGACAGCGGCTATACGCCCACTAAGAATCCGGAGAAGAATGAACTGCTGCACTGGGTGCAGCAGTACGAGGTGAAACTGCCGGAAGACCTCAAGCCTAAGAAGCCGCGCTATGAAGTCAACAGTGACGCCAATCCGTTCGTGTGGGTCGATCTCAATAAGTGCATCCTGTGCACGCGCTGCATCCGCGCCTGCGCCGAAGTGCAGGGTCGCTTCGTATGGGGTCTGTCCGAGCGCGGCTTCGAGGCGCACATCGCCGCCGGAATCGATGAGCCCATGCTCGACGCGCGCTGCGAATCGTGCGGGGCGTGCGTGGCCTACTGCCCCACGGGCGCGCTCGATAACAAGATGTCGATGGAGCTTGGTCAGCCCGATAAGAAAGTGATGACCACCTGCACCTACTGCGGCGTCGGCTGCCAGTTCGATCTGAACGTGAAGGACAATAAGATCATTCGCGTCACGTCGAATCCGAATGCGCCGGTCAATGGGATGCACCTGTGCGTGAAAGGTCGCTACGGCTACGATTTCGTGCACCATGCCGATCGGTTGACGAAGCCCCTTGTGCGGAAGTATCTGCTTGACGGCGGACAACGGACGGCGGACGACAGAAAATCAGCTGTGGTCAGTAGTCAGTCGTTAGTGGTCAGCGATCGTGGTGAATGGGTTGAGGTCGATTGGGATACAGCGCTGAACATTACGGCGAAGAAACTTGCGGAGGCACGTGATAACTTCGGTGTGAACTCGGTGGGCGTGTTGTCATCGGCCAAGTGTTTGAACGAAGAAAATTACTTGATGAACAAATTCGCGCGGCAGGTGATTGGCACCAACGGGGTTGACCACTGCGCCCGTCTTTGACACAGCAGCACTGTCGCCGGTCTGGCGGCATCATTTGGTTCGGGCGCAATGACCAATACGTTTGACGACATCGTCGCGAACGCGCAGGCCATGCTCATCATCGGTTCCAACACCACCGAGCAGCATCCCGTTTTTGGAACGATGATCCGGCAAGCTGTGTTACAGCGCAAAGTGAAGCTAGTCGTGGCCGATCCGCGCCGCATTGACATCACCGAGTTTGCGACGCTACATCTGCGCCACAAGCCCGGCACCGACATCGCGTTGATCAACGGCCTGATGTACATCATCCTCGAAAAGGGCTGGGAAGATCAGAAGTTTATCAGCGAGCGCACGGAAGGCTTTGAGGAATTCAAAGCGACGGTGATGCAGTATCCGCCGGAGCAGGTTGCGCAAACCACGCGCGTGCCCATCGAGCAACTCTACGAAGCTGCTGAGATCCTGGCGACCAACAAGCCGATGGCGGTGATGTGGGCCATGGGCATCACGCAGCACATCGTGGGCGTGCGCAACGTCATGGACCTGGCGAATCTGCAAATGCTGCTGGGTAATCTGGGCGTGCCGGGCGGCGGTGTGAATCCGCTGCGCGGGCAGAACAACGTGCAGGGTGCGTGCGATATGGGCGCGCTGCCCAACGTCTATCCCGGGTATCAGCCCGTGGTCAGCACAGACGCGCAAAAGAAGTTCGAAGCCGCGTGGGGCGTACCGCTCAGCAACAAGGTGGGCCTGACCGTCACCGAGATGATGCCCGGCATTCTGGAGGGCAAGATCCACGCGTTGTACATTCTGGGCGAAGACCCGGTGATGAGTGATCCGAACAGTGCGCACATCCGCGAATGTATGGAAGCGTGCGACTTCGTGGTATTGCAGGAAATCTTCCCGTCGGAAACATCGAAGTTTGCCGATGTGCTCTTGCCCGGCGTGTCCTTTGCCGAGAAGACCGGCACATTCACTAACACCGAGCGTCGCGTGCAGATGGTGCGTAAGGCGATCGAGACGACAAGCGAGGCGCGCGAAGATTGGACGATCATCGCCGATCTGGCGCAGCGCATCATCGCGTTGGGGCCGCGCCAACCGATCGGTGGTACCCATGCCGCTTGGTCTTACGCCTCGACCTCGGACATCATGCGCGAGATCAACGCACTCACGCCGAGTTACGCCGGGGTCACGCACGATCGACTGGAGCAGGGCGAGCGCCTGCATTGGCCGGTGAAATCGATCGAGCATGGCGGCACACCGATCTTGCACATCGGACAATTCACGCGCGGCAAGGGCAAGTTTGCCCCGATCGATCATGTGCCGCCCGCCGAAATGCCCGACGACGATTATCCGTATCTACTCAGCACGGGCCGGGTGCTGTATCACTGGCACGGCGGCGAGATGACGCGGCGCGCGGAAGGTCTGATGGCGGTGTACGGTCAGGCATTGATCGAAGTGAATCCCGACGATGCGGTGAAGTTGGGCTTGAATGGAAGTAAGCGTGTGCGTGTGACTTCGCGGCGCGGCAGCATCGAAGCTGAAGCGTGGGTCACCGATCGCGTGCCGCCAGGCATGGTGTACGCCAACTTCCACTTCCCCGAAGCGAACGCGAATGAGTTGACGCTGGGCGCGCTCGATCCAGTGGCGAAGATTCCAGAGTATAAGATTTCCGCGGTGAAAGTGGAGAGCGTAGAGAAGTAAACCGGAAGCAGACAGCCAAATGGGGGGATCCGAATCACAGCAAACCTGAAATTCAATTTCAGATAAGGAGGATTCCCTATGAAGTCCGCGTGGTCTAAACTAGCAGTCGTGATACTCGTCGGTGTGGTGCTGGCGGTTCTTCCGCCACCGGCGGGCCTGGCGCCGTTTGCCTGGTACTACTTCGCTCTTTTCGCCGCAGTGGTGGTCGGCCTGATCCTGGAACCTGTACCCGCAGCGGCCATCGGGTTAATTGGTGTCACAGTGGCCGCCGTGCTGGGACTGGTCTTCAGCCCTGAGCAGTTGGCCGATCCGAAGTTCAAGCTGTCTTCGGAAGCAATTAAGTGGGCGTTGAGCGGTTTTTCCAATGGCACGGTCTGGCTGATCTTCGGCGCATTCATGTTTGCGCTGGGTTACGAGAAGACCGGCCTGGGCAAGCGCATTGCGCTGCTTCTCGTGAAGCTGTTGGGCAAGCGCACCCTTGGCTTAGGCTATGCCGTGACGTTTGCCGATCTGATCCTGGCTCCGTTCACGCCGTCGAATACGGCGCGCAGCGGCGGTACGATCTTTCCCGTGATTCGCAACATCCCCGGCCTGTACGGTTCCGAGCCGGGTGAAACCTCGCGCAAAATCGGTTCCTATCTGATGTGGACGGCGCTGGCCGCTACCTGCATCACCAGCTCGATGGTCCTCACGGCGCTCGCTCCGAACTTGCTGGCCGTCGAACTCGTGAAGAAGACCGCGCAGCTCGACATCTCGTGGACGCAGTGGGTGATCGGCTTCCTGCCGGTGGGTGTGCTGCTCATCGCCACGATGCCGTTCATCGTCTACAAACTATTTCCGCCTGAGATCAAATCGGGCACGGAAGTTCCCGCGTGGGCCGCGCAAGAATTGGACAAGATGGGCGGCCTGTCGCGCAATGAAGTGATCATGGGCCTGCTGGTCATTCTGGCGCTGGCCCTGTGGATCTTCGGCGGCGCATTCATCGACGCGACGCTGGTGGCGCTGGTGGTCATCTCATTGATGATACTCACGGGTGTTGTGAAGTGGGATGATATCGTCAGCAACAAGGCCGCGTGGAATGTGCTGGTCTGGTTTGCCACGCTGGTGACGCTGGCTGGCGGCTTGAGCACTGTTGGTTTCATCAAGTGGTTCGCGGCGAGTGCGGCCGGTGCGATGACAGGCATGTCCGCCCTTGTGGTGATGGTGCTGTTGGTGGTGTTATTCTTCGTGATCCACTACATGTTCGCCAGTGTTACGGCACATGTTACGGCAATTCTGCCGGTGTTCCTGGCGGCGGGGATGGCTATTCCGGGTCTGCCGGTCAATACCTATGCGTTGCTGCTGTGCTTCTCTTTGGGGATCATGGGCATCATCACGCCCTATGCCACCGGGCCGAGTCCGGTGTACTTTGGCAGCGGCTACGTTTCGCGCAAGCACTTCTGGACGTTGGGTCTGGTGTTCGGCGTGATCTTCCTGGTGGCGCTGTTGGTGATTGGTGTGCCGTGGTTGTCGGTGGTCAATCCGTAGACGAGTAGCTTCTCGAAATCAGATTCAACCAGAGCCGCCCGATCTCCATCACGAGGTCGGGCGTTTCGTTTTCGCCAGCCACGCTTCCAGCACCGCGCGATGCTGGTCTTCCAACTTTGACAATTTGCGCCTGGACTTCAGCAGGGTCTTGGCTTCGTCGTACGAGTAACCGGCTTCGCGCATCAGGTACGCTGCGAGGATGGTCGCCGAGCGGCCGCGTCCTTTGGCGCAGTGCACCAGCACCGATCGGCCATCGGCGACCTGCTGCTTCATCCACTCCACGCCGTCCGTAATCGCCTGATCGTCCGGCACCCAGACATCGGGTACGAGTAAGCGCAAATGGGTGATGTCGTGCTCGGCATAGAAGCTGGTGTCGTCGGCGCGTTCCGATCGGATGTTGATCACCGCACGGATATTGTTCTTCACCAAGAAATCGTAATCGCGCGGGTAGTGCGGCGCGCCGCCCAGCCACAACTCGGCCGGGACCCGATCGGCGGGCGTGATCCGATCGAACCAGTTGTGCCGCTGGAGGCGTTCGTAGATGAAGCGGATGGTGGGAAACAGTTTGTCGAATAGCCGGTGCTGCACCGAGAGTTTTTGGGGTTGCATGTGGTCCGTCTTGATGAAGGTATGGGTCGATCTGAATTTTACCAGATTGCAGCATGGGTGTGCCGCGCCAGCGTGGTAAAATCGTCAGCGTCGTGCCACCACACCTGACTGGCGCGTGGTACAATTTGAACAGTTGAATTTTTGGGCGCGACAAGTTGATCTCCTTGCCACGCCCGCTTTATTTGATTGCGTATGACACCTTTGATCTGGCCGTTACTCATTTGTGTGATCGGCGCGCTGGCGGCGGGGGCCTATGGCTGGCCGGCTTTGAACCGGCGCGTGTCGACGACGTCCGCCGGTTGGCTGCTGGCGTTGTTCCCCCTCGGCGCGTTGGTGGTGTTGGTCTGGCTCACCGGCCAGTTGAACGGCGCGCCCCTGACGGCTTCCGTGCCGTGGCTGCCCACGCTGGGCCTGAGCGTGTCACTTTACTTCGATTCGTTCAGCGCTCTGTTTGCGTTGCTGGTCGCCGGCATCGGTATGCTGGTGATCGTTTACGGCGGCTATTACCTCAAAGGCGATCCGCACGCGTGGCGCTTCCAGTTGTACATGCTGCTGTTCATGACCGCCATGCTGGGCGTGGTCATGGCGGGCGATGTCATTTCGTTGTTTGTGTTCTGGGAACTGACCAGCGTCACTTCGTTTTTGATCATCGCCCACAAGACCAGGGATGAAGCCGCGCGGCGCGGCGCATTCCGCGCGTTGTTCATCACCGGCGGCGGCGGCATCGCCATGCTGGCGGGCTTGCTCTTTATGAGCACCGTCAGCGGCTCGACCCAGTTCATGACCATTCTAAACAGCGGCGCGGTGCTCACGCATTACCAGTTCTATCCCGTCATCTTGATCCTCATCGCGTTTGGCGCGTTCACCAAGAGCGCGCAGTTTCCCGCGCATATCTGGCTGCCCGGCGCCATGAGCGCGCCCACACCCGCCAGCGCCTATCTTCACTCGGCGACGATGGTCAACGCCGGCATTTACTTGATGGCGCGCCTGCATCCGGCGTTGGGCGGCACGGAGTGGTGGTTCTGGCTGTTGGGCGTTTTCGGTTTGTTGACGATGCTGGTCGGGGCCTATGTCGGCGTGAAGCAGAACGATCTCAAAGCGCTGCTGGCTTACTCGACCATCGCGCAGTTGGGCGTGCTGATGCTGCTCATCGCGCAGGATTTGCCCGAAGCCTTCAAAGCCATGGTCATCGGCGTGCTGGCGCACACGCTCTACAAGTCGGCGTTGTTTATGGTGGCGGGCATTGTCGATCACGAAACCGGCACGCGCGATCTGCGCCGCTTAGGCGGCCTGCGCCAGGCCATGCCCGCCGTGTTTGTGGTGGCGGCGCTGGCTGGCCTATCGATGGCCGGTTTGCCGCCTATGTTGGGCTTCTTAGCGAAAGAAACCTTGCTGGGTGCCGCTGTCCTGCCCACGGCTTCGAGCGTTTTCGATCTGATCTTGACCGTGTCTGCCGTGGCTGCCGGATCGTTCCTATTGCTGCAAGCCGGCATCTTTGTGATTGATACGTTTCTTGGCAAGCCGCGCGATCCGAGCGTCCACGCGCACAAACCTCCGACCGGCATGTGGCTGGCCCCGGCGCTCCCGGCGGTGTTGTCGTTACTGATCGGCTTTGCGCCTGAACCGGAAGCGTTGGAAGCATTTCTCAGCAGCGCGGCTTCGGCCGCTTACGGCGGCAAGGTCAAAGTCTCGCTCGATCTTTTCCACGGCTTCAATCTGCCGTTGGCGCTGGGCCTCGTCGCGATCGGGCTGGGGATCACGCTGGTGGTCTTCCGGGCGCGGGTGCGGGCGCGCCTGACGCAGCGCCACGACTTCTCATTCAATACCGTCTACGACATCACACTGCGCGGCCTCGATCGCGCCGGCTACTTCGTCACCCGCTTGCAAGGCGGGCACTTGCGCCACTATCTCGCCATCATGCTGATCGGCGTGGGTCTATTGATCGCAGTCTTTGGCGCACTGCCGGGCGGGGCGGTGATCGATTGGACGCTGCGCGGGGGCGGAGTGTTGGCGGTGCTGCGCGTTTTTGCGCTGCTGCTGGTGCTGGGGTCCTCGGCGGTCACGATCGTTTTACGCCGCGATTTCTGGGCCATTCTTGCCATGAGCGCTTCCGGCCTTAGCGTGGCGATCTTGATGGCGCTGGAGCCTGCGCCGGATGTGGCGTTGGTGCAAATCGTCGTGGATATTCTGGCGACGGTGATCCTGGTGCTGGTGTTGACCCGGATGCCGCGTGAACAGCGGAAACGCGCCGTCGTGTACACTTATCGCCAGTCGCGCCCGCAGTTGGTGCGCGATGTGCTCATCGCCATCGGCGCGGCCGTGGTCGTCGGGTTGATCGTGCTGACGTCGTTGACGACGCGCCCGCACGCGAGCAGTGTCACACCGTACTACGAGCAGTCGGCCAAACCGTTAACGGATGCCGCCGACATCGTCGGCGCGATTGTGGTGGACTTTCGCGGCTTCGATACGCTGATCGAGATTACGGTGTTTGCCATGGCCGGCATCGGCGTTTACCTGCTGCTGCGCTTCGCCTCGCGCACGGCGGGCGACAAAGAACCGATTGAGCCGCGCGACCAGCGGCGCTGGGGGTATCACACCCGAGGCATCGTCGATCCGCGCACCTCGCCGTTCATTCACCTGGCGGTGTATCTGGTATTCCCTCTGGCGTTGGTGTTGGCGGCGGTGCAAATTTTATTCGGCGCCAGTCAGCCGGGTGATGGTTTTACTGCGGGCGTGATCGTGAGTCTGGCGGTGGCGCTGCTGTATATCGTCTTTGGCTATGAAGAGACGAAGCGGCGCTTGCCGTGGCTGCGTCCGATGTTGCTGCTGGAAAGCGGCATTCTGCTGGTCATTGCCAACGGAGTCTTGGCGGCGTTGATCACCGGATCGTTCCTGGCCCCGGTGGACTTTGGCGAGCTGTTGCACCTGCCGCTGCCGAGCGGCGTCCACTTGAGCACGGCCACTTTCTTTGAAGTGGGCATCTGTCTTGCCGTGCTGGGCAGCGCGGCCTTGATCATCGACACGCTGGGCCGCCCGAAAGATGCCGATCAGGAAAGCACGGAAGAACTGCATGCGATTGAGGTGTTGGAGCAACAAGGTGTGGTGACCTCGGATGAAGCGGGACCGGGTGATCTGGAAGCCGCACATTCGTGAAGTAAGGCGATGAGGTGATCGATGCAACTATTAACGGCCATTGCCATCGGCGCGCTGTTTGGCGTCGGAATATTTCAACTGCTGCGACGCAATGTGATCCGGGTGGCGTTGGGCTTCATCATCCTGTCCAATGCAATCAACTTGTTCCTGTTATCGATGGGCGCCTACGATGGAATGGCCGCACCCTATGTAACGGCCAGTGGACAGCGCAGCGATGCTTTGCCGCAGGCGCTGGTGTTGACGGCCATCGTCATCAGCATGGGCGGGTTGGCTTTTATCCTGGCCGTGCTGCACGTGATCGCCATTCGTTATCATACCAGCGATGCGGATGAGATCGAAAGACTCAAGCAATGAATTCTTCCGTGGTGTTGTTGCCCATTCTGATTCCCTTGCTCGGCGCGCTGATTGCTATCGTGCTGCGGCGGAACCATCGCGTTCAGTCGGCCTGGACCTTCGGCACGCTGCTGGCCTCAAGTGGCGCGAGTGTGCTGCTGTTGATCACGGTGCGGCAGACCGGCCAGCCGTTGGTCTTGCAGTTGGGCGCGTGGCCGGCGCCCTTCGGCATTTCGCTCGTTGCCGATCTGCTGGCCGTGGTCTTTGTGGTGATGGCCCAGACTGTGCTGCTGTTGGGCGCACTGTACGCGCTCGGTTCTCGCGAACATGCCGTGCAGTATCCACTGTTCTACCCGCTATATTTGACGCTCGCCACCGGGTTGACCGGCGCATTCCTGACGGGCGATATTTTCAACCTGTTTGTGTTTGCGGAATTGCTGGTCATTAGCGGCACCGTGCTGACGGCGATCTCCGACGATAAGCACGGGGTGGAAGCCGCGTACAAGTATTTTTTCATCAGCCTGTTGGCGTCGATCTTGCTGCTGATCGCGATCGGGTGTTTGTATGCCTCCTATGGCACGTTAAACCTGGCGGATCTGGCACAGCGCATTGCGGCCAATCCCGATCGGCCTTTGGCGCCGATGGCGGCGGCCTGCCTGCTGGCAGCGTTCATGGTAAAAGGCGCGATCTTTCCGTTTCATTTCTGGCAGCCCGATTTTCACAGCGCCTCGCCCACGCCCGTCAGCGCCATGCTGTCGTCGGTGGTGGTGAAGTTGGGCATCTATGGCCTGCTGCGCATGACGACGTTGTGGTTCGTGCCGTTTGCGCCGACGATCCGCCTGGTGCTGCTGGTGGTCGGCATCATCGGCGTGATCTTCGGCGGATTGGCCGCCAGCGGTACGCATCACGCCAAGCGCATGTTGGCCTATTCGACGATCGCGCAGTTGGGCTTCATCTGTGTGGCGATCGGGTGGGGCACACCGCTGGCGTTGACGGCGGCGATCGTGTTTTCGATCAATCACAGCGTGACGAAGTCGGCGCTGCTAATGTTGGCCGGCAACGTGGCCAGCCGCGCACCGATCAAGTCAGCATCGTTCAGCGTGATTACGGGGCTGGGCAAATATCTGCCGGTGGCCGGGGTCCTGTTCTTTTTGGGCGCGATGGCGCTGGCAGGTCTGCCGCCGTTGAACGGTTTTGTCAGCAAATTCCTGTTGTTCGAGAGCGGCCTGGGCGCCGAACAATACTGGACGCTGCTGCTGATCGGTGTGGCGAGCGTCTTGACGCTGGTCTATATGTTCCGCGCGTTTATGCGCATCTGGTGGGAGCCGCTCGCCGCGGATCTCAAGCCCAAGCCGTATGGGGATCGGTTGATCGCGCCGGCGATCTTGATTGGTCTGTGTGTGCTGCTGGGGGTGTACGCTGAGCCGCTGGTGAGTGTGGCGCAGGCCACGGTGCAGTGGATGCTAACGCCCGGGTACATTCAGGCGGTAGTGGGCGGGTGAGACGAAGATTGTCGATCGGGCATCCTCACGCCCGATCTGATCGGAGGCGCGCATGCGTTACGTGAAAGTGATGCTGCCCCTGTGGCTGTTGTACCTGGCCTTGACGGCCAACATCGAGTTAGGCAACATCGTGCTGGGCGCGCTGGTGGCGGCGCTGGCCGCGGTGCTGCTGCAACCGGTGCGCCAGCCATGGGGTGTGCAGCTTCTACCGGGAACACTGTGGGCGCTGACAAAGTATATCGTCATTTTGATCTGGGATCTGATCGTGAGCGGGGTGCAAGTGGCGCGCATTGTGTTGTCACCGTCCCTGCCTATCAAGCCTGGTATCATCGCCATTCCATCCGGCACCGCTTCAGAATTAGGCACGGCACTCAGCGCGCATGCCATTACCGTGACACCCGGTCAGATGGTGGTGGAGATTTCCGACGAGGGTGTGATGTATACCCACGTGCTGGATCTGACTAAATCTGAAGCGGCGACTCAACAGGCGCAGGTCATGCGCCGGGACTTGTTGAGCAGGATTTTCAAGTAGACGGTGTCACGGCGGTGACGCAAGCGATTTCAGGAAGGGCGAGCAGACGATGTTGACCGATATCCTCAACTTCACGCTTAACGCGGCATTGATTGTGCATCTGCTGCTGATTGCGGTGTGTGTGTGGCGCGTGTGGCGCGGCGAAAATGTGATCGATCGACTGGTGGGCGCGGACCTGCTCAGCGTGTTGCTGCTGGCGGTGCTGATGCTGCTGGCGCTGATCACCCGCGAGGCGATCTACATCGACGTGGCCATCGCACTGGCGGCGCTCAGTTTCATCGGGACGATCGCCCTGGCGAAGTACATTGCGGAGCAGCAGCTGTTTTAGTGGTTGGAGGCTGGCCAGATGGAGACGCTCTCACAGCTTATTGCTTTGCTGGCAGTCATGATTGGAACGGGTTTTTCAGTGATCGGGATTCTGGGCTACGTGCGGTTGCCCGATGTGTACGCGCGCCTGCATGCCACAGGCAAGGTGGGCGTGTTTGGCGTGGTGTTGCTGTTGCTGGCAGCCGTGGTGCTGACTCCATTAGGGTTGGGCAAAGCCCTGGTCTTGATCGTCCTGCTGCTGATTACCGGGCCGGTCACGTCGCACGCGCTCGCTTCGGCCGCGTATCGCAGCGGGATTCCACTGAAACGATCGACGCGGGATGATCTGGCTAAGACGATCGCGCACGACGACTGAGAATGGATTCGTTGCAGGTTGTCATGCGCCGGGGTATGATTGAACTGGGAGGATGCGATGAAGGTCAATTTCTACGCTACGTATCGGCCCATCGTCGGGGGCAAGATGATCGACTTTGGTGTCGATCACGGCATCACCGTCCACCAACTCGTCGAGGCGATTATCGCGCGCTTCCCAGCGATGCGGCGCGAGATGCTGGACGACCACGACCAGCTCTACTCGCACGTCCACATCTTCGTCAACGGACGTGACGTGTGCTACCTGGATCACGGACTGAACACCGTGATTCAAGCGGATGACACTCTCAACATCTTCCCGCCGGTGGGCGGCGGCTGAGAGATGCAGACCATCGTGCGCGAGATGCGCGGCATACCGCTGTGGTTGCTGCGCGAGTATCTGCAAGAAATGGGTGGTACGGCGATCGATGACGGCTTAGTGAGAGCGGACGGCTGGAGTGTGCGTTTGACGCGCATGGAACCATTTCAGTTGGGCTCACTAGCGGTTGGCCAGACGCAGTTGGACATTGAAATAGAAGCTCAACTGGTGGATGCCTTCCTGGAGGCATTCGCTAAGAAGACACTGCGCGCCGGGGCCTAGGAGTCTGATGAAAAAGTGATCCAGCCGCCGTCCCCGGCGGCGGCCTCACGCGTGGAACCGCCCCGAGGACGGGGCTTTGAGCGGTTTTTTCATCGCTCTCCTAGCGTAACTTTTGCGCAATCACACGGCAAATCGTTACTTTAGTTGTAATTTTGCACGCCATATTGGTCGCGACGCAGCTGGTTTTCATGAAAGACACGACGTAAGAAGATGTTTAGGCGCGACTTTGGATGTTTTCTCC
>JBGSPW010000081.1:0-10576 GCA_041738395.1 Thermoflexales bacterium
TCAAAGGGCATGAAGCTCAGGTGCGCCGGCTGACCGAACCAGGCGGCCATTGCCTCGGCGTAACCACGCAATGTCACAGCAGCCGGCGAGACGACGTGAAAGATCTCCCCGACCGCGTTGCTCCAGTTGTCCATCGCTTTCCAAAACGCCTGGGCCACATCAGCCGCATGGACGTGATGCACGGTCTCCATCCCAAAATTCGGGAGCGCCAGATCTTCTCCGCGCGCCAGTTTCTCAAAGACCACCGGATTAAAATTGCCGGCCGGATTCACGGGAACCCAGCCCGGCCCCACGATGTGACCGGCATGCAGCATGGTGACCGGGAAACCGTGCCGTCGTGCCTGATCCAACAGGTACGTCTCGACGGCAGCCTTATTGATACCGTATTCTCCAAAGGGATGCCGGGGCTGCTCTTCGGTGGTGGGCACGCTCACACTGTGCCCGTGAACCCAGATCGTGCCGCACACGATGAGATGCTGCACCTGGCCGCGCAGCGCCTCTACCAGACAACGCGCGCTATCCACCGTGTAGCATTTATTATCGATCACCACATCCGGGCGCAAGTCTCGAATTTGATCACCAAAGGTACCGGCCTTATCGGCTGCTTCGCGGTCTATCACGACGCTTTGCACGTGCTTCCAGGCGGAATGGTGTTGGTACGGTTGGCGCTGCCCGCGGCTGACAGAGATCACTTCATGGCCGGCTTCGACCAGGTGGGGCGCCAGGTATGTTCCAATGTGGCCGGTTCCGCCGATGATAACGGCCCTCATAATCATCCTCCTCTATAAATAGGCCTTAACGGGCAAAGGCCCGGAAAGGATTGTCGTGGGTGAGTTGATGGATCGTGTTCTCATCCACCCCGGTCGCGGCGAGTTTGGGCAGGAACTCCTCAAAAAGATAAGTGAAAGGTTTGGGCACTCCTCCACCTGGCTTGGCCGGATCATACCAGCCCCGGTCGTGGCTGAGCATCATTTGGTCAACCAGGCCGGCGTCTAATGCACGCGGAATGTATTCCAAATAGAATTCATCATCACCAGAGCCAATCCCGTCGTACTCCAGCCAGGCCCCGCGTTGAGCCATTTCCAGGTGCAGGTTAAAATCCGGTTCTTTTTGGGTGTGTATCCAGATAAAGCGTTCCGCGGTATACCCTACCGCTTCAATGATATCGAGTTGATCTCGAACAACCCGGCCTTGGGCGGTGTGAACCCCGATGATGGCATTGGTTTCTCGACCTGCCCTGGCCGCCGCGCGCAGGATTTTGGTTTCACAGTCCGTGATGTCGTCATCGCCGACGCTCAACTTGATCCAACCGGCCTGCACGCCGCTGCCTTCGATTTCACCTTGCAGTTCGCTCAACATCCACTCGGCTAATTTGTCTTCGCTGGCGGCATGGGCCCAGGCCGGCACCCTGGGTTCGCGATAAATCCCGGTGGGCGCCACCAGGGGCATCCCCGTGGCCTCAGTAATCGCTTTCAGGATATCGACCCGCCGGCCCACCCCGACCGGCGTGCAATCGACCATCGCGGTGACGCCCAGCGCCTGGACCTTCTTGACTTCGGGCGCCATCAGCGCGACCACATCGGCCACTTCGGCCACGGCATGATCGGGATGGTCGGGGGGTCTGAACTCCACAAAGATGTGTTCATGGGGCAAAATCAGGCCCAACTCATTTGCAGTTTTTGGGCCGAGCGTGGTAACAAGCTTCGCCATAACGGGCCTCCTTAGAGAAAGTCACTCAGGGTAAAGGTATTTCACTCATAACGGCAACGATCTTGTACGACCTGCATCATCCAGCGCATACGGCCAACACCCGTCCCGGCAGCCAATGACCCTGCCGTGGTGACCTTCAGGCCGCCATTTTGGCCGGCCTTTCGGAAATCATCCAGGATACGGGTCTTGATTTCCTCCGGGCCGCCATTGCGCAGTAAAAGTGGGGGAATATGTCCGTTAATTCTGGCATCGGGCATCTTTTCACGGATAAGAGCAGCATCCACTTCTGGGCCATAGTTGACATCCCGAATCCCCAGGTCATATTGATAATCTAACAGGTGGCCCATTGAGCTGTCGGAGTGTTGGTAGCGAGGCGCATCGCCAGGCGCCATAGCGCTCAACACTTTCTCTAATACCGGTACACAGTATTTCTTGTAGAGCTTGCGGTTGAAAAGAGCGCAGTTGTCATCGGTGATCCACCAGCCGGGTTCGGTGTTGCCGCTGAATTCCCGCAGGAGGATGTTGAGTTCGACCATTTTCTCGGCCAGTAGATCGCGGAAACGAGCCATCAGGTCGGGGTGGTCGTAGAACCAGAAGAAGGCGGTCTCGACGCTCAGCACGGAGGTTATGATGGTAGCCGGGCCGCGAGAGCCCGTTCCCAGCAAAGGCATCCTCTTTCCGGCCGCCCGGCGGGCATCCCATTCGGCCAGGAAATCTTCGGGGAAAGCCCAGGTCTTCATATCGATAGCGGCGGCGCGATCCAGAATTTGAGAAAATACATTGGGATCGGCCGTCACCGGTACAAACCAGGGCGTGCCGCCCTCGCGGTATTCGAATTCACAACCGAAGAGATTTTCGATCCGTTTAGGGCTGTGTTGCCAGGTCTCTTCCTCGAAAAAAGTTTGGCCCACATATTCTTGAGTGATCGCGTTGACCTGGCGGTGCAGCTCATCCCGGTAGACTTTATCCTGGTAGTAGCGCAAGGTAGACGGGATGTTCATGAACTCGAACAGCCAGTGATCATCCGGGGAGAAAGAGGCGGCGCAGCGCGGCTTGGTTGTCGTGAACGCCTGGCAGGCCTGGTTTTCGGCCCAGAATGCCGCCGGGTCAAGCCCGGCGGTCAATTCCATAAACTCGTTTTCGATGATTGGCATAGTTCTCTCAATAGAAGAATCACTCAAGCGGCACGAGCGCATGGCCGCGCCCTTGAGCATCGGTCCACGTTTCGCCGTTGACGATTACGCGCCGGGTTTCATGAGGCGGCAAGATATATTCAATCCGGTGGTAGGGCAAGCGATAATCGCCGCGCCGGACCGCTTGCAGCGAAATGCGGTCACTCGTTGCCGATACTTCCAACTTCACTTCACTGTACTCGCCGCGCTGATAACCCAAGGTGAGGCCATCATCTTCAATCAATGTGAATTCGCCGCGCCCTGCGGTTGGATGCGGAAAGACAAATACCTGGCGTACATCATCCGGCTCGGCGCCCACGTGCCGCATCACTTTGCCCATGGGGATCAGGCCGCCGGCCCGCACGAACAGGGGAATTCGCTCCAACGGCGCATCCGCGCTGACCACCTGGCCGCCGGTGCGCCACTCGCCGGTATACCAATCGCACCACTCACTCGCGGCTGGCAAATACACCGGGCGGCGACGCGCTCCATCCTCCAAAACCGAGGCCACCAGCAGGCTCGGCCCCAGCATAAAGACAAAGGATTCGGTCTGGCACTTGGGATCGCCGGGAAACGCATACACCATCGGGCGGATGATGGGGCGGCCGGTCTGTGTCGATTCGAACAGCAAGGCGTAGAGATACGGGATCAGGCGATAACGAAATTCGATCCATTCGCGGATGGTGGGCAGCACTTCGGGGTACATCCACGGCTCGTTGACGCTGCCATCCGCATGGTACGAGTGAATGGTAAAGCGTGGATGAAAGACGCCGTTCTGCACCCAGCGCACGAACAATTCCGGCGACGGCGCGTTGCCGCAAAACCCACCCACGTCGTGCCCCATGTTGGGCGCGCCGGATAACGACAGGCCCAAGCCCATTGGGATGTTGTATTTGAGCGTTTCCCAATTTGACTGGTTATCGCCCGACCAGGTTTGCGCATAGCGCTGAATGCCGGGACAACCTGAGCGTGAAATCAGATAGGGGCGCTCATCCGGCCGATACTCTTTCTGCGTTTCATACGAAGCGCGCGTCATGAGCAGTGTTTGCAATGGCCGCGCGTGCGCAATCCGAAACGGCTCGCCGAAGCCGGCGCAGCGCGCCTCGTCATCCCAGAGCTCAAATTCGTTATTGTCATTCCAAGTTGAGACGATGCCATACTCCAAAAGCTGTTCACGCACGTTGCGCTTCCACCACTCGCGCGTTTGCGGATGGGTGAAATCGAGATACGAAGCTGGCCCGCCCCAGAAGGCGACAGTTTCCGGCGCATCCCTATCGGCTTGCTGGATGAATCCGCCAAAGGCAGCTACCTCGGCGTAACGGGGGTGCGTCAACAACAACGCAGGTTTGATATTGGACGTTAACTTGATGCCGGCGCGCGCAAAATTATCCACCATCGCTTTCGGATCGGGAATTCGATTTCGATTCCAGGTGAACACATTGCGCTTTTCGTTTTCATCGAGAGTGTAACCGGAGGACAGGTGGAACAAATCGCATGGAATTCGGTGTTCGTCACACAATTCGACAAAGCGCTGGAGCTGCGTTTGAGCATCGGGCGCTTCGGTGTACGACATCGTCGAGCCGAGATAGCCAAGCGACCAGCGCGGCGGCAAGACTGGACGGCCAATGAGCGCGGAGAACTTTTCGACGACCTGCTCGATGCTGGGACCGTAGATTAGGTAATAATCAATGTCGCCATCGTCGGCTTGATAGTAGCGATAACGCGGATGATAGGCGTCAAGTTCGCCGCCCATCTCAAACACACTCGTGGCCAGGTTGTCGTAGAACAGACCATACGCGATTTGCGTGTGGGGGTTGAAGGTGATGTAAAACGGAAAATGCTTATACAACGGATCGGTTTTTTCAGCGTCGTAGTTGAACGAATCAAGATTGAGCATCCGCATCCGCCGGCCGGCCTTATCCAGTTCTCCACTGCGCTCGCCAAAGCCGAAATAGTGCTCGTCCGGGCGATGCTCCAGATAATGCCACACGCTGGTGCCGGCGCAGTCGTAACCGTAGGCTCGCCCGGCGAGATCGGAGGCGATTGCATTGCCGTCGGCGTCAAACCAATTGATGGCAAAATTATCCAGCGAAATTTCCAATCGCAGTTGCTGAGTCTGCACCCGAATCGAACCATCCTGGGCTGTGCGCTGGAAGGGTGGCAGTGGAAACGGAGAAAGATCATCACGCAAGCGGCCTTCGCAGGGGACATCGCCCTCCTGCCCGACCACCATCCACGTGCGTTGAAAACGCGGCTGACCGTTGGGGAACATCTGCACGCGAATCAAATCGTCAGCAAGCACGCTGACCTGGAAACGCTCGCCACGCTCCCCAGCAAATGCAAGCGTTGAAAATCTGAGTGGACTGCCTACCAATTGAACATTGGTTGGTTGTGTCATACGCATAGACTACGCTCCCAAAGTAAGTCGATCATCAGCGAGTCAATCCGTTGATCCTGCAGCCCGGCCCACTGCTCCAGAGATCTCCCGTGGCTGACAACGTTAATATGTACCATCCGAGTCAATGTAAGGCGCGTTAGCGACCAGCAATTCGTCCAGCATAGGCACGACCATCTTGGGATCGCGCACCAACGGATCTGTGACCAGAGCGGACAACGCCGGCTCACGACGGCCGGTCAGCGCCGCTTCGACGATCAACTCCTGCCGAGCCACGTGACCGGCAAGCACGTCTTGAACCGCGTAGGGCACTGGCCCACAGGCCAGCGGGTGCACGCCCAAGCCGTCGATCTCGGCGATGCACTCGACCACGGCATCGTAGGGAAGATTTTCGATCTGCCCCTGGTTAGGCACGTTGACCACGAATCGCCCCGGCGGTCCTCCCACTAGCGCTGCCATCACCGGCGCCAGTTGCTCGTCCGAGCGCTCCAGTTTCTGCGGCGCCTCTTTGACAAACGCCTCGACCGAGGCGCGACGCACGCGCGCCATTTCCTCCCGCTGGTCGACGTTGGTCAGCAGGACGCCGTAACGACGCCCGTAGTCGCTTTCCTCGGTCAGAAAGCCGGAGAAGAACTCGGTCACGTGCCGGTCGCCGGCACCAAAGAGCACGCCGAGTTGCTCGAACAGGGTCAGTTTGACCGCCAACCGATCGACAAAGACGTCAAAGACGTCGTTCAATTCGACTTGGTCCAGCGGGGCAAACGGGCCGCGCTCCGCCACCCACTCGCGCACGAGCGCCAGGCCGTCACGCCCATCGATATCGCATCGCAGGATCACGGGCAGGTGGTTAATGCCACCAACGTCGAGCGTGATGTCCGCCACGTCGGCGTCGAACATGTCCGCGAGATGGTGGCTCACCCCGATGACCTCGTGGCACAAGCCGATAGTTCGAATACCGGTGGCCCGGGTCACGCCGCGGCAGATGGTGGTCATGGGATTTGTCACGTTGAGCATCCAGGCATTGGGGCAGAGTTGCTCCATCTCGCGGGCGACCTGGACGGCAAAGGGAACGTGACGCAGCCCGCGGGCCAGTCCACCGGGTCCCACCGTGTCGCCGACTGGCTGGTAGATGCCGTACTTTTCTGGGATCTCCAGATCGTTGCGCATGGCCGAAAGCCCGCCGATGCCCACGCACAGGATCACAAAATCGGCGTCACGCAGGGCGGTGGTGCGATCGAGCGTGGCGGCGATCTCTAACTTATCCCCAGCCTGTGTGGAGATGCACTCGCAGGCTCGGGCTAGCAGGTTGAGTGCATCCTCGTCGATATCGTGGAGCATCAGCTCGGCGCCGTCCAGGACCTCGATCAAAGCCATATCGGTCACCAGCTTGGGCGTCCACTGGACGCTGCCCCCGCCAATGAAAGCTATCTTCATACTGGCACATCCTCTCGTCAGCTATTCCCATCAGTATCAGGATGTTAGCCTGACTACATCTTGACGCCGGTTGAAGCAATGCCCGTGGTGATATATCGTTGCAAGAAGGCAAAAATAATCGTGATCGGCAACAGCGCCAAAACAGACATCGCTAACAAGTATTGCCACTCAATCTGATAATCACCCTGGAACAAGTGCAACCCTAGTGGGATGGTAAAATTTTCGGGGCGAGTCAATACGATCAAGGGCCACAAAAAATCATTCCAGCGCCACATCACTGAGAAAATCGCCAGAACGGCAATGGCCGGGGCTGATAAGGGTACAACAATCTGCCAATAGATGCGCCATTCTGAGGCGCCGTCAACGCGGGCGGCCTCCAGTAATTCATCCGGTAAGGTGAGCATGTATTGTCGCAGCAGGAATACCCCGGTCGGTGTCGCCACCGTCGGTATAATGACACCCCATAGATTATTCGCCCACCCGAACATGGTGACGATCAGAAAGTTAGGAACCAGGGTCACGGTTAACGGTATCATCAAGGTGCTAATGGTCAACACAAGAATCAGGTTGCGCCCCTTGAAATCATATTTGCTCAACGCAAAAGCCGCCAGGCTGGTAATAAACAATGTGATCAAGGTTGCCACGGTGGTCACGACGACACTGTTTTTGAAAAAGGTAAAAAATTCAAATCGCTCCAATGGCAAGGTATAGTTCTCCCATTGCAAGCCGAGGGATTTGACCGGTTCTGCCTGGTTCACATGAACTTTAATGAGTCTATCTGGATTTGCTGGATCGACGAACTGTGCTTGAATGCCGACCCGCTTTACCTGGGCTAACTCGGCAACTGTCCCATCATCTCTGGTAACTTTATACACGGACAATGGCCGATTATATCCTTCCACCTCTACGGTTTTATCCGCGTAAGGCAAAAAGGAAGGCGGGTATTTTTCCAGTTCAGCGGGAGTTTTGAATGATGATACGGCGCCCCATAATACAGGCCCAAGCATCAGAATGGTTCCCAGAGTCAGATAAGCATACATCAAGAGATCGGTGAAATGTAAACGTTTGTGCCCCCGTGTCCGAAACAGAAAGCGAGTTATTGGGTCACGCATAATCTCTTTCCTCTCCGCTACCGGTCACCCGTAATTGGACAAGGGTCAGCGTCAGCAAAATCAGACCTAAAATGATAGAAGCTGCGGCTGCCAATCCAAGGTTTTGCGGTTGACTGGAAAAGCCCGTGTTATAGATGTATTGAACAATATACTGCGTTGCAGAGCCGGGACCACCACCTGTCATCACAAAAACATGGTCGAATACCTGCACACAACGGATAAAGGACAAAATAAAGACGACGATGAGTGACGGTTTCACCAACGGCAAGGTGATATAGCGGAAAGCGGCCCACCCACCGGCCCCATCGACTTTGGCGGCCTCATACAATGAGCCTGGAATCGCCTGGAAACCGGCCAGCATAATCAATGTATAGAACCCGACATTGCACCACACGCCGATAAAGATGACCCAAAACTTGGACCAGTCTGCACTGAGTAAAAAGTTTATCGGGTTCAATCCCAACCCGCTGAGACCTGCGTTTAGGATTCCCTCACGTTGTAAAACCCATTTCCACAACAAGGCGACCACCACGGAAGAAAGCAGGGTGGGGTAAAAAAAGATGCCGCGAAAGAATCCGCGCCCTTTGATCTGCTGGTTCAGAATGCTGGCTGTAATTAAGGAAACGAGCAAGATCCCACCTACCGAAAATATCACATAGCCTACGGTGTTGAAAAGACCGCGCCAAAACAGGTCCGCCCGACAGGAACCGGGATCGAGGTAGCTGTTGCATTGCAGTAAGATATCGAAGTTCTGAACGCCGGTAAAAGGGCGATCTTGCGGAAGCGGCTTGGCGCCCCCGGTAACGGCAAAATAGAAATTGAGAAGAATGGGAAAGAGTGAAAAGGTGGCGAAAAGCACCAGGTTGGGTAGTACAAAGATATAGGCCATTCTTCGAACACCGATGCGCTTCTGGATAAAGTCCATCAGCCAGCCCAGACCGTTCATCAGAGCAACGTACAAACCCATTAACGGCACAGTAAGCAACTCGATCGCTTTTTGTGTTCGCATACTTTTCCTCCTTATTTCTTGTGCAAAAATAAGGTATCTTGATCCAGTTGGAATGAGGAGGCCTTACCGACCTCCTCATTCCAATCCGTTTTACTTCTTTGCTTTTGCTGCCGCGATGCCGTCGTCGATATCGGCTTGCATGCGGGCAATTGCCTCGTCCAGGGTCAATTCGCCAACAATAGCCTGTGTCAGACGATCGCGTATCGCATTCATGATAATGTAGCCATACAGATGGTTCTGTAATTGATACGTAAGTGGTTCAAGGTGCGTAGACTCCTCGCCAAACACTTTGAAGGCTTGTAGCGCTTGGGGGAGTTTAGTTGCGTACTCTACTCCTTTCGCCATGATCCCGGTGTGCTGCGGGATGTAGAGCGCGCGCGCGGCCCACTCGTGGTAATTCTCCTCGGCTGCCAGGAATTCCATCACCCGGGCGACCTCCTTCGGGTGCTTGGTCGCCTTCATGGCTGCCATCACAGACCCGCCCGGCATCCCCGTGCAGGTAGCTACACCACAAGGGTTGGGGACCACTGCCCAGTCAAATTTATCACCAATCTTGTCGGTGAAGGGGCCGACGTTCCAAACACCACTCTGCATGAAAACCAGATTGCCGTTGATAAAGTCAGTGGTGGCCTCACGGTAGGAGTCGCCGCCGGCCCAGACGTCGAGCGGCATGGTCTCATCCTTATGCCAATCCAGCATCAATTGGAGTGCCCGGCGCATACCTTCATCATCCACAACCACATTCCCATCTTTATCGAAGATTTTTGCGCCCTCGCTAATGGTAAGGGTAGATACTCGATGACCACTGCGATCCATGGCCATAGCGAAATCCACCTCCGTCGCATCGCGGACCTTGCGGGCTGCTTTCGCCCATTCTTCCCAAGTGACTTTGTCGGAGGTATCGCTGGGTACGGGAACACCGGCTTGCTCGAAAAGGGTGCGGTTGATAAATGCACCCGTGACCGTCATGTCGGTGTAGTAGCCGCTGATCCTGTTGCCGCCATCGGGGTTCATATGCTGCATGGTCAGACCCATATTTTCTTCCCAATAGGCCGGGTCCGACAGATAGGGGCGCATATCCAGGTAATACTCGTACAATCCCGCAATATTGCTTACTTTGGCAATATCAGGCCCTTCTCCGGTTTCCAGTTGCAGAGGCAGGATCTCCAGGATGGTGGCGTAGGGGACATTGTCGAGAATGACGTTGATATCGGGATTCGCGGATTCGAACCGGTCCAGCAGGTCTTCCATGACCACTTCGGCATTGACAGGTATGGCCATCATGATGCGGACGTCAGTCCGCTCCGCCGCTACCTGGACCTCTTTAGTCACGACGACCTCTTTAGTCACGACAACCTCTTTAGTCACGACGACTTCTTTCGGAGTTTCACGGGTAACCTCGACGGTTTTCGGTTCGGGCGTGGCCGCCGGCGCGCAGGCCGCGATCAGCGATAGCACGATGGCTGTGCTCATGAGGAGCATCAGCGCTTTCATCCCTTTGTGGGCGTTCATGATTTCCGCTCTCCTTATTGAGTTTGAGGTTAGGACTGCATGATCTTTGGTCGCTAGAACACTTCAAGCCATTTGGATCTTTCTGTCATTCCCTCCTGGTATTATGGATTTTGGGTGGCCTGTGCTTTCGTCACCCAATGTGCGATAGAGTAAGAGTGCCCCACTGTTAAGCGAGGCTGGCTCTCATTGAACACGGAGAGACGCACACACCTTGTTTCCTGCGCTAGCCTCG
>JBGSPW010000107.1:0-10105 GCA_041738395.1 Thermoflexales bacterium
AGCGGAGTGCCGCGCTTCTTCGACTGCGTTTCACTTCGCTCACGCCATGTCCTCGGCAGAGCCGAGGTGGCGCGCCAGGCGGAATGCGCGGCACGGAGTCGAAGGGGCGGTGATTTTGTTGCAAGACTTGCACTACAGGTCACTAGCGGCAAGCCCCCATGACTTCTTGAATGGAGAAACCTGGTTTCTTTTTTGGAGCAAACATGATCGAACTACCCATCCCCGGACGCGAAAACATCCAATTGGAATACGCCGTCTTCGACGTGAACGGCACACTCGCCACCGATGGGCAGCTGATCGCCGGGGTCGAGCCGCTCATCGCGCAGCTGCGCGATCAGGTGGAGGTGCGCCTGCTCACCGCCGACACGCACGGCAAGCAGATCGAGATCGATCGACTGTTGCAACTGACGGCAGATCGCTTAAAGCCCGGCGGACACGAACGCGAACAGAAAGCCGACTACATCCGTGACCTCGGCGCGCAGCACGTAGTCGCCATCGGCAACGGTGGGAACGATGTGGACATGCTGCAAGCCGCCGCGCTGGGCATCGCCGTGATCGGGCACGAGGGCGCCGCGTTTGAAGCGCTGGCCGCCGCCGAGGTGGTGACGCACGACATCTTCGACGCGCTTGGCTTGCTGCTCAATCCCAAGCGCTTGATCGCCACGCTGCGCCGATAGCACGAAAGACCTGGCAGGTTTGCGCCTGTCGATCGGGTCTTCATTTCGACACCACCGCCCAACCGAGAGCAAGTCAACACCGTTAAACAAAACCTGCCAGGTCTAACCATCTCATGCGACTCGACGAACTCATGCGCGCCATTCCACCCGCGACGCGCGCCAAACTTCCCAAGAAATTGCAAGGCTTCAAGGTCGCCACACGTTCGTGGTTGGTGCAACTCTACTACACCGATCCACTGCTGCATTACGAAGTCGTGACGCTGGGGGTCAAACGCGGCCAGCTGGAACTGGGCCTGCACTTTGAAAGCCGCAACCCGGCCACCAACGCGCAGCTGCTCGACGGCATGGCGCGGTATCTGATTGAGATCAAGGCAGAGTTAGGGGATGGCTTCGAGGCAGAGATGTGGGATCGCGGCTGGACCAAGGTCTATGAGACGATTCCGATGGAGACCTTTGACGAGGCGTATGTCGATCGGGTGGCGACGAGATTGGCGCAAGTGATTACGGTGATGCAGCCAATCTTGGATGAGATAACGAGTAACAAGTAATGAGTAATGCGTAACATGCACGCATGCTCGTTACTCGTTAAGCATTCGCGCAATAGATTGGTCTCCAGGTTGATTTACGACATCACGTGGCATTGTCATTCCCGCACGCTGTCGCCAAGCGCGCCCCCGCGAAAAGCGCGGACAGGGCGTAGCGGGAATCCAGAAACCCGATCGGCATCGTGTGTCAATCGTCAGCTTGGATGCCCGATAACAACATTCGGGCATGACAGATCGTAAACCAAAGTGGAATTCGCGCTAGAAGCCGGTTTCTGTCGGTGACAAACATCATTACGTTTTACGCTTTACGCGTCACGACTCCAGATCCGCTGCGTGTTCCTCGTAGTGCCCGTAGGTGTTATTTTCAATCCACTCCGCGAAGGGCTTGCCCTGTGTCCAGGCAAAACGCTGTGGACTGAATAAGTCGTCGTCAGAGGCGTTGGCCGTTATAGCGATCAATTGCGTGTAGGCCATCCGCTCTTCGCGCCGCACTTCGTCGAGTGACTTGGCCTGATGCCGGGCATAACCCTGTGCATTGAGTTCGTCCAACGGTAGTTCATCGGCCGCGGGTTCTGCGCCGCGCGACAATTGGCCGTAGAGTGTGACGATGCGCCCCTCCCAGAATCCGAAGTGAGCGATCAAGTCTTTGATCGACCAGCCGCCGTGCAGCCGGGGAATGAGCAGTTGCTCGTCACTGAAGCGTGCCAGGGCCACTTCCAGTTGTTTACGACCCGCTCGGATATTGGCGAGCAATTCAGCCTTGTTCATGGTTTGGTCTGCTCCGCTTCTTCACGCAGTCCATCCAGCAGCGTGCGATTCTCACGCAGCATCCATAACAACACCGCGCCCGTAATCGCGCCGACGATCGCGCCGATCAACATCGTGCCCGCCACCCCGCCGATAAAAGAGTCATTCAGGGCCTGGCCCACCAACGCCCCCAGAGTGCCGCCAAACATATACGCCAGCGGCCAGGTCACCGCGTTCATTACCGGCCACCAGCCGGTTTTGCTTAGATCACGACGCAGCAGCAACCATTGCGCGAGTCCCACACCCAGCCCCATCAAGGTCAGCATCGCAAATGATCCCAGCGCAAAACCCAGCGCTGTGAAGAGCGCCCACTGTCGCAGCTGGGGAACTTGTTGGCGCAGCACCAGCCACTGCAAGACACCAATCGCCAAGCCGACAATCAACAGGAGCACCAACGAGACGCCTGCCAGCAGCAACGCAGTTGATTGCGGCACTTGATCGGGGGTAGCTTCCAACGCTTGGCCGAGGCCGGTGGCGCCCACCAGATTGATCACCACGACGTTGCCCAGCGAGCCGAGCAACCAGCCACCGGCCGTTGCCAGCACCCACTTCGCCCAGTACAGCGGCTGATTGAACGTGCCTGCGGTTGAGGTATTGTCTATCATGAAGGAGCCCTATTCTGCGAGCACTAAACTGAACTCGCTGAGGATCATCGCCGTCGCGCCCCATACTTTGTGCGGCCCGATTTGATAGAACGGCACTTCCACCGTCGTGCCGCGCAGCGTCCACGGTTCACGCTTCACGACCTGCGGATCAAACAGCGTGGACAACGGTACTTCGATCAATTCGGCCACTTCGCGCGGATCGCAGTGAAAATCCGGTCGCCCAGCGACGTAGCCGACCGTGGGTGTCACCAGAAAATTACTGGGCGGAATGTAGAGCGTCGAGAGTTGGCCGAGCACTTCCACGTGCGCCGCGCCGATCTCTTCGCACGCCTCACGCAGCGCTGTTTCTTGCAGCGATTCGCCCGCTTCTTGCGATCCGCCCGGCAGCGAGATTTGGCCGCCGTGCGTCAGGCCATCTTCGGCACGTTTCATCAACGGGAAATACCACGCGCCCTCATGTTGATACAACAGAATCAACACTCCCGCCGTGCGGGCATCGGCCGGCGGCGCGGTGCGCAGGCTCTCAATACGTACCAACGGCGCCAGCTTGATCTGGGCAGCAATGCCCGGCAGCGGCTTCTGCAACGCCATGCGAATATCAGCGTGCGCCAATTGATTCCGCATTCCACACTCCGCGTTCCGAATTGGAGATTGCTTCGCCTACCACGCTCGCAAAGACGTGCTATCCCACGAGTTTGTAGCCTATGCCCGTCACCGTCTCGATCTGCGCCGTGCTGTGCGCGATCTTCTTGCGCAGGTGCGCCACGTGCACATCCACCGTGCGCGTTTGCCCCGCAAAGTCGTAGCCCCACGCCAATTCCAGCAGCTTCTCGCGGCTCAACACGATGCCCTTGTGCTCGGCCAGCGTCAGCAAGCAATCGAACTCTTTCGTGCGCAGCTCGATCGGTTGGCCGGCCACCGTCACTTCGCGCCGGGCTGGATCGATCGTGAGATCGCCCAGGCGGGTGGTCTTCGTCGGCGAGGCGGCGCGCTCCGATCGGCGCAGGATGGCCCTCACACGCGCGACGAGTTCACGCGGATTGAAGGGCTTGGTCATGTAATCGTCTGCGCCCAATTCCAGCCCGACGATTTTATCGACATCGTCGTCACGCGCCGTCAGCATAATGATGGGCAATTCGCTGGTGACGCGCACACGGCGGCACACTTCCCAGCCATCGATCTCCGGCAGCATCAAGTCGAGGATCATCAACGCTGGATCGACTTGCTTGATCTTGTCCAGCGCTTGCTGGCCGGTGTTGGCCTGCTCGACGCGATACCCGTCCTGCTCCAAGTAGAGGCGCGCCAATTCGATGATATTCTGCTCGTCGTCGACGACGAGAATGGTTTCTTTAGGCATTTGAATGGTAGGGACAACCTTCGCGGTTGTCCACAGGACGAGAGCAAGTCTCGCCCCTACATCAGGCTAACGCAATACATTCAATTTCCACTTGTGCGCCCAGCGGCAGGCCGAGCACCGCAATGGTCGAGCGCGCCGGCGGATGCTCCGGAAAAAATTCGGCGTAGACGGCATTCATCGCTTTGAAGTTAGCCATGTCGGTGAGGAACACGGTGGTCTTGACGACCTTCGCCAGCGACGTGCCGGCCGCTTCCAAAATCGCGCCGACGTTCTGCAGCACGCGGCGCGTCTGCGCGCTGACGTCGCCCTCGATCAACTGGCTCGTCTCCGGATCGATCGGGGTCTGGCCGGCCGCGAACACGAAGCCGTTCACGCGAATCGCCTGCGAATACGGTCCGATCGCTTTGGGCGCCAACTCGGTTGAGATCACGGTGCGCTTGGTTGCCCGTGGTGTAACGGCGGCTTTCTTCGCCGGTGCCTTCTTTGCAGTCGTTTTCTTAGTGGTTGTTTTCTTCGCGGTCTTCTTAGTCGGCATGTTGATTTCCTCTCTAAAGTAGATAAGTAGGGAAGTAGATGAGGAAACAAGAATGAATCCTTGTCTACTTGTTCCCTCGTCTATTCGTCCAACACATCCAGTGGGCCGCACACCGCGCCCACACAGCCCGGCCCGGTATGCACGCCCAGCACCGGCACGATCTGTCCGCGCGTGAAACGGGCCTTGGGCAGACGAGTGCGAATCAGATCGTCGAGCGCCTGCGCCTGATCGGGCGAATTAGTATGCAGCACGTGCACCCACGCCGGGCGATCCTTCATCTTCTCGTGCACCTGATCGGCGATAATGGTCAACGCCTTGGGGATGCTGCGCCCCTTGCCCACGGTGATATAAGTGCCCGGCCCTTTGTCCACCGTGATCACCGGTTTCAGATTCAGCAAGGCTCCGGCCATGGCTTGCACGCGGCCGATGCGTCCGCCCTTCTGCAAATAGTACAACGTATCCAGCGTGAAGAAAATTTCGGTCTGGTCGCCCACTTCCTGCGCACGCTTCACGATCTGCTCGACCGAATAACCGCGCCGGATCGCCTGCGCCACGGCGACGACCTGAAAGCCCTCGGCAGCCGACAACGTCTTGGTATTGATTAAGGTGATGTTCAATTCAGGGCACTGCCTGGCCGCTTGCGTGGCCGAGTTGAGCGTGCCACTCAGGCCCAACGAAATATGCACGGAGACAATGTCTTTGTCGGTCTGACCCACCCGCCGGTACAACTCGACGAACTCGCCCACCGACGGCTGCGAGGTGGTGGGCAAATTATCGCGACTGGCGGCCAACCGGCGATAGAATTCTTCGGCGTGAATATCCACTCCGCTGCGCAAGGCCTCGGCGCCAAATGTAATCAGCAGCGGCATGCGCTCAATGCCGAATTGCGCGAACATTTCTTCGGGTAAATCGACGGCACTATCGGTAACGATCTTCATGGGAAGTAGCTCCTGTGGCGAGGTAAGCCCATTGTACCTCAATCCGTTATAATCAAGCCATGTCACTCACCGCCGATCAATCCACTTCTGAGGCGGGCCTCAGCGTGCTGGGGCGGCGCTGAGTTACGCGTTGGCGCGCGAAGCCCGATCGGTGTTAAAGGCGCGCGGGGCGTTGGTCAAATATCATTGAAGAGGCGCCAAGAAACCGGGTTTCTCCCTGTTAGCAGGAACGGCACGATTATCCTGGAGAACCCCGGTTTCTAATGGCGAGCGTTATTCATCTCCCCGTTCTGCCACCAACGGAAACGGCTGCGTGCGATCGAAGTAGTAGACTTGCCGATCGGGAAACGCGTTGATCACCGCCGCGTTGCCTAACGGCCCGAAGTCATACGCAAAGATCACGTTGCCATCAGCGAGGTGCGGCGCATTGAGCCAACCCAGGTCGGCGTAGTCATGCCAGCGATCGGCATGCACAAACACCAGGGCGTGCTGCAGGTCCGCCTGCGCAATCGTGTTCACCGCGCGCCGCGCCGATCGATATTCCGCAAAGCCTTGCAGAAAGCGCGGTTCGACGACGTACACGAGGTTCCACGCGATCAACAAGGGCAGCGCCACGTATACCACACGCCGCGGCCACGGGTGGGGCGTGGCGCACACTTTGATCAGGCCGCGCGCCGCGATGAGCCACAGAAATGGCATCGCTTCCGCGTAATAGCGCGGACCGTAGAAACTGCTGCCGCGCGCCCAATACAACAGGTGCGCGCCAATCAACAGGATGGGCGGCAGCATCAGGCCCCAATCGCGTTTGGAGAGCGGCGGCCATAACAGCCCGGCCAGCAGCGGCAGCCACGCTAATGACACGCCGATCACATCCGGCCAGCCCAGCCACATCAAGCCAAAAGGCGGAAAATCCAGCCGGAAGTTCAGGAGCGCCGTGTGCAGATTGTGTCCGTCGGGACTGACGCCAATGTCAGGTCCAAAGCCGATCCGATCCATCGACCACCACAGCGCATAGGTGTTGGTCCAAGGCGAACCTGTCAGCGCGGCATTGTACAGCGGCAGCACGGCGGCGATTGCGGCGAAGGCGATCAGCATGACGCCGTAAGCGCGCCATACGCGGCGGCGTTGAACCAGATCGATCAACGCCTGCAGGGCAAACGGCAAGCCGACGGCGGCCGTCGTCCACGGACGGGTGATGAAGGCCAGACCAAGCGTAAGACCGGCGAGGACCGCGAAGCCGATCGGGTGGGCGCGATCCGATCGGCGCGCCGCGCGCGCGCGCGTGAAGCCCCACGTGAAGAACGTCAGCAGGGCCATCGTCGGGATGTGTGAGACGAACGCTCCGCTCAACAACACAAACATCGGCGCCAGCAAACCCAAGGCAGCGGCCAGCACGCCGGTGTGGGCATCAAAGAGATCGCGCCCCACCAGATACACGCCCAACACGACAAACGTCGCGGCCACCGCATTGATCAGCCACAGTTGATTGAGCCATATGCCGGGAACCAGCAGCAAGGAATAACCGGGTGGATACTTGCCAAACATCCAGCCGTTTTCAGTGAGGATGAAGGGCAGGTAGAATGAGTTGGGCTGCACGCCCGGCGCGCGCACAGCCAGATTGCCACTGGCAAATACTTTGGCCTGAAAGAGGTTGGCCTGCTCGTCTTCGAGGTGCGGCATTGCGCCGTACACGCTCCACGTGACGGCGGTCGCCAGGATAAAGGCCGCGGCGCAGACCGCGATCACCTGCCAGTTGATGCGTTTCACGAGATAGTCCCCTTCTTTATGGTGGGACGAAATAGTCCCCTTCTTGTGGTGGGACGAAATAGTCCCCATCTTTTGGTGGGATCGGGGCACATTATACAGTAAGGCCTCACCTTCACGCCTGCGGCAGCCTCTCTTGAGAGCCGCTGTACGAAACAGTTCTTTGCTCTTTGACCGCGTCCGCGCGATCGGCTGGCGTGCCCCTAGGGCTTGCCGTGCCGTCCCCGGCGCGGTAGATCGCCGCCGAGGACGGCGGCTTGAGCACGTGTTGGGTGACAATAGAAAAGTTCTTTGCTCTCTGACCGCGTCCACGCGGTCGGCTGGCGTGCCCCTAGGCTTGCCGTGCCGTCCCCGGCGCGGTAGATCGCCGCCGAGGACGGCGGCTTGAGCCGGGATTGGGTGACAATAGAAAAGTCCTGGAAGGTTTGAGATTTCCAATTGACTCTGCGTGTTGAATCGTTGTATAACAGATGAAGCGGGGGACACTTAAGAAAGGATGAGTTCTCATGACACTTCGATCGTTTATCGTTCCCAAGTCCGATTCCGGCGCAGTCAATTTACGCACTGCCGGCAGGATCGATCCCAACAACCTCGTCGGCATGATCAGTCCGGGCGTGCGGCTGGAGTATGTGCTGCAAACCGGCGCGTGGTTCGTGGGCAAAGTGTACGTCTCCACGCAGGGCGCCGAAGTCATCAACGGCCAGCTCATCCGGCCTAAAGCCTTCAACGACTTCGTCAACATTCGCACGTCGCCGGTGGTGGAAAACAATACCGACGTAGGTGATCTGAAGCGAGGCCAGCAGCTGGAGTTCATCAGCGTCTCAGGCCAATGGCTGGTGGGCCGCCTCTATCTCTCGGCCGCGTGGTGCGAAGTGATCACCGAAGGCCAGCCCGACGTACAGGTGCCCGTGGCCGATGGGTTCGATGCGCCGATCGGGTCGCCGCAGGAACGCGCGGGCTGGCAGGTGTGGCCCGGCGCGTGGATCGATGCGACGCCCTACGGCACCGATTACACAGCAACCGGCCGCCTGGCCTATCACACCGGAGCCGATTTGAATTTGCCCGACGATCTGGATGCGCTGGCCCCCGTCTATGCGGCCGCGGCGGGCGTGGTGCGCGTGGCCGCCGCGTATCCCACGTGGGGCAACTTGATTATCGTCGAACACAAGCTCAGCGATGGCACACCGATCTGGACGCGCTATGCTCACCTCAACGATATGGGCGTGCAGCCTAATCAAGTCGTCGCGCGCGGCCAGATCATCGGACACATCGGCAACGCGTTCAGCCGCTACGCGTATCATCTGCATTACGATGTGGCGGTCATCGATCTGGGCAGGAATCCGTCGGATTGGCCGGGGAACGATCGGAACCGCGTGATGCGCGATTATCTCGACCCGCTGGCGTTCACCCAATCCCATCGACCGCAGCAGGCCAAACCCAAGACGCAGCTGTTGATCGGCTTGCACGATCGCGAAGGCGGCGACTGGATGAAGGACAATGGCCTCAAGGGGGTGTGCCTCGCGTTAGTGCAGGTGCAAGATCAACCGGTGGCGCTGGATTTCACCGCGTTGGCCAACGCGGGGATTTCGGTGCTGGTGCGCATCGGTTACGGTTACGCCGATGGCACCGGGACGATCCCCCCGCCCGATCGGCTGGCGGCCTTTGAAGATGCCGTGGCGCAGACGTTGAACAACGCGCAAGGCGTTACGGCTTCGCACTACTGCAATGAAATCAACAACGCGTCGGAAGCGCCGGGCTGGAATCCCGAAGTCAACGCGCCCGGCCCCCACTACTTTGGGCTGACGCCCGACTACTACATTCAATCCTACAACCGTATATGGTACAAGATTGGCACCGCCGTGAAATTCGGCCCCGCGCCGCTCGATCCATATTATGGGCCGCCTTTCCCCTATTTGAAATACAGCAACAACAACCGCGATTGGTGGACGGCGATCATGAACGGCATCGCCGGGGCCGATGCGTTGTTCCTGCACAGCAAGACGCAGGACAACAATCCGGCCAACATCCGATCGGGCACGCGCTTTGGCGGCGAACCGTTGACGTGGCAGTACTTCCATTTCCGCACCATCGAGACGGCGTTGCTCAATGTCCCCGATCGCTTCAAGACGCTGCCCGTGTACATCAGCGAGGCGAATCCGCAGATCAGAGGCGACAAGGTGCCCGGCTGGGAAGTGAATAACAGCCAATGGATCACAGAGTGCGTGAACTACTTGCAGAGTTGGAACGCGCTGGTGGGCACCCAACCGATTACGGGGGCCATGTTCTATCGCTGGCAAAACGATTGGTGGGCGCTGGATAACAAGCCGTTGATTTTGAATCAGATTAAGATCGAGGCGAGGCGGTTGGGGATTTAATTATGCAACTTGTAGGGGCGAGGTGTGCCGTAATAAACGCGGTACCTGCGGCCTCGCCCCTACGGTGATTGAAATTTCACAACCCCCTGTGAGGGCTTCTTCCGCACCGTGCGCGCCGCCGACGAGATGCGCAACTTCCTGATGGGCGCGCTGGAATATTTAGGCTCCGTGGCCGAGGGCAACATCGAGGTGCCGGTCGCCATCCATCATCCGCGCCATGAACGACGTGGGGAACGCCTCGCACAGATCGAGGAGAGTGCTCTGCCACCTGAGAAGCAGGATGTGCTAAGGCATTGTTTGTTGCAGATTGCGCGGTTGGCGGGGGAGAATGGATGAGTTTGACTCTGGAGATGCAATGACGATACCGGTGAGTTAGTCAAGAGATGTCGCAGGTTTCGGGGGGACAGTTTTCGGTCCCGCCCACGTGTAGCTCGGATAGTGCGAGACATCGGGTAACGGTTGGGCGATAAGTTCCTCCAAGGTAAAGGTGCGTAGACTGGGA
>JBGSPW010000108.1:0-9443 GCA_041738395.1 Thermoflexales bacterium
TCCCAGTCTACGCACCTTTACCTTGGAGGAACTTATCGCCCAACCGTTACCCGATGTCTCGCACTATCCGAGCTACACGTGGGCGGGACCGAAAACTGTCCCCCCGAAACCTGCGACATCTCTTGACTAACTCACCGAAGCACGGTCAAATTCATCATTGACGGAGCGAGCGTGGATGATACAGTTTTGGCCGCGTTGAATAATTTAGCCATGTTGAAGGCGTCTTATAATAATCAGTCTAATCAGGGGCTTGCCATTGGTGTGTCAGCCGTGGTGAGAGAAATCCAAAATCTGATCAACAGTACTCCCATTGCTCGGTATGAGATCGAGGTAAGCCAGGGAGCCAGCCTTCCAAACTTTGAAATATCTGATATTGGCGTCCAAGGCACGGGTACCATCGACATACTCTTAGGTGGAGGAGTTGAATTAGAGAAACGGCAAACATCGCTCAAGACTGAGGGCGTTGTCATGCTGGGAAAGATGTATCCCCTTGCCGAGTATGAACCTTACAATGGCCCATCAGGCAAGAGTTTTGGCGACCTTCTGGGCAACGCTCTACAAGGCGCATGGCTATTGGTGAAGGATTCGTTCATCAACATTGCCAAGACCATTGAATCGGGCGTCGCATGGGTGGTTGATCTGCTCACGCCGAATGGTGGAGCAATGATCACGGGTAGCACCGTCATCCCCGTGAATCCTATGGCCAGCGCGAGTGGAATGCACGCCACCACTGGGACAACCGTAACTGTCAGCGCTGTGGGATGGACGCAAAACGAATTTGCCGTTGGCGGGATCTACAAATTCTCACCAGAAGGAACCACATTCGTTCCTGGCGCAACGTTATCCCTGACCTACACTCAGAGCGCAGCGACGGGCCTCGATGAGACTAAGTTCTTGATCTACCATTGGAATGCAACCAACGATAATTGGACCCCGCTTCCAAGTCATGTTTACAGTGCGACAAATCTTCTAACGACCACCATCACCCACCTGGGAACCTACGCTATCGGGTACGATGCCACTAGTCCACAAATCACGCCTCTAATACCAATAACAAATGGTGCAACGATTGAAGGGTATTTCCCACCTTTGTCGGTGATCATTACCGATACAGGCAGTGGCATCAACCCGTCTTCTATCACCATGGGGCTTAATAACCAAGTAGTCCCAAGTCTTTACGATTCATACTTCCACGTAGCTTGGTATACACCCACTCTGCCTTTGGCAAACGGGAATTATGCTCTCACCGTCAGTGCACAAGACATGGCTGGCAACTTGTCTAGCGCCGCGTTAAGTTTTAAGATCAATGTGCACTATGAGTTATATCTGCCGACAATTGCAAAGAGTCACTGATAGCCTTTAGTACCTCCGACCTTTGCAGGTCTATTACGCGACGCAATCGCGCCGCGCAACCGCTCGCGGTCTTTGAGCAGATCGTCAACCTGAATCACGGGATCGGCGAAGGCATGTGGGTGCGGATTATCCGCACCCACACTGACCAACGCGTTCTTGACCGGCTCAGTCTGCCATCTATGAAAGCGGATGAAATTCCTTCAGCGGAGAGTGAACCGGCGAGGCATTAGACTTCTCGCCATCAGGCCACGAGCGAAAAAGATTACATCATGAGGCAACATTATCCCAATGATTCCCATGCGCGAACTCTTTCTGCTCGATCCCGATGTCATCTTTCTCAATCACGGCTCCTTTGGCGCGTGCCCGAAGCCGGTGTTTGAAGAATATCAACGCTGGCAGTTGGAACTGGAACGGCAGCCGGTCGAATTTCTCGGCCGCCGCTTCAATGATTTGATGCGCGCGGCGCGTGAAGCCCTGGGCGCGTTCGTGGGCGCGGATGTCGACGATGTGACGTATGTGACGAACGCGACCATGGGGCTGAACGTCGTGGCCCGATCGTTTAAGCTGCATCCCGGCGACGAAGTACTGACCACCGATCATGAATACGGCGCGCTCGATCGGACGTGGCGCTTCCTCTGCGCGAAACAGAGTGCGAAATACATTCGTCAACCGGTGAGCGTGCCCATTCGATCGGCAGAGGAAGTGATCGAAGCGATCTGGTCGGGTGTGACCGACCGCACGCGGGTATTGTTCATCAGCCACATCACGTCGCCGACGGCGATCACGATCCCGATCAAGCCACTGATCGATCGGGCGCGGCAAGCCGGGATCATATCGATCGTCGACGGCGCGCATGCCCCCGGTCAGATCGATCTGAATCTGCGCGAACTCGGAGCGGACTTTTATTCGGGTAATCTTCACAAGTGGCTGCTCGCGCCCAAGGGCGCGGCGTTTCTGTATGCGCGTAAAGAGATGCAATCTCGCGTTGAACCGTTGGTGGTGAGTTGGGGTTGGGAATCTGAGAAGCCAGGCCCGTCGAAGTTCATCGACGAGCAGGAATGGCAGGGGACCCGCGACATTGCGGCCTATCTCGCCGTACCTGCCGCGCTTCAATTCCAACGGGATCACCACTGGTCTCAGGTGCGCGAGCAGTGCCGTGAATGGGTGCGTTACGCGCGTGAGCAAGCCAGCGCCTTAACCGGCCTGCCGCCGCTCACGCCAGATGAGGCGCAGTGGTTCACGCAGATGTCGGCCCTGCCCTTGCCACCTTGCGACCTCGATGTACTAAAGCGCCGACTGTATGACGAGTTCAAGATCGAGATTCCGGTATTCCTGTGGAACGGGCGACATCTCGCGCGAATTTCGATTCAAGGATATAACACTCGCGCGGATGTCGATGCCTTGATTCAGGCGCTGCACGTGCTGCTGTCACAAGTGCGCATCTAAATGCTTATCAAAGAATAAGTTCCGCTGTGCTCCGGCTGGATGGTACAACCAGCCGGAGCACAGCGGAGTGCGAGCAAACCGGGAAGTTGTTGTTTAACGAGCTCTAATCCTCTTCAATTCACCACTTCAATTGCGGCAGCGCGTAAGCTCAATCCTGCTTGCTCCTCCGCGCAAGTCACGCTACAATGCTTGCATGCAACCCGACTCGTCTGTCCTCATTGCCGTGATGAACTCGCCGCGCGATTTGGCGTTAGCGCGCGATCAGCACTGGTATCGCATTCCACAGCAGACTGCGCCTAAGTTCTTTCCGCCGGATTTTGTCGCGTTTTACTGCACCAAATCCTTCGGACCAGAGGCGTTCAGCGTGCACTGGTATGCGCAGGTGCGCGGCCACGAATTACTCACCCGGCGCGAGCTATTGCCCGACGAAGCGCAGCATCCTCACGCGCACGAGCCTTATTACAAACTGCAACTCAGCCCGCTGCTGGAACTGCCGCATCCTATTCCATCGAAACGCTGGCGGCGCTTGACGTTTGTGCTCACCACGGGCGAACGTCTTTTCAGCGCGTGGGAGATCAACGATCTGATCCTCGGCCCGCACGAACACGATGTGATGTGGCGCGCCTTGAAGGAAGCGGGCATCGCCGCCGAACGCGGCTACGTCATTCGCGAGGCCCGCGCCCGCTACAACGTCGATCTGGCGGTGCCGTGCGCGCAGGGCGAAGTGGGCATCGTCATTCGTGAGCGCCGTCCGCGCACCGTGCACGAGAACGTGTTGGTCTTCACGCCGCAGCAGATCAACGAGCAGCTGTCCGCCTGTGTTGAAACCGTGAAACGCGCCATCCTCACTTACGGCGGAATGAAGTGACACGCTACGCGTGAAGGGATGAAGGGATGACAAGCTGATTACACCAAGAGAGTCATCTTGTCGTCTTGTCGTCTTGTCGTCTTGTCATCTTGTCATCTTGTCGTCTTGTCATCTTGTCAATCGTGGAGGTTCCCATGCCCTCCGTCTTAGACGGTATCCGCGTCGTCGATCTGACCGAAGCGCTCGCCGGGCCCTACTGCACCATGATTCTGGGTGACCTGGGCGCCGATGTCGTCAAAGTCGAGCGGCCCGGCGGCGGCGATCAAAGCCGCACATGGGGCCCGCCCTTCATCGGCAGTGAAAGCGCCTATTTCTTAGCGGTCAATCGCAACAAGCGCAGCATCACGATCGATATTGCTTCATCTGAGGGACAGCGCACCATGCGCCGCTTGTTGGAACAGGCCGCTGTCTTTGTGTGCAATGTGCGCAAGGTGGAATCGCTGCAAAAAGTGGGACTCGATCCAGAAACGGTGCGCGGGTACAACCCCCGACTGATCTTCTGCTCGATCACGGGCTATGGCCGCAGCGGGCCGTATGCCGGTCGGGGCGGTTACGATCTCGTCGCGCAGGGCGAAGCGGGTCTCATGGCCGCCACCGGTGATCCCGCTGGCGAACCCATGCGCTGGCCGGTCGCCATCGCCGATATGACCACCGGTGTGTGGTCGGCCCTGGGCATTCTCGCCGCCTTGTATGCGCGCGAGAAAACGGGACAGGGTCAATTCATCGATCAAGCCTTGCTCGACGGCCAACTCAGTTGGGCGCAGGTCATGGCCAGCGATACGTTCGCTACCGGGCAACGCCCGCCCCGCCTGGGCAATCGACATGCCACCATCGTGCCCTATCAAGTCTTCAAGGCATGCGACAAACACGTCATCATCGCCGTGGGCACGCCTGCGTTGTGGGAACGCTTCTGCGCTGTACTGGGCTTCGGCGCTGAGCTGCGCGATGATGTCCGCTTCGCCACCAACCCCGATCGGCTCGCGCACTACCCCGAGTTGATCGCCATACTCGATCAGGCCTTGATCGAACACGAGGCTGACTACTGGCTGGAACGATTGCGCGCCGCCGAAATCCCCTGCGGCCCGATCAATGCGCTCGACGAAACGCTGAACGATCCGCAGATCAAACAGCGCGGCATGATCGTCGAATTGGAGCATCCGGTGGGCTTGCTCAAGATGCTCGGCAGCCCGCTGCATCTCGAAGGCACGCCCGTCACCTATCGCCGCAGGCCACCGCTGTTAGGCGAACATACCGCAGAAATCCTGACAGAAATCGCCGCCTAAATGTCTGATCGCCATTCACGTGCAGCGATCATCGTAGGTGCTTCATCCGGCGTGGGAGCGGCCCTGGCCCGGCGGCTTGCGCGCGAAGGGTACACGCTGGCCCTGGTCGCGCGCCGGATCGATCGGCTGGAGACGCTTTGCGCTGAACTGAACCGGGCATATGCTTATCAGCACGATGTAACGAACATCGCCGAAGTACCGGCATTACTCGAAAGGATCAGCGGCGATCTGGGCAAATTTAATCTGTTCATTTATTGCGCAGGGGTGCTCTTTCCCAACGACCCAACCGTGTATGACACCGCCCACGATCAGCTGGTGTTTCAAGTCAACCTCGTCGGCGCGGCAGCCTGGATCAATCCAGTGGCGCAGCGCTTTCAGCAACAACGCGCTGGGCACATCGTGGGCATTGGCAGCATCGCGGGCGATCGCGGCCGGCGCGGCATGCCCGTTTATACCGCTTCGAAAGCGGGGCTGCACACTTATCTGGAAGGAATGCGCAATCGCCTGTGGCGTGACGGGGTAAGGGTTACGACGATCAAGTTGGGGCAAGTGGATACCGACATGCTGAAGAATGCCGATCGGCGGCGCCGTCCCATCACGCCCGAACGTGCCGCCGATCTGATCTGGCAGGCGATTGAGCGACGCCAACAGACCGTCTATGTTCCGTGGTGGTGGGGGCTGATCGGGCTGGTGGTGCGCCACCTGCCATCCTTCATTTTCCGCCGATTGTCTCTTTGAAGACAGGCTGACAGGCTGCTCGACATTGGGCAAAAACTTCTAATCATGTTACGATGTTGCCGACTTCATTCCATTTCTATTCGTGAGGCCTAACGATGCTCATTACACACGGACGAATTGTCACCTTTGGTCAAGAGCCACAAATCATCGAAGACGGCGCGATCTATACCGTGGGCGACCGCATTGGCGCGATTGGTCCAACGGCCGAACTCAGTGCGCGCTATCCCGAAGAAGAACCGATCGATGCGCGCGGCCAATTGGTGCTGCCCGGCTCGATCTGCGCGCACACCCACTTCTATGGCGCTTTCGCACGCGGTCTGGCGATTCCCGGCGAGCCAGCCAAAAACTTCCTGGAGATTTTGCGGAAATTGTGGTGGCGGCTCGATCGGGTCCTGGATGAAGACAGCATTCGTCTCTCCGCCCAGGTCTGTCTGGTCGACGCCATCCGGCACGGCACCACGACCCTGATCGATCATCATGCCAGCCCGCACTTCATCGATGGATCGCTCGACATCATCGCCGAGGTCGTGCAGCAGGCCGGCGTGCGCGTATGCGAGTGCTACGAAGTCACCGATCGCAACGGCCCCAGTGGGGCCAAAGCAGGGATTGCTGAGAACGTCCGCTTTGCCAAGAAGCTGGCGGCACAACCGTCGCCTCTGTTGGCAGCATCCTTTGGGCTGCATGCGTCTTTCACCCTCGGCAATGAAACGATCGAACGCTCAGTCGCCGAGGCTCGTTCGTTAGGCGTGGGCTTTCACGTGCATGTCGCCGAAGACGCCGCCGACGAACTCGACAGTGAGAGCCGGCACAAAATGCGCGTCGGCGAACATTTACAGGCTAAAGGTGTGCTGGGCGAAAAGACGTTGTCAGCTCACTGCGTGCACGTCAACCAGGCCGAGATCGATCTGCTGTCCAAGACCCAGACCAAAGTCAGCCATCAACCGCGTAGTAACATGAACAACGCCGTGGGCACCGCGCCAGTCCAATCCATGTTGGCGTCCGGTATCTGCGTGGGCCTGGGTAACGACGGCTTCAGCAACAACATGTTCAGTGAAATGAAAGCCGCCTATCTGGCGCATAAAACCTCCGCACACGATCCACGTGCGATGCCCGGCGACACCGTCACCCGCCTGGCCTATCAGAACAACTCGCGCATCGCCTCACTCTTCTGGCCGCATCAGCTAGGTGCAATTGTTCCCGGCGCCTATGCCGATCTGGTCTTCCTCGATTACTATCCGTATACCCCCTTGACCAGTGGGAACCTACCCTGGCACATCATCTTTGGCGTAGACGGCGCGCACGTTACCACCACCATCGTGGGCGGCAAGGTGTTGATGTACGATCGGGTCTTACTCATGCTCGATGAAGAACACATCGCCGCGCAAGCCCGTGAAATCGCCCCGCGCCTGTGGCAGCGTTTCGCCGATCTGAGTCTGCGTGAAAAGTGAGGTTCCCCTGCGTCTGGGCCTATTTTCGCCCCCGAAAATAAAACAGAGGTTTTTGATAAATATTGACGTGGTAAGGGCGTGTGATATAATCCCCACAGAACATTAACCTGCCGGGCGTTCGGCCGGTCAAATCGCAGTCAAGGGTGGGGAAATGACTGACACACGCCAGGAAATCCTACAATATTTACGGGAACAAGGCGCGGCTGACGTCAACGAATTAGCAGAGGCGTTAAAGCTGTCGCCGGTGACCATTCACTATCATATCAATGTCCTGCACCGCGACGGTTTGTTGGAAACACAACACGTTCGCCAGGGAGTGGGACGGCCGCGCAATGTGTTTACGTTGCGTGACAGCGCCTTTGAGAAATTTCCGCAGAGCTATCACCGCCTGAGCGATCGCTTGCTGGAGATGCTGAAGAGCCGCTTGAGCGAAGCGGACATTCAAACTCTCTTTGAACACATCGGCGACGAGATTGCCGCCGAACATGCCGCCGACTTGCAAGGCAAATCGCTGGAGCAAAAGATCGCCACCTTGATCGCCCTGCTGGGTGAAGAGGGCTTCATGGCGCGGTTGGAAAAAGTGGATGGAGATCAGTTTGTGTTAACGCACGTCAACTGTCCGTATCAATACCTCGCCACACGTCACCCCGCGGTGTGCGAACTCGATCTGCAATTGATGAATACCGCGCTCGGCGCGGACGTGAAGCGCGATTCGTGTGTGGTCAACGGCGACTCGGTGTGCACCTTCCACATCCAGTCCTCGCAGCCCATCGCGTTGCAACCCTAGGAGTGACGATGTCTGAATCAATGGAAGTTCAAGAATTTACGCCGGAAGAACAAGCGCTGCGTGAGGCTCTGCGGACGGTCGTCGATCCGGAACTGGGCATGAGCATTGTGGAACTCGGTTTGATCCGCAAGCTGAACATTCAGCCGGACTTTACCGAGATCACGATGATCATGACGACACCCTTTTGCCCGTATGGCCCGGCCATTTTGGAACAAACTCGCCGCGCCGCTGAAGCCTATTTGAATACACCCGTCAAATTGATCCTGGGGATGGAGATGTGGGAACCGTCGATGATGGAAGGCGGCCCGCCTGCCGAATGGGGCCTGTACTAAAATCGCTAAAGAAACCCGGCCCGTAACATACAGGCCGGATTTCTTTAGCTCACTTCTTCTGCTGAGCGACTACTTTCTTGCGCTTAACCGCCACTTTTTTGGGACGCGCTGCTGCCTTTTTGGGCTTTGCGGCCGCCTTTCTGGGCGGTGGTTCTGCTTTCACCAGATCCTTCGCAACCAACTCCTTGGCCGCCAACTCCTTGGCCGCCATCGCGGCTCCGACGATACCCGCTCCGTTCAATAATTGCGCGGGGGCGATCCGGGCCCGCTCGGCCTGTAGATAACCGCCGAACTTCGCGTAATTCTTGCTAACCCCGCCGCCGATCACAAACAAGTCGGGCGAGAAGTACAATTCCAGGCGCGCCAGAAACTCGTTCACCCGATTGGCCCACTTGCTCCAACTCAAATCTTTCTGCGCACGCACCAGATCAGACGCACGCTTCTCGGCATCTTTGCCGCGAATTTCCAGATGCCCCAGTTCAAAGTTAGGGATTAGTTTCCCATCCATGAGCAGTGCGCTGCCAATGCCCGTGCCAAACGTTAACACCATGACCATCCCCGGCACGTCTTTGGCCGCGCCAAAAGCGCCCTCCGCCAGACCGGCGGCATCGGCATCATTGATCAGCCGCAGCGGGCAGCCAGTCTTTTGCTGCAAAAAAGGCTCAGCCTTAAAGTGCATCCAGCCCTGATCGACGTTGGCCGCCGAATGCGTCACGCCATGTTGGACAATCGCGGGAAAAGTACAACCGACGGGCTGCTTCCAATCGAAGTGCCGGACAATCTCGGCCACCGCCTCACCGACCGCTTCCGGCGTGGACGGGTCAGGCGTCGGGATGCGAAAGCGCTCGGCTGTCAACACGCCGCTGCGCACATCTACCGGCGCGCCTTTGATGCCCGAACCGCCGATATCGATACCCAGGATTTCCATGCAGGTTATCCTCCAGTTTCAGTTAAGGTCATGACTCCACTGCAAAAAGGCTCTAGCCGCAATACTGTTTAGATAAGTCAGCAGAGGCGGCTCCCACGCCGCCGGGCATGGGAGCCCGGCCCGCTAACTAAACAGTATTGGCTCTAGCCGCCGTCCTCCCCTGTGGGGACGGCGTGTTGCGCGTTCAAATCCGCCCCGACGCCTGGCGGGCCACCGGCACGCTGCGCCGGGTATGGCCGGACGGGGCTTCGCCCAGCGCG
>JBGSPW010000126.1:0-3020 GCA_041738395.1 Thermoflexales bacterium
TTTCGACCAACGATCTCAAACGAAAGGTGGCCGCTTTTATTGAATACTACAATCGCACGAGGGCAAAACCTTTCAAATGGACTTATCAAGGCAAAGCCCTTGCTGTCTAACTGCCAACTCATTTATGCCCAGATGTACTAGTCGATTACGTGCGCGATACCGGCGCAGCTTATGCGCGCAACAGCGCCTCTGCCGCCGGCAAGCTGGCGTTAGCCGTCGCCGCCGCCGATCTCGATCCGCGCCACTTCGCCGGGCTCGATCTGGTCATCAGCGTAACCAACTATTACAGTCCGGCTACCGGTCTGTACGGTTTCAGCAATTGGGATCAGGCCTTTGCGATCATGGGGCTGGTGGCCGCTGGTGAGGATGTGCCCGTCACGGCCACTCAGGCGCTCGAAACGCGCATGCTGCCCGATGGCAGCTGGGGCTGGTCGCCCGCGTGGAACGGGTCGAAAGTCGATAGCACCGCACTGGCTTTGCAAGCGCTGGTCGCCGCCGGTCGCCCAGTGACAGCTAGCTCGATCGTGAGCGGAGTCGCTTTCTTAAAGACCCAGCAGAACATCGATGGCGGGTTTTCAGCCGGTGATTCTGTCAGCGATCCCAGCAATACCAACTCGACCGCGCTCGCCGTGCAAGGCATGCTAGCGGGTGGTTCCGATCCGTTGAGCGCGCTGTGGACGATCAGCAGTTCCAACCCGATCAGCTTCATGCTGAGCTTGCAGGGTTCCGACGGCAGCCTACACTACACGGCGGCCTTTTCTGAATCGCGACAGATAGCGACGCAGCAGGGTATTCCGGCTCTGACGGGATGGCCATTCCCCTACGCTAGTCGAGCCGTCGCTCTGCGCAAGGCGATCGACTGGATCGTGTCGCAACAACAATCGGATGGCAGCTTTGCCGGCTTTGGCACGGGCGCAACGCTTGACGCTGTTCTGGCAATCGCTTCTACGGGACGCGATCCGCAGAGCTTTGTGTCATCAGGCGGCAAGACACCACAAGATTTCCTGGTGACGCAAGTGCCGACCTATTCCAACTCCAGCGCGGCCGCCGCGGGCAAGATGCTGGCGGGTGCGGTGACCGTGGGCGGAGATCCGACTAACTTCGACGGCGCCGATCTGGTATTGAGCGTCAACAACACGTACAGTCCGACCATCGGTCAGTATGGATCGAGTGTGTGGGATCAAGCATGGGCGATGATCGGTCTGGCCGCCGCAAATCAATCAATTCCATCAACCGCGACGCAGCGCCTGGCTGAGATTCGTGATGCCAGCGGCGGCTGGGGCTTCGGTGCATTCGGTTCATTCGGCGTCGATCCCGACAGCACGGGGCTGGCGTTGATGGCTTTGCAAGCGGACAGTGAGCCGATCACATCTACCGCCGTCGTGAGCGGGCTGGCCTACTTGCAAGCTGTTCAGAATCACGATGGCGGCTTCCCCGGCTATGGAGGCGACACCAGCGCCAACTCAACCGGACTGGCGTTGCAGGGCCTGCTGGCTTATGACCTGGACCCGGAGAGCTTGGAGTGGACGACCAGTTATACCGATCCAAGCAGTCTCACGTGGCACACGCCGATCGATGCCATTCTCGATCTGCAAAGTCCGCTCGGGGGCTTCGCGGGTTTCTCCGGCCCGAACGATCCCGGCGCGACCTATCAGGCCGTGCCCGGCATCGCGTACAAATCGTTCCCGCTGCAGTGCCATACCGCAGACCGACTTCACGGCGTCGCCGCTCACGATCACAGTCGGGTCGAGTGTGAGCTTCACAAACACCTCGCAAGGCCAGCTGCTGATCAGCGATTGGGATTTCGGCGCTGGTCACACCAGCCGATTGTTTAACCCGGCCCCCGTCGTCTACACTCGCCCCGGTCATTACACGGTGACGCTCACCGTCGAAGACCCGTATGCGAAAGACAGCACGCTGGTGCGTCCCAGCTACATCACCGTGCTGGGGCAAGTCTATCTGCCGCTCATCATGCGCTAGCTAGATTTTGGCAGCACGTCGCAGGTGTGCGCCGTCTTATTCGCGACGGCGCACACCTGCCTCACAATAAACGAGGTGCGGTATGACGCACTCTATCCGATGCGTATCATTCGGCAAATGGTTATGGCGGTTGAGCCTCATCGTTCTCGCCCTGGCAACATTGACCAGCGCGGGAAATGCTCAGACGGTTTATCCACACCATGCCGGTCTCATGATCGAGTTTGGTGATGGCGGCGTCTACACCAAATGCATCGACTTGGGCGACGACGATCAGGCTACCGGCTACGAGGTGCTGCAAGCGGCAGGCGATCTGACGTTGATCGCCGACTTCAGCTATGGCCTGGGCGCGGCCATGTGCAAGATCAACCAACAGGGTTGCAACTTCCCTGCCGAGAGTTGCTTTTGCCAGTGCCAGCTGATCAATCCCAATGATACCTGTCAGTATTGGTCATACTGGCATCTGGTGGGCGATCACTGGCAATACTCGTCCACCGGCTCCAGCGCTTATACCGTCCAATCCGGCGCAGTGGAAGGCTGGGCCTGGGGGACGGGATCGACCACGAGCGCCGCGCCGCCTCCGCTGCTGACGTTCAATCAAATCTGCGCGCCAGCGACCGCGACGCCGACTTCAACATCGACTGCTACGGCCATACCGACTCAGGCAGTCGTGATCCCATCGGCGACCTGGACACCAACCGCAACGCCGCCGCTGCAACCGGCTCTTTCGGATACTCCGTCACCCTGGCCCACACACATACCAACTGCGCAGATCGCAACACCGGCTCCTGCTGTGGGCAGTACTGTGACACCCAGGCCAACCGCGCCGCCCAGCGTCGTGCCTCAAGTAACGCCGACGCTCGCGCATGGCGCAACTTTATCTAGCGTAGGTTTTGCGCAACCAGAGCCGGTTTCGTTAAATCGGATCGAATTTTGCACGGCGTCGGCTCGTCTTCAAGCCTAGTTTCCCGGAGAAAACATCCAAAGTCGCGCCTAAACATCTTCTTACGTCGTGTCTTTCATGAAAACCAGCTGCGTCGCGA
>JBGSPW010000129.1:0-41781 GCA_041738395.1 Thermoflexales bacterium
ATATCCCTGAAACAGTCGCGCGACTTAGACCCGAGTTCGCTCACGCCAAAACGGCTTGAGGTAGTTCACGATGTCCTGATACATTAGCGAAATAAGTTGAGTGTTCAAAACAGTTCACGATGTCCTGATACCTGACAGCTAACAATTGGATATGAAGCTCGGGTGTGTCCGCACCGCTTCAAACCGCGCTGATATAATGATTTCAGGTCGCCGCAGCAGCTAAGGCGTCGATACAGTTTCAGTATGGTCAGTCATCTGTCAATCCGTCATCGGCGGTTGTGAGGCTGAGCAGTAACAATGAATCAATCACATCATGGTGCACGTGGCAATACGTGGCGAGGTTTTCCACGGTGTTTTCACCGCCTTGGCCAACACTCCGGCTGCCCGGCTTCTACGCACTGCGAGATGGGGCGATGGTGCCGATGAACCAAGTCGCGTGGACTCTCATCTGCGGGCGCGCCACCGGATGAATCCAGCGGCTGAAAAGAGGAAGCCGACTCAAAGTTGGCTTCCTGGGTGAGGCTAAGTTTTGCTGCATCAGTTTCGTTTTTTGATAAGCGACGTCAGAAACAAAATCAACACGCCTGGCAAGAGCAGCTTATTGGCAATGGCTTCCGGCGGAGTGTGAGTTAAGACCGTTGCAGAGATAGACTTAAAGAACGGGATAACGAACAGCGCCAATTGCTCAAAGGCCATCAGTAAGAGCACAATCGGTAAAAATTCTCTTGGGACATCGGTATCCAGGTGTAAAACTCGAAATTGGACGAGACCGGAGCAAAGGCGGCCCCCACTTTTTGTGACGTGTCCAGCGGCATCTTGCTCAGCAGTAGATCGAGCAGGGGATGAGCATGCGCGGCGGCGGGCGTTGATTGAGGCGCGGCAGTCACGGGCCTGGCCGCGATCGGACTTTGCTGAGACTGCGCCACTTTTTTCTGACCGTATCTGCGGCCGAGTGTCGCTCCACCCATGGCCCCCACGCTGGTGCCCACCATCACGGCGAAAGCGAACCCAAAGAGGATCGAGAAATCCTCGGGAGTGATCAACTTGTAACCCGGCTCGCCGTCGATGGGCGCGAAGATGCTGATGATCAGAAACACCAGGCCGAGCATGACGGCCCCGATCCATGCTCCGGTTTTTTCGTACTTGCGGATGATTTGATAGTCATTCATGTGGAAGTTCTTGAACTGGTGGCGGGGCAAGCGCTAGATGGCAGGTGGCCCTGATCTCGTTTGGTCAGCGCTGTGATGATAGCACATCTCCTCTATTCTCGATAAAATCTATTGCGCCAGAATTTGCGCGCCGTCTTCCGTGATGACGATCTGTTGGAGGAACAGGTCGCCGGCGGGATCAATGAATTTCAACTCGTGCAGGGCACGATTGCCCTGGGCCTCGAGCGCGCTGATGACTTCCGCTATCGGCCCCGCGGGCGGTGCTCCAAACAACTGACCCTTAATGTCCACGCCGGCAAAGACAAACTGCCGGCCGTCAGCTGCCAGGTTGAACACCGCTCCGATCCGCTGCCAGTCGCCCACCACGTTCACATCGGCATAGACGATCAGGCCCCCTGGCTGCAAATCAAACCACACATTCTGCAGGCGTGGGTCCACTTCGGTTCCGTCCCCGAACCAGTAGTGGAGATATTGGTTGAGACCCTCTTCGGTAAACTCGATGTAATAGGTCAACGAACCGTCCGCGGTCTGCTCGCGTTCCAGGCGTCGGGCGAAAATGTGCTCGGCGTCGAACGTTTCCGGGTGCGGCAAAAACCAGATGTCCACCACCACCGCGTCGAGGGGAAGATGTCCAGCGACATTCGGGGCGGATGCAACAGTGGAGGAGGCAGCGTCCGTTGCTCGCAGATCGATATTGGCTGTCAGGGGTATCTTGGACCAGTGGAGGGATGCCTGGGGGTTAGCAAACGCCTTGTCAGTCAGATATGTCAGCGTGTCTCCCAACGGGCGAAACCACATGGTTTCCAGGACTACCTTGAAAAGCACAAGAGCAATCGCCAGCACCCACCACAAACGGAGATCAGAAATCAAGGACTTGTGTTGAACCATGAGCCACCTCTTTGTAGATAATCACTGGCCGTCAATCCTGCCCACTATCGATGATCTCGCGCGCCACGTTTCGCATCGCTTCTTTTAATTCCGGCGGTTCTACGATCGCCGCCTGCCGGCCGAGGCCAAACACCAGCATCTTAGCGAAATCCAGCGATTCGAGATCGAACCGGACGGTGAGCCAGCCTGCGGCGTCCGGCACTTCATCCACCTGATAGCGCCCTGGCATCAGCCGCCGGACAAAGCTCAACCGATCGGGATGCAGGCGCAAGGTAAAGCGATATTCGGAGACGGCCTCTTTGAATTCCTGCAGATGCGTTTGCCAATAAGTCGTCAGATCAAAATCCTCCCGCCGGCGAAAGTGCGTGTCGAGCACGGTGATGCGCTGAAAGCGGGCGACGCGATAGGTGTGCAGTTCGCCCTGATGCTGCGCGAGCAGATACCACACACTCGATTTGGCGATCAGGCTGTACGGTTCCAGCACGCGCTCGATCGTTTCGCCGTCGTGGCGATCGTAAACGGCTTGAATGCAGCGATCGTCGTAGACGGCTTGCTGAAGTTGATCCCAAAACGGCGGCGGCTGCGCATCGCGCCACCACCATGCCGAGTCGATCAAGAGGCGCTGACGAATGTGCTCGACCGAAGGCTGCTGTGAAGCCGGGAGCGCAGCCAGCAGTTTCAAGAGCATGCTCTTGGCCGCCCCGCCCAGTCCGACTTCAGCGAGGACTGGCGCGTGATTGGCGACGAACAGGGTGTGGACTTCTCGATCTTGCAGACCGGTGAGGGTGGTGCGATAGTTTTCGTCCAGCGCAATGCCGCCGCCGTGTCCGCCCTCCGCGTAGACCGGGACGCCCGCCAGCGAGAGCGCATCGATGTCGCGCAGGATCGTTCGTCGCGAGACGTCCAGCTCTGCGGCCAGTTGGTGGGTGGTCATTCGCCCGCGAGTTTGCAGCAGCATGATGATGGACAGCAATCGATCGGCGCGCATGTTCCTCTATCTTAAATAAACAAGTTCCTGTTTTGAGTGACACTAGATGTCATCCAAGTGAGTGTATCATGGGGGTAGTTACTGAGCAATCACAGGGGAGGAGATCAAGCATGACACAGACAAGCAGTGGATATATCAATGTGGGTGACGGCCAACTCTATTATGAAGTCGCGGGTAAAGGGGCGCCACTGGTGTTGTCGCACGCAGGCTTTGTAGACAGCCGCATGTGGGACGATCAGTGGAGCGACTTTGCGCAGCACCGGCGCGTGATCCGCTTTGATATGCGCGGCTTCGGAAAATCCGCGTTGGGCGCCACCCCGATCGAGCGGCGGCGCGATCTCGATCGCTTGTTACAGCAGCTTAGCGTGCCGCGCGCGGTCTTGCTGGGTTGCTCATTGAGTGGTGAAGTCATGCTCGACTTTGCACTGGAACATCCAGCGCGAGTGACGGCGTTGATCCTCGTTTCGACGGCGCCGGGCGGCTTTGAGATGCAGGGCGAACCGCCAGCGCAGCTCTTCGAGATGCTGGGCGCGATCGAGCAAGGTGATCTGGCGCTGGCGTCTGAGCTGCAAAATCGAATCTGGATCGATGGGCCATTTCGCCAACCGGAGCAGGTCAATCCACTGGTTCGCCAACGCGCGGCAGAGATGAACCGGATCGCACTCGCTACTGGGACGTGGGGCAAAGCCGATGCGCAGCCTGCCAATCCGCTCAATCCACCGGCGGAACAACGACTCGCCGAGATTCGTGTCCCCACGCTCATCATTGCCGGCGGACTCGATCATCCCGAAATTCTGCGAGCGGCTGAAGTGATGGCGGCGACGGTCCCCAATGCCGAGAAAGCGATCATCCCCGACTGCGCGCATCTACCGAACATGGAGCAGCCCGCCGAATTCAGCCGGGTGGTGCTGGGTTTTTTGCGCCGCCACGCATAAAGGCTCCAGCTTGACCTGGCCGGCGGAGAAAATGTGACCACTACGATCCCTTCACATACTTGTCGAAGAACTCGATGGTGCGCTGCATGGCGAGGCCGAAGCTCGCCGTGATGTTGTGATCGTCGCCGGGGTAGGTGTACAGCTCGACGGGTTTGCCCGCGGCTTGCATGGCCTGAACCAAATACTCCGACGCGGCCAGCGGCACGCTGTGATCGGCGGTGCCGTGATGCAGTTCCACCGGACCGGAGATGTCGTTCACGAATGTGGGCGACGAGATCGAGTCCCAGAATTCGGGATTTTCTTCGGGCGTGCCATAGGTCTCGACCAACTCTGCGCGCCAGCGACGATTGAAGGCAGGAGTGCCCGTGCTGGTAGGCTCCGGCGTAGCCCCTTCGGGTGTGGGTGTGGCGGTCGGGCGTTGGAAGAGATTGGGATACGGCCCGACGACGCCGGCCCAGATCACACCCGCCTTGATCGTGTCGGTGATCACCATCGAACGCAGGGTGATGTAACCGCCCATCGAATGTCCACACATCCCGATGCGCTGCGGATCGGCGTCGGGGAACGCTTGCATGGAAGATACGGCATTCATTACATCCACCGTGTAATCGGGTGCGCCATATCCGCCGCGCGCTTCACCTTCCGATTGATCGTGACCGCGATAATCCGATCGCAACACGATGTAGCCGTTGCGCGCCAGCCAATCCACGTAGGCCACATAGCGCTCGGTGGTGCGGTACACATCGGGCGGAATGAAGCCGTGATTGAAGATGATCGCGGGCCAGCCGGTCGCGGGCTGCTCCCCGTTCGGAACCGTCAGCAGCGCGTAGATCTTCAATCCTTCCGATTGATACGAGGCGCGATAACGGCTGTAATTGCTGCCCGGCTGCAATGTTTCCTCGATCGTGATGTCGCTGCCCGGATAAGGTCGTTCGCGCATCGATCGAATGGTAAGCGGATGCGGCGTGGGTGTCGGGGTCGGAATGGCAGTCGAGGTGGCTGTCGGCGCGATCGTCGGCACAGCAGTCGCCGTCGGCTCCGCGGTGCTAATCGGCACAGGCGAGGCCGCCGTTGTGACCTGCGCAATATTCGCCACTGGAGCGGGTGGCGGGCCGCTGCAGGCTGTGCTGGTCAGCACGACCAGCACGAATATGAGGCTGGTGAGTTTCATGGCGATTCCTCCCTATATTTCTGCTTGTTCCGGCTTGAACGTCTATCCCCGTATCGGGGCCCCGCGCCGGATGTTAATAATCTTGACAGCCACGCCTAAATCCGGTCTAAGCGTAACCTGAGAATTGGATGAGAGCCGTCTCTCAGCATTTTCTTAGCGTCTGCTTAGAAAGACCTTACGCGCCCAGCCTACAATGCGGTATCATAGTGAATAATTTACCTTGTGTAATGAGTGAACAGATCTTAACAGGAGCTGTAACGTGACAACTATCTTGGTGGTCGACGACGACCGCAAAATTACCGACATGCTGCGCCGCACGCTGATCTACGAGGGTTATCGCGTGGTGACGGCGGCCGACGGCGACGAGGCGTTGACCAAAGCGCAGGCCGAACGTCCTGATCTCGTCATCCTCGATTGGCTGATGCCCAAATTGAACGGCATCGAAACGGCCAAGGCGCTGCGCACGACCGACACCACGCCGATCTTGATGCTGACTGCGCGCGATGCGGTGGAGCAGCGGGTGGAAGGGCTGGATAGCGGCGTCGACGATTATCTGGTGAAGCCCTTTGCACCAGAAGAATTACTGGCACGCCTGCGGGCGCTGCTGCGCCGATCGGAAGCAGGCGACAAAGACAAGCCGATCGTGTACGCGGATCTGTCGCTCGATCCATTGACGCGGGAGACGCGGCGCGGCGACCGATCGTTCAATCTCACGCCCAAGGAATTCGATCTGCTGATGTACCTGATGCGTCATCCGCGCCAGGTGATGGCGCGCGACCGCATTTTGCAAGACGTGTGGGGTTATGACTTTGACGGCAATGGCAATGTCCTGGAAGTGTACGTCGGCTATCTGCGCAACAAGACCGAAGCCAACGCCGAGCCTCGCTTGGTTCAGACCGTGCGCGGCGTGGGCTACGTGCTGCGCGAAGAAACGTAACAGCCATGTCGATTCGTCTGCGACTCACTTTGTTGTACAGCGCCATCCTGGCGCTCACGCTGTTGGGCCTGGGTGTGGTGTTGGTCGTGGGCGTTTCGCAGATCACGCTCAGCGCGCTCGAAAGTTCGCTCGTCGAAACGGCCGAGCGCGCCATATATTCGCGCGAATTCCGGCTCGATCGCCCGGGGTATGATACCCGGCGTATCGCCGAACCGGATACGTACATTCAAACCGTCAACCCCTCCGGCGTGATCGTGGCGCGCAGCACCAATCTGGCTGATTTTGAATTACCCGTCGATACCCGCCAGCTGCAAACCGCCGCCAACGGCGAGTCGTGGACCGATATGGCTGTCACAGAAAATGGCCGCTTGTTTATCCTCAATTATCCTGTCGTGATCCGGGGACAACTGGCTGGCGTCGTGCAGTTCGCACGCTCGCTGGCCGAGCAAGATGAATCGCTGGAGACGCTGCGCAATACGCTGCTCGCCGGTAGTCTGTTTGTGGTCATCCTCGCCTTCATTCTCGGCTGGGCCTTATCCGGCGCGGCGCTGCGTCCCATTCAACGCATTACGGATACTGCACACGTCATCGGGGCACAGCACGATTTCGATCGACGCGTGGATTACCACGGCCCGCCCGACGAAGTCGGTCAACTCGCCACCACCTTCAACGGCATGCTGAACGAATTGCAGGGCGCGTATCGCCAGACCGAGCAAGCCCTGCAGTCGCAGCGCCGTTTGGTCGCCGATGCGTCGCATGAATTACGCACGCCCCTCACGACGATTCGCGGCAATCTGGGATTACTGCAGCGTCAACCGCCCATCGGCGCGGAAGACCAAGCAGCGGTCATGACTGATATGGTCGATGAAACCGATCGATTGATCCGGCTCACCAACGATTTGCTGGTGCTGGCCCGATCGGATACCGGACGACCGCTTCGGAATGAGCGGGTTGCAATCGCTCCGCTCGTCGACGATGCGTGCCGGCAAGCTAAGCTAATGGGCGCAGAACGAACCATCACGTGTGAGGCGGTGCCCGCTGTGGCCGTCGTCGGCGATCGTGACGCGATCAAACAAGTGCTGTTGATCTTGCTGGATAATGCGCTGAAATATACGCCCGCCGGTGGAACGATTACCATCGGGGCCGCCGTGCTTGATCGGGGGGTGGCGCTGCGCATTCGTGATACCGGGCCGGGCATCGCCCCCGAGGCGCGGCCGCACATCTTCGAACGCTTCTATCGATCGGATGAAGCACGCAGCGGTTCAGGCGCGGGGCTGGGCTTGGCGATTGCGCAAGAGTTGATTGAAGCGCAGCACGGGGAAATTACGGTGAGCAGTGCCCTTGGCAAGGGCAGCACATTCACCGTGACGCTGCCGCTGGCCTGATGATGATCAGGTAGTGCATGAAGATATTGCCGGAACTCCCCGCGGCTCGATTTCCGCCCAGCGCGACCTGCCCCGCGGCAAATTTCTGCGAGTACACCTTGAGGTAGCGCGGCGTACCCAGCTGATCGACTTCGATCGTGTATGGCTCACGCGTGAAGTCCGACAACCACTGCGGCAGCCGCGCCGCATCCGCATCATAGGCGATGTAGATCGTCACCGGTCGCGCTAGGTGCAGGTGCAGAAAATCTTCGGCCTCGGCGGCTTTGTCCGTCTGGGCCATGCGCACGGCGATCAACCCGCTCAGCGCCACGGGCATGCGCGTTACCGTGTAGGGCGCATCGACGTAGCACGCCGCGCCGATTCTGAATTCGTAGGGTTGATAATCCTGCCGCGCCTGCGAGTGAATGTCGTTGACCACTTCGGCGAGATTCTGCGGATAAATCCTCTCGTAAGCAGACGACTGTCCGCGATCTTCGCGCTTTTCGCGAGCCGCGATTGCCAGGCCGCCCACTACCGAAGTCAACAATTCCAGCGAACGCAATTTGCTCCGATCGAAAATCTCGGAGAGCAGTTCCGTGAACGCCGGCACCGCCGAAGTTCCGCCGGTGCGCAGGATCACATTCACCCGATCGGGTTGGATACCCACGTCGTGCAAAATCTGGCGCACGCCGCTGTCCACCGCTTCGATCTCGGGCGCGATCAATTCCTCGAACTTGTAGCGCGTGATCGTTTCGCGGATGTGGATGTTGTCGTGATTGAAGAGAAAGGGTGTATGCTGCGCCTCGGACAGGCGAATCTTGGCTTGCTCGATCTCGCGGAAAAATTGAAAGCCCAGGTTGCGCGTGACCAGCGTGATCAGCGCGTCGATGGCGGCCGAATTCTCGGCGGCCGGGTTGTCGGCGCGATACTCGTTCAAGATTTTTAGAAAATGCGGACGGGACAGCAGGGGCATGGTCTGCCAGTTTTCGAGCAGAGCGAGCACGTCGGGCGGCAACGCACGGTGGCCGGGGCGCGGCATTCCGCCGAAGTATTTGAGGAGATACTGCATCACGCGCTTATCGAGATCATCGCCGCCCACCAACACGCCCAGCGTCGCGATGATGTTGGGCGGCGTCGGGCCGCCGACTTCGGCCAGCGTCAGATCGAGTGTGCCACCGCCGAAGTCGAAGATCAACGCCAGTTCACGCCGCGGGCTGGTGCGATGATAGAAATACATCGCCCCGATCGGCTCCATCTCAAATCCGATGGCTTCAAAGCCCGCCAGGCGCGCGGCCTTGTAGAGAATCTCTTGCGCGCGATCGGAAACAGCAGGATCGGATGAGAACTTCACCGGCCGGCCGATGACGACCGCGCGGCAATCCCGGTTCAGTTGTTCCTCGGCGCTGGTTTTCAGCGGACGCAAAATCAGCGCGATCAATTCGTCGACAGTGTAGAAGCGATCGAAGACTTGCGTGCCGTCGTAACCTGGATCGCGCAGCACAGTCTTGATGTATTGCAGCAGGCGGCCTTGCGCGCCGGTATCAACCAGCGCATGTACCGTTTGCACATAGCTCACCCCGGCGGCGACTACATCGATCTCACCCACACGCCGCTTTTCCCATGTGGCGCGTCGCCCCGTTTCATGACGCAGATATTGTTGGGCGGCGGCCAGTCCGGCCAGGGAGTGCTGCCGGCGATCGATGTACAGGAGCGATGGCAGCACCAGGGGATTAGGGCTGCCGGGGTCAACCGTTGGCCGGTGGAGTTCCTGGCCGTCGAAATACGCAATCGCGGAATTGGTGGTGCCGAAGTCGATGCCGAATCGGTCTGTCATGGGCGCCTCATGTGCAGAATGAAGGCGCATATTTTAAGCGTGAACGGGACAATCGGCAACCGGGCAGATCAGCAAACCAGACGAGCGCGAAACTCCAGCACTCGTCTGGTCTTGTGAGCAATGCTTTCACCGCTCATGCTGCGTGAAACTAGAACTGAAAACGGTTGGGAGTGGTTGTTCCGCTATTGGGCGTGGTGCCGTTGGGGTCGGTCCCTTTCGGTACACCGAAGCCGCCAAAGCCGTGGCTGCGTCCACCGCGGCCACCCATGTCAAAGCCGCCCTTACCGCCCAGCTCGAAGCCACCCTGCCCGCCGATGTAACCTTTCTCGATGCCCTCGATCAGCCAGTCGGCGTTGGCCTGTGTGAGCTTGCCGTCTTTCACGGCTTGCTGGATGGCGTCCTTCTGAGCCTGCAGGCACGCGGCCTGAACGGCGCTCTGGACATCCGTCAACTTGACGCCCGCCTTGTCGGCGAGGCCGGACAGCGTCTGGCCGCCCCACAATTGCGCGGACAGTTCTTCAGCGGTGAGCTTCAACGCCTTGGCTGCGGCGTCTAACCCGGCTTGTCCGCACATGCCCTGCGTCCCGCGTCCACCGAACCCACCGCCGTGCGCCTGGGGCGCTGTCGGAGTGACGGGCGGAGTCGCGGTCTGCGCGAAAGCGGGGGCCACGCTGAGAGCCAGCGCCACGACCAGTACTCCCAGCACTAGCCAACCCATTGTTTTGCGTTGTTTCATATTTTTCCTCCAGATATTATTTGTCACAGCTGATTCTCGCGTGAGAATCTAGTCTAAGGATAGCGCTGGCGCATGAAAGAACGCCAAGTGCATCCTGAGAGAAGTCTGAGGAAAAGATAAGAGTTGTCATCACAAACAATTGCCAGAGAACGGTGTGGGATAGCCTCGTGATATAATGCCCGGCGTTACCGCTCGACCCAGGAGGCTGCTCATGTCTGTTACCGCTCTTATCGGCGCGCAGTGGGGAGATGAAGGCAAGGGCCACATCGCCGATCGACTCGCCGCCGAATCCGCCATCGTCGCGCGTTACAACGGCGGCGACAACGCCGGTCACTCCATCACGATCGGCAGCCAGGTGATCCGCACGCATCTCATTCCGGCCGGCGCGTTTCATCCCACGGTGATCAACGTCCTCGCGCCCGGCATGGTGATCAATCTCAAATCGCTAGCGCGCGAAGTCGATGAGTTAAATCATCTCGGCGCGGGTCTTACCCCCGATCGCTTGCGCATCGACGGCGCGGCCAATCTGTTATTACCCGGCCACATCGCGCTGGATGGCGCCAACGAAGCCGAGCGCGGCTCTCATGCCATCGGCACGACGAAGCGCGGCATCGGTCCGGCTTACACCGATAAGGCTGCGCGCGTGGCGGTGCGCGCGGCGCTGCTGGGCGATCCGGATGCGTTTGAGCGGGCCGTGCGCGAACACGCCGCTCACTCCAACCGGTTCCTCGCGCTGTACGATCAACCGGCGTTAGACACAGACGCGATCGTGAAAGAGTACGCGCCGCTGGCCGCGCGCTTCGCGCCGTTTGTCGGCGATACGACGGCGCTCGTGCATGCGACACTCGAACGGGGGGAGCACATTCTCGCCGAAGGCGCGCAGGGCACACTGCTCGATATCGATCACGGCACGTATCCGTTTGTCACCAGTTCGTCCACCATCACGGGCGGCGTCTTGACCAGTCTGGGTGTCGGGCCGAAGCACGTGAAGCGCGTCATCGGCGTGGCGAAGGCGTTCTGCTCGCGCGTGGGGGCCGGTCCCTTCCCGACCGAACTGTCCGACGACATGGGCGCGCGTTTGCGCGGTACCGGCGCGAATCCATGGGACGAATATGGATCGACGACGGGGCGTCCGCGCCGCACGGGCTGGCTCGATCTGGTGGCGTTGAAGTACTCTGCGCGCGTCAACGGCTTGACCGAAATCGTGTTGACCAAGCTGGATATCTTGACGGGCCTGCATCCGCTGCGCGTGTGCATCGCCTATTCGTACCGCGACGAGCCGATCAGCAATTTTCCCAACGACCTGGCCGTCTTGGAGCAATGCACGCCCATCTACAGCGAGCTGCCCGGCTTGGAACAAGATATCAGCGGCGCGCGGCGCATCGAGGATTTGCCGCTGGCGGCGCGCGTCTACATCCTTCAAATCGAAACGTTCACGGGCGTGCGGGTGTCGCATGTGTCGGTGGGGCCAGAGCGTTCACAAATCTTTGAGGTGTAGCTATGTCCGATCGGTTTGAGAAGCTGCCCGTGTGGCAGAAATCACACGAATTGACCTTGTTGATCTTTCAGGAAGTCGCGCCGCAGTTGCCCGGCGGCGCCGAGAGCGCGCTGGCCGGCGAGATCATGCGTGCCAGCATGACCGTGGGCGCGACACTGGCGGGAGCCAGCGGCCATTCATACACCAAAGAACGTGCGCGCCGCTGTTTTGAGGCGCGCGGCTTGTTGTATGAAACGCTCAACTATCTGCTGCTGATTAACGATCTGCATTACCTGCCCGACACGCTGTATCAACGCACACGTACCCTCACCGGTGAAGCCATCGCCTTGCTGAACGACTTCATCGCTTCGTTGAGAAAAAAGGGTTCGACGGATTAGAAACCGGGTTTCTCCGGTTCGAATGGAATCGAGCGTTTAGCATGGAGAAACCCGGTTTCTGCGCGGCGTCTCTGCTCAGCCGCAAGAGACGAAAAAGGTAACTTGTGGAGCATTCGAGTTTTGTGTCACCATTTTCATGGCGCTATGCTTCCGCTGAAATGCGCGCCATCTGGAGCGAGGTCAACAAGCGTCAGCTGTGGCGGCGCATCTGGGTGGCGCTGGCCGAGGCACAGTCGCGTTTTGGATTGGTGACGCCGGAGCAAGTGGACGATCTCAAAGCCCATGCCGGGCAGATCGATATCGATCGCGCTTTGCAGATCGAGGCGGAGATCAAGCACGACTTGATGGCCGAAATCAAGACGTATGCCGAGCAGTGCTTGATCGGTGGCGGCATCATTCATTTAGGCGCCACGTCGATGGATGTGGAAGACAACACCGATGCGCTGCGCGTGCGGGCTTCGTTGGATGTGGTGATCGTCGCGCTCAAGCAATTGCTGCACACCGTGACGGCGCAGATCGCGCGCTATGCTGATGTTCCCACGATGGCTTTCACTCACTTGCAGCCCGCCGAACCGACGACAGTGGGCTATCGCCTGGCGCAGGTGGCGCAAGACTTATTGACCGATTACGCGGAACTGGTGCGCGTGCGTGCTGAGATCAAAGGCAAAGGCTTCAAAGGCGCGGTGGGGACGGCGGCTTCGTACATCGAGCTGCTGGACACATCGGTTGATTACGATGACTTGGAAACGCACATCATGGAGGCGCTGGATCTGGAAGCCTTCGAGGTGGCCACGCAGACGTATCCACGCAAACAAGATTGGCTGGTGTTGAATGCCCTGGCCGGGCTGGCGATGTCGCTGTACAAATTCGCGTTCGATCTGCGCATTCTGCAATCACCGTCCATCGGGGAGTGGAGCGAGCCGTTCGGGACGAAGCAGGTGGGCTCATCGGCCATGCCCTTCAAGCGCAATCCCATCAACGCCGAGAAGATCGATTCGTTGGCGCGCTATCTGGCGCAGCTGCCGCGGGTAGCCTGGGATGATGCGGCGCATTCGCTGCTGGAGCGCACGCTGGATGATTCGGCTAATCGGCGCGTGATTTTGCCGGAAGCGTTTCTGTGCGCGGATGAGTTATTGAGCACGGCGCAGAAATTGATGAAGGGTCTGGTGATCAACGAAGCGGCGATTGCGCGCAACTTTGCGATCTACGGCCCGTTTGCGGCCACCGAACGCTTGTTGATGGCCGCCGTGAAAGCGGGAGCTCATCGGCAAGAGATGCACGAGGTGATCCGCGAACACGCGCTGCAAGCCTGGGCCGAGATCAACGCCGGGCGGCCCAGTGGCTTGATCGACACCCTGTGTGCGGACCCGCGTGTGACGCAGTTTGTGGATGTGGTCACGACGCGCCTGCTGCTGGATGCGCGCGCGTATGTGGGCAATGCCTCCCAGAAAGCGCACATGATTGTAGCCCGGCTTCAATCCGTGTAGTTCTTTGTGCTCGTACTGGATGGTACATCCAGCTGCCGGACACTTGCACCCCGCCCAGCGCGCCTCCGCCACGTTGTGGCGGACAAGGCGTGCGTGCAGTGCGGTGTGTGACCACACGTAGCGGAGCACGAGCCAAGCTTTGGAAGTTGTTTTTTAACAAACCCTTAGCTACGTCAATCGCCCGACGATCGTCGGGCGTTTTCATTTGTTACTGGGCACGACGGCCCGAGATTAAGTGGCTGGCTGCAGCCAGGCGGTGAATTCTGTGCCTTGCCCCACCTGGCTTTCGACGGTGATGTATCCGTCCATCCGCTCGACGATTTCCTGGCAGATGGCTAACCCCAGTCCCGTGCCCGGAATGTTGGATTGGCAGCTCGCCACACCGCGAAAGAAACGCTCAAAGAGATGCGGCAGTTCTTGTTCGGGAATGCCGCGCCCTGTGTCACGCACGGTGAACGTAATCCAGTCGTCCCCTGCGCGTTGCTGGGTCGCGGTGCTCAGCGTGATGAGGCCGCCGGCGGGGGTGTAGTTTAGAGCATTCGTCGTCAGGTTGGACATGACCTGCGTGAAGCGCTGCGGATCGACGAGCGCCGGTGACAGATCGGGCGTGAGCTGGCAATCGATGATCAAGCCGCGATCCGTCGCCAGCGCAATTCGATCTTGCACAAGTTCGGCGGTCAGGTAATTGATGTCAGTCGGTTCCAGATAAAACGTTGTCGCTTTCAGATCCAGCTGCGATAGATCGAGCAGATCGTCGATCAAGTTTTCCAGGCGGCGTGTTTCGCGGTGCAGCGTCTGCATGTAGTCTTCGTGCTTGTCGGGCCGGCCGCGGGTGAGCAGCTGCAAATACAGTTTGACGTTGGCTAACGGCGTGCGCAGTTCATGGCTGATGTTAGAGACAAACTGATCCTTCATCCGATCGAGCTCAGTCAGCCGCTCATTGGCTTCAGCCAGATCCCGCGTGCGCTCGGCCACGCGCTGTTCGAGTTGCTGAGCATGCTGCTGAACGGTGGCATACAGCCGGGCATTCTCGCAGGCAATGGCGGCCTGATTCGCCAGGATCGATACTAACGTGAGGTCGGTCGCTTGAAAGGCGTCTGCGGCATAATGCTGCACCTGCATGACGCCGATCACGGCATCATGGCTGATCATGGAAACGTAGAGCGCCGACTTGGGAACCGGTCCCTGCCCGATGAGCTGGGCGTGCCCTTTGGCATTCTGCCCAAAATACTCTACTTCCAAATCCACCATGCGCGGCTGCTGCGTCCGGATGGTATCACTCACCGGGCCGACCCCGAGTTTCAGAGGCGGGAATTGGGCCGGATCAAATTCTTCATTGTCACCGATGGCAAACCCGCAGGTAAGTGTTTCCGTTTTAGCATCAAACAACGCGATCAACAGGTGTGAAGCGCCTAATAGTTTCTGCGCAATTTCGCTAAACATCGTCCGATAGATTTCGCGGAGGTCGAGTGTGGCGGTGAGCGGCCGCCCGATTTCGTAGAGCGCCGTCAACTGGCGGTTACGCCGCTCAAGTTGTGCATTGAGTTCCTGCACCTGGGTCAACGTTACCGTCAAATAACTCGCGTCCCGGTTAATCTCTTGAAGGCCACTCAATGTCGAAAGGTTCATGGGTTCAGCACCTCCCCGCCGTCAGGCGGTTCCAGCGAAGCTTCAGTCATCCGCCTATCTTCAAGTCCAATTTCTTTCATCATATCTTCTTTTAGTTTGCAACCTGTTGGGAGATGCGCCTTTTTTGAGAAGTCGCTGTTTTTAGGGGCGGCGCGGCGTCTGTGTCGGGTTCCCCTGGTACGGTTGCGTCAAAGGCCGGCGTAATGATAGACTGGCCCCTCAAGTTCTGACAAGGGAGGAAGAACGATGTCGCACAGCAGGTATCGTGTGGGAGTAGTTGTTGGCTTGGTGGTGTTGGTCTTATTGATCGCAGGAGGGGTGGTGGCGGCTCCCGCCATCCCATCGGAGGTGGAGCCCCCAATCGGGTGGGCGCAGACACCGCAGGCTCTAATCAGCACCGCGAACTTCACGATCGCCTTAGCGGCAGTAGTGCCCAGCGGCTTAACGGATCCGGTCGGCATCGCCAATGCAGGCGATGGCAGCGGCCGTCTGTTTGTCGTGGAACAGAGCGGGGCCATTCGGGTGATCAAGAAGGGCGTGTTGAACAGCACGCCCTTCTTCAGCCTGACGGGCAAAATTTCCTGCTGTGGTGAACGCGGCCTGCTGAGTGTGGCCTTCGATCCAGATTACAAAACGAATGGCGTCTTCTACGTTTATTACACCGCGCTAAATGGCGATGTGACGATCGAACGTTACACGGTGGCGACGCCCGCGTCCGATGTGGCGACCATCATCAGCTCCACGCTTATTTTGGCGGTGGCTCATCCGGCTGGCAATCACAACGGCGGGCAGCTGCATTTCGGGCCTGATGGTTATCTGTACACCGGTCTGGGCGATGGCGGCGGCTCAGGCGATCCGCACCCGCCGGATGGCAATGGACAGAACCCCGCGGAATTGTTGGGAAAAATTCTGCGCCTGAACGTGCGCAGCGTGCCCACCTACACCATTCCCGCCAGCAATCCTTTCACGCAAACGGCCGGCTATCGGCCTGAAATCTGGGCGCTGGGGGTGCGCAATCCGTGGCGCTTCTCGTTCGATCGAGGCACGGGCGATCTGTACATTGGCGATGTCGGCCAGAATTGTTTTGAAGAGATTAATTACCAACCGGCGGCAAGTTCCGGCGGGGAAAATTACGGCTGGCGCATGATGGAAGGCTTCCATCAATTTGATCCGGCCGACATGACCAACTGCACTCAACCGGTCATCACACCCGCCGGCATCACGCGGCCCATTACTGAGTACCCACATCCAACGGGCGAATCAGTCACCGGAGGGTTTGTCTATCGGGGCAGCGTGTATCCGAGGCTGGCGGGCTGGTATTTCTACGCGGACTATCAAACGGGCTTGATCTGGGCGATTGCACAGACGCAACCGGGCGTCTGGTCTGGTGCGCAGAAACTGTCTTCCGGATTGAACGTCTCTACTTTTGGCGAAGATGAAAACGGCGAGCTCTATCTTGCGGACTACCAGGGCGTGGGGACCGGCGCTCTGTACAAGATCACCTCAGCTTCACCGATTAATTTTTCCACGTCCAGTAAACAGGCTTCGTCCAGTCAGGCACTGACCGGGCAAGTGCTCACGTACACGATTGTGCTGCGCAGCACCGGCGCGCCGCTTTCCAGCACGGTGCGCGTTACCGATGTGGTTCCGACTGGCTTGTCTTACATGCCGGGAACGCTGGCCACGACTCATGGCCTGGCTGATGATTCGGCTGCGCCGACGTTGAAATGGAACGGTGTGATGTCGGCCACCCCGGCGATCACTTTGGCGTACGCGGTCACAGTCGCCACGACCAGCACTGAGATGATCTCTAACACGGCGCTGATCAATCTTGGCTACGCGCCGCCCTTCGCGCGCACGGCCAGCCTTATCGTGAATCCACGCTATCTGTTTTTGCCGGTGATTCTCAGAAGCTTCTGATTGGTTGTCTGGCTGTGCAGCGGAACCGCCCGTTGATCTCCAAATGATCATCGGGCCGGTCGCTTTTCAATTCAACGACTCCACTGAAAAAACTGCTCACGTCGTACCCGGCGCTCAGCGCCGGCGACGCGCTAGGCGAAGCCCCGTCCGGCGCGGTTCCTTATTTGCAAAGCAACCACCCGCCGATCGCTTTAGCACCGTTGGCAGAAAGATTTTCCAGATGACCCTGACTTCGAAAGAATGCAGCGCCGCGGCAGCACCTACGACATTCCATGCCGTAATGGTGATTGTCTTCATTCCGGAAATCGCCCAGACGAAAGAGACGGAGTCGGTCATCAAATCACTGGAGTGAATCACCGGGATTTGATCGGTGGCTTGCCAGAGATAAGTGATCGGTGTTGTCACCGTGATCGGCGCAGTGGTTGCGGTGAATAGATAGGTCGCATTGATCGCACCCAATGGCGGGCCAGCAATCTCAATGCCGGCCGGTTCGATTCTGGCATCCAGCCAGTACATCGCGGTAACAGCGCCTACGACATTTAGCGTCGTCACGGTGATCACCTTAGTTCCAGATCCTGGCCACGCGAAAGAGACCGAGTCGGTAATTAGCTCGCTGGAGTGAATCACCGAAGTTTGATCGGTTGCCTCCCAGACGTAGGTGATGGGAGTTGTCACGGAAATCGGTGCAGTCGTTGCGGTGAACACATGGGCTGACTGTGTTGCGCCTAGCCGGGGGCCGGTGATCTCGACCGCGGCCGGTCCAGTGCTGAATTCAATCGCATGCGTCGTCGTGACAGCACTCACGCCGTTCACTGCCGTGACAGTGATGATCTTTGTTCCAGAAATCGTCCAAGCAAAAGAGGCAAAGTCAGTGATCAGATCACTGGCATGAATCATAGGGTCTTGATCGGTCGCCTGCCACACATAGGTGATAGGAGTTGTAACTGTGATCGGCGAGGTTGTTGCCGTGAAGGCATAAGTCTCACTGATCACACCAGTTGGCGGGCCAGCCAACTCAAGGCCCGTTGGCCCGATTTTAACTTCAAGCGAATGCGTGGCTACGACGGATCCCACGACATTCAGTGCCGTAACGGTGATCGTCTTGGTTCCCGAAAGCGGCCAGGCAAACGAAGCAGAAGCGGTGACCCGATCGCTTGAATGAACCACGGGGATCTGATCAGTGGCTTCCCAAACGTAAGTGATGGGGGTCGTCGTAGAGATCGGAGCAGCGGTTGCCTTAAACAAGTAAGCCGTATTTATCTCGCCGGTCTCTGGGCCGTCAATCTCAACGCCGTTTGGCGCAACGAAATCGATGACGGCCACGTTATCCGTGAAGAATTCAAACGGGCCGTTATCACCGTTGGCAGCGCGCACGTCGATGTAAAGGCCGAAGCGCCGCCGATTGTCACCCCAGGTTGAATCATACTGGGTGGAGGCCACAAACTGCCCGTTGAGATAGAACGACAGGGTGCTGCCTTGCTGGACTACCCTCAAGTTGTGCCATTGGCCCTGATTGATCGAGACAGGCAGATCGGTGGCCGTAGTCAGAGCCTGGCGGCCACCATTGATGACTCGCAGGAATTGCCACTTGGATACTTTGGTGCGCGTAACGGCATCCATCCGTAATTCAAGCAGGTAGTAGTTCATATTCGGGTCCATCGGCGGATCACCGGAACCGGGAAAGGTGCCAGATGTGGCATCGAAGACCAGGCCATAGCGCGCATCGAGCTGCCCGTTGACCACGTAGAAGTCGGCGCTGTATTCGAAGTAGGTGGCAGTGGACAGGCTGACGCCATTCTGCCGTGGACCGGCACCACCCTTTCCATTAGTGCCATCCAGGTGTAGCGCCAACGCCCCGCCCGGGTTTCCAGTGGAAACGATATTCTGATCATACGAGCAGCCAATGCCACAGCTGGTCGATCGGGCACCACCCCAAATCGTGAAGTCTGCATCGTCGAGAGCACCTGTCCAAAAGGTGTAGAAATACCGCATGATGGGGGTGTTCGTCGTGGCAAGCGTATGCGATGAAAAGGAAAGCAGGACACCTAAATCAGGAGTGATGTTGCGCGACTGAGTGAGGCTGCCCTGATCGTCGGATGGCCCGGGTTGTGTGACTGCGACAGCGGGCAGCAGCAACAGCGTGAAGCCGACAAACCCAAGTGCAAATACGCGCAGTGAACGAAGCAGAGAGGGAGGTATTGACTGAGACATGAATACTCTCCTTGTTGAGAACGGCAATTTCCGTCGTGCTCAAACGTTCCACATAGTAAAGGCGGCACAGCGCATCGTGATCAATCATGCTGAATACCTGTTACATGTAAGAAATGACCGCACTTCCAAATTCACTGCATTTGACTTCCTGAGCACCCTCGGAAATCAACCGAGCGAAGTCGTACGTGACGATCTTGCTGCCGATGGCGCCATCCATGCCTTCGATAATCAGATCGGCGGCTTCCACCCAACCCAGGTAGCGCAGCATCATCTCTCCCGAAAGAATGACCGACCCCGGATTAACTTTGTCGAGATTCGTGTACTTGGGGGCGGTGCCGTGCGTGGCCTCGAAGATCGCATGGCCGGTGACGTAGTTGATGTTGCCGCCCGGCGCAATGCCGATGCCGCCCACCTGTGCCGCCAACGCGTCCGATAGATAATCGCCGTTGAGGTTCATCGTGGCGATCACGTCGAATTCGTCGGGGCGGGTAAGGACTTGTTGCAGCGTGATGTCGGCAATCGCATCTTTGATTAGAATCTTGCCTTTCGCCAGTTCGGCCTTTTGCTCGTCATTGGCCGCCTTCTCGCCGGACGCGCGCTTGGTGCGCTCCCACTGATCCCACGTGTAAGTCTGCGCAGCAAATTCGCTTTCGGCCAGCGCATAACCCCAGTTACGGAACGCGCCTTCGGTGTACTTCATGATGTTGCCCTTGTGCACAAAGGTTACGCTCTTGCGCTGGTTGGCCAGCGCATATTGAATCGCAGATCGAACCAGGCGCTCGGTGCCTTCACGCGACACCGACTTGATGCCGATGCCGGTGCTGTCCGGGAAACGAATCTTGCCGTATTCCTTGGGGAAGGCTTCCTTGAACAGCGCCAGAAATTTCTGGTTCGCTTCCGTACCCTGTTCAAATTCGATACCCGCGTAAATGTCTTCCGTGTTCTCGCGGAAGATCACCATGTCGATCTTCTCGGGATGCTTCACGGGCGAGGGCACGCCTTTGAACCAGCGCACCGGGCGCAGGCACACATACAGATCGAGCAGCTGCCGCAGGGCCACGTTAAGCGATCGGATGCCACCACCGATCGGGGTAGTCAACGGCCCCTTGATGCCCACCAGATATTCACGAAACGCCTCAACGGTTTCATCGGGCAGCCAGTTGTTGACCGTGTTGAACGCCTTCTCGCCGGCCAGCACTTCCTTCCACTCGATCTTGCGTGTGCCTTGATAAGCCTTCTCAACAGCCGCATCGAAGACGCGCACGCTGGCGCGCCAGATGTCCGGGCCGGTGCCGTCACCTTCGATGAAGGGAAGGACGGGATTGTTCGGCACGATCAATTTGCCGTTGTCGATCGTGATTTTTTGTCCTGCACTAGTCATAGTGAAGTCTCCTCTAGGAAATGATAACGGTGCTGATCGAGATTATAGCATGGCGATCACGGTTGTCTCAACTCACATCATCAATTTCGCAGCACGGGCAGGAACACGGCCTGACCGTTGATCATGGACAGCGCAACCAGATTGACCGGCTGGGTGTCGGGCGCAGTGATCTCAATCGGAGTGGTAAGGAGATACGGGATCGTAATCGCCGAGGTCACCTGTACTGAGAAACGAGCGCTCAACGTCTGAGCCGAAGTCAGCACATCAGACCAGTAGACGTGATCGGCATCGAACGTCAAACCGCTGTCCACCGCCTGGATCGCGACTTCTGCCGGCAGCGTCGCTGTCAAGGCAAACGTATTGGCCTGTGTCCCTACGTTGCGGACGTTGACGGTGTAGGTCAGCCATTCGCCGGCCTGCACCGCGGCCGGAGCCGTGCTCACCGACGACAAGGCCAACGACGAGCGGCGCGTGAGACGTTGGATCGGGCCGTTGTAATAGCCGCCGCCTTCGGAATAATAGAGCGCGCCGTCGGGGCCGGTCAATACATCGGTGCGACAGTGAAGCGGCTGATGATTGATCGTGTCGCTCAAAGTGGTGTGCGCGACAATCGCCGTGCGAGCCGCATTCAATTTGAAGTGGTGCAGCGCCGTGGATGAATTCTTGTAGGCGCACATGAAAAGATCATTCTTCCATTCGGGGATGAGATCGCCGCGATAGAAGGTGAGGCCCGTCGGTGCGATGCTGGATGACCAGTACGTCAGCGGCGGAATGGTATTGTATTGCGGATCGGGCGCGCCGTCATCGCACGGATAGTTGGGCCGCCAGCCGTAGTTGCCGCGCGGCAACAACCGATTGATTTCGTCGTCGCAGGCGTCACCATTTTCCGTGGCAAAAATCTGACCTGAGATTGGATCGAAGTCGAAGTCGAAAGAATTGCGCAGGCCGTAGGCATAGATGCTGCTGCCCGGAAACGGATTATCACCCGGCACACTGAGCGGCCCTGTGCCGTTGAAGCGATGCAGCTTGCCCAATGGCGAACCCAGATCCTGCGCCGGATCGACCGCATCGTTCTTGGCATCGTTGTTACCGACCGAGATGTAGAGTTTGTCATCCGGTCCAAAGTGCAGGTTGCCGCCGTTGTGAATGGTCTCGTAGCGATTGATCGGAAAACAACCCATCGTCTCCGGTTCACCGGCGAGGGTGTTATCGTCATTCAAGACAAAACGCACCACGCGATTCTTGTAATTGCTGCCGCAGTCCATCTGGGCTGAGTATCTGGAGAAGTACACCCACACGAAATGGTTCACCGCAAAATTCGGATCGACGGCGAGGCCCAGCAGACCGCGTTCACCTTCGTGCAGCACGGGAAATGCATAGACCGGATCGGGCTGTAACTGATCATTCTCAACCACGCGCACATAGCCGCGATAGGTGCCGCCGGTATAGTCGCTGATCCGTTCGGTGTACAACAGACGGCCATCCGGCGTGAAGTCCATGGCGACGAGGTTTTTGGCGTCCGGCACGACCGTTTCGATCACGACGCCGGGGGGCAGTGGTTCGATCGGAATCTCCTGGGGCGCAGCGGAGCCGATCGGCAGGAGGCAGGCCGCCTGGAGCAAGCCAGCGCACAGCCACGACAGGATGAGGCAGCGGCCAAATGACACAGCCAGTCCCTTAACTGATCACATCCAACAACTTGTAGTACAACGCACCGAACGGCAAGAAGGCTGGGCCGTAATAGAACGGCAGCGGATCGAACGGCAAGTCTTTGAAAGGATTCTTGCCAGGCGCGCCGCACATGATGTTGGCGATTTGTCCGCCTAGATAGGTGGCCATCGCTACGCCGTGCCCGGCATAACCGAGCGCGTAATAGAGCCCCTCATGCTGCCCCATGCGCGGGAAGAAGTCACGCGTAAGACAGATATTGCCGCTCCAGGCGTATTCGATCGGGACGTCTTTCAATTCAGGGAAAATTTTCACCAGGCCGCGCTGCAAAATCTCGGCACTCTTGCGCGTGGCCTCGGCCGTGGACGGCCTATAATCGGCGCGTCCGCCGAACAGCATCCGGTTATCGGAAGATAAGCGGAAGTAATAGAGGTAGTGTTTCGAATCGAAGACGACACGACGCTGCGGAATCAACTTCGCGGCGAGTTCGGCGGGCAGCGGCTCAGTGGCGATCATGTACGAGCCCAACGGAAAGACACGCTGGCGAATGTCGCGCGCGGCCTCGTCGGTATAACCGTTCGTCGCCACGAAGACATTGTCCGCCGTGGTCGTGCCCTGCGGTGTCACCACCGCATATTTGCTGTTCAAACGCAAGATTTTCGTCGCCGGTGTATTCTCAAACAACAGCGCGCCCGAAGCCGAAGCGCAGATCGCCAAGCCGCGCACATACTGGGCCGGATGCAGTGCGCCGCTGTCTTCATCGACCAACACGCCGTGATAATATTTCGAACCGAGTTCGCTGTGTTGGTCCTGCCGATCAATCAGCTTAACTGGATGATTGAACTCGCGCGCCAACACGTCTTGCTCCAGTTGATAATACTTGAAGTGACTGTTCTTCCACGCGGCTTCCAGATGCCCCGATCGGGTGTACTCGCACCCGATGTTTTCTTCGTCAATCAAGTCTTCCAGATATTTTGTCGAGGCCAGCGAAGCGGCGTACAATTCCTTCGCACGCGCCAGCCCCACTTTCTCGATCAGCGCGCTGGGTCCCAGTTTCAGGCCCGTCAACACTTGCCCGCCGTTGCGCGAACTGGCGCCCCAACCGAAGGTTTCTTTTTCCAGCACCACCACATTCACACCGCGCAAAGCCAGGACACGCGCCGCCGACAGGCCAGTGTACCCGCTGCCAATCACGACCACATCGGCGCTGGCAGGCAAGGATCGTGTGGCTAGATTCGGCAGGGCGGGCGCTGTGTCCCACCAGTAAGGAATGTCTTTCAGCATAGTCATCTCTCAGGATTATCGATCAGCGTGACATCCATCCACTTCCGCACCGAGTTGATCAAATATACCCGGCGGGCCGCGTGCAGCATCTCGATGGTGATCACTCGCTCCGCGATCTGGCCTTGCTCCAGCAGCTCACTGCGGAATGTTCCGCCGAGCAGTCCACTGTCGATGGGCGGGGTGATCAACTCACCGGCCAGATCGATCACGACATTGGCGCTGCACGACTCGGTGATCTCGCCGCGTTCATTCCACAAGATCACATCGTCGCAGCCGGGTTGTTCGGCGCGGGCCTGCTCATAGACCGCCCGGCGGCTGGTCTTGTGATACAGGAAAACGTCATGGCTGTCAATGGGATTTCGGGCTAGGGCCACACGCTGCACGGGCGAGCGCGGAATATCGCTCAAGGCTGTGGTCGTGATCGAGAGGTCACCCGAGCGCACCAGCGCCACACGCACTTTGTGATCGGCGGCTGGCAGAGACCGGCGCACTTCCTCCAACCGATCGATCAACACCGCCCGATCGAACGGAAAACCAAAGTAATCCGCTGAATCCGTCAGGCGCGCCACATGCCGATCGGGCAGGAAGTAACCATCGGCTGGCGACCACCGCAGCGCTTCGAGCAGTTCAAACTCGATCGGCGAACTGGTCAACACGCGCGTTTTGATCTCGCACTCGCGGTACTCATCGGCCGCGTCCGAATCCCACACGATGCCGCCGCCCACACCGTATTCGGCTTGCCCTGCTTCGCGATCGATCGTCACCGTGCGAATGGCGACGTTGAACTGCGCGGTCCGTAATGCGGCGCGATCGGGCGCCAGATAACCGATCGCGCCGGTGTACACCCCGCGCGGTGTCGTTTCCAGATCGGCGATGAACTTCATCGTACTGACTTTGGGCGCGCCCGTGATCGAGGCGCAGGGAAACAACGCGGACATGATCTGCGTAAAAGACGCAGCGGTCTGCGCGGTCACGGTCGAGGTCATTTGCAGCACCGTGGGGTAACGTTCGATCTCAAACAACTGCGGCACCTGCACCGATCCGATCTCCGCGATGCGCCCCAGATCGTTGCGAATCATATCGACGATCATCACGTTCTCGGCGCGGTTCTTTTCGGACTGCTGCAACCAGTCCATCTGCGCGCGATCATCGAGCAAAGTTTTGCCGCGCGGGGCGGTACCCTTCATCGGTTTGGAGAGCACCGTGCGGCCGTTCAAACAAAAGAACAATTCCGGCGAGGCCGAACAAATGATGTGTGATCCAATATCGAGATAAGCGGCATAACCCAACGGTTGTTTACGCGCCAATGTCACAAAGAACGACCACGGATCGCCGCTGAACGGCGCGCGCAACCGATAAGTGTAGTTGACCTGATACGTGCGCCCGTCGGCGATGTGAGCGCGAATCGTGTTGATCGCGCGCTCATATTCGGGCCACGTGACCGTGGGCGTCCATGGGCCAATCGGGCCAGGGGATCGATCGGGTTGGGGAAAGTCGGAAAGCGGCTTGGCGCGATCGTACAGGCCGAACCACAATAGCGGTAGCGCTGTCGTACCGCGCACGCGCAAAATGGGATCAAACGCTGGGGCCGCTTCGTAGGCGATGAAGCCGGCAGCGTAAACTGAGCGCGCCGTCACCTGTTCCTCGACATGGCGCAGCGCGGGCAGCACGTCATCCAACGTTGAGGCGGCCACGATCTCGATCGGGTGGGTGAAGCGCAGCCACCCGGCCGGAGATTGAGTTTGCAGCACGACCTCGCCGCGCATCGGACCGGCTTGTGGAGAACGGATTATGCCCGCGGCGCGGGGACCCGGGAGGCGGGACGTACGGCAACGAGTTTTTCGACGGCTTGCTTGACAGTGTAGGTGCCTTCTGCGGCCATTTCCTCCAGCGTCACATCCTGCGTGGTGGTCAGCGGATAGCCCTGATCCATCTCGATGGCCATGCGCACATCGTTGGGGTAACGTGTCTCGGGGCGGACTTTCTTCTTGCCATTCTTGATCTTCAACATGCTCGGATCCTCGCTCCGCGTCGAAGTTAAATTCACGCCCATTATAGCCGATTTTAGTGGCTGGTAGTTGGTGGCTGGTCGTTAGTTTGCTGGTGGCTATTCAGCCGTCACGCTCGAGTGCTTTCGCCTAGCGCGCCCCCGCTTCGTCCCTTCGGCAGGGCGTGTCGGACATCCAGGTTCGCGTTGGTACGGTCTCTGGATTCCCGCTGACAGCATGCGGGAATGACAGCACCGCGCGGTGGCTGAGTAGTTACGCTTGCGTTGTCTGCCACCGCCTGTAACCTTTGGCCGATCGCGGCATCCAATACGCATCACGCATCACGCATCACGCATCACGCATCACGCATCACGCATCACGTTTTACGTTTCACACGTTATAATCTATTTGCAAGTGACACATTACACAACTGTCGCGCTAAGCGCAATTCTATACACTTCAGGAGGATTCCAGCATGTTAAGCGAAAAGATTCAAGCAGCTTTCAACACCCAAGTCGGGCAAGAGTTTTCCAACTCCATCGCGTATATCGCCGTGGCGAATTATTTCGAAGGCGAGAATCTGAAAGGGCTGACGAAGCTGTTCTATAAGCAAGCCGCGGAAGAACACGAGCACGCCATGAAGTTCATCAAGTTTCTGCTGGACACCGGCAGCGCTGTGAAGATTCCGACCATCGCCGCGCCGCAAAACGAGTTTGCCTCGGCCGAAGCCGCCGCGCAGTTAGCGCTGGATGCGGAAATCCGCACCACCAACCAAATCAATGATCTGTTGACGCTGGCGCTGGCGGAGAAGAACTACGCCGCGCAGAACTTCCTGCAGTGGTTCGTGGAAGAGCAAGTGGAAGAAATCGCCACAGCGACAGCTAACCTGGACATCATCAAGAAGGCCGGCCCCAACGTGCTGATGGTAGAAGCGTACCTGGCACACATGAGCACGTAATGCAACGAATCGACAACGAATAAACGAATAGCGGGACCCGATCACGTGATCGGGTCCCGCTATTTGCTGGCAGTTGAAAAGCCGTCATTGCTTCCTGCCCGGAAATACGCGGCAGTTTAGGCATACGCCGGAAATCATAGGCCATGGCCTGAATTCTGTTTTCGGAGAAACCGAATTTCTCGCGCACCTTTTCTGACAGTTCGGCCAGCATAGAGTCGCAGTAGACCGATCTAACAATTCCGGAACGCGCCAACAACAGACACTGATACGGTTTTCCTCGCCAAAGCAACCCCGATATATAGATGTTGGTATCCAGCACGACCCGGTCGGGCACGGCTAAGCCTCATGCAGCAGACCATCGATCCACTGCTGCCGCTCGGTGTCAGACATGTTGTCCCAATCCAGCCCGCGCCGGGCGCAAATGTCACGCGCCCGTTGTGCGCCGTAATCGGCCAGCGCTTCGAATTCATCGAGACGAGGAATCAGCGCTTTAAGCACTGAATGCCTGGCATCGGGCGACAGACGTTGTACCCATTCGACCAGCTGTGATTCAGGCAATTCAAGTGTGATGGTATTCATAGCTCTATTCCCACGCTGATCGTACCACAAAAAACACCTGGAGCGATCACCACTTCCGCTGACATGGGTCAATCGAAGTTACGCCGTCTTCACTAATTTTCTCAGCACCGTGTGCAGGATGCCGCCGTTCCGATAGTGCTCCACCTCAATCGGCGTGTCGCTGTTTGCGCCGTTCCAGCCACTTCGCCAGTTCCAGCACCGGCACCACGGTAAACGCCAACCCGGCGATGATGAGCCATTCGTCCAGCGCCAGCGCAAAGGTGTCGAACGCGCTCTGCAAAAACGGCACATAGACGATGAGCGCCAACAACATTAACTCCCAGGCAATCGCCCGGTTCAACCATTTGTTGGCAAATGGCCGATCGAGCACCGAGTTCCGATCGGAGCGGAAGTTGTACGCTTTGAAGAATTGAATCAGCACCAGCGAAACGAATGTCATGGTCATCGCTTCGTTCAGACTGCGGCCGGAATTGATGGCCCAGGTGAACAGGCCCAGATTGATCAGCGTTGACCAGAGTCCGCCCAGAATCATGAGCGTCACCACCGGGCGCGTGAAGATGCCGGTCCGCGGATTGCGCGGCGGGCGGCGCATCAGATCTTTTTCGGGAGGATCGATGGCCAGCGCCAGAGCAGGCAGTCCATCGGTCGCCAGATTGACGTACAGGATCTGCACGGCGCTCAGCGGAAGCGGCAGGCCTAGCAAGGACGCGCCGGTCATCAAGCCAATTTCACCGATGTTAGAGGACAGGAGATACATCAGATACTTCTTGATGTTGCCGAACACCCCGCGTCCTTCTTCTACTGCGGCGACAATCGACGCGAAGTTATCGTCGGTCAGCATCATGGCGGCCGCCTCTTTGGTGACATCCGTGCCGGTGATGCCCATCGCAATACCGATGTCAGCCTTCTTGAGTGCGGGTGCGTCGTTCACCCCATCGCCCGTCATCGCCACCAGATGGCCCCTGTGCTGCAGGGCTGTAACCACGCGCAGTTTGTGTGCCGGTGAGACGCGCGCGTAGACTTCGATGCTTTCGACTTCGCGGTCGAACGTGTCGTCACTCATCGCTTCCAGTTCAGCGCCCGTCACGACGCGTCCGGTCTTCAGCAGGCCGAGTTCGCGCGCGATCGCCTGCGCGGTCACCGGATGATCGCCGGTGATCATCACCGGTTTGATGCCAGCCTGCCGGCACGTCTCGATCGCGGCTTTCGCTTCCGGGCGTGGCGGATCCATCATCCCGATCAATCCGAGGAACGTCATCTCGCGTTCGGCTTTTTCAAGCGTGGCCTGGGGTTTGTAAGCCACGGCCAGTACGCGTAACGCCTCGCTCGCCATCTGTTGTGCCATGTCGAGGATGGTTTGCCTGTTCGCTTCATCCAGCTGCTGCGGACCTGATGCAGTGAACTGCCACGCGCATGAAGCGAGGATGATCTCTGGCGCGCCTTTGGCATAAGCCGTCAGGCCGCCGGGAACCGTGTGCAGCGTCGTCATGCGCTTGGTTTCTGAGGTGAACGGGATTTCATGCACACGTGGAGATTTCACGTCGAGCTCAGACTTATGGAGGTTGGCTTTCGCCGCGGCGACCACTAGAGCGCCTTCGGTGGGATCCCCTTTGAGATGCCAGAATCCCTCGGCTTCGCTGTACACGAGATGCGCATCGGAGGACAGGATGGCCGCCCGCAATAACGTGATCAACGCTTCTGACGGCTGCACCGTGGAGCCGTTCAGCATGAACTCACCGCTCGGTTCGTAACCTCCCCCGGTAACCTCCAGCAGCTGCCCGGCCACGAAGATTTTGCGCGCCGTCATTTCATCTTTGGTCAGCGTGCCGGTCTTATCAGAGCCGATGACGGAGACGCTGCCCAGCGTTTCTACTGCGGGTAGACGCCGGATCAACGCGTGGCGTTTGACCATGCGCTGCACGCCGATCGCCAGCGAGATGGTGACTACTGCCGGCAGCGCTTCGGGCACCACAGCCACGGCGAGCGCGATGCCAAAGATCAACATCTCCAGAAACGGCTGACCCCGCAACAGGCCAAGCGCGATGATGATGGCGACGATCACCAGCGCCGCCCGCGCCAGCAGTTGCCCCACTTTGTCGAGGTTTTGCTGCAGCGGTGTTTTGCTCGACTCAATGGTCTGCAAGAGCTGCGCGATCTGGCCGAACTCGGTCTGCATGCCTGTGGCGATCACCAGTGCCTGGCCTCGGCCGTAGGTAGCCGCCGTGCCCGCGTAGACCATGTTCTTCCGATCGGCTACCGCCAGCCCGGTGGCTTCAAGCGCGGCGATGTGTTTCTCCACCGGCAAAGATTCGCCCGTTAGCGCGGCTTCTTCAATCCGCAAGTTGACCGATTCGATCAGCCTCGCATCAGCCGGGACTTTGTCACCGGCACTCAACAGGATGATATCGCCGGGGACGAGCTCGCGGGCGGCGATGTCCTGCTCCTCGCCGGCGCGCAGTACCGTAGCGGTGGGCGCGGCCATCTGGCGCAGCGCTTCGATGGCGCGTTCCGCCCGGTACTCTTGCACGAAGCCCAGCAGTACCGCAAACAAGACGATGATGCCGATCACCACGGCTTCGACGCTGTGTCCCAGCACCGCTGATAGGCCCACGGCAAAGAGCAGAATCAAGATCAAAACGTTTTTGAATTGCTCCAACAATAAGGCCCAGGGCGAGACACGCTGAACGGCCTGCAGTTCGTTCGAGCCATACTCCGCCAGTCGTCGCGCGGCTTCGTCGGGGGTCAAGCCGCGCGTCAGGTGCGCGTGAAGCCGTTCGGCAATCTGCGCCGGTTCAAGGGTGTGCCATGCGATTGCGGCTGGGGTTTCTGGCGGCGTGACGCCGGTGACCGCCGGGCGAAAACGCTTATTGATCGAAACACGTGATGGATTCATGAAAGTCCTTTATCGGATTTGCTCTGCTGATCGGACTGCGAAGCGGTCTGGTTGAAAAGCGTTCGGACGAACCACAGGATCGGCGCGCCAAGCAACGGAATACCCGCCACGGGGCCGAGGATCTCGAGCAGCGTGGCCTCTTCCTGTAAGAGCAAGGTTGCCGTTGTACTGCCGCCACCGACTGCTAGCACGGTGTAACTCAACCACCGCCAGCGTGGGGCTAAGGCAAACGTCCGATGAGGGCGTGGGGGAAGATTCTGGTTCATCACAACCTCCGACTGGTGGAATGTCGTCCCGAATCGACGAGGGGCCGACATCGCACTTCAATTGCCAACGTGAATTTCCGTCGATCGAAAATGCAAGCGAATCGCGGCGGCCAGCGGCGCACTCGATCTGGCGAGGGGGGCGATCCAATCGGACATAGACGGCCGCAGAAAGCGCTCAGACCACAGCCTCTCGAAGCGCACTACAGCGGCAGTCACGCCTCTGTCAGATCAGATTGATTTGAGGTTGTTAGGAGGACGAACTGGCAATGTGGGAGACCAGACCCGTTCAGTGAGATAAGAAGCCCGGAGTACAACGGTCAAGAGAAGCAAGCCCGCCTTCCCGATCGAGGCAAACATCACTGGATCATCAGAAGCATCTTCGGTTTCAGGAGGGACATTGGCGGGAACGCTTGCCGGGTCTTGACTTTGGTTCAAGATGTCAGGTCTGTCGTCGGATGCATCGACTAATATCGGCGCGGCCCACGCAAACACGACCAGCCAGGCGCACAGCAGTGCCAGCCAGGACAATCGCGGGGAGAGGTGAGCTTCGGTGGTCATGTTGCATCTGATCCAAGCCATAGTGATTCAGGCAAATATAGATTACAACCACTTTATGCGCCTGTCAATCCCCGTATTATGGCATTTGGCCCCGGAGAAACACATCCGATTGTGACGGACAAGCCCGCCCGCGCGCAGGAGGTCTGTGCAACGTCCAGTACAACCCGGAAACGCCCCACAAGAAAACCGCCCGGAAGTCCTCAACCTCCGGGCGGTTTATGCTTACGCTTCCCTCACCAATTTCCTCAACACCATGTGCAAGATGCCGCCGTTCCGGTAATATTCCACTTCGATCGGCGTGTCGATGCACGGACAACTCTCAACGGACCGCTGCGCGAAACGAACAAACGGACGGAAGCGGACATGGCCAGCGTCCGTTTGTCCGTTGTCAAGTCCGGTGATAGGTATCTTACGCTTCCTTCACTAACTTCCTTAATACCGTCTGCAAAATCCCGCCGTTCCGGTAATACTCCACTTCGATGGGCGTATCGATGCGTACCGTCGCTTTGAATTCCACGATCGATCCACCATCCTTCGTCGCCTTCACCAGCACATCCTGGCGCGGCTGGAGGTCATCGCCCAGCCCGACAATCTCAATCACTTCTTTGCCGGTCAGGCCGAGCGCTTCCACATTCTGTCCGTCTTTGAATTGCAGCGGCAATATACCCATGCCCACCAGATTGCTGCGGTGAATCCGCTCGAACGATTCGGCGATCACCGCGCGCACCCCCTGTAAATACGGGCCTTTCGCCGCATAGTCGCGGCTCGATCCGGTGCCGTACTCCTTGCCCGCCAACACCACCGAGTAAGTGCCCGCGCTCTTATACTTCAGCGCCGCATCATAGATGCTCATGCGTTCGCCAGCAGGCTGATGGATCGTCACACCGCCCTCGACGCCGGGCACCATCAGGTTCTTGATGCGGATGTTGGCGAATGTGCCACGCGTCATCACCTGATCGTTACCGCGCCGCGTGCCGTATTGATTGAAGTCCTTCTTCGGCACGCCCTTTGAGATCAGGTACTGCCCCGCCGGACTCTGTTCCGCAATGTTGCCCGCGGGCGAGATGTGATCGGTTGTGACCGAATCGCCGAAGATCGCCAGCACGCGCAAATTGCTCAACGGCTTGATCGACGGGACAGCGAGCGTCATCTCGCTAAAAAACGGCGGATGTTGAATGTAGGTTGAAGTTTCAGTCCACTGATACAGGTCGCCGCCCGTCACCGGAATCGCATTCCACTGCGGATTGCCGTCGAACACGTTGCCGTATGACTTCGCGAACATCTCCGGCTTGATCGAACTGGCGATCAGATCCGACACTTCTTGCTGCGTCGGCCAGAGGTCCTTCAACATCACCGGCTGGCCGCCTTTATCCATCCCGATCGGTTCACTGGCGAAATCGATATCGACCGTACCTGCCAGCGCATACGCCACCACCAACGGCGGCGAGGCGAGGTAGTTGGCTTTCACGATCGGATGCACGCGCCCCTCGAAGTTGCGATTGCCGCTCAACACCGCCGCCGCGACGAGGTTGCCCTCTGTGACCGCATTCGACACGGCCTGCGGCAGCGGTCCCGAATTGCCGATGCACGTCGTGCAGCCGTAGGCCACCACATCGAAACCGATCTGTTCCAGATACGGCAGCACGCCCGCTTCCTTCAAGTACTCCGTCACCACTTTCGATCCAGGCGCAAGCGTGGTCTTCACATACGTGGGCGGTTTCAAACCGCGCTCGACTGCTTTCTTCGCGACGAGACCCGCGGCCAACAACACCGATGGATTCGAAGTATTCGTGCAGGAGGTGATCGCCGCAATCACCACCGCGCCGTGACCAATCTCTCTATCTCTCCGTCCCGCCATCTCTCCGTCCTTCACTATCGCTTTCCGACTTAGCTCATCTGCACTCAACCCGAAGCCGCGATCTTTGACGGGCGCAACCAACGCCGACTCGAAGGACTTCTTCATGTCCGATAGTGCCACGCGATCCTGCGGGCGCTTAGGCCCGGCGAGGCTGGGCACCACATCGGCCAAGTTGAGTTCGAGCGTTTCGGTGAATTCGGGATCGGGCGTCTCATCGGTGCGGAAGAGACCCTGCTCCTTAGCATATCGCTCGACCAGCATGATCTCAGCGGCGCTGTGCCCGGTGCGGCGCAGGAAGTTGAGCGTTTCCGCATCGATGGGGAAGTAGCCCATCGTCGCGCCATATTCGGGCGCCATGTTCGCAATCGTCGCGCGATCGGCCAGCGACATCTGGCTGAGGCCCGCACCGTAGAACTCGACGAACTTCTCCACGACGCCGTGCTTCCGCAAAATCTGCGTCACCGTCAAGGCGAGGTCGGTCGCCGTCACGCCTTCGCGCAGGTGGCCCGTCAACTTCATGCCGACGACCTTCGGCGTGAGAATATACAACGGTTGACCCAGCATCACCGCCTCAGCTTCGATGCCGCCCACGCCCCAACCGACGACGCCCAGACCATTGATCATCGTCGTGTGGCTGTCGGTACCAACCAGCGTGTCGGGGATCGCCACGCCATCGCGCAATGTCACCACCTTCGCCAGAAATTCCAGATTCACCTGATGGATGATGCCGGTCGCCGGTGGCACCACGCGGAAATTGCTGAAAGCCTGTTGTCCCCAGCGCAGAAATTCGTAGCGCTCTTGATTGCGCTCGAATTCCACAGCGGCGTTCAACTTCAGCGCGTCCAGCGTGCCGAAGTAATCGACCTGCACCGAGTGATCGATCACCAGATCGACCGGGATGAGCGGATTGATCTTCTTAGGATCGCCGCCCAGCCTCTTGGCCGCCGCACGCATCGCCGCCAGATCGACCACGGCGGGCACGCCCGTGAAGTCCTGCATCACCACGCGCGCCAGATTGAACGGAATCTCCACGGGCGCGGGCGACTTGGCGTTGTAATTCGCCAGCGTCTTCACGTCCTCCTCGGTGACGAGGGTGCCGTCGCAGTTGCGCAGCACGCTCTCCAGCATAATCTTGATCGAGAACGGCAGTCGATCGATGTTGCCCAGCGCGCTGAGGCGATAGAGCGTAGCCTGTCCCGAGCCGGTATCGAAGGTACTGCGGGCGTTAAAGAAATCTTTCTGAGTCATGTTGTCTCCTCGCTGTTGAGATCATCGGCATGAAAGCCGATCAGAATTTAGCGGTCGATCATCATTGAGCGGCCAAGCCTGGTATCGCCATCCATATCAAGCGATAGATTACGGCGCCACCGAGAACACCGATGAGAATGCCGATGATCATGCTCACCGCAGCAGCAATGCTTTGATGAACTCTTGTCTTATGCACGATCCAGTTTATCAACGAGAACCCGTTATCGGCAAGTTTTCGACTTCCAACATTGATGAGGATTACCGCAACGACCAGGAAAAGCAATCCGCCGATTCCGCTCAGCAAACTATGCAACGGGGCAAACAGCGAACGGACCAGTTGCAGAAAAATCAGGCAGGCCGGTAATGCAATTCCAGCAACAAGTGCGGAGCTGACACCAACACGGCAATTGTGAGCAAGACCATTCATCTTTACACTTCGTACTTCAGGCGACGATTAGCAACTATCGCGTTGGCAAGTTTCTGCCTAGCGATATGCCTCACGTCGATGTTTGACGCGATATACAACCACCGTTTGCTCTTTGTCGTCAATGTCATACAGAACACGATAGACGCCAACACGGATGCGATAGCCGCTTTCGCCCTGAAGTTTGATCGCGCCGTTTGGCCGCGGAGTCTGCGCCAGTTGATCGATGTGCTGGCTCACCAGGCGAGCGTAATCGCGCGGCAAATCTTCGATGTCTTTCAACGCCACGCGCAAGATGCGCACGCTATACATCAATGCCTTTGCCCTTGAGCTCTTCTTTGGCCTGCCCCCAGGGGATCGCTTCTTCTTTCAACACCCGCAGCTGCTTGATTTCCTGCGCGTCTTCCCAGTCTTCCAGTATGCTTAGCAGCTCTTTCCAGATGTCGTAATCCACCATCACGGCCTTCTTATTGCCAGCGGCATCAACGACGAAGCGGGCTGTTTGAAGAAGTTCTGTAACGCTCATGATTTTTCCTCACTTTTATTCCTTCACAATCGATCCGAAGATCGTTCAGCGCCCGGTTGAAGTTCCCGCCGTAGTATAATTACCCCATGCAATCTCTGAGCACACTGCGCACCCGCTGGGCTGAAATTGAAGCCGAAGAAACGCGCCTGCTGCGCGAGTTGACGGTGGCCGAGAGCCTGCGCCAGTTTGCGCTGCTGTATGAAACCTATGCACCTCGCCTGAGCAAGGATACTGCTTACCAGGCAGAGCGTGAAGCCGCGTTGATCGAACAACAACGCCGCCTGCAACGTCTAGCTCAGTGGCTGGTTGCGCACCCCGAATCAGCATGAACCCGCTCTATCAGTCTCTCGTACAAATCCAGCAGCGCCTGACGGCAGCCGGCATCGCTTCGGCAGTGATTGGCGGCGTCGCGGTCAGTGTGTGGGCGCGTCCCCGCGCCACTCAGGATATCGACTTTAAGGTACTGCTCGATCGCGACGCGGCCCAGCATTTGCTCGATGTTCTGGCAATGGATTACATTCCGCTGCAGGTCGATCCTCTGCAAGCCTTGCAGCGCAACGGCGTCTTGTTTGTCAAGGATCGCGCCGGCATCCGCATTGACTTACAGCTGGCGGATACCAGCCTGGATGAATCTGCCATCCAGCGCGCCCAGGCGATCGAACTGGAGCCGGGCGTCACCGCCCAGGTCTGTTCGGCGGAAGATCTGATCATCTACAAAATAATCTCGACACGCCCGCAGGATCAGATCGATGTCGAAAGTCTGGTGCAGCGGCAAGGCCAACAACTCGACGATCAATACGTGCTGCATTGGCTGCGCCAGCTGGAACAAGCCCTCGATGATTCAACCCTGATTGCAACTTATCAACGTCTGCGCCGCCAAACGTAGAACAACTTCTATCTTCCCGCCACCGCCTCGAGTATGCTCTTGGTCGGGAACGGCAGTCGATCGATGTTGCCCAGCGCGCTGAGACGATAAAGCGTCGCTTTGCCCGATCCAGTATCGAATGTGTCACGAGCGTTAAAGAAATCGTTACTATTTGCTGACATCCTATCCTCCGCTTTCGCTTCGCGTGGAATTATATTTGTTCACCAAGATGATTGCAATGACGCCTATTCCTGCGATCCCCAACGCAATACCCCAGAAACTTAATGTCACAAAGGCCAACCCCGCAGACGCCATGAGCCATAGCCCAATTGTCGCCCATCGCAGCATCGAGTACATTGTGGCCCGATCAATTTGGGCCATAGTCATCAAGTATTGTTTAAAGCCGATCCGAGCGCCTCTGACTTTCGCGAAAGTTGCGAGAACGAGGCCCCATAAAGCCCCCAACGCTCCACCAAAGACAATACTTATCACTATCCTTTGTACCGGCGTGCCGCCCGCTTGTCCAAATAATACTGTCGTAACTACACTGGCGATGCCCGCGATTACAGTCCCGCCTATATATCCCAAGAATGCCCAGGTTATTACATGGCTGATTTTCGTATGACGTGGCACCGAGGCTGCCGCATTAACTGCCCCCAGCACCGCGAAAATAGACATGTCTCTTACCCAATTGATAATGACCCAGCCAAGCGGCTCTCCAAACCGATCGAGAATTTCTATCCCATGTCTATTCACCGGGTTGACAAGAAGTTCAGTTACCATCAGCTCGAATGCTATTGCTGAAAGAATACCTATCAGAAAATTCCTGCCGTTGAAATCAAAACTGGCTTTATTCATCTCTTGTTTCTTCTGCAGGTTTTCACTCATCGACTCACTCCTTGCCCTCACAACGAATGAACACAGCGTCAATGAATCGCCAGCTACGCCAAACACTCTCTGCACGAACGCCGGATCATTGTGCTTCAAGCAGTTGGGCTACAGATTCTGCCTCAACTTTCAGCACTATTTCGTTCATGTCAATCTGAACAGTAGACTCAACAATCAGCGGCCCATAGGCTTTCTCGGCCAGTTCAGGTCCAAGCACAATGTCTGCCAAGCGACGACGAAGTTTCTCAGGTGAAGCATTCGGATACCGTTCGCGCAAACCGGCCAACGCTAACTCGCGCACCGTCTGATTCAGTTGCACGACCAGCTCCACTTTGCGCCACGGCGGCATCTCACGCAGCATGGCAAACAGCACCCGTTCAGTTTCAGGGGGAGTATCGGTGAAGACCTGTGTCATGTTCGATAGTATATCACTTTTCACTCGTCACTTTTCACTCGTCGCGCGCCATCGCAGCCTCAGCCGCGCGGCCGCCGAGCTCGATCTGGTTCAGCCGACGATCAGCGATCGGCTGCGCTCGAGCGCGAACTGGGCACAACGCTGGTGCATCAGCAGGGCCGCGGGGTCGCGCTCATACCGAAGATTTCGGCGTGCCTGGAGTTGAAGGCCGGCACTTTGATCGAAGGGCGACTGCACGCGGCTGCTTTGCCCGCCTGGCACAGCGCCCTTATCCGGCGCAGACATCGATCACCTAATCGGGCAAGCGAGATGCTGGCCGAATCATTGATGGCCCATCTTAACAATACGGCTTTCGTCACGCGATCGTAACCCTTTGTGAGTTGCCTCGGCTGGTGTTACGGGGTATACTAACTGCACTTATGGCTGAGTATCGTGTTCAAGTTCTGGAAGACATTCTGCGCCGCTTACACAAAAGTGTCGATGGCTTGCATGGCACGGTTGTCGTAAGCATCGAAGGCTTCGTCGTCGCCGCGTATTCAGGCGATGGCCGGTCGCGCATCAGCAATCCGGTCGATAGTCCGCAAATCGCGGCCATGGCCGCCGCCATCATTGCGTTGGGCGAACGGGTGTTAGTCCGCTTATCACGCGGCGAGATCGATCGGATCCTGCTGGATGGAACGGAAGGCGGCATCATCGTGGTGCCCGCCGGGCCGGACGCCGCACTGGCCACCATGGTCGGCAAAGAAGCGAAACTGGGCCTGGTGATGCACGAACTGCGGCGCACCTCACGCGAGGTGTACAAGGTTCTGGTCAGAACTGCCGCAGAAGAAACAGTCTGATAACTCCACCGCCCGATCGACTTGATCGGGCGGTTTCATTTTCGGCATGCGGGCATAGGGCCACCCGTTCCACGTTAGGCTGTCACGCCTTCTGTGCGGCTACATACTGCAACACGGTACGCGCCAGTAAGGTATCTGCTTTGGCGCGGTGCGCGTTAGGAAATTCAAGATGGCACTGCCCGCGCGCATCATCGAGACTGACCCAGCGATAGCTGCCCGACCGCGCATTCCAATTCCCGCGATACTGGGCGTAGAGCTTCATAATGCAAAAGTAGCTGACCGTCGGTTGCCAGATTAAGCCGTGCGCACGATGGGATTGCTTCATCAGGCGCAGATCGTAATCGGCGTTGTAAATGGCGAAGCGGCGTTCCGCAATGAGGGGTTCCAGCTGCGGCCACAGTTCCGGCCACGTCGGCGCATTGCTCACCATGGCATCCGTAATGCCGTGCACGCGCGTGGCGTCGAACGGAATCTTCACCGTGGGCTTCACCAGCGAATCAACCAGCACTGCGCCGTCATTATCGATCAGGCAGATTTCCACAATCTGATCGTGATCTTTAAGCCCGGTCGTTTCCGTGTCGAGATACGCGAGTTTCTTGTTCAGTTCGATCTGCGCTTGGGCGATGGCCGCCTTGCGATCGTGTTCGCGTCCCATCTCTAGCCTCCAATCTCTAACTTCCAATCTCCAGCTGTTAGCTCCCTGTTCCACCATAGTGCCTTAATCCGAACAGCCACACGCGGTAACTGATCAGCGCCAGCACGACGGCCACCAGCGGCCCCGCCCAGGCGAGCAGACCCACCTCGCGCCCCAGGAGTTGGCTGGCCGGATAGAACGAAGCGAAACCATACGGAATCAGCCACGTCAGGAGCAAGCCGATGGCGCGCGGATAGATCGTCAGCGGGAAACGGGCAAATTCGTGCGTGTTGAAAACGACCTGCGTCACCGGGATCGATTGGACAATCCAGAATGCGCTGGACGCCGTGATGAGGTTCAATGCGATGAAGATCACGCCGCCGCTGATCACGGCACTGATCAGATAAAGCATATTGAGCGGTGTCCACACGATCCCCAGGCGGACGGCGGAAAAAATAACCAGCGCCGTGCCGACCAGAAAGTTACCCAGGCCGTCGTGGCAGAAGCGATCGGCTAGCAGGTGAAACAGCGGATTGATCGGGCGCACCAGGAACCGATCGAATCCGCCGGGACGAATGTAGCCCCAGCCGATAGTCCACAGATTATCGGCAAACATGTGATTGATCGATTTAGCCAACGTCAGCAAGCCATAGATCAACAGGATCTCGTCCAGCGTCCAGCCGTTGAGGTTGGGCACCTGGCTCACGATCACCCAGAGGCCCAGCAGGCCCGCGGCCTGCAAGAAGATGGTGGAGCTCATGCCGATAAAGAAATTCAGGCGATACTCCATCAGAATCTTGAAACGCTGGATCAAAAAGAACCAGTAGAGTGAAATGTAGCGTCGTAGCATAGCTCAAACAACCGACCGCGAATTCACGCGAATCTTCGCGAATGAATTGGCGTCAATTCGCGGTGATTCGCGGTGGAATTCCGCATTCCACGTTCCCCATTCCGCATTTTCTCATCCGCCCTGCACGGTGACCTTGCACAGCGAACGCTTGAACACCAGCCGCGAGAGCACACCCAGCCCGATCAACCACGCCAGCTGAATCAGCCAGGCTTGCGGCGCGGCGCTAATCGGCGTGACGCCGCTAAGAAACGACACCGGCACATACACGGATTGTGCGAACGGCAGCGCATGGGTGATGGCGCGCAGCCAGTCCGGCATCATTTGCAGCGGCACGATCGCTCCGCTGAAAAACGTGACTACTGCCACGCGCACGACACTGAGGCCCCATGTCTCAGTGCTGTAAAACGCCAGGCAGGAAAATATCCAATCGAAGCAGAACATGACGCCGTGGCCCAACACCAACGAAACGAGGAAGACCAGCCAGGCGCCCACCTCGCGCGGCAGCTGCACCTGAAAGAACACCACGGCGCTGATCAACAGCGGCGTTTTCAGCAGCAAGTTCAAGCACAGGGTGCCGATCGCATCGACGTAGAACCGGGCTTGAAGATCCATGGGACGCAGCAGATCGATCGCGACTTGACCTTCGCGGATCATCCAACCGAAATTGAAGATCAAGTTGTTCTCGACCAGCGGCATCAGCAGCTGCGCAATCATCACATAGTTGATCGTCTGTTGAAACGTCAGGCCGCCCAGCGTGCCACCGCTGGCATACACCGCCTGCCAGAAAAAATACAACGCCACCATCGCCAGCAGCTGGACGATGAATTCCGCCCACACCCAGGCGCGATACGCGGCGTAAAACTTGGGCACGGCGGCTAACACCGCCCCATAGACGTTGGTGAGGTGACGCAGACGGTTCATGCGGATTCAGTGCGCAACGCGCCGCTGTAAATCTGCTTGACGATCGATGATAGGTCTGGTTCCGCCAGCGAGAAGTCGGCCACTTCCAGTTGATTCATGACGGACGCCGCCACCTGGCTGGCGGTGGTCAGCGTTCGATCGAAGCGCAGGGTGACACGCTGCGCTTCCTGCTTGACGATCTCCGCTCCGGTTGGCACAGTGAAAGCCCCGATCGGATTGGCGGTTTCCAACGTGATCTCACGGAACTTGCCGAAGCGCTCCTTGATCAGACTCAACGGCCCGTCGTAGATCACGCGCCCCGCATCGATGATGATCACGCGCCGACAGATTTCTTCGATGTCGCCCAGGTCGTGCGTGGTGAGGATCACCGTCACGTTGCGCTGGCGATTTTGCTCCTTGATAAATTCGCGGATGCGCTCCTTCACAAGCAGGTCGAGACCGATGGTGGGTTCGTCCAGATAAACGATCTGCGGATCGTGGATCAGCGTAGCCGCCAATTCGGCGCGCATCTTCTGCCCCAGCGACAGATTGCGAATGGGGGTGCCAAAGAGCGGCTTCAGTTCCAACGTCTCGGCGAATTCGTCCAGGCGACACTGATAGTGGGCGGGCGGCAGTTCGTAGATGCGCGCGACGAAGTTCAACGATTCGATCAGCGGCAGATCCCACCACAACTGCGAGCGCTGGCCGAAAACCACGCCGATGTCACGCGCATTCGCCACCCGCTGCTGATAGGGATCACGATCGAGCACGCGCACCGCGCCGCCACTGGGCACCAGGATACCCGTCAACATCTTGATCGTCGTCGATTTGCCTGCGCCGTTGACGCCGATATAGCCGACGAGCTCGCCAGGCTCGATCGAGAAGTGGAGCCGATCGACCGCCAGGATGTCTTTGTAGCGCGGCCGGAACAGCGCCTTGAACGATCCGGCGATGCCCGGATCTTTCTCGACGATCCGATAGACTTTGGTCAAATCTTGTACATGGATGATGGACATGAGTTACACGCGGGTCACTGAGAGTGGTGAAATTATACGACACTTTTGGCGGTTAGCAGCTGACTCCAACTTTCAACTTGCCCATGTCTCTGCGCTGCGCGAAGCGTGCAGAGTGGCCGCCTGACGTACAACCTCCAACTTCAGGGGGTATAATTCACGCCGGAGGATGAGGCATGCCAATCGACGTGCAAGTGGGCGATGTGGTCCGGCTGCGCAAGCCGCACCCCTGCGGCGGGTACGACTGGCAGGTCGTGCGCATTGGGGCCGACATCGGCCTGAAATGCCAGACCTGCGATCATCGCGTGCTGTTGACGCGCCGTGAATTCGAGAAGCGCGTCAAAACCTTTGTGCAGCGGGCGAATCAAGCCTAGTACCAATACTGTTTAGTTAGCGGGCCGGGCTCCCATGCCCGGCGGCGTGGAAGCCGCCTCTGCTGACTTATCTAAACAGTATTGAGCCTAGTACATCTGGGCATAAATGAGTTGGCAGTTAGACAGCAAGGGCTTTGCCTTGATAAGTCCATTTGAAAGGTTTTGCCCTCGTGCGATTGTAGTATTCAATAAAAGCGGCCACCTTTCGTTTGAGATCGTTGGTCGAAA
>JBGSPW010000142.1:0-59630 GCA_041738395.1 Thermoflexales bacterium
GAAAGCGATGGACAACTGGAGCAACGCGGTCGGGGAGATCTTTCACGTCGTCTCGCCGGCTGCTGTGACATTGCGTGGTTACGCCGAGGCAATGGCCGCCTGGTTCGGTCAGCCGGCGCACCTGAGCTTCATGCCCTTTGACCAATGGCGCGCCACCGTGTCCGAGGAAGACGCCGAGCGAACCTGGGATCACATTGCTCACAGCCCCAATTGCAGCATCGCCAAAGCACAACGCCTGCTGGATTACCAACCGCGCTACACGTCGCTTCAGGCTGTTTTTGAATCAGTGAGCTGGTTGGTAAAAGAGCACGGCCTTCTCATAAAAAATTGACTTGCTGCAAGAAGTCCTTGAAGAGCTGTGTGTTGTCGGCAAAGTCATCCAGCGCCGCGCGAAAGTTCGTTAGGTTGGCTTTGCGCAGGAACCCAATCGCCAGCGTGCGCAAACTCGCCAGAACATGGCCCTGGTTACCATTTTTGGTTTTCACGTCATCTTCGCAGAAGGTGACATCGCGGATGTAATTGTCGGCTTCCACACCCAATGCTCACGGACCGCATTGAAGAGGTCGGCTTGAACCGCTGGCTGGTCGGGTGACACCGGGAGGTTGGACACGTAATACGACGTTTCGGTGGACTGGAGTTGCGAAGTGGTCTCCACCGTTTGGCGGTGCATCACGAGCAAGGTGCGGAAGCCACTCTTGGCCCAACGCGGGTCAACCCGGAGTCCATCCAACGCAATCAACATGCCATGGCGTGTTTCGATACGACCATGCGCCTTTTCAGCCGGGGGGCGCAGGTGACCGGCGGGTTTTGTCGGCGCCGCCCACGCCAGCAGTTGGGCTTTCAGGGCAGGTTGACTGTCGATTCGCTGAAATGGTTTTGACTTTGCTCAATTATCGGCCAAGCCCGTGTAGATCGACGGCGACAGGCCGAGCAATTCTAAGATGCGGGTTTGTAAGGTCGTCAAGGGCGTGACGTGTCGGATGAGTTGGTCGGGCAACTGCACACAAGTCAGTGTGAGGTTGTCAAGCATTTTTAAGAGCCGCTCGGTGGTCGGGTTGTCGATGCCTTTCTTGGGGTTTTGTGGGAGCAGGCCCGCCAATTTCTCCTGATGGCGTTTAAGGTTGCGACGCACGACAAATTCGATCAACGTCAGGAGCCGCACGGCAATGCTCAACAAATTCGTCAAGCCGGTGATTTGATCATCGCGCTTGACGAAGACGGGGTCAAGCGACAAGGGCACGCCTTTCAAGCGATGAAACCCACGTTCGATCAACCATTCCTCACGATACGTCAAGACCGCTTGCGCCAGCGTCAGGCGGGTGTGGGGCGCATCGGTCACATCGGCGCACCAGCCCAAGGTGGTTTGGAGCGCGGCAAGGGCCTCGGCCTGCCGTGTGACGGCGGTGATTTGATACCGCACAGTCACGCGCTCGATTTGAGCACGTTCGGAACTGCCGCGCCCACGCCCGACAAATTGGAGGCGGCGTTGCTCCTGACGTTCAAAGGTGTAGTGCAGCAGGCCGGTCACCGCGTGACGGTCCAAGATGGCGTCGGCCGCATGTCGCAGTGCGGCTTCGTCGCGAAGCTGTCGCTTGCCCCGGCCCGGCGGCGGGGTCAAGGCGCCCAACTCGGTGGTGGCCCGCTGCAAGCGCGCCTCCAACCCGCGCTGCTGAGCTTGGCGGTATGTTTCCGAGCGTACCACCAGAACGCGCTCGGTCCAGACCGTCTCGGCTCCGTCGACTTCGGCATGGACGCCGCGCTCAAAGGCATAGCCTTCGGCCAGGCCGTGGCCGGTCGCAGGGGTCAACACGGGTTGCAGTACGACCCTATCGTCGTGGACCGCTTGAACCCACTGAGACAATTCTTGAGCAGTCTTCCCGGTCAACGGCAGCGGGTACAGGTAATGTTGGCCGCACTGGCGAATGTGCGCCCGGGTCGCCAGCGCGCTCATCTTACAATCGCCCACAAACAGCAAGCCGCGCCCGTCGATGATCTGCCGTACCCGATCGATGGCCGGACCGTACAAGGGATCATCGGCGTGACTACCCGCCACCACCTCCGTCACCAATGGAAGACCCAACGGATCCAGCGTGGCCATCATCACTTTGACTTGGCGCAAGGTGGGGTCATCTTTGCTGTGCCCAAACTGAAACAGGCTGTCTTCGCCACCCGCATGGTGGCCCGAAACGGTCGTGGCATCCAAGCGCACCCGTTCCGGGGTCAGTTCGTAAACCCGCAAAATACTGCGCCCCAAGGCGGTCTCAATCGCCTGCCAAGTCGCAGGCTGGCTCAAGCGGTGCAACACCTTACTCAGCCGGTCGTCCGTGAAATCCAACTCGGTCACGGTCTGGCCCGTGATCCGCTGGATCGTCTCGTGGGCTTGACGCACCCAAGCCTGCACATGCACTTTGCGATGGTCGCTTTCCGTCACCATGTGGGCCAACCAGATGGCCGCGATCCAGCCCCAACTCAGGCCCTAGTGCAGACCGTGGCGCGGCAGATGCTGGTCAAGAAGCTCCGGCAAGCCCAGGCGTTTCATCATTTCAAGCAACAACGGAAAATCGTCAATGCGCTCAGTCGTGATGGTTAGGTCAGAGGCCATGCCCTGAGCTTACCAGAGAATTCGCGATTCGGTCAAAGATTCCAGCGAACGGACAGTGATAAAACTGAAGTTTGAGTCAGGGTTGCAAAAATCCCGCGAAAAAAGTGCGAAATCCAGAAACCCAAGCGCGGGAGTTAAACCGCGTGGCAGTCGGTGGTACCCAATGGGCTATGGGTGTATTCGTTGATCAATTGGGGTGCATGCTTTTGCTATGAGTCACCTACTCGTTCGCAATTCGCAAGGGTCAGCCGCAGTTGCGATGGCGGGTGCGGCCAAGTGACCACAGCGCGGCAGGCGCTAACAGGTCAATCGGCCAGACCAATCAGCGCACAGGCGTTGTCGCAGTTTAGCCAGGCCAGTTCAAAGCTGCCGACAAGAATGACCTGTGGCGCAGTCTCAAAAGCCGGATCGTTGACCAGAATATGATCTTCGGTCGTGCCCACTACAACAACCGCATGATTGGTGGTTGATGACCAATAAGGCAAGGCTCAATATGGGTTTCAAGAAGTTCGCAAATCGGTTAAGATCAACGGGACAAATCCACCTATGCGAGTGTCCCAGCCATGATCAACATACAGAACCTTATTGATGATGCCAAGTGTCTTGAAGTGATTCGCCAGGTACGCTGGCCCAACGGCGTGCGCTGCCCGGAGTGTGATGCCGCCGACAGTACCAAACGCGGGTTTCACACGCACCAACCGGCGCGTCAACGCGACGTGTGTCAGGCCTGCGGCCGGCAGTTTGATGATCTGACAGGCACGGTTTTTGAAGGTCATCATCAACCCGTAAAGGTGTGGATCGTGTGCTGGTATCTGATGGGCTTGAATCTGTCGAACCAGCAAATCGCGGCCGAGTTGAACTTGAACGAGCGCGATACCCAAGTGATGACCACGCACTTGCGCGAAGGCGTTGTGGCGAAAAAAAGCCCGTCACCTTGGGTGGCGTCGTAGAATGTGATGAGGTCTATGTCGTCGCCGGGCATAAGGGGCAGCCCGAAATCGTGCGGCACTTAGGTCGAACAGACCGTCGCCGTCGGTTGAAAGGGGCACGTGGCCGAGGCACCTTGGAGAAGGAAAAGCCACCCCTCTTCGGCATGATCCAACGGGATGGCGAGGTGGTGATCCAGATGCTCCCCAACGTTCAACAAGTCACGATTCAACCCCTCATCACACACCCCAGTCAAGCCGGCAGTCTGATCTACACGGATGAGTATGACATCGATGGGCACTTGCCGGACTGGGGCTATCGCCACGAGACCGTCAACCCCTCGCAGGGTGAGTACGCGCGCGATGCCGACGGCGACGGCTTTCACGAGATCCATGTCAACACGCGGGAAGGCGTCTGGTCGTTGTTGCGGTCTTGGTTGCGACCGCAGCGCGGCATCTCGCAAGAGCGCCTGCCGCTCTATTTGGGATTCTTCGAGTTCGTGCACAATGCCCGACGTCGCGGCAAGGCGCTCTTACATACTTTGCTGGCGGTGTTGATAGCTCCTTGAAACCCATATTGAGCCTAAGGCAATTCGCCGGTATCCACAAAAGCAATGACGGGCTCTCCGGCTTGAAGATAAGACACCAGTAGCGGCAAAGTGGCCTCGTGATAAGTGACTTGAAAACCCGGTGCGTCACAGGTTGGATGTGACGGCGTAACGTGTCTGGCGGACCAATTTGGAGGAGCGCCAGCAATTGCCGATAATCGACGGCGTACCCCGTGCAATCGATCAACATCGATGCGCACGCGGCCAGACAGTCGGCCAACTGCGTTTGCTTACGGTGCGGAACCGGCAGGGGTGGCATAGTGGGCAGCAAGGTCAGTGGCATGCTGGAGGATGTCACTCAATTGGGTTGGGGTCACAGATAACTGGCCGGTTTCAACGTCAACATCGAGTGTCCCCACCGTGCCGACCAGGCCATGGCCGGGATAAGCCAGTGTCACTGGCACGCGCCAGCGAATGCGATCGGACACGACCAAAGTGGGCTCGCCGGTGTGCAGCAAATAGCCGATCTCCTCGGCCACAAACCGCCCGACGATGCGCCGGGCCGCCGCTGCTGAATAACTGACATTGGCCGATGCTTGAATCGTCAGCCGAAGTTGACCGGTTGTTGGAATTTGTTCGATTGAAGTTTCTATGAGATCATAGCCCTGCATCGAGTATAGCACACCCGCATCGCGTGCCCGTGGACGGGCATCGCACAAAACGAGGCAATCATGGCTGACCCAAACACAGCGTTAGGCCGTTACGTGAATCAAGCCGAGCTGGGCAAAGACGGCCCCGCCACTGTCTATCGCGTGGTGGACTCAACGTTCGAGCGTGAGGTCGCGTTGAAAGTCCTCAAGCCGTGACGCCACAGTTGTCGAGCGTTTCATGTGTAAAGCAAAATAGGTCACAGAAATTCACGTGATCGATTGTGCCAACTAGCGTCAACTTAGAAGTCACGCCACCACAGGAGCAGCCCATGCCGCCCCCCCAATCCACTGCCGATCGTTTCTACACCATCTGGCGACCCCTGTTGTTCTTCGCCAACGAACAGTTGCACCTTGTACCCGCTTCGCGCGTGCCTGACGCAACTGAGATCACGCAATTGCCTGTTGCGGAAGTCCAACAGATTCGGCAGGCGCTCTGGAGCGACAATTCCTTGCGCGGCGACTTTATCGAGCAGAACCCGGCCAATTTGTCTGGCGAAGACTTGATGATCATCGCCAGTTGGAACGAGCGGCGCGCGGGCAAGTTCTTTGTGTTTCGGCATCTCAAGTCGCACTCGATCTTCATCGACGACCGCAGTCCGGCCAAAGTATACGCCGTCCACGGTTTGTACAGCCCGATCGCTGAGGTCGTCGGCCCGTATCTGCCCGTGCTGGTCGAAGCCGTCCTGCTGCCCTTTGAAGATCAGATCATCTACGATGGCATCGTCGCACCCTACAATATTACTTTCGGCGGCGGCATTCGCAGCAATCTCAACGACATTTATCGCGACACCAAAGAGCGTGCAGCGATTATCACCTCGCTGCTGCCCTCTGCCGGGTCGCTCAGCCACGAAGATCGATCGGCCACGGTCCAGACGATCAACGCCAAAGTCCTACACGAATTTCGCACACACCTGTATCGAACGGGGTTAAGTGATAAAGTCATCGAGCGTGATCTGGTCACGATTGAGGCCTTTGCCAACGCGTATCTGGCGAACTTGCCCGAGCCACGCTCTTTGCGCGACATTGAAACGTCTGACCTCACAACCTATCTGACCGGCGCACCAACCGCCCTGATCACTGGCTTCAAGCGTTTCATCAAGTTCATGAGCGAGACCGGCCGCATGGACTGGGGCGAAGCGGACAACAGCCTGCGCTGGCTGCGCGGGCCGAAGTAGAATTGAAGCCCGCTGAAATCCGACCCGACTCATTCAACTCAAGGAGTATAATGAACCCCACAGGTTCGCTCGATGATGCTCCTTGGCACACTTCCTCAATCGCTCTTTCAGCCACTGGCCGCGCCCGGCGCGTCCGTCTACGCGCGCTTGCTGCTCGACATCTATCGACAGACGCAGGCCCGGCCCGATCCACTCTCGCGTGAATTGATCCTGAGTTTGATCTATCAACAGTTGGCGGAGCCGCAAGCGCTCGCCTTAACAGACGATGCGCAATCCGATGAAGCCACCACGCCCGATCAGATCGATCCACTCACGGCGCGGGCGAGCGCGATCGTGCGGTACCTCGATCGGTGTGGCTGGCTGAAAGGCGAGACACTCAGCGATTTCAGTGTGCACTACATCCTGCCGGATTATGCTTTTCGCTTGTTGCGCGTGCTCGGCGAAATCGCGATCAATGAGCCGCCCGCGTTGGCGGGTCTGGTCTTCTCGACCTATGCCCTGTTGCAACGCATCCTGACTGAACCCGACACGGCCTACGTCGGCATTCCGCAGGCCCACCGGCAGACACAGCACTTGTTGAACGGCCTGAAAGAATTGCAGCAAAACATCGGGCTGCACATCAATCAAATTCTGGCGCAATCGCAGGCGCGGGATGTGCTGGAGCAGTTGTTCCTGCGCTACCGTGAAGAGATCGTCGATCGCGCCTATCACCAGCTGCGCACCACCGATCACATCTCGCGCTTTCGGCCCGGCGTGCTGAGCAGCGTCACGCAGCTGGCCGTGCCCGATATTCTTAAGCCGGCCGCACAGCGCTTTGAACAGGAACCGCTCTTCGCCTTGCGAAAGCAGTTGGGTGAGATCACGCCGCTGGCGATGAATGAAGCCACGTTTACGCAGCATCAGCGCCGGGCACAGCCATTGACCGCGAATGATCGAGTTGGCCTGACGGCGCTGCATGCCAACGCTGGACTACAGGACTGCGCGGGCGTCATCGGCCTGCTGCTGGCCGCCGATCGCAAACTGGAACAGGAAGCTGTCGCGCCGCGCTCCGCGATCGAGTGGTTGAATAAACCGTAAACCAAGAAACCATGCTGAACTTATCAAAGTTAAGTGAATCGATCATCCGCGCCGGAGCCAATCCCCAGAGTTATCAACGCGGTTACGACCTGTGGCAAGACGGCGCGATTTCGAATACGGCCATTCAGGGCGCTCTCCTCACGGGCGAATGTGCGGGCACATCCGCGCCCTACTACACGCTGCGCGTCGAACTGGATGAAGGCGGTATTCGTTCTGCATCTTGTTCATGCCCCTATGAATTCGGCGGCTACTGCAAGCACGAAGTCGCGTTGTTGCTCGCTTACGTGCATGAACCGGCAGGTTTCGCCAGACGCAAGCCACCATCAGAATTGTTGGCCGATCTCGATCGAGAAACGTTGGCGGCGCTGTTGACGAAGCTGCTGCGTGATCGACCCGAATTGATCGATTGGGTGGAGGCGGCGATCGCCACACCATCAGGCAAATCGAAGCAGAGCAAACGCAAAACGGTTGACGCCGAGGTCTATCGGCGGCAGGTGCGCGGGATCATTCACAGCCTCGATCGGATGCGCTCCTCTGAAGCGTACTGGCATGTCGGCGGGCTGGTCGGCGAGTTGGAAGGGCTGAAAGCCAATGCCGTGAAATTCCTCGACGCGGGCGAGGCTGATACCGCGCCGGCCATTTTGTTGGCCTTGATCGAAGAGGCCGACGAGGGGTTTGAAGTCATCGACGATTCGGATGGCGAGTTTGGCGGCTACTTGAGTGACATCGGTCAACCGCTGGCCGAAGCCATTTTGATGTTGGACTTGAGTGCGGTCGAACGCCAGCAACTCACCGAGCGATTGAAGAAGGCCGATCGCCAGTTGAGCAATTACGGCGTTGATAATGCGCTTGATGTGGCGCTCGAAGCGCTGGAATTTGGCTGGGAGACGCCGTCTCGATCGCGCCCGGCCGCTCAGGCGGAAGATTGGGATGATGATGAAGAATACGAATCTGACGACTACGACGATGAAGACGAGGTGGATACGTACGAAGCGGTGATCTTACCCGGTGGTGGGTCGGGCTATCAACCCGGTGATTTGATCGAAGCCAAATTGAATGTGCTGCAACGACAAAATCGCATCGATGAATACCTGGCGTTGTGTCAGGCAGCCGGTCGGCATTTGCGCTATGCACTGAAGCTGTGCGAACTCGATCGGGTGACCGGGGCCGTGGAATTTGCTCAATCACACTTGACCACGACCGGCGAAGCGTTGCAACTGGCGCAACACCTGCGCACCCTGAATCAGCTAGCCGAAGCGCTGACGATCGGCGAACACGGCCTGAAGTTAAACGGCAACAAGCGATCACTCGCCGAGTGGTTGGCCCCCATCGAAGAAGCACAAGGCCGCCAGGCACAGGCGCTGGAAGCGTGGGTGGCCGCCTTCAACGAGAATCCGACGTTGGAGACTTACAAGACCCTTCAGCACCTGGCCGGTTCCCAATGGACGACGCTGCGGCCCGATCTGATGGCCGTACTTCACAAGGGCTACAGCAAACTGCCGTTGGCGCAGGTGCTCATCTATGAAGAAACCTGGTCAGATGCGATGGCGTTGGCCGATCAACCGACTGCCGGATATTCGGTGGTGGAAATCGTGGCGGATGCCGTCATTCACGACTACCCCGATTGGGTGGTGCGCGTTGAGCGTGCAACACGCCGAGCGTTTGATGGTGGAAGTGAAGAGCAAGAACTATCCGCTCGCGGCGGCATGGCTGAAGCGCGCCAAAGTGGCTTATCAACAATTGGGGCAAGGGGTGGAATGGCAGCACTATCTGGCGCACATCAAAGAACAGTATAAGCGCCGTCCGGCTTTACAAGAGCAATTGCGCCGACTGTGAGGCCAGGTGCGTGACTGAAGTGCAAATCTTCACTTTCTAGTGCTTGCTGCAAGGCTGCAGGGGGAGCCGCAGCGTGGTGGCCAAACCCCGTGGCAGATCATCATGGCCAAACGCAACGAGTTGATAGTATCGATCTCTTAAACGAACTCTCACCCACTCAAGCGCTGCGTAGCGCTGATCTGAGATGACAGGCATCAAGCCAGATCGCGCTCCACACGGATGAGATCCACCAGGATCGCGGCGTGTTCTTCAGCGAAGGTCTGGGCGGCAGGCGTGAAACCTGCGCGGCTAAATAGGGCGTAATGAACCGCCCACGTCTGGCCTTCGTCGGGCAGCAGTGCCAATACCTTGGGCGCCTTAGTCTCGATCAACTCAGTTACGACCTCTCGTGCCACGCGATCAGTACCCCATTTACATTCGCCCAGCAGGATTGTCTTGGTGTGCCAGTTGACGCCAACGACATCCACTTGAACGCCGCGGCTCCAATGGCTGCCAACCTGCTGCACCTCAAATGGCAATTGCCCGGCCTGACTCGCAACCGCGACCCATGTTCGGCACAGTTCCTCATACGCCGTCACGCCCACAAAGGCGCGCAACTGCTCCTTGATGAGGGACAGGATGCTCGCCTGTTGATACCCCACTTCCGAACGTTGCGGTGCGACAAAGCGGAAATAGAACCGCAAAAACGGATCGGTCAAATGGTAACGCCCCATGCGGCTCAACCGAATCTTCTGCGGCGGGATGGTGGCCGGCAGGCGACGTTCGACAAAACGAAGTTCCTGTAAGCGCGCCAGGTATGACGACAAGTGCGTCTTGCTAATCAGGGTGGCATTGGCGATGTCATTGAGCGTATGCGCGCCCGCGCCAATGGCTTGAAGAATCGCCTGATACACACGCGGATCGCGGACTTCGTCGTAGAGCAGCAGGTCCGGTTCAGCGACGAACATGCCGCCCGGATCGAGGATGACATCACGGATGTTGTCGACCAGCGAGCGTTCGGGGATGAGCCGTTCCAGGTAAGCGGGGACACCGCCCATCATGGCATAAGCGGCGATCCGTTCGTCAACCGACCATTTCGGCACAAATTCACGCAACGCACCGAACGGCAGCGGTTCAAGATGCCATTGCCCGGTAAAGCGGCCAAACAACGGTGAGCCGAGCGCCAGCAGCGTTTCCATCGTATGTACATGGGAGCCGCTCAGGATGAGAATCAATTGCGATTGCTTCAAGCGCTGATCCCAGGCGTGCTGCAACGCCGACAAGAACGCTTCATCCGATTCGGCGGCATATGTGACTTCATCGATCACCAGGATACGACGTTGATCGCCGATCAGGTTCGCGAACGCCTCCCACAAATCCGCCCACGATTCAAAGGTCGGGGTCTGATTCAGCGCCATGCCAATAATTTTGGCGAACAATTTGCGGCGCTGCAGATTGGCAGGCTCGCGTTCGGCGGCCCAATAAATCGTCGCCAACCCCGTCGATTCGGCCCAATGTCTCACTAACACGGTCTTGCCCACGCGGCGGCGGCCGTAGAGCAAAACCATTTGTGCTGCGGTTGGTTGAGTGCGTTGCAGCAATGAGTTTAGGAAAGCAAGTTCGCGTATGCGATCAACAAACATAGTTCACCCGTCATGTGATTTTAGCACCATTAATATTATTATATTTTTAAAGTGCTTAGTTGTCAAATGTGGGCTTCGTGGCGCGACTGAAACCACATGCCTGCCCATCGAGGAAGTCTCCAAAATCTGGCAAGCTCTGTAGAGCGACAACCCGTTACGCGGCGACTTCATCGAGCAGAACCCGGCCAACGATGACTTATCCCCGACCGATTTACTATTCGAGACAGTTTTAGATGGAGGTTGTGATTTAGCCGTCGGGCGGCTAAAATACCCACTTATGGGAACCTTTGCGCGCTGTGGTGTGTCACAGGGCAATGATCTCTTCCGGGAGATTGCGCTTGCCAATGGCGAGACCTTCACGGTCACCTATTGGGATGTGTGGCTGATCATCGTCCTGATCCATGATTTCGCCGGCGACTGGGACCGGCTGATCGATCACTGGCGCGGCGAGCTCGAATCGACGATGTATCGGCGAGATACGATTGAGGGACTGCTGAGCCACTTGCGTCATTTGCGGACAGCGCTTGATGAAGCCGGCTTAACAGCCAGCGATCTTCTGGCCGACATTCCGTCGGCCGTTGTAAAGCCCCAGACCCCCAAGGCCCGGCGCAAGATTTTGAAAGATTCACCGGCCGATCGAGACAAGAGTTACTGGATGATTCATACACCCCGGCAGGATCTACAGGCCCACGCTCTGCGCGGTCACTGGTCGCGATTCCCGGTATCCCCCGCGATCTTCGCTGAATCCCTGGCGCGCTTGTACAAGTCCTCAGGTTTCTACAGCGAGCATCAATCCTTTGGGCTTGAACGCAAATTGTCGGCGTTCATTGAGCGCGATGCAGCGCGCGCCTCCGACGCCGAACAACTGGCCTTATACCGCGCGGCCCTGAGCGTGATTATCGAAGAAATGGACATGGTCGATGACTCGTATGGCGTGGTTGGTCAGTTGTACGAGGAGGTGTTCGAGCACTATACCCGGCTGAATCGCTCGGCGCTGGACATGCCGCTCAGCGATTTCTTTCAGGACTTGATGGAATTGGTGATCTGGGAGGATTATGGCTTCACACACACAGCTCTGCCCGGTTTCTTTGCGCACCTGGCAAAGTCAGAAGTGCCCATCATCGAGAGTATTTTGCTCGCCAGTTGGGACGCGTTGTGCGATCTCGAACTCACGTATCAAGCCGAGTGCGCCCTGACTTTGTTGGGGATGCTCTGTACGCAGCAACACCTGTTTGATCGCTTCGTCGATCTGGCTAAAATCATGGGCACGCGCGAATGGGAACGAATTACAACGATGTCCGAAATGGCCGAGAAACGCCGGCGGCCGGCGTTGGCGCGCGCCGTCTATGAAGCTTGTTGGGGCCTCGGCCATCACGAAATTTACCTGCGCCAAAAATATGCGGAATTGTTAGAGCGGCAGGCGAAGTAGTTTCTGCACGTTATCGCGGCGATTCAACACCTGGAGAACATACATGCCGACTTCCAAACGACGACACACGATAAAGCCACGCAGCCCCCAATCGGACACGGCGGCCGATCGAGATCGAAAAATCCAGCGGCTGGCCCAGACGACCGCCACATTGCGCGACGGAGCAGCGCATTACTTTGAGATCACGCGCCTGACCAGTCTCAAGCGTCTGTGTCAGGATCACATGATTGCTCAACGTTTTGCGCTGTATCTGGCCGAGCACGCTCAGGCGCAATTGCAAGTCCAACCACAGTCACGGTCGGTTGAGCCAGACGAATGGGCACACTATCTCACCCTAGCTGACGAGGCCGTCACGGCGATGCACACATACCTGGCCGCACCGACAGCCGCGCACCAAACCCGCTTGAACCAGACCCTATACCGCGTGCAAGAGGCGCAGAGTGAGACCGACCGACCACTGGGCAAATTCACTGTGCGAATTATCAGGAGCACACACCTTTTGGTGATTGAAGACGCGCTGCGCTGCTTCACTGAATCCGAGCCTGGCTATTGGGCTTATCAAACAGCCCGACGCTATACGGAGCGCTACAATCCCAGCTATGGCACCGGGCTAATCAGCGAGTCTGTCCCGATGCTGGAAGACATCCTTCAGTTCTGGCAAGCGGCTGCCGCGCCCGCCGAAGCGGGCGCGGAATCGACTGACGATCTGTATCTGAATCTAGCCTACGAACAGCTCCATCACATTCGCCGCACATATCAAGTGTTTGCCGACAAACAGCCGGTGATGCTGTACGACCTCCAGGAGCAAAGGATCTATGCGTATCCTTATCGCGAGTTCAAGACCGACCTGAGCGAGCGCTCCCAGACCATCCTGGAAGAGCAGTATCAGCACGCGATCGCGAACGACCAGCTGGTGGTCTTTGTCCGCGACAACGAGCAGCGCCGGCTCGTGTCGTATTCGCTCGATATCGAATAGGCCGCAGGACAGTCCGATGAAATCCAGACCCATCTCACGCGCCTCAACCATGTGGCCGAGCGCACCGATCTCTTGCTGCGCCGTGAACGCGCGTTGTCCGATCAATCTGCATGAAGTGATCGAGCCAGATCGACATTGCCTGCGCTGGTTATCTTTGGCTATCGATGCTTCGGCACATAGGCATAGGTCACTTCCGTGCGATGCGGATTGTGGCCCAGCCACATCGCCAATTCGCGCCGGGCCTCCATCTCGGTGTATCCCAACGCACGTTTGATGTCTACGAACTCACAGGCCGCGGTCGCTCGAAAGCCATGTACGCCACGCCGCTTAATCCCCAATGTATCGCAGGCGTGCCGCATCTGACGCTCCAAACCGTCTTTCCAAAAGCGACCTTGATCTTCATTCAGATAGATAAACGGTCGGGACACGTCCAATTCACCCAGCACCGCGGCATGAAGCAACGGGATTTTTCGCACCCGTCCGCCTTTGCCCAACAACTCCACGCGTTTCTCGTCACCGTAAATTTTGTCGGCCCGCAAGTGCAGCGTCTCATCGATGCGCGCCCCGCTCGCTAGAATAAAGCTCAACGCCTGACCATATTCGGGGCGCCGCGCCTCAACCCACGTCTGAATGGTTTGGGCCTCATACGCCACATAGGGCCCACGGGGCGGGTTGCGCCCATCGATCGGCCAATAGGTGGGCACCAGATCCTCCGTCTTCCAGTTGATCTGATACAGACCTTCCTGCAGTTTGCGCAGACAGGCCACCAATGTCCGTACCGTGTCAGGGGTGCAAGTCGCATCTTTCTCATGCAGAAATTCAGCCGTCATCTCGGTATCCACTTCTCGAAACATTCGCACGGCGGGGTACTCCACTTCCAACCAGTTCGTGTAGGTCACCGCGCGATCAAACACAGTATTGAAATAGCCGAAACTGTATAACCCCGCCACGGGTTTGCCGGGCCGACAGCCTTGCGCCTGCTTGGCCTCATGTTTCGATTGACCGATGTGGTTAATCGCTCCCAGCGCCCGTCTGATCTGCTCCCGCCATGAAGATTGGCCCATTTTCCTCCTTATCGGCATCGAGATACACCTCGCCCGTTTACATCAAGCCCAAAAATCCAGTTACCTCTGACGCCCGGCGACAATTTGAAGAGCCGTTGCCGGCTCATTGTTGGTTGAGGTTTCGCCGCCGGACTTGCGTCCGACGTAAGACGGGAGATAATCGAATCTGCTGATTACTCCCGCCGAAGTTCCCCTGGTCGCAATGATGAAACCCTGCGACGTTTTCCCCGATGGTCTGGGCCAGTCCGGGTCAGACTGGGTCAGGCTGGGTAGCCTGTGCGCTCAAATGAGATGCGGCTGACTCCGAGGTGGATAGATTTTTGTTTCGACGTGCTGAGCGTTCCTTCCAGGTAGGTAGATGGAACTCAGTGCTGTATCAATGTGCGAGCACAATGAGGACAGATTTGGCCAGGTCGCTGGTGATAAATCCAATCGACCTGAATTGAGATGATTATAAAACTGAACGTTGAGCCACAGTGCAAAAATCCTGCGAAAAACTGACGAAATCCTGGAGTCCAGCAGCGAGAGTTGAGCCGCGTCGTAAGCAGTGGCACCCAATCGGCTATGGGCTATTCGTTAAGCAATTAGGGCGCAAGTCTTTATCACGAATCACCCCTTCGTTCGCACGGCGCAAGGGTCAGCCGCAGTCGCGATTCTCAAGTTGGCCCTTGCCGGCCGAATCATCTTGCGCTACAATCACCCGCACACAATCTTGGCGCTACAGGTTGTGACGAAACAAAGACCGCCAGGTTAGCCTAAATCGGGTAGACTGACGGTCAAAAGTATACGAAACAACTTTGTCACTCATAACCCGGAGGTCGCTGGTTCGAATCCAGCCCCCGCAACTTGAGTGACAACCTAGACCTATAGTCTAGGTTGTTTTCGTTAACCCGTAGGTCTGCGTTTCAACGGCCCGTCCTCCCAGGAGGAATTTCCGATGAATCGTAGACCTACGGGTTCGTTGTCTCTGGCGAAGGCCATTTCAGGCTTCCTGAAATACAAGGCCGCCGAGGGATTGAGTCCCACCCTACGCCGCTCCGAACGCGATCTCAAGTTAAGGTATTGGCATTCATGGATTCTGCTGCTCATTTCGCCCGCTGAATTTGCTTGGCCCATTCTGCGGCGCGCTCCAGTTCGCCCTCTTTGAGCGGCCCTTGCTCCCCGGTAACGAGGAAGCCTTCCGGCTGGACAAGTAGCTGACCGCCCTTCTTTTTGAGCGCATTCGCCAGCGTGCTGGCCGCATAGCCGCCTTTGTTCACGACGAAACGAAAGACCGAAGAGTCAATCGTGTCCAGCCAGATCCGGGTATCGAAGGCCGCCACCTGAATCCTCGCGAGGTGATTCTTCGGTACGGCTTTCAGGAATTGTGAGATCGTCGGGGTGGGGCGAAAACTGCGCGTGGGCGATCCGACGATCAGCAGTTCCAGCCCGCGCAGCTGGTCTAGCGTCACCTGGCTAACCGGCAGCGTTTCGACCTGTCTTTGCGGATCGAGCGCCGCGCCGATGGATTGCGCGACCTTTTCCGTATTGCCAAACACCGAATCGTAAATGACCAAAGTGTTCATTGAGTGAATTCTCCTTCTGTCCTTGAACTTCCCTCACCGGGCTGGCATGTGCCGCCCCAGTCGAAAGAAGTGTCGCGCCACTAGAATATTCCAGATGACACTGAGCATGGTGTTCACGAATAACAGCGGAATACCAATGACCGGGATGACGAACCCCAATCCGAACAGGCTGGTGACAATGCCTGTGTAGGCGGTTGTCTTGCCAAAGATCGGGCTCCGCAGCATGAGCAACGAGCTGATCAGTCCGGACAACACCAGGCAGAACGTTTCTATCATCCAGGCGGTTCCGGTAAAGAGTTCGAGCAAGGCATCTCCGGCGGCCAGATATTGGCTGCGCGCTGCCGCGGTGGTCGCTATGGCATATTTCTCGCTCAGCGAGACCATCTCTGCGACAGGCCGGGCCTCGATCAGAGCCGCCACCGCGATGAGGCCCAGCGCCAGCGCGATGAGCGCATACGATTCATTGACGTGCTTGAGGGCTGCGTATAACGCCAGCAATGTCAGCAGGTTGAGCAGCACTATCGGCACGGTGAGCACATCCAGCGCGATCAATCCGCCCAGACGATTCGTGTGTAGCGTCACCAGAATATCCTCGGTAGAAGCCGCGCCCGGTGTGTACGGCCAGATGAAGTAAGCGAGCACCGCGAAGGTAATCAGGGCGGCGACTAGCAGACAGGCTATGCCGCCGATGCGGTACAGGTCCCTCCAGCGCCCGTCGACCAGCTCGGGGTCAACGACTTGTGTCAGTTTTGATTTCGACATCTTCATTTCCTTGATGAGGTGATTGACATGTGACGGATAGAAATTGAAATCCCAATCCATGCAGGTGGCGCAGCAAGCCGATGAGGCCTGCCTGATCGGAGCACACTGTCACCTGCGTCGTTGTTGCCTCCGCCCGCGTTCCCGAAATTCGCAACGGAGTTAGTGCATTCAACTCGTCGATGTCAACCGATCCGTGCAGTTGAATGAGGTAGGTGTGCTGATCGGGCATGGCGGCCTCGGCTAGACGGGCTGCAAGACCAAGTGGTCTTCACGGCGTCCCATCTGGAAGAAGTGCCGCGCCGCCAGGATGTAGAAGATCTCCAGGAACAGCACCGAGAAGATCGAGATGTAGATGCCAATAACCGGCACGTACAGGCCAAACGCAATGATGTTCGCCAGCAGTCCCAGATAGGCCGTGCGTTTGCTGAAGAGCCCACTCCGTAACATGACGATCGGAATGATGATCAGGACAACCGAGCCAAGGATGTAGGATAAGTGGAATGCTGTACCGGTGTAAATCGCCAGCATCGATTCACCAGCGGTCAGAACCATGGCACGCTGCACTTCGGTGGTGGCGGCAGCATACTGGTTGCTGAGCGTGAGCAGGTTGAACGCCGTGTTCGATGCGAAATACGAGGCGGTTGCCACCAGGCCCAGGGCCAACGTGACAATCATCGCCGCTTCATTGGTTCGCCGCAGAGCAACATAGAACGCCAGCAGGATGACGATGCCTGCCACTTGATCGACGATCAGCAGCAGATCGAGATCGAGCAGCGCCACGAGCGGATTGCTCTGGAACAGCGTGAAATATCCCAGAGCCGTCGTGGGCGGCGGCCACGCCATGAAGATGACCACTTGAAACGGAATAAACGCCACGATCAGCAAGGCGGCCGCGCCACCGAGCCGATAGAGCCACTGCCAACGAGCATCGTCTTGATCGAACTTTGCCTTGTTCATGATTGATTGCCTCCGTCTGTGATGTTGCCATCATTCTAGTCACAAACGGGTGCGCCGTCAGCAGGCGAAAGGATAATTTTGCGGGATGTTCAGCGAGAAGGGGGATTACTCAAAAGTGGAAGTTTTACAACAGCTGCAACTGGCGGGCGCGAGCGACGGCCTGGGTGCGGCTGGTCACGCCCAACTTGCTGAAGATATTGCTGCTGTGCTTCTTCACCGTGTGCAGTGTGATCACCAACCGATCGGCAATCTCCTGATTGGAGCAGCCGTCGCCAATCAATTGCAGGATTTCCAACTCGCGCTTGCTCAACGGCTCGATCGGCTGATCCGCGGCAACGGAGATTTCCGCGAGGGCCGCGGATCGATCGGCGGCAGGAAAAGCCGCCAGCAATTCGCGCGCATAAGTCTTCAACCGATCGGGCGTCGCGGCGCGATCGGCAGCCGTTTGCAGCAGCGGCATGATCGCCGGACCTTCTTCCAGAAAGAGCAGAATACAGCCCTCCGGCTCAGCCAGTTCCACTGCCTGAACAACATCCGCCAGACTGGCTTGCTGGTTCCCTAGCGCCGTCTGCATCCGGGCGCGCAGGAGGAGTGCCACCAGCGCGATCGGGGTGTATTGGCTCTGGATCGCTTCGGCCAACAAGCGATCGGCCAGTTTAATCCCCGCGCTCAAACTCGTCACATCATCCCTGGCCTGAGCCCGATGCAACAAAACGCGCAGGGCGCTGTTTGCTAACAACCCACGCGGATAGGTGAGTGTATGCCCGGTTTCGAGAGCGGGTATGGATACCGTCTTGTGGGAGAACACGGCCCAGCCAGTGAGCGCGACTTCCGCTGCCGTGAGCCGATCTTGCGCCAGCAGGACGCGCACCTGCTGCGCGATCACCTCTTCACGCACGGCGGCCGGGGCCGAGGTCTGCATCAGATCGATCACGGTTTGAATCTCGCGTGCGGCGTCCTCCAGATTGCCTTCAATTTGCAGCAGGCGCGAGCGTACCACACCGAAGTACGCTTCAGCATCGCTGTAGCCGCTAAGCACACTCACTTCGACGGCGCGCTGAAAATGACGGCGGGCCTGCGCAATCTGATTCCACTGATAGCGGACTTCGCCGAGTTCGCCGTACACGGCGGCGGCGATCGGCGGCAGTGATCCCGATCGTTCAATCTGTTCGAGGCCCTGTGAGGCGAGGCTATAAGCGAAGTGCAATTGACCGTGTTGCAGCGCCAGCAAAGCCAGGCCGGACACGCCCGACATCTCGACGATCAAATTGGCGGCTGATCGGCCGTACTGGATAAGGCGCTGATAGGCTTCCACTGTGCGACCGTAATCATCCAACTGCTGGTAGGCACCGACCATTGCCAGATAGATTTGGCTGCGCACGCGTGCTTCCTGCTCCGGCACAATGCGCAACGCTTGCTCGGCCAGCGCCAGGCCGTCATGGGGTTTGCCTTGCGCGTTGATCAGCGTGGCTTGCAAAGCCAGCCATTCAGCCTGCAACGCTGCATCCTCGTTCTGCGTTGTCGCAAAGATTTCCTGCAAGCGGGTCACATACAAAAGTGCTTGCTCAAAATTGCCGTGCAGCAGATGCATCCACGCAAAGGCCAGGTTGGTCCGGGGGCTGTGGCGGCTCCATTCTGGCGGAATCGCGCGCAGCCAGCCTTCCACGGTCTTCGCGTACCACTGCATCAACATGTCGGTGGCGTGCGCCTCGATCAGTTGCACGGCCAACGCATAATCAGCCGCGGCCAGCGCATGGTGAATGGCTTCACCGGGCAAGCCCGCTTGCGCATACCAGCGACTGGCCCGCCGGTGCAGCTCAGTCCGATCGATGTGCTGCGCCCGCTGCTGATCGCGCAGCAGATCAGCAAACAGGTGATGATAGCGGTACCAGCGTTGTTCATCATCCAACGGGATCAAGAACAGGTTGGCCTGCAACAACCGATCGAGCAGCTGCGGCCCATCGGCCCGGTCCGTGACCGCGTTACAGACCTCGCCATTCAACTTATCGAGGATGGAAGTCTGCAGCAGAAATTGTTGAATCTCGACGGGCTGTCGCTGCAAGACTTCTTCGGTGAGATAGCTCAGGATGAAGCGTTGATTTCCGCTGAGCGTGGCGATGAAGCCGGACGGGTTGGCGCGATCGCGAATCGAAAAGCCGGCCAGCTGCAACCCGACGATCCAGCCTTCAGTGCGATCTTCCAGCGCGGCGACATCGATCGGTGATAGCGCCAGCCCCAGCACGTCGTTCAGAAATTGTTCGGCCTCACGATCGCTGAAACGGAGATCACTTGCGCGCACCTCGGTCAGTTGGTTGTTGGCGCGCAGCCGGGCCAGCGGCAGCGGCGGATCTTCGCGCGTGAGCAACACGATGTGCAATGCTTGCGGCAGACTGGTGATCAACTTTTCCAGCACGTGCAGGATGAAGCGATCCTGAATCACGTGGAAATCGTCGAGGACCAGCACACCGCGATCTTCCCACGCCAGCACGTCATTGATCAACGTGGCGCTAAGGATGTCGCCGGGCGGCAGCTGGCCCGATCGCAGCACGCTGCCGATCTCGCGGCCTACATTTTCACTCATTTGTTGCAGGGCTGCGATCAGGTAGGTGAAGAAGCGCCCGGGGTCATCGTCTTCTGCCTCCAGCGACAGCCAGGCACTGGGTACGTCTAGCGTACTTACCCAGTCGCCGACGCACAGCGTCTTGCCGAAACCGGCGGGTGCGGACACCAGCGTCAGAAGATGACCTGCCGACAGACCTTCAGTCAACCGGCGTAACAGCTGCGGGCGTTGAACCCGTTTGGATGGGGTAATGGGACGACGAAGTTTGGTGGCCAGGAGGCTCAACATACCGCATATTATAGCCTCAACTACCGTCGGCGTGTCAGGCAAGCCGCAATCGATCGAGTGATGCCGAATTGTTAGCCAAACGATAGGCAGTGCCGCATGAGATACAGTATGCTGTGAAAGCAGCCTGCTTCAATGTGCCGTGGAGCCAGGCCGTCATAGTAAACAAAGTGGAGGTCAGTGTGACCGGAATAACGCACAAGTTGCAATCCATGCTCGACGCACAGATCGGCAGAAACAATATCAATAACGTGGTCGCAGCCGTGCAGTCGCACGATCGGCGCCTTGACTTCGTCGGAGCCGCCGGCCACGCCAATCTTGATTCGGGCGCGGCGATGACCCCGGACACACCTTACTTCATCGCGAGCGTCACCAAAATGTACACCGCCGCGATCGTGATGCAATTGCACGCAGAGCAGCGTCTTGATCTCGACGCGCCGATCGCCGCCTACCTGCCGGCGTCATTGATCCACGCCATCCACCTCTACCGGGGCACAGATTACAGCGATCGCGTCAAGGTCTCTGAACTCGTCAACCAGAGTTCCGGCCTCGCCGACTATGAAGCCGACAAGGTACCGGGCGGAAAGAGCGTCATCGACGAATTGAAGGCCGGACACGATCGCGCGATCACCACCCCGGAGGTGATCGAGATCGTGCGGGGTCTCTCACCCCGTTTTGCGCCTGGGACCCGCGGCAAAGCCCATTACTCGAATACGAACTATCGCCTCCTCGGTGCGATCATTGAGTCTGTCACCGACAAGTCGATGTCCGCCAACTTTGAGGAGCGGATCTGCGCGCCACTCGGTCTGCGGCGCACCTACTTATTCGACTGGACCGCGCCTCGCCCCGCTGAGGTTCCGGCAACGATCTACTTGAAAGATGTACCGGCCCACGTCCCGCAGTATCTCTCATCCAACGTATCCGATGGTGGTCTGGTCTCCACGGCGCCTGAGTGCGTGATCTTTCTGCGCGCCTTTTTTGAGGGGCAGCTCTTCGACACAGCGTTCCTCGAACGGATGATGACCTGGAATTCAATCTTCTTTCCCCTGCGCTACGGCTATGGGCTCATGTATTTCCGGCTGCCACGGTTTTTCTCACTGCGCCCGCTGCCCGAATTCGTCGGGCACTCCGGCTCGACAGGGTCCTTTGCGTTCACCTGTCCGTCGCGGTCGATCTACCTCGCGGGCACTATCAATCAAATCGCTTCGCCGGCGAAACCGTTCTTTCTGATGAGTAATCTGGTTCGCGCGGTGAGTTGATCTTAACAGCTTATCTCTAAACTTCGATTGCCTGCGTTGTGCTCCAAGCCCGCGTACCGGCCATACCCGGCCAACGCGCCGGTGGCCCGCTAGGTGTCGCGGGCGGGCCGCCCGCGAGGACGCGGTTGACGAGCGCTCACTAAACAGACCCCATGAACTGCGTTCACCACAAACCATGAAAACGCTCCGCGCTCGCGCACCGTCCCCGGGGAAGACTGCGACGGCCACCCGACGACGACCCAACAGAGTTGACGTGGGCTGAGCATTCCATCCTCCTTGTGTGAGACGATTGAGGATGCGGGGTCAGTCATTTCTGGGAAAGGAGTTGTGTCAACACCGTCGGTCATCCGGTTTAGGCGTGCTAGTGTACGAGAGTTAGAAACATCACGATGACGCCAAAGACCACCAGGATTCCGGCTGCGCTGCCGCTAGACTGAGCTGTTGACGAGGCGGGTATTACCACAACTGAGGGCCGTTCAGCCCGTCGTCCGGTGAGCGAGACGACCAGGGCGACCATCAGCAACACCAGTAGAGTCGACATGATAGGATCCATCATTGACCTCCTTGAATTTTGGCGTTCAGTAATCCCATACTTGGGTCTGATTGTTGGAAGACAGACCAGGGCCTGTTCGGTCAAATTCGACTATACTGCAAACGGGCTAAATCTTAACTTTTGACCACGCTCAGTCACGCTCAGAGAAAAGTTAAAAATCTGCCCGTTTGGAGTATAGCAACCCCGCGCGACCCGGTCATCACCGTGACAGTACCGCCTGGATTATTCGAGGGACAGTGGCCCAGCTGGCGGGACTCACTACCACTTTGCGCTTAGCCTCGGCCAACTGCTCCTTCGTCTGCGTAAACTGATGAGCAACTCGTTCGTATTCCCCGGTGCAAATATCCAAGTTATAGCCCTGGCACTGCCCACGCATCTGATCAAAAGCGTCAAGAATGCCCAGCGTGGTCTGCCGCATGTGTTCCCATTGGGCAATTTGCTCTTGAATATCGGCTGGCTGGCTGTTCAACATGGCGGCCTCCTTTGGCGAATGCCGGTTGAGATTCTCCAAACCTGACCATAGCATACGCTTTTTGGCGGTGGAGTGAATGTCACGTCGATTACAGTGCCCTACCGAGAACCTCACCGTTGCCTCACAGGGTCGAATCGAAGAGAATAAAAAAAGCGAACACTCAGAGAGGAATTTGTGAGCCATACAAGAGGCAGCAGCGTTTTGCACCCGTCGGTTCTCGTGCTACACTATGGAAGTCATGCCAAAGGGCGTAGCGTGCCAGCAGGATGGACGCACGGCCGGGAGTGATAGTATGCCAACGGCTCAAGAACAGCCTGATCAGATAATTGCGGCGATTCGCGACCTGCTAAAGGTTGATGCTCTGAAAGCGTTGTGTGACTTGATTAGGGCCGAACATCGCGCGCGGGCTCAAAACTGGGGGGCGGCCTCGCGCATACAATTGCGCAGCCTTCGCGCGGAATTGGCTGCACGCAAAACAGATTTGCTCTATCGTATCAATCAAAACTGTCAGGAGCAAGGTGCCGCTGTCGAGGGTGGCACGTCCTCGACAGCTCTTGGTCTTGACAACTTGGTGCCATCACCACGGGACGGGGGCAGTCCGGACGCAGTTGATGAAGACGATGTGCAGTTATGGCAGCGCCAGCTAAAGAACAAAAAAGAAAACTTACGGCTGATTCAAGAGCGTGTAACCGAATATGTATTGAGCACGGATATTCCACTTCAGATTCTGAAGGAAGAAAGTCAGTGCAAAAAAGAAATTCAGGAGCTAGAGCAGCATCTGACCATTCAATCCGGTGCCTACGATGAGCCTGAACCGCTTGAAGGATTGGCGCAGGAATTGTTAGCGGTCGTGGCATTGTTTCGTAACGAGTCGCTAGGGCAACACTTAGCTGCCATTCGGCCGATCTTGACCATCCATCCGACGCCCGAGCCCGTCAATGATCGCCAGATTGTGGCGGCGGCTTGCTGGCTATGGGACCACTACAACCAGATCACACGTGCGCTCGTTGTCACGGTATTTGTCTGGGTCAGCCAGCAAAGCGATCTCAACCTACACCGACAAGTGGAAGCAGCGTTCGGAGCCAATCGCCAGCTGCGACGCCTGGCCACTGATCCGGCTTTGTGCCAATGGTTGACGATTCAGAAATTCGCCGCACCGGATTATCAATGGCCGGGGCCTAACAAGGTTGCGCGGCCGGACCGGCTGGCGGTTGCGGAGTTTTTGAAGCAAACAGGGTTCACGGGCAACCCCTTCTGGTCTGGCGCGGCAAAATTCGACTCTCTGCTGTTCACGTCCTATACTCATTCGCAATGCTGGGAAGAGATCACTCATCCGCGCCCGTCCCTACTGACCGGCCATGAAACCGAAGATCGCGCCCGGGTGCAGTTGTTGCTGCGCCACGAGGTACAACGAACTACACCGCAACGAGTTTTTTCGATCTGGTGTGAGCTGTCTAATGAGTTTGGGTTGACTCAACGGCCAATGCTGGATTACCTGAGCCTGGTCGCAAATGGCAGTGCTCAAACCTGGTTAGATTTTTTGCCATTCAATGCGGGCGTTTGGTTTGGCTTATCCGACCAACATAAACATTCGCTAGCACACTTGTTGGCATGGCACACACATTCTGGTCGCCGCCTTATCGACCGGTTGTATGAACAAGGTTTCCCTGAGGATGCTGAAGCAAAGGCTGTGAAAGAAGAGTTAACGGCGATCCTGGACAAAGTAACGCTGGCTGATCAACCGGATGAAACAGACTTTCTGCGGTGGCTGGCCGTCCGTCCGCCTGGCCTGGAATATACTTATGCGCTGATCGATTGTTCGATAGAGACCCCGGATGGGATTTGCACCGCCTGGGGTATCCTGCCGAGACTTTCGGATAAGCTGCTGGAATCGGATGTGATCTTGAAGATCTTCATTGCCGAATCGATTCCGATCGGGGCTGCGGCCAATATCGATTCAATTGTCATCGAATGGGAGGATAAAAACCTCATCTCGTCGTTGGACAAACGCATCCAGTTACAATGCGCCCCTGACCGATCCTATGCCACCTTTGCGGATCTATTCTTCCCGGACCCGCGCGCCACGGATGCGACACGGCTGTTAGTAGAAACAGCTCACGGCTCACTCAGTCGATTACAGCATCTTGGGCAGCGGGTGATCGACGCCCATGTGTCAATCAATGCTGATCAGTGGGACTATGATATTTTAGAGCAAACGATTTATGACGCTCGCTAAGCAGAACAGCTTCACTTTGAATCCCTTAGGGTCGCGCGCTTTCGATCGGCTGCGCGCCGAGAACGAAGCTGCCTGGTTAGCGCGCGTCTTTGTGCCGCCGCCGGAATTCGAAGAGCTGGCCGGCGCTAGCTCGATCATCCTCTATGGCGACAGCGGCTCTGGCAAAACAGCGCTGCGTCAAGAGTTGGCCCAGCGTCTGTGCGTCGCGGGTATGCCTACCTCTCTGGTCGCCAATTGGCGACCGGCTTTGCCTGACAGTCCTCAGTCAGGCACGCCCGCCATCCAGGACTGGTTTAGACAGGCATTTGACGTCTGCGCGTTGGCGCTGTTGGAACACATCGGACGCTGGCCCGCGTCTTTAGCTCAGACCAAACCTTACGCTAAAGATACGATCGTGTGGTTTGTCCATCACTATTTGCAAGGCGATGTGCAAACCTGTATCGGCCGGCTGGAGACGGACTGCACGCCCGATGGCCTCGTTGTCTTACACGAACTTTTCGGTCAGTCTCAGCCGTCACCGGTACTCCATGCTGACGCCGCCGCGTCGCGCGTGATCGACACCTTGGTGGATGCTGTCAGGCAAATGCAGCTGGACGGCATCTGGGTGTTTGTTGACGATCTTGAGCCGTGGCTGGAAACAGAACCGTCACGTCTCACTCAGATGCTAAAGGATTTGCTTTCGACTCTGGCACTCTTTGAAAATCATGGCTTCACGCTAAAAATCCTGGCTCCCTTGGACTTGAAAGACGCGCTAAGCACCGCCAACGGCTTTAACCGGCGGCGGATTGCCTCTCACGAGTTGATCTGGTCAGTCCCTCAACTCCAGGCGGTTTGTGAAGCCCGGCTGGCAGGCGCGCTGGGCCTAACCGAATTCAGGTTGGAGCAATTGTGCAGCGTTGTCAATCTTACCGATTGGCTGCCGCGCTTTGGCGGCCAATCACCCCGCAGCTGGCTGGAGATGCTGCGCGCGCCGTTTCTGACTTACGCGGCGCTGAATCCGCCACGCCCGCTCAGCCAGGCCGAATGGGAAGCGGTACAACAACGTCATATCCCAGCGTTGCACTTGGATCTGGAAACGGGCAAGGTCTATCTGGGCAACGGCGAAATCCCTCCGCTCTCTCCCGCTTCCTATAATTTGCTGCGCTATCTGTATCAAAATCGCCAGCGCGCTTGCACCCGCAGCGAACTCTATTTCATCGCGCACCGACATCTTGACCACGAACCCAAATCTCCGCAGGACAACCTCTGGGAGCACTCCGACGATTGGGGCCGTATCATCGATACCAATCTGTGGCGGCTGCGCAAAAGAATTGAGCCCGATCCAACCAACCCCGTCTATATCGTTTCGGAAACCGTCATGGGCGTGAACTCGGTCGTTCTGCGCCATGCTTGGTGAGGTAATTGTGAGGGCTTCGTAAGGGCAACGAAAGCGCATTGCGAGAGAAATGTAATACACTACAGCCAGCCTGTCAGGTATATTTCACCCGTTCCCTGCAAGGGGATAATACGAGGCTGGCCTGTGCAACTTACCTGGGAACCTTTTCCCACCAATACATTAGAACCGGTGTTGAAACAACTAGGGTTTCGCTTCGATCCATTCTCTTACTTCGAAGCTTCTGGCGATCCACATCTAGGCGAATATATCGTCGGTCACGACATTTTTGCGGCAGTGGCCTGGAACGACGCGCCCGCTTTCATTTTTGCTCCAGCGGGCGGGGGCAAAACGACGATGCGTATCTACACCGCCCGATCGTGCTGGATTTCGTTCGGTGGTTCGCATCCTTTTCCCATCATCTTCACACCGGCCAATCACAATGAGTGGCCCTCACCGACCAACTTGCTGCGTCAACTCGCCTGTGATGGTGCGGCGGCCCTGTTAATTGGCCTGGCCTTCCGTCCAGAACGATTTCTAGCACTGACGCCATCGGATCGGCAACAAGTCGCGGCCTTTCTGTACGCGTCGCTGCCCGGCCCGCTCGCTCACTATGTGGACATTTTGCGGCAAACCGGCACTCCGCTCTCGTTGCCGCCACTGCTCGATCGGGCCTACGTCCTGCCTAATCCGCCCGATCCCCAGCAGCTGACCCAATTCTGCGCAGCATTGTCAGCGGTCCGCCCCCCACGATCGGTTTTGCCGGAACCCGAAGAACATTTCGATCAACTGATCAATTGTCTGCAAGAGAAACTCCACTTCGGCTCCGTGCTCATTCTGGTCGACGGGGTCGATGCCTTGCCGGAAACCTCCACCGATCCAGCCAAAGTCATCGATTGGCTGAGGCCGCTGCTGGTGCGTGTGCCGGAGTGGGCCAAACGACGCATTTACGTGAAAGGCTTTTTGTCGGAAGAGATCCAGGCTCCGCTGATGCACCACCTGGGCGACTTGTGGCCAACGGTGCGTCACGCTCGCCTGGAATGGACTCCGACATTGCTCGCAGAACTGATACGACGAAGAATCTATAGCGCCACGCAGGGCAAGTTCGGCAGCCTGGATGCCTTCAGCAGCTCGGAACTGCGCGATGTGGAGACCACCCTCGTCAAACTAGCCCCGCCCAATCCGCGCGAGGTCATCGTATTGGCGCGGCGCGTGTTGTATGAATATGCCGTGCGCACGAGCCAATGCCGCAACGGACAGGCCGATCAGCTGCAGCAGGCCGACCTCGACGCGGCCGTGGCCTGGTATCTAAGCCACACGCCAGAAAGTATCGTCAGTCAATAATGAAACGGGAAGCCAAGAACGTTCGTCGTTCTTGGCTTATTCGCTGTCTGCGACAGGAGAGAGAAGATGAACAACGCCCGCTTACCTTATTCGCCGGAAACCTTCGTTGATCGCGAGGCCGAAACTGCTCTGGTTGAAGGACTGACCCGTCAAATCCTTCAGGGCGAAACCAATCGACCCCGCGCGTTGATGTTTCAGGGCGAACGTGGCAGCGGCAAATCGTGGTTCTCTTTGCATCTCGCGCGCACCGTCTTACCTGCGATTCCTGGCGTTACGTCCCTGCTCATCGGCCTCTATCCCGCGCCTGAAGAATGGCAGCCGACCGAGAATGAATACTTCATCGATGTCTCTCCAGAAGTCGGCGACGCTGACATGGCGACGCGCTCGATCCTGGAGTGGGTCGCCGGCCGCCTCAACACCACGACGGCGCAAGACGCTTCGCCCCGCGAACTCTCTACCTGGCTGGCGCGCGACATTGAAAAAGCATTCTCAGCGCAGGCGTTAGTTTTGATTCTGGATTCAGTGCTTGAAGCCGACTGGAATTTTCTGGCCAAATTGGAGACGCACCTGCTGGCGCCACTGGCTTTGCTGCCCCGAGTCCTGATCGTAATAACCGGGCGGGGGCAGCTCTATTCCTGGGAGTCGCCCTATTTGCGCGTGGATATGGAAAGCAAGCAGCTAGAACCCTTTGACGAAACGACCATCCAGCATCAACTCGAACGACAGCATATCTCGCCGCACCTTTCGCCCAAGGAAATCCATGAATTGGGTGGCGGTCATCCTCTCGTCAACTTGCTGCTGGCACAAAATGAAGACACGCCCGAAGCCATGGATGAGGCCGTGCGGGTTCTGCTCTCCGTCGTGCAGCCGGCGCACCGCAGCCGGCGGGTGCGCCAGTATTTTGAAGCGCTATGCGTGTTAGACGGCTTCCGCGAAGATGAAATGATCCTCATGTTTACAGCGTATTTTGGCCCGGACGGCGGCGAATGGACTACGCCCCGCGTGCGCAAGGCTCGCGACGAATGCATCCGCACCCATTTGATGCGTTGGGAAAACAGCCAGTTTGTCATTGACAAATCATTACGCTTGATTCTTTTGAATACTTTGCAGATGCAGCAACCCAGCACCCAGTGGCGCTTGCTGGAAGAACAAGCCTGTCAGATGTATACCGCGTGGGCGGAGAAGTATCCCAAATCACGAAGTTATTATCAGGATAGGGCGGAAACTCATACCCGTGCTTTGCAGGGACACAGCGCTGAGGCTGTTGCTACCACAACCGATCGCAGCCAAGTGTTGAGCTCAGTTGACTGATCGGCTCGGTTTTGCATTTTGATTTGTTTACACTTGAGGAAGATCATCCCTTTAACTCATTTCCAACAAGGAGACCAGCATGGCTGCTTCCACCTGGACTGATAGGTATCTAGGCGCGTATGCCACACCCAATTTGGTAGGCCGCGATAGTATTCTGGCGCGTATCGACGAAGTTCTACAGCAGCCCGGTACACAGCCCCAGGTGATTTTCCTGACAGGCGATGGCGGCATTGGCAAGACGCGGCTGTTGAGCGCCACGTTGGAACGCGCCCAAAAAATGGAGGGGTTGCATGTCGCCCGGCAGGTGGTTGATTTGTATCATGTGCCAACGCATACTTCTATCGGACTCGCGTTTGAAATTGCCGACGCCCTCAACTCGTCTAATCAACTTTTCCCTAATTACGACCGTGAGCGCCATAACCTAGAGCGGCTGAATCTGCTGGGGCAGGGCGTTGGCGTAAAAGAGCAGCGCGAGCGAACCCTGAGTGCGTTTAGCGACGATTTAAGGGCGCTCGCCCGGCAGCAGCGAGTGGTCATCACGCTAGATACGGCTGAGCGCTACGTCTACGGGTTAAAGAACACGCCGATTGAAATCAAGCAAACGGCGGAAGCCTGGACATGGCTGGTCAATGCTTTGTCGCAGTGGGGGAATGTCATCGTGGTCATGGCCGGCCGTCCTGCAGCAGAAACGTTGCTTGATGATCTGGCCGGGAATCCACAGGTTCAATTGACGGGCATACCGGTGGGCGACTTCACTGAAGATGAAAGCCTAGCCTATTTTGAGGCGGTCAGCGCAGTTGCCCGGGCCAACGGTGATTCCGCAATTGAAAAGCGTGTGACCAATCTGCCAACGCATGTTCGGCAAATGGCTCATCGTTACTCCGGCGGACGGCCTATTCTGCTGGCTCTCTTTATCGACTACCTCAGTGTCACGCCAGGCCAGTTACCCGAAATCTTGCGCACCACCGATCCCGTTACTACCGAACAAGACCAAGCCAAATTGTCCGAGGCACGGCTTGCCTTAGAGAACCAGATTGTCGCGCGTTTGAGTACGACACCGCTGGGCGAGACAATTATTGCGTTGGGCCGCCTGCCGAAAGGTGCAGATAAAGAGCTCCTCGCACAGATGTTGAACGTGTCGGAAGAAAATGCGCGCGAACGACTGTTGGAAGTGCAGGCGCTCTCGTTCGTCAAAATTCGGCCCAAAGATCAGCGAGTGTTTCTGCATGATGAAATGTATGCTATTTTGCAGCGACAGGTGTATGCCGTCCATGATGATGTTCCGCAGGCGCGTGCCGCCGACGCCGTTCTAGGCTACTATCGCGAGCAACGTAATCGATGTCGGCTAGACTTGGATCGATTGTATGCGCCGGCTGAAGTGGAGGGCAAAACGCAGCTGGACCTGGAACGCCTGGCTGAAGTCCATGCTACCCGTCAGGCAATTCTTACCGAAATCGTCTACTATCGCTTGCGGCAGGATGCCGTGCGCGGCTATCAGCGTTTTTACCGGTATGGTCGAGATGCGATCAGAGCATGTGACACTGCGTTGGATGTGCAATTGCAAGCTGAACTGCTGGCCTTCCAGGCGGAAGTCGATGCTGGCGTCCCTGGTCGCTCCAGCGCAGGCTTAGATCTCAATGTGGTAGTCTGGTCGATTGCGCTGCGTCCTGTCTTGCGAGCCTTTGCCGAGCAAAATTACCGCCAGATGCTTCAGGCAGCTCAATCGCTTAAGGAACAACCGCTCTATTTGTTGGCGGCTAACGTTTTTGAAAAGGCTGAGTTAGAGATATGGGCGGGTGTCGCTTTGACGTACTTAGGGGGTACGGACAGATTTGAACAGGCCTACCAGAACTTCACGCGCTCCATCGAAACATTGAAGAACATCGTCAATTCAACTTCCACTTTGGGCTTGGCTGAATTAACCCTCTGGCTTACCAATGCCGGTCTGGCGCTGGCTTATCACTATCGCGGTTACCTACAGCGTATTCGCGGGTATACCGGTGAAGCGGTTGAGAACTACAGCCAGGCGGCAGTTTTGTGGCGGCAACTTAATATCGAGGTTGAGCTGGCTAACACTCTCAATGACATGGGCTTCGCCACGGCTGAACTTGGGTACTGGTCCGATGCCCGTGACATGGTACAGGATGCGTTGGAGCGCCGCCGCCAACTAGGTGCGCGGGTGCCGGTGGCGATGAGTTATAGCACGCTTGCTCGTATTGCCATACACCGGGGCGATTATGAACGCGCCATCAAGCAGTCTGAAACCGCGCTGGCTCTCTTCCGTGCCCTGACCTATCAACGTGGGACGGGCCTATCTTTGAGAGTGTTGGCTGAAGCCAAGCGCCGCCATAGTCGAACAGATGCTGTCTCTCGGTCAGAAGATAGAATCAATTTGCTGCGCGCTGCCCATCAACATGCCCGTGATGCGTATGACATTTTTGCCGAGATTCGCGAAATGGCGCGTCAGCCCGAAGCTCTCATTGAGGTCGGGTGTGCATGCCGAGACTGGATTGTAGCCTATCGGGAATCGCCCAATCCTTATGATGATGTTCGCCGCCTTCAAGATGAAGGCATCAAAGCGCTGAATGAAGCGGCCCGGATTGCCAAGGACAATAAACAATTGTCTTTGCAGGTAGATGCGCTGGTGGATCTGGCCTGGCTGGGCATGTATGTAGGTGATGCGACTCTGATTGATGATACCTTGCGACGCGTGCAGCAGGCCGTTCCTCCTGAATACTACATTAACAAGGATACGGGAGAGTCATCAATCTTCCGCGCAGACGCTCAAGTTTTGCTGTGGCCGCTCATTGGCAAGAAACACATCCTCCAAGGACATCGGGCTTTTGATCGATACCTAAACACCGAAAAAGCTAAAGAAACCGAACGTCGCGCGTTATTGCTTGAGACGATTGACAGCTACTTTTGGGGGTTGCAGTACAGCTCACTTTACGGCGAACACTATATCGGAATTCGGCGGGCCAAGGAGGAAATCTACGATCACTTTAAGAATTTTACCGCGGATGAAATGAGCGTTGTTGCCTACGAAGTAATTCGGCTTGAAAAAGAATATCATTTGCATGACCGGCCAGAAGGATCGACTCTGAAGCAGTTTTTGAAGCGTCGCGCTTTGTGGTATTTCTAGTAGCTTTTAACGATCGGTGCATTGAAAGCCGTGGTTGACGTCAGCCACGGCTTTTCTTTGTGTATCATGCCACTTTCACAGAACATAAATCTAGGAACATTGTATCGATTCTCGATATCTGGTCATTCCCGTTGCCAGATTTGGCGCTAAGTAGAAATACGTATTTACAAAAACGGAATATGGATGTAGTGTATAAAGACTAATCGTAGTCTTCGAGGTTATTTGCGCTCTAGTATATAGGATCTTAGGAAGGATGAAACATGACCATGCAGCCCATGATTTTGATCTCGCAACCAACTAACCTCACTGAGGACGATTGTTCCTGCCCAGACAGTGGGCTTACCCTATCTCACGGTTCAAAGGAAAATACGCGCGCAGAATTGCAAGTCTCCTCGCCTATGCCACGTGTTTCGCTGTCAGACGAGCATACATCAGATCTCAATTTTAAATCTGCCTAGCCCAAGCCTTAGCGAGACTAGACTTCTATTAGCCACCATTTTAAGAGGCCTGCAAATCTTTTCGGAAGTTGCATCTTGATCCACGTCAAGACAATAGTATTGATTGGGAACCTCGCCACGTTAATTGAAGGCGACTGCGCTTGTCCTGACAGCAGTTCTACTGCCGCACAGACTCGGGCAGGAAACGTAGATTCAGAATGGCAAATCATTCCCGGTTTATATCGCGCACAACTACCCGCCGAACACGAACTGGTATTTAATCTGCTGGGATCCGCCAACGTTGTGGTGCTCAACTCTGCCGCTCGCTTGATCTTCAACACCTTTGAAGCCCCCCGCGCCCTTGATAACCTCTCACGTTTCGAAGGCATCTCTCCTCAAGATGCGGCGGTAACTGCTCAGCAGCTCGTTGACCTAGGGTTACTGGTGCCCTCCAATTACCAGCCGCAGCCCATTCCTTCACAGCCCGGCACCCTCACCGCCTGGCTGCATCTTACGAACGCCTGCAACTTGCGCTGCACTTATTGCTATCTCCATAAGTCCGCTGAATCGATGACGGAAGACATCGGACGCCAGGCGGTGGCTGCTGTCTTTCGTACGGCGACACAGCGCGGTTTCGCTTCAGTCAAACTCAAATATGCCGGCGGCGAACCGACCTTGAAATTTGATCTGCTCAAGGTGCTGCATCAGCAGGCCCGCGCTTTAGCTGCTCAATCAAAACTGGGGTTGCACGAAGTGGTGTTGAGTAATGGCGTCTCGCTGACTCGTTCCATGCTGGATTATCTTCGTGCGGAAAATATCCGCCTGGCAATTTCGCTCGACGGCATTGGCGCGGCCCATGATGCGCAACGGCCCTTGATTAACGGCCACGGCAGCTTTGCGCGCATCGCCCGCACGATTGATAAGGCCATTGTCGCCGGTCTGCCGCCTCATCTCTCCATCACCGTCACGCCGCAAAATATCGATCATTTGCCGGAAGCCGTCGCCTTTGCGCTCGACCATGATTTGAGTTTCAATCTCAACTTCGCCCGCGACTGCGAGGCTGCTATCCCCTCGATTGACCCGCGGAACGATCAGGATCGTTTGATTGCCGGCCTGAAAGCGGCCCTAGCTGTTATTGAAAACCGTTTGCCGCGCCGTCGTCTCATCGACGGCTTGATTGATCGCAGCGCTTTCCATGCTCCGCACGAATACCCGTGTGGCGTGGGACGCAGCTATGTGGTCATCGATCAACATGGCCGGGTCGCTCGCTGCCAAATGGATATTGCTCATCCCCTTGCAGATATCACCGCCCCTGATTTGTTGTTTCACCTTCAAGTGCCGTTGTTTGATTTTCAAAACGTGCCCGTTACCGCCAAAGAAGGCTGCACAGACTGCACCTGGCGTTATTGGTGTGCGGGCGGTTGTCCGCGTTTGACCTATCGCACCGCTGGCCGTGCTGATACCCGCTCGCCTTATTGCATAGTCTATCAAGCCATCTACCCGGATATCCTGCGACTCGAAGGTCTACGCTTGCTGAAATGGGGCAGCGACGAATCCCTTTCCGCCTGAACGCCACAGAGCAGGCTCTACTCTCAGCGCCCTGATTGTCATTGCACAATCAGGGCGCTGTGTTTTCTAGAAACTGCTGTGAGGCAATTGTGAGGAAATCAAAAGGCAAGAATGAGTCTTCCGCCAGCTTACAACCGCCTGTCTGCTCGTACAATGGGGCCATACCGTTCAACTTATACTCGATGCGGAGGTCACCATGAACCGGGCTCAACGCAGACAAATCGAAAAGCGGCTCAAAGATGAACTAGCCATCGTGTGCGTTCAGCTACACGATCCCTTTGGCGGACTCGATTCAACGACAACGTTGCTGTTGCACGCACAGAACAATCGCAAACGCGACAGCCTTGAACGCGCCCTTAAGCGTCTTCGTGACGGCCGCTACGGAGAATGCGAGAACTGCCACCAACCCCTTGGGGAGGAGCGCCTGGAAATCCAGCCCGACGCTCAATATTGCACCACGTGCCAGCGGCGATACGAAGCAGGCTATGCAGGGAGAATCCACATCATGGGAGGTGCGGCATGAACTGGAACTACAGCACAAATTCAAGAGCAAACACTCCCTCGCTGCAAGAAAGTGCGGCGCTTGTTTATGGAACACGGCTCCGGCCAACTTCACCCTGGGACATGAATTCAGGCCAGTGGCTCACCTCAAACTTGCTCGTTAGGGCCGCCTACCGATTCCCCTCTGTTGAAGTACTGTCGCTAGACGGTGGTCGTCTGCCTGAGGTTGATGTCCGCATGGATTTCGAGAATCTGTATATCGGCCTGGAGCGGGCCGGCCTATCGACTGATTTGAAGCAGATCGTCGAGGCCGTCAAAGTGACGGTCGCCGATCTAGGCACTCAAGTGCACCTGGTGGCTTACGCAGACTGGGACATGCTCTTCAACCGTGCCAGCCGTGCCAGCCGTGCTGTTAAAGACAAGCTGCAGCAATGGGGCGTCGAGACCTGCGACGTCATTAGCCAACGCGGAAAAAATTCGTCCGATATGAAAATCGTGGACGACGTGCGCACGATCATTGAGCAGGATTCGATCTCATTCAATCCGCGCCGTAAAATCGTACTGGTCACAGGCGATAGTGACTTCTGCACCGTGGTGAAAACGTCCCAAAAGCGCGGGCACGTGGTGATTATCGTTAGTCTTAGAAGTTGCCTCAGCCGCGCTTTGGAACAGGCCGCCGACGAAGTACGCTATTTCGATGATCTGCTTGCCGCACAGGCCAATGATACAGTCAACGAGATCAGCGGGGTTCCTGCTTATGCCGGCCTGATCATACGAATTGTCAATCAACTTCGGCAGCGCAACTGGAAGTGGGCCTACATCGATAAACTGGCGTTGTCATCAGCTGAAGAGGAACAATTGCATCAAGCCAGTATGGCCGGCCTCTTCATCCGATCTGAACGGCTTGTTTTCGGGGCGAACAATTCCCAACATGCCGCCGACACAGTTGCTCCGAACCTGGCACACCCGCTCGTGAAAGCTATTTGTCATCTGATCGAGTGGCTGCCGGACCGCATTGCCTATTGCCTGCACGAGCGGCACATGCCCTACGTCGATTCGAATTTCCTGGCACGCGGCATGACGTTGGACCAGTTCTTGCGCCAGCTTGGAGTTGGGCAAAGTCGGCAAGAGGCAGAAGCTTGGCTTGACTTGGCCGCCTCGCTTGGAATCATCACAAAAAAACAACAACCTCACCCCGATTCGCCTACCAAGAGCATCCATACCTGGTGGCTGCCTGAAGAACATCACGCGCTCAGTCTGGCCAACATCAGCCGCCCACAGCCAACGCGTACGGTAAATCCGGTGGATGAAACACATCGCGCCAACGTGCCCACTTCAAACAAGATCAAGCACGCGACTGCCGATCTGCTGAAATTGAGCGTGCGCGCTATGCCTTCAGGCCGCAGTTACCACGCAGCATTTCACCGACCAATGACTTCCTTGTCGGATCGGCCATTCGCGTGAAACACATTTTCATCAGGGCCTGAAAGTGACAGCTGCCGCACTTCTGCAAGCCACCGCAGTTGACGTGGAATTTAGGCTGCCCGTTTCTGCGGCACATAAGCCGCCTCCGCTCACGTGTCAATCGAGCGGCTCATTCTGAAATCGTTTGAACCACGCGCGGATTTTCGCTCGCCTGCCGGTGGGTCTTGCCTCCGGCGGTAACAGCGATCGACCGTACACGCGCACGCGCTGCTTCCAGCCTTGACCGGCGAAGAAGCCAATTCCAAGAGCATCGTGCCAGGCAATCGTAACCTCCATGAATTTTGCGCCGCGCTCGCGCAGGACATTCGTCAGGTGATCGATCAACTCGCTGCCGAGGTAGTGCCGCCGCTGCGCGGGAACGATATACGTGGTGATAATCTTGGCCGTGCCATCCTCTTCGATCTTTCCCGCGGCCACGCCGACGATTTCGGGATTGGTTCTGGCGCACACCACCACCACCGACGGATCGTTCAGCAGGGTTGACCAATCGGTATCTTTGATCGCCAGCGCGGTCAAGCGATCGGCATCGTCCACGGTGGCGCGATCGATCTGCGGGGCCGCTACCGCCAGGGCGATCGGGTGGGCGCGCAGCCGCAGCCATTTGATCACACCGGGGAGGATGGGTACGAACATCACCGCGATCACAATCAGGCCAGAAAAGACGAAGTACGGATCGCTCGATCGCAGTAGGGGCAGGGCGCCTAATCCGGCGTTATAGACGAAGTGCGCCATGATCGTGGTGAACAGGCCGAAGCGCAAAAAGAACAGGCCGCTGATCAGTCCCGCTTCGATCGTCAATTCGATGCCGCGCAAAATGATCGGATCGGTGACGTAGCCGGTGTGCGCGAAGGCCCACAATGCGCCCGGAATTAACAAGGCCAGCCAGCGTTTCTTCAACACGAGCAAGACTGCCGTAATGCCGATGAGCCGAAACAGCAACTCTTCTGTGGCCGCTGGAATGATCCCGCTGCGCAGCGGCCCCAGAAATGGAAACGGTGTCGCTACCGCATACCCGCCCGGCGCATCGAGCGGCGTCCAGCTGTTGAAGAACTTGACGGCGATGACGTAAAACAGGGTCACGTAGCCAAAGCTCACCCCGCCCAGCATCAGGCCGCGCCAACCATACAACGACAGCGTCAACCAGCGATCGCCGCGCGGCAGAATTTTATCCTGGCGCGGCCAGCGCTGCTTGGTCAGCACCGTGCCGCCCAGCCACAGGATGGCGACAAAGACAAGGTTATACAGCGCGTTGTACAGAATGTTCATGAAGTTACTTAACCAAAACAATACGTAGTTGTCCGTCGTCGAGTAACCGGCTTTGTAGAGCGGCAGAGTGTTTAGGCCGGACAACAAAGAGATGCCGCCCACCAGCAGTGCCGGGATCAACATTGTGCGCCATTCGATCACACCGCGCAGCCCGCCGATGACCAGCGCGCTGAGGGCGATCGCCGCGAACAACGTGAAGCCGATGAAGTAACTGGTGTTGTTGATATAGCCGGCGATATTGCGCTGGGTTGAGAAATCGCGTTCAAACGCTTCCGGCACACGCAGCCAATTCCAGTAGCTGCCCACCCGATCGCCCTGCACGCTGATCGAACAGCGCAGATCGCCGTCGCCAATCGCGAAGTCGCGGCGTTTCCATTCAAAGCGATGATCGATCCGTCCGCCGGGCTGTTCCTGCGACGACGCCGAGGTTTCTTCGAGATTGCTCAGGTTTAACTGCCGATCGGTTGTCAGGTATTTTTCGGCGATAACGCGGGCCGCATCCTGATCGAGCGCCGCGCCGGGCGCCGTTTCCGAGATCGTGTGCGAGAAGCCGATCACTTCGCCGTCGGGCATGAGCTCCAGCGAGAATTCTTCCTGCTGCTGCGGTTTGAACCAACGCGCGTTCCACGTCCAGATGGGGAGCCGTTCGGCCTTCACCAGCCGATTGGTCTCGGCCACGCCCAGCGTGCGCTGCATATAGACGGACGCCCACCAACTTTGATTGAAGTTCACCACGGATTCGTAGTCGCTGGCAGCGTAGCCTTGCGATTTCAGGTAATCATTGGCGCGCTGCGCGATCTGATCGCGCGAGAGCGTCAGATCGATTGTCGCGTCGGGAAAGGCTTCGTTGTAGAGCGTCAGAAACAGTACGACACCCAGAAACCCAACCAGCGTGAGCAGCACATCAAAGCGGCGCGAGGCGAATCGTTGCACGGTGGAGTTCATGGCGCGGTCCTGTGGGAAAAAGTATAACGATTGTAGTGAAGATGCGCAGAAAAGCAAATGGATGATGCGTGCTGCGTAAACGTAAGGTGTGAAACGTAACGCGTAACCGGAACCCGGTTTCTGTCTTTTCACAATCGGGTGTAGAATCGCGCCCGAATAGAAACCGGGTTTCTTGGTTCTTGGAGAAATCCGGTTTCTGTCTGTCTCTTACGCATTGTTACTACTCAACCCGCTATCCTTCGACTTCGCAGCCAGCGCATTCTGAGCGGAGTGCAACGTAGTCGAAGAACGCGCTGGCTGCTCCGCTCAGGATGCGGCTGAGTAGTAACTACGCATCACTCTATTACGCGTTACGACTCATGTCTTTGACCAAACGCAACCTATCCATTCTTCGTTCCTACTACTTCCTGCTGGGCGTCGGCGGCGGGTGTCTCTTGCCGTTCCTGGCGCTGTTCTTCAAACAGCAGGGCCTCAGCGGCACGCAGATCGGTTTGCTCTCCACGTTCGCCGGGCTGGCCGCATTGATCGCCGCGCCTCTCTGGGGACGCCTCAGCGATGCCGCTTCCAGGCCGCGCCGCCTGCTGCAATTCGAATTGCTGGCTTCAGCCGGCTTGATGCTCCTCCTCAGCCAGCAAGCCTCGTTCGGATTGATTGCCGTCATCGTCGTGTTGGATGCGCTACTGAATGCAGGCTCATCGCCCAGTAGTGATGCGCTGGCGCTGGCGGTGTTGAGCAAGGTCCAATCGGGGTTTGGCAGCGTGCGCTTGTTCGCCTCGTTGGGCTGGGCTATCACGGCCTTTGTGAGTGGCTGGTTGAGTGAACGCTTCGGCCTCATCGTCGCTTTTGTCGGATACGCCATCGGCTATGTCAGCGGCTCCGGTTCGGTGGGGTTGATCCGTCTGCCGTCAAAGAACACTTCGACGGCCGTTCCCCACCAACCCAAGCGCAATCTGCGCCAGTCGATGCGCCTGGTGTTGAGCGATCCCCGCCTGCGCAAGCTGGCGCTGGCTTTGGGTATTTTTCTCTTCATGATGTATGGCTTGCGTTCGTTCGAGGGCTTATACTTGAAGCAATTGGGCGCGGGCGAAGCGATTGTGGGCTTGATGAGCACCATCGGCGCGACGATCGAACTGCCGGGGATGTTGTGGGCCGATCGGTTGGTGCGGCGTTACGGGGCCGTACGCTTATTACGTTATTCGTTCTTGTTAGAAATGGTGCGCTTGACGGGGGTGCTGCTCGTGCCGTCGGTGCCGACGCTGGTCGTCATGCGCGTGGCGGGTGGTTTCTCGTTCAGCTGGTACGTTGTCGCCGTGTTCACCTTCATCATCGAGGCCGCGCCTGAACGGCAAGTGACCACGACGCTGGCCCTGTTTAATGTGACGCTGGCCTCGTTCATCCGCATGATTGCTGCGCCGATCAGTGGGTTCATCTTTGATCAGGTCGGCGGCTACTGGCTGTATGCGCTGGGCGCGATCGGATCGCTGGTGGCGTGGGCGGTCATGAAGACGATCACAGTCTCGAATTCCACAACGGCTCCGGCACGCCCCGCTGCTGATTCTCATAGCGCGCCATCACAAACAACAGATCCGATAAGCGATTGAGATACGGCATCACCAGTCCGCCGATCGGTTCTTCGCGCACTAAGGTGAGCACAGCGCGTTCGGCGCGGCGGCAGATGGTGCGTGCCACGTGCAAGTGCGCGGCCCCGATCGATCCACCGGGCAAAACAAAATTCTGCAATGGGCCGACGATTTCATTCAACTCGTCGATCAGCTCTTCCAACTTCTGCACGTGCCGTTCTTCAATCTGCGGCAGTGGGTACTTCTGCTTGTCTTCTTCGCGGAACGCCAGATCCGATCCGAGATGGAACAGTTCGTTCTGAATGACGGGCAGGGTCTCTAGTAAGCGCGGCGACAGGCCATGCGCCACTGCTGCGCCGATGGCCGAATTCAATTCATCAACGGTGCCATACGCCGCGACGCGCGGTGAATCCTTGGGCACGCGCTGCCCGCCGCCCAAGGACGTTTCGCCTTCATCGCCTTTGCGCGTATAGATGCTGGTCAAACGTGGCATTTGACTGCTCCAATTTCTTGGACACGGATGGAACGGACGCTTCGCGCGGATCAGCACGGATTTTTCTTTGGATCCTTCCGTGGGCATCCGTGTTATCCGCCCAATCCGTGTCCCATTATCTATGTTCCGCGTGGACGAGCGGTGCGCCGTGCGCGGGGTGTTCGTACACGGTGATGCGCAAGCCGTACGCGGGACTCAAATTGACTTCGGTCAACACTTCTTCCGGCGTGCCGATCGCGACGAGGCTGGCATTGGACAACAACGCCACTCGATCGGCATACTGCGCGGCCAGATTCAAATCGTGCAGCGCCATTAAAATCGCATAACCTTCGGCGTGCGCCAGATCGCAGACCAGACTCAACACACCCGCTTGATGCTTGAGATCGAGATGCGCGGTCGGCTCGTCCAGCAACAACGTGCGGGCCGACTGCGCCAGCGCGCGCGCGATCATGACCCGCTGCTGTTCGCCGCCCGACAATTCGCCGATCGGTCGATCGGCTAGCTCGCGCGTGCAGGTGCGATCCAGCGCCGCCCACACCGCCGATCGATCCTTCTCACCCTCACGGCCCAGCCAGCCCAGATAGGGCGTGCGACCCATCAACACGGTATCGAACACAGTGAATAATTCAGGCAGGCGGACGGCTTGCGGCACGACGGCCATCAACCTGGCGCGCTCTTCCACGCGCAGGCGATGTACCTCCTGCCCGTCGATGGTAACGCGTCCGCCGATCGGTTTGAGGCTGCCGCTGATGGCGCGGATCAACGTCGATTTGCCCACACCGTTCGGGCCGATCAGCGTCAGCACCTCGCCCGGCTTCACGTCGAGCGAAATGTTACGCAGCACCGGGCGCGCTTCATAGCGGATAGTGACATCTTCGATTGATAACATGGCTCTTTGAAGTGCGGAATGCGGAACTCGGAATGCGGAATGCGCCGGTATCCTTCCGAATTCCGCATTCCAAATTCCGAATTACCAGAACGTTTGCCGTTTGGTGCGGCGCAATAACCACAAAAAGAACGGCGCGCCGAACATGGCCGTCACCACGCCCAGCGGCACTTCTTGCGGCGCGATGATGGTGCGCGCCAGAATATCGGCCAGCAGTAGCAGCGCTGCGCCCGCGATGATCGATAACGGAATCAACCGCCGGTAATCGCCGCCCCACAACAAGCGTACCACATGCGGCACGGCCAGCCCCACAAAGCCGATGATGCCGGCGTACGCCACGGCCGCCGCTGTAGTAAGTGACGCGGCAATGACGACGACCAGCTTCACCCGATCGACGCGCAGGCCCAGCTGCTGCGCTTGATCGTCACCGAATTGCAGCACGTTCAGTGTACGTCCCATCAAGGCGAGAACGATCAGTCCAGTGATAATGTAAGGCAGGATGGCGATGACGGGCAGCCAGCCGCCAAAAGCAAAGCCGCCCAGCATCCACGAGATGGCGCGGCGCAGTTCCGCCTGCGAACTCAACATCAAGAACGTGGTGATCGCCGTGGTGAATGAGCCAATCGCCACGCCGGCCAATATCAACGTCGAGACAGGTGTCGCGCGGCCCACCCGTGCCAGCCCATACACCACCCCCACGGTGATCAACGCCCCGACAAATGCCGCGATCGGAATGACCAGCGCGCCGAGAACTGTCGCGGGCCAGTGCAGCGCCATCGCGATCACTGCACCCAGCCCCGCGCCCGATGCCACCCCGATGATGTACGGATCGGCCAGCGGGTTGCGGAACAGTCCTTGATACGCCGCGCCACTGCCGCTCAACGCCGCACCCGCCAGCAGAATCAACACGGTGCGCGGCAGGCGGATGTCGAACAGGATCGTCTCGAAGGTAGCGGGCCACGTGGGCGTGATGTGCAAGAACGGCAAGCGCGAAGCGATGATGCGCGCTACCTCCCACGGATGGATCGCCACCGCGCCGATGGCCGCGCTGAGCAAGATCGCGGCGATCAGCAAAAGGAAGCACCAGACAAACGGAGACAGAGGGAAAGAGAGATGGCGAGTGGGAGAGAACTTCGTCTCTCTTTCCCTTAATCCCTCATTCCCTCTGTCGCTCATTCGTTCATTCCCTCTATTTGAACAACTCAGGATGCAGCAGCTGTGCCATCTGCTCCAGCCCATCGATCAAGCGCGGGCCGGGGCGGCTGATCAAGTTATCGTCGAAGGCAAAGACTTGCTTATCCTTGACTGCGCTGAGCGCCGCCCAGCCGGGGCGCTGCGCCACCGTTTCAGCGGTCACGCCATACAAGGCATCACCCAGCACAATGAGGTTGGGATTCTGCTTGACCAATTCTTCCGAACTGATCTGCGCGAACGCGCCCTTCAACTCTGCGCCGATGTTCGCGCCGCCCGCCAGGCCAATCACCAGATCGATGAAGGTGCCGGGGCCGCTGGTGTACGGCTTGGTCGGATCGGTCGCGTCGATTTCATAGAAGACGGTGGGCGCGTCTTTGGCCGCCGCTAACTTCTGGATGACAGCATCATACCGCGTTTTCAGCGATTCGTTCAATTTCGCCGCCTCAGCCGATCGGCCCGTCAACTTCCCCACGGTTTCCAGATTGACGTAGAGATCAGCAAACGTCTTGGGGTTTGGCAGATAGTAGACGGTGAGTTTCAGATCCTCCAGCGCCTTCACCTGTTCCGGGCTGTTGATCTCGGCGGCCAGAATCAGATCGGGCTTGAGGGCGACAATCGCTTCGGTGTTGATCTTCTGGAAGACCGATCCGATGCTGGTAACGTTCTTCGCTTCCGCCGGATAATCGGACATCTCTTCTCGCCCGACGAGTTGCTCCCCGGCACCGAGCGCGAAGAGAATCTCGGTGTTGGACGGCGCGATCGAGACAATGCGCTGCGCGGGTGCGGTCAACTCGATCGATCGTCCCAGCCCATCGGTGAGTTTGATCGGCTCGGGGGCCGGCGTCGCTGTTGGGGCGGGTGGCTCGGTCGGAGCCGCGGTCGGCGCCGCAGTTGGTCGAGCCGTGGGGGCTGCGGGCGCAATCGGGGTGGGGACAGCCGCCGGCGCGCAGGCGCTCAGCATGATCGTGATCAGCAACAGTAGCGATAGCAATTTGCGAGACATCGTTCTTTCTCCTTAGGAAACATGATTTTGAATAGCCGCTCAAGCCGCCGTCCTCGGCGCGGCGAGCGAGTACTGCGATTTTGAAATGAAAAACCCCTTGTTCGCATACAAGGGGTTCTAGTAGATCAACTGGTACAATCAGGCCAGTGGCGTCCACCCCCTTTCGGCGAGGTTTGTGGTCGGCAATGGGGGCGGGCGACCTGGCTTATTAGTCTTAAAGTCTTGTGGTTGCCTAGTCGTATCGTCTTTCGACTACTTGACTTGAACCAGTTGACTACCAGACTAACTTACAGTTGCGCGACAGCGCCGGACTTGCACCGGCTTCGCCATTAATGTCCTGACCATCCGGGGTTACAGAACACCCACACTGCTATTCGGTTGTGGGCGGACTATACCGCAGGGCCGGGGGGCTGTCAAGCCGAAGATGAGGCCTTCTTACACATTTCTAATACCGGGCTATGGTGAATTAAGGTATAATCTTCAACGACGAGTATATAAAGTAGTGTACGGTTGCGCGGGAGGTTTATTGTGAATACAGCACGTCCAAGAAACAATCTGGTTTACCTATTGATCATCGTCGCGATTGGCGCCATTATCTTCACGGCGCTGCGCAGTAATTCGCCGCAGAGCGAAGATGTGCCCTTGAGCGAAGTGGCGGCGTTGATCAATGCGGGTAAGGCCAAAGAAGTGGTGGTGTCCGGCGATGATGTCCGTGTCGAAACGGGCGTTAGCGAATTTGTCATGTCGCGCAAAGATCCCAGCACGGATCTATCGGCGCAGCTGCTCGACCTTGGGGTCGATATGACGAAATGGCAGGCGGTCAAGTATATCGTCGATCGACCGCCGGAGTGGGGCTCGCTGCTCAGCACGCTCAGTTTCTTGCTCCCCATGTTGATCGTGGGGGGATTGATCTATTTCATGTTCCGGCAGGCGCAGGGCACCAACAATCAAGCTATGTCGTTTGGCAAGAGCCGTGCGCGCATGTTCACTGGCGAGCATCCGACGGTGACGTTTGAAGATGTCGCCGGCGCGGAAGAGGCCAAACACGATCTGCAGGAAGTGGTGGAGTTCCTGAAAGAGCCGGAGAAATTTGTCTCGCTGGGGGCGCGCATTCCCAAAGGCGTGCTGCTGGTCGGCAGTCCGGGCACGGGTAAGACCTTGTTGGCCAAGGCGGTTTCCGGCGAAGCGGGTGTGCCGTTCTTCAGTATCAGCGGTTCCGAGTTCGTGGAAATGTTCGTCGGCGTGGGCGCGTCCCGCGTGCGTGACCTGTTCGATCAGGCCAAGCGCCACAGCCCGTGCATCGTTTTCGTCGACGAAATCGATGCGGTGGGCCGCCATCGTGGCGCGGGGCTGGGCGGTTCGCACGATGAGCGCGAGCAGACGTTGAACCAGATTCTAGTCGAGATGGACGGCTTCGATACCGACACCAATGTGATCGTCGTGGCGGCCACCAACCGGCCGGACATCCTCGATCCGGCGCTGTTGCGCCCCGGTCGTTTCGATCGGCGGGTGGTGCTCGATCGGCCTGATATGAAGGGCCGCGAGGAAATCTTTAAGGTGCACATCAAAGGCAAGCCGCTGTCTGAAGACGTGAACCTGGGTGTGTTAGCTAAGTCGACGCCGGGCTTCGTGGGCGCGGATATCGAAAACATGGTGAATGAAGCTGCCATCGTGGCGGCGCGCCGCAACAAGAAGATCATCGCTATGACCGACTTTGAAGAGGCGATGGAACGCGTGATGCTTGGCCCAGAGCGCAAGAGCCGCGTGATTCAGCCCAAGGAAAAGAAGATCACGGCTTATCACGAAGCCGGCCATGCGGTGGTTATGCGCGCACTGCCCAACGGCGATCCGCTGCGTAAGGTCACGATCATTCCACGCGGTTTTGCGGCGGGTCTGACGTGGTCTTTGCCGGAAGATGACAACAGTCACATGACACGCAGCAAGTTGAAGGGCATGCTGGCCGGTATCCTGGGCGGCCGTGCGGCCGAAGAGATCGTGTTCAGCGACATCACGACCGGCGCCAGCAACGACCTCGAGAAGGTGACGGAGATTGCGCGCAGCATGGTGCAGCGCTGGGGCATGAGCGAGAAACTCGGGCCACTGGTGTACGGCAAGAAGGAAGAACTGGTCTTTTTAGGCAAGGAACTGGGCGAGCAGCGCGATTACAGCGAAGCGGTCGCTCAAGTCATCGACGGTGAAGTGCAGCGTATCGTGGCCGAAGCGCATGAGACGGCGCTGCGGCTACTCACCGAAAACCGCGAGCGGCTCGATCGAGTCGCCGCGGCGCTGATCGACATTGAATCGCTGGATTTTGAAGATTTCGAGAAAGTGTGGAACGGCGAAGAATTGCCCAAGCTCGACAGTTCTAGCGGCAAGCCGCCGGTAACACCGCGGCCCAGCAAGCCGGCCTCTGAAGCGCCGACGCCCGCGGGCAACAAGCCGAATCCGGCCCCACTGCCTGCATAACGAATTGCTGATTGCAGATTGAGCGAGGCGGCTGAAGTATGGCCGCCTCGTTTCATTTTGCTGCGGCGCGGTAAGTAAGTTTTATCTCACACAAGGGGATTGATGCACTAGCCACAGCTGACCACGCCAAGAAAATTGTGCAGATTGCCAATTGACATGGCCCGGTGTGTATGATATAAACTCACCACAATTCAATAGAGCAACACTCTTATCCAGAGAGGCGGAGGGACCGGCCCGATGATGCCTCGACAACCTGCTGGACTAGAGGTTGGAAGTTGGAAATTGGAGCGCGGTGTGTCTCCAACTTCCAACCCAGGCGGTGCAGTGCTCCCGCCTCAAACCTCCAACTTCTAAAACAGCAAGGTGCCAATTCCGGCAGTAAGTTCTGGAAGATGAGAGAACGTGAGCAATCTGTCATGTGACCTCTTCTTGCGGAAGAGGTTTTTTTGTTCCTCTTCACACGCCTCCTCTGGGTAACTCTTCCAATCTGTAGGCGCGCATCCTCGAAGATCTGTGTAACGCAATGGAGGGGACAATGCGCGCAGAACGAGAGCAGGGGGATGTCCTCACTACCGATAGCCCCCCAATTCTTAGAGGAGACTGGAGATCATGTCGAACGAAACGAATCGCAAGTATGGTTTCGCCACGCGTCAATTGCACGCCGGACAGCAGCCTGATCCGGCGACGAAGGCGCGTGCTGTGCCGATCTATCAGACCACGTCGTATGTGTTCCGCGATACCGAGCACGCGGCGAATCTGTTCGCGCTTAAAGAGTCTGGCAATATCTACACGCGCATCATGAATCCCACCAGCGATGTGTTCGAGCAGCGCATCGCCGATCTGGAAGGCGGCGTGGGAGCGTTGGCTGCAGGCTCGGGGCATGCGGCGCAGACCATGGCGATTCTGACGCTGTGCGGCGTGGGGGATCACATCGTGTCGGCCTCGACGCTGTATGGCGGCACGTTCAATCAGTTCAACTACACCTTTCCGCGCCTCGGTATCGACGTGACGTTTGTCGATCCGCGTGATCCGGAAAACTTCCGCAAGGCCATTAAACCTAATACCAAAATATTGTATGGCGAGACGTTGGGTAATCCGCGCATCAACGTATTTCCTTTTGAAGAAGTGGCGAAAATCGGGCAGACGTCTCACATCCCGCTGGTGATCGACAGCACCTTTGCCACACCATATCTATGCCGCCCGTTCGAGTGGGGGGCGAACATCGTCACGCATTCGACGACAAAGTTCATCGGCGGGCATGGCACCTCGATCGGCGGGGTCATCGTCGACGGCGGCAACTTCGATTGGACGAGCGGCCGCTTCCCCAACTTCACCACGCCCGATCCGAGTTATCACGGCGTGAAGTACGCCGATCTCGGCGCGGCGGCTTTTGTTCTGAAGGCGCGTGTGCAGATTCTGCGCGACATCGGCGCGAGCCAATCGCCCTTCAATTCGTGGTTGTTCTTGCAGGGGCTGGAAACGCTGAGTCTGCGCCTCGATCAGCACGTGAAGAACGCGCAAGCCGTGGCAGAATTCCTGGAAGCACACCCGCGGGTGAGTTGGGTGACGTATCCCGGTTTGAAAAGCCATCCCGATTACGCGCGCGCGCAGAAGTACCTGCCCAAAGGCCCCGGCGCGATTCTGGGCTTCGGCATTAAGGGTGGCGTGGCCGCGGGCCGCCAGTTCATCGACAACTTGAAGTTGTTCAGTCACCTGGCCAATGTGGGTGATGCGAAGAGCCTGGCAATTCATCCGGCCAGCACCACGCATAGTCAACTCACGTCCGAAGAGCAGACGACCGCAGGCGTTACGCCCGACTTCGTGCGCCTGAGCATCGGGTTGGAAGACATCGAAGATATTCTGTGGGATCTGGATCAGGCGTTGTCACAATCTTAAAAAGCGATCCACGAATCTCACGAATTAACACGAATCAAAGGAATTAGCACGAATACTCAGCCGTCGTCATTGCGTGTGCTTCCGCCCAGCACGCCTTGTCCGCGCTGTGCGCGGAGGCGCGCCTGGCGACTGCGCTCACCTGCCCCGCGCCGTTGGCGGGGTCGCAATGACGGCGGTTTTGATTTGTGAAGATTCGTGTGAATTCGCGGATCGATTTTGGGCAGGTGCATGAACAGCCTAAATTCTGTTGGTCTGATCGAAACTCAATACTTCACGTTTGCTGAGAGCGAACCGCTGTCGCTGGAGAGCGGTGAGACGCTGGGGCCGATCACGCTGGCTTATGAAACGTACGGCCAGCTCAACGCCGATCGCAGTAATGCCATCTTGATCTGCCACGCGCTGTCGGGCAATGCGCACGCGGCGGGTTTCAACGCGCCCGACGAGCAGGCCCCTGGCTGGTGGGACGATTGTATCGGGCCGGGCAAGGCGTTTGATACGGATAAGTTCTTCGTAATCTGCGCCAACGTCATCGGCGGCTGCAAAGGATCGACCGGACCGATGTCGATCAATCCGCAGACGGGCAAACCGTTCGGGCTGAGTTTTCCGGTGGTGACCATCGGCGACATGGTGCGCGCGCAAACACACTTGATCGATCACTTGGGCATCGCTCAGTTGCTCGCCGTGGCAGGCGGCAGCATGGGCGGCATGCAAGTGCTGGAATGGGCCGCGGCCTATCCCGATCGGGTGCGGGCCGCTCTGCCGATCGCGACGACGGCGCGCCACTCGCCGATGCTGATTGCCTTCGACGAAGTGGGCCGCCAATCGATCTATGCCGACCCCCATTGGAATCACGGCGATTACTACGACGGGCCGCGCCCCAATGCGGGACTCGCCGTGGCGCGCATGATCGGGCACATCACGTATCTCAGTGAAGCGTCGATGCATGTAAAGTTCGGACGGCGCTTGCAGGCACGCGCGCGCTTCGGCTATGATTTCGAGACGGACTTCGCGGTGGAAGGTTATCTGCGCTATAAAGGCAATCGCTTCACGGAACGCTTCGACGCGAACAGTTATCTGTACGTCACCAAGGCGATGGACTACTTCGATCTGAGCGACGAGCGCGGCAGCTTGATCGGGGCGTTTGCCAACAGCACCGACTTGATCTATCTGGTGGTGTCCTTCACCTCCGATTGGCTGTACCCGCCCTATCATTCCAAAGAACTGGTCAGCGCCTTGAGCGCGGTGGGCGCCGATGTGAGTTATCTCAACATCCAATCGACGTGGGGACACGATGCCTTCTTGCTGGAAGTGGAGACGATGACGGCCTTGTTGTCGAGCTTTCTCGATCGGCTGGTGAAACGTTTCGAGGTGTGGCCGCCGAGCGGGGGGACGCCATGAGCGGCGCAGGTTTGCGCGGATCGGGGTTGCGCGCCGACCTCGGCGTGATCGCCAATTTGATCGAGCCGGGGGAGAAGGTGCTGGACTTGGGCTGCGGTGATGGATCGTTGCTGCGCTATTTGATCGATACGAAGCGCATCGTGGGACGCGGCGTCGAGATTGCCGAGGTGAAGGTGCTGGCCTGCGTGCGGAACGGCGTGACGGTGCGGCAGGGAGACCTGCACGAAGAACTGCGCGATTATCCCGACGGTTCATTCGACACGGTGATCTTGAGCTACACGCTGCCGTATCTCAACGATCCGGCGTTGATCGTGACGAATATGCTGCGCGTGGGGCGGCGCGCGCTGGTGAGTTTTCCCAACTGGGGACACTGGCACTGTCGTCTGATGCTGTTGCTGACGGGCCGCATGCCGCCCGCGCCGGCCGATCCGCAGGCGTGGGATGAAGCACCGCGCGCGCGTGGGTTGACCATCGCCGACTTCACGACGTTCTGCGCGGCGCACCAGGTGCGCATTGCCACCGCGACCTATCTGCAGGGGGCGCAACGAATTCCGGATCGGTTTGATACGAATCTGCGGGCCACGTGGGCGGTGTTTGAGTTGAGGTGATCTGCGAAAAAGTTCGCTGGCCGATGTCTGGCAATTGACCAAGCGCTCAACCGGCCCTGTCTACGCAATCATCCGAATCAGCCGCACGGCGGTGTATTGATTGGCAAGGTGCTGTGCTATAATCGAAGCGAGGTCGTGAGCTGCCATGACGATTCAACCGCCGCGTGACTATTCTGCCTATTTGCCGTATGCGCGTGCTTTAACAGTTCGCCGCCGGACCGATCCGCAACTGGCGGCGCGCCGCACACGAGCGTGGGCCGTGGCACGCGAGATTGCCAGTTTCCTACGCGACAACTATCAGCCCACGCACATCCGCCTCTTTGGCTCGCTGTTGCACCCCGAACTGTTTCATGCCCAGTCCGACATCGATCTGGCCGTGGAAGGGATTCCTTGGCCAGCCTACCTGCGCGCGTGGAATGAGGTGGAGCGCCGGTTCACTGAGTTTAAGGTCGATCTGATTGATATGAGTGTAGTTTCCGGTCACCTACGGCAGTGTATCAATGAGCAAGGGGTAGATCTATGATCCCCGGTTATCAAGTCCTTGCGGCACGAATTCAGGCCGAAGTCGAAGACCTGGATCGCAGCGTGCGGCGCGCAGAACGGGCGTGGCAGGCCGCTCAACGCGCCGGGGCCGATCAAGACATGTTCGTTGATTCAGCCGCGCTGAACCTGCACGGCTTTTATGCCGGAGTGGAACGCCTCTGTGAAGCGGTCGCCTTGCAATTGGACGGCAGTCTGCCCAAGGGCGAGGCTTGGCATCGCGATCTCCTGGGACAAATGACACTAGATTTGCCGGGGCTCCGTCCGCCGGTCATCAGTGTGGCTGTGACGCAGTGGCTCGACGAATATCGCCGCTTTCGGCATGTGGTGCGCAACGTCTATGCCGAGAGTCTCGATCCATTGCGTGTGGGCGAATTGGTGAAGAGGTAGCCCGCGTTATGGGACCAACTCAAATCCGAATTGACGGGCTTCGCTGAATTCTTGGAGGGCGTGAGCGGCGCAGATGATGAACTCCGTTAGATGAGCTGAAGGTAGCGTAAAATAAAACGCGGCGATCCAATGCATCCGGGTCGCCGCGTAAGGTTTGCCTCTGAGGTCTCCTCACCCCCGAAATCCGAGTCCCGCGCTGCAGGGCATGCAGCGCGGTGTTATACTATCTCTGTGCCTTCACGGCACGCGCCTCGTCAACCGCAGGAACAGATAGGAGATCGCCATGTCCTCAATAGATCGTCATCCGTCCGCTTCGAATAAATTGGCCAATGGTCTGGTGGTTGCCACCGGCGTTGCGCTCGGCTTGCCGCTGGCGCTGGCCGGCGGCTGGATGGCTTACAGCGCGTTTGCGATTGATCATCGGTGGCCGCTGCTGCCCGCGGTGGATGCTGAACGCAGTTCGCTGTCCAGCGACACCGTAGGCGCGCTCAATGTTTACGTGGATCGATCGGTCCACGGCCGGCCGCTGTTGTTGATCCACAGCGTGAATGCCGCCGCGTCGGCTTATGAGATGCGGCCCATCTTCGAGCACTATCGGGGTCAACGGCCGGTGTATGCGCTGGACCTGCCCGGCTATGGTTTTTCCGAACGAACCGATTGTGCCCGGACGCCCGAGGCGTATGCCGGGGCGATCGTGGACGTGATCGCCAAGCTGATCGGCGAACCGGCCGATGTGATCGCGTTGTCGCTGGGCTGCGAGTTCGCCGCGCGGGCCGCGCTGCAGCGCCCCGACTTGTTTCACTCGCTCACCATGATCTCGCCCAGCGGCTTCAATGCCAGTGGGACCGGTCGGGCCACGCAGCAGGCCGTGGAGCAGGATCGCACCGAGTCAGCCTATCGGGCGCTGGCGAATCCGTTGTGGGGGTTGGCGCTGTTCGATCTGATCGCCACGCGGCGCAGCATCGAGTTTTTCCTGAAGCAGAGTTTCGTCGGGCCGGTGCCGCAGGCACTGATCGATTATGCTTACGCCACGGCGCATCAACCAGGCGCGCATTACACACCGCTGCGCTTCATCAGTGGGCTGCTCTTTACGCGCAACGCGCGCCAGGAACTCTATGAGCGCTTGACGCTGCCGGTGCTGGTGGCGTACGATCGCGACCCGTTTGTGAATTTTGATGCGCTGCCGGACGTGGTCGCCGCGCACGCCAACTGGCAGACCGTCCGCCTTGAGCCGACGTTGGGCCTGCCCCAGTTCGAGGCGATGCCGCTGCTGGCCGCTGCGCTGGATGGCTTCTGGCGCGGTCTGTGATCGACGCGGTTGATGCACACCAAATAAGACGGGCTTCCCTCGCGCGGAGGAGGCCCGTTGTGTTGCGCAGCGCTTGACCGGCCAACCCAAGCAATACTGTCCACGCATCGCACATAGAAAGCGCTCCAATAAGGCAACGTGACGGTGTGCTGTGAAGATCGCGGGAACCTTTTGGCGTTGGCATACGTCACATAGAGGGTGAAATTTTTAGCAGGAGGATGCTTTATGCTTAAGTCTGTTTTACGAAAGACGATCTTGATAGTGGTGATATTTGCTCTAGGCGCCGGGTGCGGCAGCCCCGCTCTCGGCTCGGCGATTGCAAAATCCGATCTGGCGCGGAATACCAATTCTCAAACGCCCGCGGCGGATGTTCAGACGTTAACGGCCGGTAATCTGGCCTTTGCGTTGGATCTGTACCACGAACTGCGCGGTACGAACAACAATCTTTTCTTTTCGCCGCACAGCATTTCAACGGCATTGGCTATGACCTACGCCGGGGCGCGCGGCACGACGGCGGCCGAAATGGCGCGTGTGCTCCATTTTACTTTGCCGGCCGAGCAACTCTTCCCTGCTTTCAATGCCCTGGACCTGGCTTTGCAGCCAGGTAAGCCGGGTGAAAAAGAGCAGCCGTTAGAACTGCATGGCGCCAATGCCTTGTGGGGCCAGCAGGGGTATACCTTCCGTTCAGAATTTCTGGATCTACTGGCGCAAAATTACGGGGCCGGGATGCGGCTGGTGGATTTTAAGACTGCAGCTGAGGCCGCACGCCAGGCCATCAATCAATGGGTGAGCGAGCAAACCCAGAATCGCATTCAAGACTTGATTGCGCCGGGCCTGGTTGATGCGTCTACGCGCTTGGTGCTGGTAAATGCGATCTATTTCAAGGGCGGCTGGCTCTATCAGTTTGATCCACAGTCTACGCAGAATGCGCCTTTTACGCATGTGGATGGCAGTCAGGTGAATGTTCCCTTGATGAGCTGGTCGAAGGCGGAAACAGTGCGTTACGCCCAGGGAACGGGTTATCAACTGGTGGAGCTACCCTATCAAGGCGGGAACGCCGTCATGACCATCCTGTTGCCGGACGCCGGCCAATTTGCCGCGTTCGAGGAAAAGTTGACGGCGGCACAGCTGACGTCGTTATTGGCCGGCTTGAATCCGCAAGAGGTGAAAGTGTCCTTGCCGCGTTTCCGTCACGAGAGCGCATTTGATCTGACCGGGACTCTGGGAGAACTGGGCCTGTCTACGGCCCTGTCCGCCAACGCCGATTTTTCAGGCATGACCGGTCAGCGCGATCTGTTTATCGGCGCCGTGATCCATAAGGCGTTTGTCGAGGTGAATGAAAGCGGGACGGAAGCGGCGGCCGCCACCGCAGTGATCATGAAGCTGACGAGCGCGCCTGTCCAACCGCTGGAAGTAAAAGTCGATCGTCCCTTCGTCTACCTGATCCGCGATACTCAAACGGGTGCCGTGCTCTTTGTGGGACGGGTGCTGGACCCGGCACAGTAAAGAGCAGAGACCATTGATCAGTTCATCCTAAGCGCATTGCTGGATGTTGATTCACGTGCTCTGAATGCACACCTGCGCGGCGACTCGATCACTCGGGCCGCCGCGTGATCTTTCCCCAAGACTTCACCCCCGAAACACGTTCCCTGCCATCACTTCAGTGCCGCGTGTCACCCCATCCGCTGCCATCCGCTGATCCGTTGTTTATTCGTTGACACCATGCGCACGGCACAGCGTTAATCCATTGCGTGGATCGTCGGTGCCGTTTTTGTTCTTCGGCACGCTGTGCGCCGCTTGCGCTTCAGGCAGATTCTCTCCACGAATTCACACGAATCTCCGCGAATGAAAAACGCGGCGACCCCATCCCACCTCAGGCCGCCAGGTATTGCTTCCCGGCGCACAACCCCATCCGTTGCCCATTCGCTGATCCGCTGCCGATTCGTTGACGCCATCTCAAACTTGCGATTGTCCGCCCCCTCCAACTTCCCCCGTCGAACAAATAGCAGTTCGACACGCCGTGTCCCAGCCAAAGGCTGGGCGGCGCGCTTGGCGGGGAGAGCACAGATCACCCTCCCCTGTCGATAGGTTTTGCCCATGTCTGGCGCGAGGCGCCAGTGGGCCGCTTGGCGTTATCGATGGGGAGGGCAGGGTCGAAGATGCCGCACTGCTTCACGCAGTGGGGCAAGTGTGCCGCATGCCGCGCAGCGTGGCGGCGTGAGACATCCGCAACTCATCAACTGCCCTCCCATTCCTCTGTTCCTGCCGCCGGGCTGAGTTTGTAGGACTAACACTGACAAGTGAACAGCCTTTCACCTACAACAAAACCAGATGTCCACTGATAGACTTGGGCGGGCCACGGGTATACACTCATGAGTGATGGGCGAACAGAGCGCGGGGTACACGGTGGGACACTGGCGGTCATTCCGAATTATCTTCGGGTGCGCCAGTCGCGCACTCTAGAGAATGCTGATGAGGACAGGAGGACAGACCCATGCCATTCAATAACAATTCTCGTTTGGATTCATCCCAGGTGGATGACCGGCGTGGCCGGGGGGCAGGAACCAAGGTGGCCGGCGTGGGCGGCGGACTGGGCCTGGTGATCGTGGTGGTGGCGCTGCTGCTGGGTGCGAACCCGGCCGACCTGGCGAACGTGATTGAGCCAGCGTCGGCGCCCTCGACTGGGAGCGTCAGCCAAACCACCGAAAGCCTGGCAGCGGTGTGCCAGACCGGGGCGGACGCGAATACCCGCGAGGATTGCCGCATCGTGGGCTTCGTCAACAGCATCCAGGCTTTCTGGACCGACGAATTTTCCCGCCAGGGAGGCCAGTATGTCCCGGCCAGGACCGTGCTGTTCACGGGGGCAACAGAGGGCGCGTGTGGCACCGCCACCGCTGCGATCGGGCCGTTCTACTGTTCGGCCGACCAGCAGGTCTATTTGGACCTCGACTTCTTCGATGAATTGCGCACGCGCTTTGGCGCTCAGGGCGGCGCGTTCGCCGAGGGGTACGTGCTGGCTCACGAGTACGGCCATCACGTGCAGAACCTTCTCGGGGCGCTGGACCAGTCGAGCGGATCGAGCGACACGGGGCCGCAGAGCATGGCAGTTCAGACTGAACTCCAGGCAGACTGCCTGGCCGGCGTCTGGGCCAACCACGCCACCGAAACCGGCTTCCTGACGCAGGTCACGGATGCGGAGATCGCCCAGAGCCTGGATGCCGTGGCATCCGTGGGCGACGATCGCATCCAGCGCCAGACGCAGGGCTATGTCTCGCCCGAGTCGTGGACCCATGGATCGTCCGAGCAGCGGCAGCAGGCGTTTAAGGACGGTCTGCTGACGGGGGATATGGCTTCCTGCGAGACGCCTGGCTGGGCGCCTTAGCCTGCCGCCTTTTTGGTTCTCCAGACCTTGACGATTTCTACATGACGCCTGCCGCGTTTCGTTTCTACCCGCAAGTCGCGTTGTTCGTGATAGAATTGAAACGGATTCCGATGTTTTGAACGGAGGTGCCTCTATGGAAACCATTACCTTGCATTCGCGCGTAGGGGCCGACGGCCTGTTGAAGTTGCAGGTGCCGGTGAAGATGACGAACACCGATTTGGAAGTGGTGCTTATCGTGCAGCCGGTGACGGTTGCCGGTGAAAATCTTGGCTGGCCGCCGGGGTTCTTTGAAGAGGTGGCGGGCGGCTGGAAGGGCGAACTGCTCGTGCGCGAAGATCAGGGACAATACGAAGTCCGTGAGGACTTAGAATGATGTACCTGCTCGACACGAATGCGTGCATCCAGTTCTTGAATCCCGGCACAACAGGCGTACCCGGTCATCTGGCAGCCATGAGTCGAGAGGATGTTGTGATCTGCCAGATAGTCAAGGCGGAACTGTATTACGGGGCATATAAAAGCGCGCGGCGTGACGCGAACCTTGCCTTGCTCACGAAATTCTTCAATCAATTTGAATCCCTGCCCTTCGACGATGCCGCCGCCGAGGCTTATGGCCGCCTGCGCGCCGAATTGGCTCGCCGCGGCACACCCATTGGGCCAAATGATCTGATGATTGCGGCTATCGCCCTCGCTTACGACCTCATCTTGGTCACACACAACACGTCCGAATTTTCTCGCGTGCCCGGCCTGCATCTCGAAGATTGGGAATGAACTATTCCTGTGCCACGGCGGACACGAAGCCAAACGCGGCGACTCGATCACTCGGGCCGCCTTCACCCCCGAAACACGTTCTGCGCGAAGCGTGCCACTCAATCGCGGTGGAATGAGGAACGCTCCGCGTCACTTCGCGCTGAGGTCGATGCAGCGCTTGCCCTCAAGTGATTGCATCTCCAACTTGAGACTGTCCGCGCGTTGGACGAGAGGACTGACAACCGCGGTGTAATCCGCGGTGAGCGTAAACAAGCCAGCATCAAATGCCCAATGGTGAGCATGACACAGCGTTAATCCATTGCGCGGATCGTCGGTGCCGTTTTGTTCTTGGGCACGCTGTGTACCGCTTGCGCTTCATGCAGATTTTCTCCACGAATTCACACGAATCTCCGCGAATGAAAAACGCGGCGACCCCATCCCACCTCAGGCCGCCACGTATTGCTTCCCGGCGCACAACTCCATCAGTTGCCCATCCGGTGATCCGCTGCACATTCGTTGACGCCATCTCGAACTTGCGACTGTCGGCGTGTTGGGCCAATCGTTTCTGATGACAATCCCCCTTGTGGAAGATCCCAATCGTTTCTTCCGTAAGGGGGATCAAACAGATGGAGGCTAAGCGCAATACTGTTTAGTTAGCGCTCGTCAACCGCGTCCTTGCGGTTGGCCCGCCCGCGAGGACGCGGGCTTGGAGCCGTATCTTAACAGTATTGAGGCTAAGCGGGCGTCAGCGCAGACTGTTTATGACAGCGCGATCCAGGTCTATCAGCTGCTGTGCCGCCTCAGGCGTGATGTGATGTCCACTTTGAACCTGTGTGAATTGTAGGAAGACTCGCAGCAAACCCAGGGCCGCAGCTTTATGATTGTGCTGGAGCAGCTGATCAGCCGCCAGCAGGATCTGATCCATGGGCTTGTATACCTGTCGATCAACCAAACCTGCCTGCCACAAATCTTTCAGGAGCGATCGTAAACCGGTGATGGTGACAGGATATCCGGCCGGCGTCGCCGTCGGGGTCGGGCTCGGTGTTGTGGTGACCGTCGCCGTCGGGCTCGGTGTTGGGGTCGGTTCCTGATTGAGATTTTCCCAGGCCTGATCCATGGTCAAGCCCACCAACTGCTCTAGCGGCCGCTGGGCGCGCTCCTCGGCGATGGCTTGCTGGAATTCCGGACTGGCGTATGGCAAGAGTGCATCCAAAAACGCCTGGAGTTGTTGAACTTGTTCGGCGGTAATGGTCACACTGCTGCCCTGACCGTCCACCAGCGCTTGCAGATTGGGTGTGAACAAATCGACTACATCCAATCCTTGTTCTTCCAAATCTGGATGCGACAACATGATCTGCGCCAGATCGGCGCTGTGAGCATAATACGCGTTAATGTAGTGCTGACCCTCGACCGTCTGGTTTAAGACTTCATCTCGCACGCGATAGAGCAGGACAGCTTGCGCCTGGATGCGATCCACGTTGTCCAGCGTCGTGCTGAGCGCGCTGGCCAGCAGCGATTGGTTGGCATTCGCCGCTGGAGTGGCCGGATGGCAGACCCAGAAACAGCCTTCCCAACCGCATGTCACAGGCGGCGAGGTGGGAACCGGTGTCGGTGGAATGGGCGTCGGCGGGATGGGCGTCGGCGTGGACGTGCGTGTCCGCGTTGCCGTCGGCGTTGGCGTGCGCGTCGGTGTTGCTGTGGCTGTCGGTGTTGAAGTCGGCGTCGTTGTCGGTGCAGGCGGAGCCGAGGCCGGCCCAATCACTTCTTTCGCGAAAGCGTCCGAACTCCAGGAAAGGGATATGCTGCCATCGTTGCCAGGGCCTTGTGCGTATTGAATTTTAATCGGCACCTGCCCGACCGGCAAATTGACGGTGGCACTGTAATAGTGCGGACCCTGTACGCGCCATTTGTTAATGATGGGATTGTCCATGTCATTGACAAACAGCCGCCCGCCATCATCCAGCTGCTCGAGATAAAAGGTGTAAGTTCCGGCAGCGGGAACTAACAACGTGCCGCTGTAAATGGCACTCCAGAATGTGCCGTTGACGCCGGGCGCCGGCGAGTTGGTATACCACACGTAATTGATGGTGGTTACATCCTGAGAAGTTATGATCGGGGGCGTGAAGGTGTCCCAGTTGATGGGCGCTTCAAGCGTGATCTCAGCCGGCCCGGTGTCATTGTAATAGTCAACATGAATTCCATCGGGATAGAAGCCGCGCGCGCCGGGCGGTAACGGTGGGCTGGCGGGTTGAGGGGTGAAGCCCTGTTCTGGATCTTGGTTGGTGATGTCACCTTGATCGCCGAAGAACTGCCAAACAACCGGATGGTATCCCCCAACCGTTGATGGTTTTCCGAAGACTACTTCGCCATTAAAAATCTGCGGCGCAATACTGGTGATAAGGTTGGGATCAAAAGAGGCTGACAAAGGATTGGCCGCGCTGCTGGTATAGAGCATGCGTGCCAGCCAGATGACTACCGGTTGATCGAAGGCATAGTTAGTGCCCATCAGATCGCTAACAGTGCTGTACCCAGTGTAGACACCGACTTTCTTTCCGCTCGCCGCAAGTCTCGTCCTGAGTTGATCCAGAAAAGCATCCAGCATCAGGCTGTTTGAGGCCTGCTGTCCGGGATCGCTGCCTACGGTATATCCCCAGGCACAATCACGCGTCTGGTGAACTTCTTCTTCGGTGCGGCAGCCATTAGTCGTGCCATCGGCACCGTTAATACAAGGTTGTTCAAGATCGGCGAAGAGTGTATTTCCGCCCAAAGTGCTGGCATATGCCTGATTATAGGTGTCTACAAATGCATTGGCCTGATCGCGACCATACGCCTGCAGGGCACCCTCATAGTCACCTGTTTGTGGAACTGGAATAGGATCCTGACACTGGCCGCCAGGCACACCCGGACCAGTCAGGTACCAGTAGGCAAATCTTCGCGCAGGCGAATTGGTCGGTGTTGTCGCGGCATTGGTGCCGACATAGAGAGGACATGCGGCCATCGTGGCAGGTTGATTCCAGTCGCATTCACTGGGTAGATAGCCGTCGGTCCCGTAACCGATCTTCCCGATATAGAAGTTTTGCCTGTCTTGAAGAACTGCATATTCGCCGTGTCGATGCAGGGGATCTTCGGTGGAGAAATTCCAATACACTCCGGTGTCTGAGCCCCAGTAATATGTTTCACCTGCTGCAACATATCGGCTGTTGCCAGACTGAGCCTGGACCGGGCCAGCTGAATTCATCATGAGCCCAACTAGCAATAAGGTCATCACCAAAACAAACGTGACCAGGATGAATCGATTGATACGAAGCGGTGAACCCATCAAGTGTTTCATGTATCCTCCTGTTGTGGTATCAAAATGATGTCGTCATTCGCTGAGTGATCGGCGTTAGTCGTGAACTCCAAGGGTGTAACGGCCTCGTGGCCCGCAGACCATCACGATCAGGGAAGCAGGTCGGTCTTAATTTGTTTGGCGAATAGCGGTGGCGGGGTTGGGTTTAATGGGCGGCGAATTTCACTAACGCATTCTATAACGACTGACTATGACATGACCTGCCATACGTAATGATATTGACGTGACAATTGGCATATCCGATTTGTCCGGGGCGCTGCAAGCAGCAATTCTCAATTTGACTTTTCAAAAAGCGCGGGCTGTGTTAAGTTGGGCCATCTTCTGCCCGAATTGAGTCCGCCATGCCTGAACGCTTCACGATTGGCACCCTGTTGCGCGCCTTCGAGCCGGTCTTTAATCAACT
>JBGSPW010000153.1:0-13663 GCA_041738395.1 Thermoflexales bacterium
AGGGCCGGCTTCAACATGCTGCCCGCATCCAGCGCGCCCGAGGCCGCGCCCGCGCCGACGACGGTGTGCAGTTCGTCGATGAAGAGAATGATCTCGCCTTGCGAGCGTTGAATCTCTTCCATCGCCGCCTTTAGGCGCTCTTCAAACTCGCCACGGAAGCGCGACCCGGCCACCATCGCGCCCAGGTCCAACGCCACCACCCGTTTGCCCATCAAGATTTCCGGCACATCGTTGTCGGAAATCTTCTGGGCCAACCCTTCTACGATGGCGGTCTTGCCCACACCCGCTTCGCCAATCAACACCGGATTGTTCTTGGTGCGGCGCGAGAGGACTTGAATGACGCGCAAAATTTCGTTGTCGCGGCCGATCACCGGATCGAGTTTACCGGACCTCGCCAGCGCGCTGAGATCGCGGCTGTATTTTTCCAGCGTGCGATAGCGGCTTTCTGCGCCCGGATCGGTGACACGCTGCCCGCCGCGAATCGCTTTGACAGTCTCGTTGATGCGCTCGCGCGTCACACCGTTCTCAGACAACAACCGCGCGGAGGCCGTGTTGCGCTCCGTGCTGATCGCCAGGAACATGTGCTCGGTCGAAATATATTCGTCCTTCAGACGATTGGCTTCTTCTTGGGCCAGATCCAGCACGCGCTTCACTCGCGGCGTGATAAAGACCTGCCCGGTGCCGCCACCGTAGATCGCGGCTTTGGGCGACGCGCGCAAGGTCTCTTCCAGCCGGGCGCGCATCGCAGCGACATCCACGTTGAGCTTGCTCAGGATTTGCGGCACCACGCCATCGGGTTGTTCCAACAGCGCCAGCAAAATGTGCTCGGTGTCCACCTGGTTGTGTCCATAGCGCTGCAAAATTTCGATGCTGCGGTTGGCGGCATCCTGGGCTCGTTCGGTAAATCGATCAAATCGCATCATGATGGATAACTCCGTATTGCGTACTGCGTGATGCGTAAAACGTGAAACGTCAGAGTTGGCTCTTCACGTATTACGCTCTAATCTTCTCCGGTTGAATCTCGATCACTCGATCGTACTCGCCGTCGGTATTGATATTCCATTCGTACTTGCGTTGAAACGCTTCAACCACGGCGGCGGGTGCCGGCTCGATTGGCTGTGCCAGCCCCTCGATCACGATCGGCTGGTTGCCGTCCTCCAACGCAATCGTCACGTGCGGATTCTGCATCAAGTTGCGGACTTTTACACTGCTGGCCGCGGTACAGAGGTAGATTTTTCCAGCCACCCATACGAACCAGATCGGCACGAGGTGTGGAATGCCGGTGGGGCGCACGGTCGCCAGCCAGAGGTTCTGTTCCGTTTGTAAACGCCGTTCGATCTGTGGATCGAGAGTCATTGAGCCTATCCGATTAAATTATACCCTAAAGGTCCTGTGGTTTGACAGACGTACCCGCAGCGATTACACTATAGGCATGGAAACTGAAACTTACCTAACCTATGACACTGTGCTGCAAGCAGTCAATCACTGGTCGCCGACGCAACGGTTTGCCCTAGTTCAAGACGTACTCAAGACGCTGGAACCGTCCGCTTTGTCGCCTAGCTTCTCGAAACGTCACACCCTGGACAAAGCACTCGGCTTGTTGAAGACCGATCGGCCTGCCCCCACAGATGAAGAGGTCGGGCGTATTCTCCATGAGACCCGTCTGGAGAAATACGGCTGATGCGTCACGTGCTGCTCGATACGAATGTCGTGTTGGATGTGCTTTTCGATCGCGCACCCTGGGCGGCAGAATCGCGTGCCATCTGGCAGGCAGTTGATGATGGTCAGATTTTGGCCTATCTGGCAGCGACGACATTTACAAACATTTTCTATGTCGGTCGACGCATAAGTGGGCTACAATCCGCGCACAAGGCCGTACAGACTTGTTTAGAGGCATTTGAGGTTTGCACGATCGATCGGCCAACCCTGGAACGGGCCAGCAAACTCAGCGCGGGTGACTTTGAAGATAATGTCCAAATCGCTTGCGCCGAGGCCTATGGCGTTGACGCCATTATCACCCGCGACACCAGGGGATTCAGCAACTCGCCCATACCTGTTCTAACCCCCACCGAAGCCCTGACTAAAATCTAGCACTATGCAACCGCCGCTTCATGTAGAAGCGGCGGTTTTGTTTAGACCACGATTGTTTCTTTCTCAAAGTACGGCCCTTCGTGGTCGGCCTCGACGATGACGGTATCACCTTCCAGAAACTCGCCGCCGAGAATCTTCAACGCCAGCGGATCTTGCAGATACCGCTGAATCGTGCGTTTGAGCGGACGCGCGCCATACAACGGATCGTAGCCGGTGTCCGCCAGCCATTCCTTCGCAGCCTCGCTCAAGCGCAAATCGATCTTGCGGTCGGCCAGGAGTTTGCGCAGATTGCTCAACTGAATCTCCACGATGCGTGATAGATCGGCGCGTGTGAGATTGTTGAAGATCACCACCTCGTCCACGCGATTCAGGAATTCGGGCTTAAACCCTTCCTGCAAGGCCACCGTCACGCGCTTGCGCATCTCCGCCGTATCGGTCCCGCCCAACTCGCGAATCCACTGTGACCCGACGTTGCTGGTCATGATCACGATCGTATTCTTAAAGTCCACCGTGCGACCATGCCCGTCGGTCAGGCGACCATCGTCCAACAGTTGCAGCAGCACGTCAAAAACCTCGTCGTGGGCCTTTTCGATCTCGTCGAACAGCACCACGCTGTAGGGCCGCCGCCGCACGGCTTCGGTAAGTTGGCCGCCTTCGTCGTAGCCCACGTAACCCGGCGGCGCACCGATGAGGCGCGAGACCGTGTGCTTTTCCTGGTACTCGCTCATGTCGATGCGCACCATCGCGTTTTCGTCGTCGAACAAGAACTCGGCCAGCGACTTCGCCAATTCGGTCTTGCCCACGCCCGTGGGGCCAAGAAACATGAACGAGCCAATCGGCCTGGATTGATCTTGCAAGCCGGCTCGCGCGCGGCGCACCGCGTTCGACACCACGCGAATCGCTTCGTCCTGGCCCACCACACGCTGGTGCAAGCGATCTTCCATGTGCAGCAGCTTCTGCACTTCGCCTTCCAGCAAGCGGCTCACCGGCACGCCCGTCCACTTGCCGACGATCTCGGCCACATCTTCGGCCTCGACTTCTTCCTTCAACATGCGCTGATCTTTTTGCAATTCCTTCAGGCGCGCTTCGCCCTCGGCCTGCTGCTTTTCGAGTTCACGCATGGTGCCATAGCGCAGGCGCGCCGCCTCGCCCAGATCCGAGCGGCGTTCGGCCTGTTCGATTTCGATCTTGGCCGTTTCGATCTTCTCTTTGATCGAGCGCAGCGACATGATGGCGCTCTTCTCCAACTCCCAGTGCGCGCGCAGCCCACCCGATTGTTCCTTCAAGTCCGCCAGTTCTTTTTCCAGTTTTCCCAGGCGTTCTTTGCTGGCTTTGTCCTTTTCCTTCTTCAACGCCTCACGTTCGATTTCCAGCTGCATGACCTTGCGATCGACTTCGTCCAGCGCCGCCGGCTTGGAATCGATCTCCATGCGCAGGCGCGAGGCCGCTTCGTCGATCAGGTCGATGGCCTTGTCGGGCAGCTGCCGATCGGTGATATAGCGATCCGAGAGGGTCGCCGCGGCGATTACGGCCCCGTCTTGAATGCGCACGCCATGATGCACTTCGTAGCGTTCCTTCAATCCGCGCAAAATACTGATGGTGTCTTCGACCGACGGTTCATCGACGTACACCGGCTGGAAGCGGCGTTCCAGCGCGGCATCCTTCTCGATGTACTTGCGATACTCGTCGATCGTCGTGGCGCCAATCGTGTGGAGTTCGCCACGGGCCAACATCGGTTTCAACATGTTGCTAGCATCCATCGAGCCTTCCGCTGCGCCCGTGCCCACCATCGTGTGCAGTTCGTCGATGAAGAGCACCACCTCGGCGGAGTCGACGACTTCTTTGAGCACTGCCTTGAGGCGTTCTTCAAACTCGCCGCGATATTTTGCCCCCGCGATCAGCGAGCCTAGATCGAGACCCACCAGCCGCTTGTGCTTCAGCCCTTCCGGCACGTCGCCACGCACGATGCGCTGCGCCAACCCCTCGACAATGGCGGTCTTGCCGACACCCGCATCGCCGACGAGCACCGGATTATTCTTGGTACGCCGCGACAGGATCTGCACCACGCGGCGGATTTCATCGTCGCGGCCAATGACGGGATCGAGTTTGCCTTCGCGGGCCAGCTGCGTCAAATCGCGCCCGTATTTTTCCAGCGCTTGAAACGTGCCTTCGGGATTTTGCGAGGTAACACGCGCCGAACCGCGCACGGCCATCAGCGCCTGCAAAATCGCATTGGCGTTAAGGCCGCGCGCCGAGAGCAGATTGCCGATCGAGGTGCGCGATTTGGCCAGCCCCAGCAGCATGTGTTCAGTGCTGACGAAGTCATCGCGCATCGACTTGGCTTCGTGCTCGGCGGCGGTTAAGACTTCACTGGCCGCTTTGCTCAAGCTGGTCTGCACGTTGGAACCGGACACACGCGGTCGGGCCTGGAGATCACGTTCAATGATGGCGGCCAGTTGATCGGGGTTTTGCCCCAATTTCTGCAAGACTTGCGGCACAATGCCCTCGGTTTGACGGATCAAACTGAGCAACAGATGTTCCGGCTCAATCGTCTGGTGCCCCAGCGACTGCGCCAGATTTTGTGAGTCAAGAATGGCTTCTTGTGCTTTCTCGGTAAATTTGTTGAGGTTCATCTTGTCCTCCTGTGTCGACCTTGGACCTTATTATACCGGAGGTTCAAGCGAGTTAACATGAGCAGTGTACGGGCTTGAGGCTAGAATTGCGTTAGCGCCACGTTGGATTTTCATTTGCGCCAACACAACCGTAGGGTAAGCGTAGGCTGGTAGTCGAGTTAAGTAGATTGATCGGGTGTATAAATATAGTCGAAGAGCAGCGGGCGAAAACGTCTCTTCTTCTCCTCCTTGTTTTTGCCAGAGCACCGATAGACAGCGACTATCGGTGCTTTTGGCGTCTCCTCACCCTCTACCCCCTCTCCCGATTGGAGAAAGCACCAATCGGGAGAGGGGGAATGCAAAGCCGCAGTATAATCTATTGATGCGCCTACGAATCACGCTGTTGCTGCTGGCCGTGCTGATATGGGGATTTGCCCTGCGCTTGTACACCCTCGACGCCAAGCCATTCTGGTTTGACGAGGGCCTGAGCGTCGATCTGGCATTGGCTCCGCCCGATTACGTGCTGAACACCATCGATCGGCCTCCGCTGTATTACGTGCTCCTGCACGGGTGGATCAAAATTGCCGGCGTTGGTCCTTTTACGTTTCGCTTTTTCTCGGTGTGGTGGGGAGCGTTGGCGCTGCCGCTGTTTTACGTGCTGGCGCGACAAGTGTTAGATCGCCGCGCCGCCTGGCTGACGCTCTCGCTAGCCGCGCTTTCTCCGTTTTTGGTGTACTACGCTCAAGAGGCGCGGACCTATTCGCTGACGCTGGCTTTGATCTTGGCTTCGTGCTGGTCAATGTTGAAGTGGCTGAACGATCCGCGTCCACGCTGGCTACTCGTGTATGGGTTGACGACGTTGGCCTGCCTGTACACGCATTACGCGCTGCTGGTGCTGCCTGTGGCGCAGACGCTCGCCGTGGTCTGGATCAGCGTGTCGCGCACGACCGTCAACGAACAACTTCAGAACCGCTCCATCTTCACGAGAATACACTCCACGCCACTGCTACACTGGCTTGGCGTAGAAGCGATGGTCGTCCTGCTGTTCCTGCCGTGGCCGCTGCATGTCCGACAGAACCTGCCGCAGTTGATCGCGCCGGAGATTGAAGCAACAGTTGCCGCGCCACTGCCCGCCGCCGCGCACGCCGCCTGGATGACACTGCGCGAGTTCGCCGTGGGGCGCACATTGCCCTCGCCACTGGCCGATGGGCTAACGCTGCTGTTTCTCTTTCTCGTCGTGTTAGGCGCGTTGTCGCCGCTTCTTACTACCACCGCGCGTCGCTTCCTGTTGACAGGATTGTTGATCCCTTCCTTGCTCATTCTGTTGCTGCCGCGCACGGCGGTATACTTCGCGCCAAAGTATCTGCTGGCCGCTGCGCCTGCATTCTATTTGCTGCTCGTGGCAGGGCTGGAAGCGCTGCGTGAAACATCGCCACGTTGGTATTGGGTGCTGTTGGCGGTGGTGATTGCTGCGCTGCTCGCCGGGCTGGCAGTGTGGTACTTTGTCGCGCAGAGCAAGGTGGCGTGAAGGAAATACCCGCACTTGATAGGAGCAACTGCCCATGCCTCTCAAAATTCAACATCGCATTTATCTGGCGCTGTTTATCGCAGTGATGCTGGCCTGCGGATTGTACTTCATCGGACGCGAGGCGACGCCGCCAGAACTTGACACCCGGCCATTTGAGCAGAATGTCGTACCGACAATTCCACAATTGAAGCCATTAGCAGAAGAAGGGCTACTCGTCTCTACTGGAGATACAGCATCGTCCTTCTGGACTGGTAATCTTAACGCTGTGTATGGCGCAGAAAGATGGGCTGGCGCGACTAAAAACGAGACGGGAGCAATTCTTTCACATTTGCAGCTCGTGTCCTCCTCAGAAAACGCGGACAATCTTGTGCTTAGCCCAGATGGAACAATCTACGGCGGATCAGGTGGTGATGTGATCGCTTATCACCCTGACACGTCATCTTCTAAGGTAATCACTGTACCCTTCAGTTGGGATGCGATTTACGCCAAATTAACACTGGCAAGTGACAACCGTCTATATGGCATTGCCTGGGCGGGTGTGAATCACTACAATACTTTGTTTTCAGATCAACGTAACAAACTCTTTGCTGTCAATCCTGAGACCTCAAAAATCGAAGTGTTTACCCCTATCAGTGAAACCCTATGGCTGGCCGCGGGACAAAATGGTTTCGTATATGGATTCGAACATGGTGCTTGGCCGGAGTGGGTTTACGATCCAGCTAGGGACAATTTGACGCCACAGACGACAGCCATATTGCCAGGATGTCACTGGTTTAGTAATTTTTTATATGGCCATGACGGCCTGCTCTACGGTGTCTTGACTTGCGGCTTGCGCGAATACGCAGTTGCCGCCATTGACATCACCGACCGCAAAGTATTCACCCACGAAATATCTTCGCCCGACAGCACTCTGGCGCTTCATCCCGATGAGGGCATTTACGTGAGTACGGGCCAAGAATCTCCACATTTGTTTGATCCGATCCGTCACAAGTGGCAGCCTCTCGCTTTGCCAACAAGCGTCGCCTTATTTGAGATGTATGTCCAAGCGGTCACACCCGATGGATGGTTATATGGGATGGGCGGTAATTGGTCCAACTCATTCTTGTTTGCCTATCAACCCGCTCAAGGGATTTTTAAGCAACTCGGATCAACGGTCGGCGGAAGTCTTGGCTCACCAATAGTTGGGCGGGATGGTCAGGTCTATGGTGCATGGCGTAATCAGATCGTGACTGTGAAGCATGACACTTATGCCCCGACCGGTTCAGTCCAGTCTGAACTCATTCAGCCGATTGCCTTGGCTCTGACACGCACCGTTATTGCCGAATCACCTAACGCCATTGTGCGCGCGCTGGCCTGTAATCAGAACGAAACTGTCTACGGCATAATACAAGGAGCCGACAACTATTACCGGCAGGATCCGTTTGGCTGGCTGTTTGAATATCACCCACAAGGCCCGGACAACAATCTCAGCCGTCACGCGCCTGAAGTTTCTCCTGAACAACGTGGAAAATTCATGTATGGAACTGCGCTGGCTGCAGCAAACAACGGCGTGCTGATAGGTGGAACCAACAGTGGGCATCTCTTCTTGTATAACCCGCGCACCGGAAATACTCTTGACCTCGGACGCCCTACTACTAATACCGATCAGATCGCAGCACTTACAACCGAACTTGACGGACTAATCTATGGTGGCACAGTTTCCTATAGCGGTCAGGCCAAACTATTCTCCATTGATCCCGTACAGGCGCAAATCAAACTATTGGAATTGCCGATCACACAAACCTATGCGATTGGGCCATTAGCCGTTGACCCCAACGGTCGAGTGTATGTTGGCGTTGGCGCGGCGTTGATAGTTTATGAACCGGCCAGTCAGCAAGCCACGGTTATGGGAGATACCACAAGCCTGTCATGTACGATACAAGCGTTAGCCATTGATTCGGACGGACAAGTTTATGCTGGCTGTGGTCCTTATCTGGTTGGGTATGATGAAAGTACGGGACTGTTCACCCAGTTAGCGACCCCGGGAAAAGAGAATCGATATACTCCGGGCAATGTTGCTGCCCTAGTGGTTGGGCACGATAAACAAGTCTATGGAAGCATCGAGCGCAAATATTTTAGCAGTGAACTATTCGTTTATAGGCCGGACACCAAGCAGTCGATTAATCTGGGCATCGCTATTCCAACAGGTGTAATGGCGTTGGCCATGTGTCCTGATGGGACGATCTATGGCAGTAGCGGTACAAACAATTCGTACTATGGAGGTCCCGCCTATCTCTTCGCTTTTCGATCAGATTGTCTCGCTGGTCCTCTTCGTGCTTGGGATCACATTACTTGGGAAGCTGACACGCCGCCCGGCACCAGCCTCACCGTTGATGTGCTCGACGAAAAAGGCGAGGTGCTCCTTAGCCAGGTGCGCAACGGCGGATCATTGCAAGCCATCGCTGCGCAGCAGCATCCCGCCATTCGCCTGCGCGCCAACCTCTCCACCACCGATCCGCACGTCACACCTATCCTCAAACGCTGGCGTGTCGATTACACCTTCGCGTGTCAGAAGTAGTCTGCCTGATTAAGCCAAGAGACTGCGGTATCACTTTCAATCCCGCACCAATCTGCTCAAGGCAAACAGCATGAGGTCATCTGCGAAGCATGATGTTACTCGTCACTCGTTACTCGTCACGATGGTATAATCCCCGCCCGTGACCACCACTTCTTCCAATCGCCAGATCGCGCGGGCCAGCCTCATTGTTATGGCAACGTTCGTAGCGAGCCGCCTGCTGGGCTTGCTGCGCGATGTCGTCATCGGTGCACAGTTCGGCACCAGCGACGCACTCGACGCCTACAACGCCGCCTTCCGTATTCCCGACATCATCTTCACGCTGATGGCGGGCGGCGCGCTGGCCTCGGCGTTTATCCCAACGTTCTCCGGCTATCTCGCCCGCGACGACGACGAGGGTGCCTGGCGGCTAGCGAGCGGCATCATCAATTTGCTGTTAGTGTCGTTGACCATCGCCGCCGTCATCGCGGCGCTGTTCGCTGAACCGCTCGTTACCTACCTTGCTCCCGGTTTCAGCGCCGAGAAACAAGCGCTGACGGTTCCGTTGATGCGGCTGATGCTCATCGCGCCCATCATCTTCAGCGTCAGCGGCGTGGTGATGGGCATCCTCAACGCCAAACAAGACTTCATCCTGCCCGGCCTCGCACCCATCGCCTACAACCTCGCCATCATCGCCGGCGCGGTGCTGCTCTCGCCCACTCTGGGAATTTACGGCCTGGCGATTGGCGCGGCGATCGGCGCGGGCTTGCATTTTCTGGTGCAAGTGCCGGGGCTGATCAAAGTCGGCGCGCGTTACTCCGCCCGATTGTCCCTGCGCGATCCCGGCGTGCGGCAGGTGCTGCGACTGATGGCGCCGCGCGTGTTGGGCCTCGCCATCGTGCAGATTAACTTTCTGGTGGAAACGATCCTCGCCTCAAATCTAGGGACGGGGGCAGTCTCCGCGTTGAATTATGCCTGGCGCGTGATGTTGCTGCCGCAGGGCGTCGTGGCTCAATCGGTGGCGATTGCGGCCTTCCCCACGTTTTCCGATCAATTTGCGCGCGGCCAACTCGATCAACTCCGATCGGCCCTCTCGGCCACACTGCGCGTGATCTTGTTCATCGCCATCCCCTCGGCGATTGGGCTGTTGGTGCTGCGCGTGCCGCTAATCCAACTCATTTATCAACGGGGCGAGTTTCGAGACACCTCAACCGAACTTGTCGCAACGGCGCTGGGCTTTTATGCGCTGGGCTTGATCGGCCATTCGGGTGTGGAGATCTTGACGCGGGCATTCTACGGAATGCACGATACGCGCCTGCCCGTGGCGCTGGGCGTGGTGTCGCTGATCATCAATCTCGTGCTGAGTTTGTCGCTGATCAACGTGCTGGGGATTGCGGGCCTGGCGCTGGCGAATACCGTCGCCGCCTTAGCCGAGATGGTCTTGCTGGCGTGGGTGCTGCGGTCGCGTCTCAACGGCCTGGATGATCGACGGTTGGCGCTTAGTGCGCTGAAAACGACGATCGCAGCCGTCGTGATGGGGGTAGCCGTGTGGGGGTTTCTCGGAGTCGCCCATACGGGAGTAATCATCCGCGCCTTCGGGGGAATAGTCATCGGCGCGAGCGTGTTCTTCAGCGCGGCGTGGCTGCTGCACAGTGAGGAATTGCACGGTGTGTTGGGGATGGTACGGCGAAGAATCGGCTCACGCAACACGTGACGCGTGACGCGTAACTAACTGGCTTCCACCTGCTGCACCTTCAACTCCGCCTCGTCCAGCAGTTTGGCGCAGTACGCCGACAATTCCTGCCCGCGCTCATACAACGCCAGCGATTCCTCCAGGGGCAGATCGCCACGTTCCAGCGTGCGGACGGATTCTTCCAGTTCGGCAAAGGCCTGTTCAAAAGTCAGGTTCTCGATGGGTTGGGGTTTAGTCTTTTTGGGCATGATCGGTTTCATCCGCAGCTGTTTCACCGCTAGAATTGATCTGATATTCCGATGAGTCTTCACGTAAGCGAGTCGTGGTCAAAATCTGTTCTTTGACTTGCGCCAATGATATGCCTCCGTGACGCAGATAGTCAGCACGTCGAGTCTCAATGAGCGCGGCAAAACGCGGATCGTTTTCCAACACTTCATCTTCCAAGTCTTCTTGATCGACACTGGACAACCTCAGCAACCGGCCATCGTCCAGCATGATCAGGACGGCTTCACTAGAGGCTAGATGTAAGTAGTCGGTCAAATGGCGATTGAATTCAGTCGTCGTAATCGGTTTCATGGCTCTTCCTCCCGGTCGAAAGACGCCAACCACTCCAGGGAACGTTCTTTCTCGACGATGCCGTAAACAATGACTTTTTGTGCGTCTTCTACCACATCATAATATACTCTGATGTTATCGACCCGCAACCGAAATGGCGGACGTGTTCCCGGTCGCAGACGCTTGATGCGACTTTTGCTTTGGCGCGTTGGCTCTTGAGTCAAGTGTACCTCAATCGCTTCGAGAACACGAACTTGATCTCCTTTGCGAAAGGATTTCAAGTCATCCCAAACGCTTCGCGCAAATTCGACTGTATAAGCCATGTGGGTTTGCTCTTATTTATGGCTGCGCCTTGGCGCTGAACTCGCCGTCACTCACACGGATCGATAATCGCTCGTCCGCCGTCACCTGCGTCACACTCCGCACCACTTCGCCAGTTGATTCTTTCCGCACCACGGCATAACCTCGTGCCAACACGTTGAGCGGATGGTAGGCCGCCAACTGCGCGCTCAAACTCTTCGCTCGTTCACGGCGTAATACAAGGCCGTGCAGCATGGCATCTTGCATCCTGCTTCCTGCCTCATCCAGCCGCTGTCGCGCATTCGCCAATTTCACGCGCGGCGAGAGATGCGCCAGCGCCCGTTCATTGAGTTGCACCCGCAAGCGCGCTTGCCGAATCCGATCGGACAGGATCGCATCCAGCGTCGCCGCGTAATCACCCAGCGTCGAGCGGACTTCACCCTGATCGGGCGTGATGAGTTCCGCCGCCGCGCTGGGCGTGGGAGCGCGCAGATCGGCCACAAAATCGGCGATGGTGAAATCGACTTCGTGGCCCACGCCCGAGATCGTCGGCACAGGCGATCGAGCAATGGTGCGCGCCACGCCTTCGTCGTTGAAACACCACAAATCCTCGATCGAGCCGCCGCCGCGCGCGATGATGATCGCGTCAAGGCGCTGCCCTGCGACCAGAGGGAGTGTCGAAAGGTCGTCACGCTGGTACAACCGTTCCAAGGCAGCAATGATCTTCGGTGGGGCATCGTCGCCCTGCACGGGTGTGGGCGAGAGTACCACACGCAACAAAGGCCAGCGTCGTCGAATGATGTTGAGCATGTCCTGCAAGGCCGCACCCGTGGGCGAGGTAACGATGCCGATGGCGTGGACGACCGCCGGGAGTAAACGTTTCCGATCGGGTTCAAAGAGGCCCTCGGCCTGTAGTTGCGCCTTCAGGCGCTCAAACTGCTGGTAGAGATCGCCGACGCCCGCCGTCTGAATCGCGTCGACGTAGAGTTGATACGCGCCCTGCACTTCGTACACGCTGATCTTGCCGTGCGCGAGGATAGCATCGCCTTCGCGCAAGCGCTGCACGTTGGGCGTGACGGAGGCGCGCCACATAGCACATTTGATGGCCGCGCCGCTGTCTTTGAGCGTGAAGTAGACGTGCCCGCTCGACGGGCGGCTGAGGTTGCTGATCTCGCCCTGCACCCACACGTCCTGCAGGCGATAATCCAGCTCGAACATCTGACGGATGTAGCGCGTCAGTTCGCTGACGGTGACGGCTTCGGGTTGCTGCGTGAAGAGGCTGTATTGCATGGGGAGATTGTAAACTGATTCTTGAAGGGATGCAAAGTCGTTGCGTTGCCAGGTGCTATTTGCGATGGGTTGCCGCGCGCAGTATAATCTCTGTAAGAAAGCGCGGGGAGTATGAGCACCTACATCAGGCTGCGCAAAACCATCCTTCGGATTGGGAAACAAGCTAGCGACAGGAGGACAACATGGACACACCCATCGTCGATAAAGTGGTGGAACAGTTAAAAACCCTGCCCCATGACTTGCAGTGGCGCGTCCTGGAATTTACGCGCGCTTTGGCCGTTTCGGCTCCGCATGGTGTGCCCGGCCGGCAACTCCTGCGCTTCGCCGGCACGATTTCTTCCGACGACGCGCATCTGATGCGCGAGGCGATTGAACAGGGCTGCGAACAGGTTGATCCCGATGAGTGGTAGATACCTGTTGGACACGAATATCATCATCGCCTTGTTTGCAGATGAAGCGATCGTCAAAGAGTATCTGGCACAGGCTGATGAAGTATTCACTCCGGCGATTGCCTTGGGAGAGTTGTGCTTTGGCGCATACAAGTCGGGGCGAGTCAAAGAGAACCTGGCGCGCATCGACGAATACGCCACCAACAACGTGGTATTGGGCTGCGATATCGATACGGCTTATCGCTATGGCGAAATCAAGAACACACTGCAACGCAAAGGGCGTCCGATACCGGAGAATGACATCTGGATCGCTGCCATTGCACTTCAACATGATCTCACTTTGATCACACGCGATACGCACTTCGGTGAAATTGACAGTCTGAAGGCGATGGCCTGGCAGTAGAAGGCCGGCGCAGAACAACACCGAATTGAGGATAGAACTGATTCGTTAATTCCTCAATCCGTTGTAGATATGGCCGCTACCAAGGATTTTCCGTACCAACCTCTACCATTATCTGCTGTGTCAGATCAACTAGTACATCTGGGCATAAATAAGGCTTTGGTATATGATACGGCAAATTCGTGAAGGAGCCGCTCAAATGCCAGGGCCCAAAGCACAAGTCGTAAATCTGTCAGACGCCGAACAACACGGTTTAGAGAAATTGATCAAAC
>JBGSPW010000214.1:0-36423 GCA_041738395.1 Thermoflexales bacterium
ACTCCAAGTGGGAGAAGAATCTAATTTTCATCTCGTATTTTCGGCTGAAGTGGGAAGCCTTCGAGGCTCGCCCTTGGAAAACACATAGTGGCTTTCAAGCCGGTCGATGAAATGTAGCCTAATTTGCCCAAAAATTGGGTCGGAGGTCTCCAATAAGGGAGGATCAGCATGTGCGGACGTTTTACACTCACCGTCGATCCGGCTGATTTGCAGATGTTGCTTGAACTGGGCGAAGTCCCCGTTGACTGGCAGCCGCGTTACAACATCGCGCCGACGCAGCCGGTGGCCGTGGTCACTTCGGCGCAAGAGCGCAAGGTCGAAGTGTTTCAGTGGGGCTTGATTCCCTCGTGGTCGAAGGATCCATCGATGAGCGGCCGCATGATCAATGCGCGCGCCGAGACCTTGCATGAGAAACCGGCCTATCGCGTGCCGTTCGCGCGCAAACGCTGCCTGATTCTGGCGGATGGCTTCTTCGAATGGAAAGCGCTGGACAAAGGCAAGCAGCCGTTCTTCATTCAACTGCAATCACGCGCACCCTTCGCCTTCGCCGGATTGTGGGATCACTGGACTTCACCGGACGGCGACGAACGACGCACGTGCTCGATTATCACCTGTGAGCCTAATGAGCTGATGGCCGAGATCCACAATCGGATGCCGGCGATTCTCGATCGAACGTCGATGTGGGAGTGGCTCGATCCGACAGCCAGCCCGGTTGCGCTGCGGGCACTACTCGTGCCTTATGCGGGCGCGATGAAGGCCTATCCGGTTTCCAAGCTGGTCAACAAGCCAGAGAATGATGGGCCGGAGTGTGTCAAGCCGGAAAAAGGATAAGGGGAAGTAAACGCGCAGAAACCGGGTTTCTCCATTCTCGTCTGAATCGCAAACTAAATGGAGAAACCCGGTTTCTTATTCTAGAACAACCGCCGCAGCGATTCCAGCAGCGTCTTCTGACCGTAGTCCGTAAACTCACCCGCGTCAAAAAACACACCGTAATCGTGCGGACAAGCTTCATAAGTGATGTGTGTCTGCTCCACATCGACGAGATGGGTCAGCTGCGTGCCGCACTTGGGGCAATTGATGTTGCCGGCTTCATTCATCTGCCGGCCGATGGCTTTATCCCCCGTGTCGATGGTGGCCGCGCCCTTCATGTGCTTCAACTGTTTCTGCTCCTGAAAGTCGAACCAGATGCCCTGGCAGCTGGTGCACCGATCGACTTCTACTCCCTCAAAGACCACTTTCTCCATCGAAGCCTTGCACTTGGGACAATTCATGTCGTTTTCCTTTTCCTGCGGGTCCTGTGGGATTAAATTCTGCCAAACTCGCGCGCCATTTGTGAGGCGCTGAAATGAATCATCGTGGGCCGGCCATGCGGGCATGTCCGCGGCGAAGCGCACAACTCCAACTGGCGAATCAGTTCGTTCATCTCTTGTAACGAAAGCACTTGCCCGCCTTTAATCGCCGCGCGCTTGCACACCCGCGTGATCAACTTCGCTTCTTCGTTCGCCGCGAAGGGCAGATCGCCCGCCATGAGATCGGCGACGAGTTCATTCAGCGCCACCCGGATGTCGTCGTTGATCAACAAGGCCGGAATGCTGCGGATCAGCCACGTCGTGCTGCCGAACGGTTCTGCCTGCAACCCGATCGCGCTCAGCACTTCACGATGCTCTTCCAGCAGCGCGGATTCATCGGGCGAAAACTCCAGCGGGATCGGATCGAGCAGCTGTTGCACGGCGAGGTGCAGCGCGGTCTTCTCGGCCATGAACTTCTCGTATAACACGCGCTCGTGCGCGGCATGCTGATCGATCAGATACATCCCCTCCGGCCCCTCGGTGATGATGTACATCGCGCCGATCTGGCCGATCACGCGCAAAGGCGGCAGTTGGTTGCTGGCTGCAAATGGCTGGTCGCTTGTTGCTGGTCGAGCAATTTCGGAAGGTGGAATGCGGAATGCGGAATCTTCTGCAGACTGGTCGCGTTCTTGTGACGGCATGTCCTGCATCCTGCTTCGTGCCTCATGTTCCACCGGCTGCAAGGCGCGCAATTTTTCCAGGCGCGCTGCGGCGCTGTCAGCGTGTGTATCGAAGGCGGGCTGCCACGCCGAGACGGGCGTCGACGGCTGCACCTGCGGGATCGGCGCGTGATCGATCAGGGTGCGGCGCACGGCGCGCTGGACCACGCGGAAGATGGCATCGTTGTTGCGGAAGCGCACTTCGGTCTTGGCGGGATGCACGTTCACATCGACATCTTCGGGGTTGAGTTCAACCCGCAGGATGCACAACGGATAACGCCCCACCATCAACAGCGTGTGATAGGCTTGCAGCACCGCCGTGTTCAAGCCGCGATCCTGCACCCAGCGTCCGTTGACGAAGATCGTCATGTCGCTGCGATTGGCCCGCGATAGGGCCGGGGCGCTGATGAAGCCTGCTACCCTCACCCGCTCCCCCTCTCCTGACGGCGCGTCGTTTGTCGTCGGGAGAGGGGGCTGGGGGGTGAGGCTCATCATCTGCTCGGCCATTTCCAGCCCATACACCGCAATCAATACGTCATGCACTGAATCACTGCCTGTCGTTTGAAAAGAGGTGCGCCCGTTGTGAATCAAATTGAAACGAATCGCGGGATAAGCCAGCGCGTAACGGCTGATCAGCAGATCGATCTGCCGCCGTTCGGTGGTGTCGGATTTGAGGAATTTGAGTCTAGCCGGAACCGTGTAAAACAAATTCTCGACGGTGATGATGGTTCCGGCCGGCGCGCCGATCGGGCTGCGCTCGACTTGCGAGCCATCGATGATCAGGCGTGTGCCGACAGATTCCTCACGCGCGCGTGTCAGACAGGTGACTTTAGCGACGGAGGCAATGGACGCCAGCGCCTCACCGCGAAAGCCGAGCGTGGTGATGTGGCTCAGATCATCGACGGTAGTGAGTTTGCTGGTGGCGTGACGGTTGAAGGCCAGTTCTACCTCGCCGGCCGGAATGCCCGATCCGTTGTCGCTGATGCGGAGGAACGATCGTCCCCCATCGCGCGTCTCGACGGTGAGATCGGTCGCGCCTGCGTCGATGGCATTCTCGATCAGCTCTTTCACGACCGAGGCGGGCCGCTCGACGACTTCACCGGCGGCGATCTGTGAGACGAGGTTGGGTGGCAAAATGCGAATGGGCATGGCGGCATTTTACCATGATCGAGCAACAACAACGCCCGATGTGGTTCGCAGCAATGATGCGCCGCATCGGGCGTTGAGCGTGAAGGAGCAATCGGGTGTGTGAATTAAGCGCCGGGCACAATCGCCTGGCCGGGCGGCTCCGCGCCGATTTGCCCAAAGAGATGGCCGAAGACCGCCAGGATATAAACGCCGGCGCTCCCCAGCAGTACCCAGGACAGAATCCAGCCACAGCAGGGAATGAATGCCACTATACCGGCGACCAGTCCGATAAGGAACGTGACGGCCACGCCCACGACGATGATGATCAGCCACGCCACGATGTAATCGCCCAGATTCCTGGACATGCTGCGCCAGATTTCGCCGAACTCAAAGCACGCGCTAAACGTGCCCTTGCGCGCAAAATTCAGATAGATGGCGGGCATCAAGAAACTGAGCAGCAGACCGTAGAGCGAAATGACGCACGTCAGCGCCAGGGTGGTGCCGACGAACATGCTGGTGATGGCCTGCCGCCCGTCCTGACCGATGTCGCCGCGCAGGAAGGGTAGAAACATCATGGGGCACACGATCAACAGCACCGGCAGCGAATAGATTAGGCCCACTACAAACAGGATGGCCCCCTTGATGAACTTTTCGCCAAAGTCGTCCCACTCGGGCAGCGGCAGCGGCTCACGCCGCGAGACGTTGCGCATGATGTCGATCACCCAGCCCAGCAGAGCGAAGTTGATAATGGGGACGATGCTGACCAACATGCCGATGAGTAACTTGTTCGTCCATTTTTGATCTTCAAACACATAGCCGACCGATTTTCCAACATCCATGACGACCTTCCTCCTCAGTATGAAATGATGCGCTATTGTAGTGTGAGAAGTTGATTTGAGTGAAATGGCGTTACGATTCAGCCGTCATGCCCGCATGTTGTTGGCGGGAATCCAGTGGCCCTACCAGCGTGATTTGTCAACGATCAATCTGGATGCCCGACAGAAGCGTTCGGGCATGACGACTCAGTACTTACGAAATGGGTTGATGCACATTTCGATTTAAGGATAAATGAAATCCGGCATTTACGCCTAACAACTGGCTAACAATCTGCTACAGGTTGAAGGACTGCGCGCTCAGCACCACCACCGATCGGCTTTCGGCGCGATACCGGTATTCCTGCAGTGGCTGAGCTTGATCGGGCGGTGTGAAATCAGCGGGGGCGGGCTGGGACGTATCGACGAGCCGATGCCAGCGTTGATTGACGGGCAGCGGTGGCAGCTCGAAGGTGAGTGGCTCCCAGTAGGCGTTGAGGATGATGTGCAAATGATCGCCGCCCAAAGGATCGTGCAGCGAGAAAGCCAGGCTGTGCGAGTCCTCACTCCAGTCGGGATGCGCGAGGTGCACGCCGTGCCACGTTAAGGTAAGACTGTCATGCTGCGGCGTGTGGATCCAAAATCGTTCGCGCTGAAACAGCGAGCGGCTTTGCGTGAAGTGGATCAATCCGCGCACGAAGCGCAGCACATCGGCATGGTATTCGACATCGCGCCAATCAAACCAACTGATCTCGTTGTCCTGGCAGTAGGCATTGTTGTTGCCGCGCTGCGTGCGGCGCACTTCATCGCCCATCAGCAGCATGGGCGTGCCCTGTGAGAGGAATAAGATCGCGAGCAGGTTTTTGATCTGCCGCTGACGTAGGGCCTCGATCGCGGGTTCGACGGTGGGGCCTTCCACTAGTGCGGATGTTTCGCCGCCGCAGTTCCAACTGAAGTTGGTGTCGGGGCCATCGGCGTTGTGCTGGCCGTTGGCGACGTTGTGCTTGAAATTGTAAGACACCAGATCATTCAGCGTAAAGCCGTCGTGACAGGTGATGAAGTTGATGCTGCGGTTGGGTTCGCGATCGGGCTGCGGATACAGATCGAGACTGGCGGCGAGCCGCGCGGCCAACTTCGGCACGACACCCCGATCGCTCTTCACGAAGCGGCGCACATCGTCGCGGAATTGCCCGTTCCACTCGGCCCAGCGATGCCCGATAAACGAGCCGACCTGATACAAGCCGGCCGCATCCCACGCTTCCGCGATGATTTTCGTACCCGCCAGGATCGGATCAGACTCGATCGTCCACAAGGTCTGCGGGCTTTTCAACGGCTGGCCCCACTCGTCGCGCGAGAGCACCGCTGCCAGATCGAAGCGGAAGCCGTCGATGTGCATCTCTTCCACCCAGTAGCGCAGACAATCGATGATCAAGCGCCGGGCGATGGAGTGATTGCCGTTGAAGGTGTTGCCGCAGCCGGTGTAATTGGCGTAGCGCGCTTGATCGGCTTCCAGCATGTAATAGGCACGATTTTCCAGTCCGCGAAATGAGAGGGTAGGCCCGAACTCGTCCCCTTCGGCGGTGTGATTGAAGACCACGTCCAGCATGACTTCCAGCCCGGCGCGATGGCAGGCCTTGACCATGTCGCGGAATTCATCGATCGGGCCGAGGGGATCGGTCGGGCGGGAGCAATAACCCCGGTGCGGCGCAAAAAATCCAATGGGATTGTAGCCCCAGTAGTTCCTCAACGGCGCGGCCACATCTTGATCATCGAATTGCTGCACGGGCAGTAGTTCAATCGTGGTGACGCCCAGGCTTTTGAGATACGGAATCTTTTCGATCAAGCCTAGATAGGTGCCGGGCTGGTTGACGCCCGATGAGGGATGTTGGGTGAACCCGCCGACGTGCAGTTCGTAAATGACGCTGCCGGAGTAGGGGTATTCCAGCGCGGCGTCATTTTCCCAATCGTAGGCCCGTGGATCGACGACGACGCTCTTCATGGCGCGCGCGCAGTTGTCACCGGGCCGCGCGGCCGCTTCGCGATCGTAGTGATCGCTCACCATCACGCCGCGCCCGTAGGGATCGAGCAGCACTTTGCCGGGATCGAAGCGAAAGCCGTCGTGCGGTTGAAACGGTCCGTAAGCGCGATAGCCATAGAGTTGTCCGGCGCGCAAGCCGGGCACGAAGATGTGCCAGTAGTAAAAAGTTTTGTTGCGCTGTGGATCGAACTGAATCACGCGGCTGGGCCGGGTGACATCCACGTCGTCGAAGAGCAGCAGCTCCAACGCCGTGCAGTTTTTGGAGAAGACGCAAAAGTTCACGCCGTGAGGGTAGACTGTCGCGCCGATGGGATAACTGCGGCCGGTAAGGGTATCGGTAGGCATGGATCTCCTGTCAGATTCAGTATAGCACGGGTTTCTTGCGCTTGAATTCACTAATCTTATTCATCTTGACAAGGCGCGTCATGAAAGCGTATACTGACTGTTAGTCATTGAATGACTTTCAGTCATGACGCGGAGTGTTAGAGGTATGACGCAGAGCGGCAACCCTAACGGCCAGATACGCGGTACAGCCTCTCGCCGGGAGCGCGAGAAGGCCCAGCGCCGTGACGACATCCTCCGCGCCGCCCGCGATGTTTTCTTTCAACACGGTTTCCACACGGCCACGGTGGACGATGTGGCGGTGGCTGCCGAAGTGAGCAAGGGTACGGTCTATCTGTATTTCGATTCGAAAGAGACCATCCTGGCTCATTTGCTTTTAGAAGGGCTGGACATGCTCGTCGCCGAACTGGAAGCGGCCTACGCAGCCGATCGGCGCTTTGGCGCGAAGACCCGTTTGCGCCGCATGGCCGACGCCTACCTCCACTTTTACCAGCAAAACCCCGAGTATTATCGCATGCTGATGGCGTTCGATCGCAGCCAATTACGGGCTTCGATCGATCCCGGCGTCTATCAAGAAGTCTACGCGCGCAGCCTGCATGGCATCGAATGGCTGGAGCGCGCGGTCAAGCAAGCTCAAGAAGAAAATCTCATCGTCGTCGAGAATACGCGCGAGGCCGCCAGCGTTTTGTGGGCGGGCCTGAACGGCGTGCTGGTGCTGCTCAGCCATCCGCTGCGGGCCGAGATTCTGGCGGCGGATCTGGAATCGTTGTATGGAACGATGACGGAGGTGTTGATTAGCGGGCTGGGGAAGTAGCGAGGGACAGGAGGCAAGAGGCAAGATGCAGGAATAGAAGGTAATCCGCTCTTGAGGGATGTCTTATATCCGACAATCTTCCGTTATCTCAAGGTTTCGGGGGATCGGAGATCGGCGGAGTCGAGAAAATCGTTGAAAGCGGATTAGTTGATTGGACATTGCCGGAAGGCATCAACTGACGCAATACGCACTACGCAACATTTAACCCAAATCTACACGAGAGGAGATAGATCATGAAAGACGCAGTCATTGTGGATGGTGTTCGTACTCCGTCCGGGAATCACGGCGGGGCGCTGCGCCCCTTGCTGGCCAAGGAGCTGCTGGCGCTAGTGTTCAAGGGCATTCTTGAACGCACCAAGATCGATCCGGCTTCGATCGACGAGGTGATCGCGGGGTGCATCGCGCAGCCGTCGGACGCGCCCAACATCGCGCGTGTGTCGGCGTTGATGGCCGGGGTGCCCAAGGAAACGCCCGCCCTCACCGTGGCGCGCAACTGCGACAGCGGCATGGATGCGATTGTGGATGCCTGGCGGCGCATTCAACTCGACGAAGGCCACATCTATCTCGTCGGCGGCGTCGAGAGCATGAGCAACATTCCCTACATCATCAAGGACGCGCGCTGGGGGTTGAAGCTGCGTCACTCACAGTTGACCGATGGCTTGTGGGAGGGTCTTACCGATCCAATCTGCGGCCAGCTGATGGGCCGCACGGCGGAGAATCTGGCGGAGGAATTTGAGATCACCCGGCAGCAGCAAGACGAGTACGCCGTGCAATCACACAAGAAAGCCTTCGCCGCCACCCGCACGGGCAAATTCAAGGACGAGATCGTGCCGGTCGAGATCACCAAGAAGGTCGCCGGGCAGGAAGTGGCGAAGGAGCAGATCACGCAGGATGAAACGATCAACGCCGGATTGTCTGTGCAGAAGGCTGCGATGTATCCTACGATCTTTAAGCAGGGTGGATCGGTGACACCGGCCAATGCGTGCGGCATCAGCGACGGCGCCAGCGCCGCACTGGTTATGAGCGCCGAGAAAGCGGCGGAGCTCGGTTATAAGCCCATGGTCTACCTGCGTGGCTATGGTGTGGCGGGCGTCGCGCCGGAGCGCATGGGTATTGCCCCGGCATATGCTGTGCCCAAGGCGCTGGCCAAAGCAGGCAAGCAGCTGAGCGACATGGACCTGATCGAAATCAACGAAGCGTTCGCGGCGCAAGTGCTGGCCTGCGGTCTCAAATTGCAGTGGGACTGGAGCAAAGTCAACGTCAACGGCGGCGCGATCGCGCTCGGCCATCCCGTCGGATCGAGCGGCTGTCGCATCGTCGTGACGCTGGTGCATGAAATGAAACGCCGCAACGTCCATTACGGTCTCGCCACGTTATGCGCGGCGGGCGGGCAGGGCGCGGCGCTGGTCGTCGAACGGGTGTGACAGGCGCTGCGCAGCAAATAACGAGTGAGACGGCCATGCCTACCCATCCTTTGATCGATTCCGGCGAAGTCCGCTTTTTTAGCGGCAGTTCCAATCGGCCATTGGCCGCGGCCATGGCGCGCCATCTGGGATTGCGGCTGGAAGACACGTTGATCAGGCGTTTCAGCAACGATAACCTGTACATCCAGCTGGGGGCGAGTGTGCGTTCACGCGTGGTCTACATCGTGCAGAGCCTGACGCCGCCGGTCAACGATCATCTGATGGAACTGCTGATGATGATCGACATTGCGCGCAGCGCGGCGGCGCGCGAGATTCACGCGGTGATTCCGTATTACTCGTTTGCCCGATCGGACAAGAAGGATGCCCCGCGCATTTCCATCACGGCGCGGCTGGTGGCCGATCTGATCGAGCGCGCGGGCGCCACGCACGTCATGACGATGACGCTGCATTCGCCGCAAGTGCACGGCTTCTTCTCGGTGCCGACCGATCCGCTGACGGCGCGGTTTCTCTTCACCAAGTACTTCCACAAACGCAATCTCAGCGACACGATCGTCGTCACACCCGACGCGGGTGGCGCCAAAGCGACGGCGCGCTTTGCACACAGCCTGGACCTGCCCACGGCCTATGGCAACAAAGATCGCCTCTCAGACTTGCAGGTGCGTATCGTCGATTTGATGGGACATTCGATTCAAGGGTACCAGCGCGCCATCATCTACGACGATGAAATCGCCACCGGCGGCTCGGTCGTGGAGTTGTGCCGTATCCTGGTCGAGGGAGGGATCAAGGAAATCTGGATCTCGTGTACGCACGGAGTTTTTACCGGCAACGCTTTCGAGCGTCTGGCGAGCGTGCCCCAGATCACAGAGATCGTGACCACCGATACGGTGTACATTCCGGAAGAAAAGCGTCCCAGGAATTTGCATGTTTTATCCGTCGGGTCGATCTTCGGCGAAGCGATTCGCCGCAACTATGCCCGCATGTCGATCGGCGGTTTGTTTGACTTCGGGGCGGATGACAAGGCCTGATACCCGTCATTGCGAGGATCACATCCTTCGACTGCACTGCGTTCCGCTCACGCCGTATCCGCGAAGCGGCGGCGCGCCAGGCGGGATGCGCTCCTTACAATGACTTGATTAACAGAAGCCCAACCCACAAGGAGCAAGGACTATGTACATTTTCAAAGCAGGTGTTGTCGGCGCAGGAGCGATGGGAGCCGGCATCGCGCAGGTGATTTCGTATTCCGGCCTGCCGGTCGTGTTGAAGGATGTCGATCAGGCCATGCTTGACAAGGGCCTGGCGCACATTCGCGGCATCTACGCGGCGCGCGTTGAAAAGGGCAAGATGAGCGCAGGCGAGATGCAGTCCAAACTTGATCTGATCACGCCCACCCTCGATTACGGCGAGTTCGCCGATGTGGACATTGTGATCGAAGCGGTGCCGGAGAAGATGGGCTTAAAGCAGCGCATCTTTCAGGACCTCGACAAGGTCTGCCCCGAAGGCACGATCTTTGCGTCGAATACGTCGGCCCTGTCGATTACCGAGATGGGGCGCGCCACGCAGCGCCCGCCCAAGATGATCGGCATGCACTTCTTCAATCCCGCGCATGTCATGAAGCTGGTGGAGATCATCAAAGGCGAAGATACCGAGGCCGAAACCGTCGACGATCTGGTCGCCTTCACCGAATCACTGCGCAAGATTCCGGTGGTGGTGAAGGAATGCCCCGGCTTCCTCGTCAATCGCCTGTTGATGCCTTACCTGAACGAAGCGACGCTGTGTCTGCAAGAAGGCGCGGCCACCGCGCAAGAGATCGACGACGGGATGACGGCTTACGGCTGGCCGATGGGCCCCTTCACCTTGATGGACTTCCTCGGCCTCGACGTGTGCTACGACGTGGGCGAGTATCTCTACTCGCAGTATGGCGAGCGCATGAAGGGCGCGGTGATGTTCGAGAAGTTGTACCAGGCCGGCCGCTACGGCGAGAAGGTGGGCGCGGGCTTCTACGGCTACGGCGATAACACCGACGAGCCGGTGAAGGCGATGGTGGCCGAATTGAGCGGCGGCCAGAAACTCAGCGAGTTTACGCCTGAGCGTCTGATGTATCCGCTCATCAACGAAGCGGCCTATGCCGTGCAAGAAAATATCGCCGACGTGCGCGACATCGACATGGCGATGATTGCGGGCACGGGCATGACCGTGGGTGGTGAGCGCATGGGGCCGCTGGCGCTGGCGGGCAAGCTTGGTCTTGATGTTGTCAGCGCGGGCCTGGAAGAGTTTGAGAAGAAGTATGGCCTGCGTTTCCATCCGGCCGACAAGCTGTACGAGTTAGTGAAGGATGGTCATCTGGGCGAGAAGACGCGCGGCGGATTCCTGGAGTATGTGTAAGTAGACAAGGAAACAAGTAGACAAGTGGCCGTTGCCCGGTAATCCAAAATCCGAAATCTAAAATCCGAAATGGGAGTGTGCTATGGCTGAGTTTATTCGTTACACTGTCGAAGACAAAGTGGCTGTAGTGGTCGTCGATCATCCACCGGTGAATGCGTTGAATCCGCAGACACTGACCGAGTTGAGCGCAGCGATCGACGAGTTGACCGCGAACCCGGACGTGAAGGTGATCGTCATCACGGGTGGCGGGCAGTTAGCCTTTATCGCGGGCGCCGACCTCGGCGTGATTGGCGGCATCATCAAGACGCGGGATGAATCCGCGGGGAAGGAACTGATCGAGTTGGGGCAGGGCGTCTTCAACAAGATCGAGCAGTCCAACAAACCCGTCATCGCCGCGATCAACGGCGTCTGCCTGGGCGGCGGCCTTGAATTGTCGATGGCGTGCCACCTCCGCATCTGCGGTGATCGTGCGCGGCTGGGCCAACCGGAGATCAACCTCGGTATCATTCCGGGTTGGGGCGGCACACAGCGATTGGCGCGCATCGTAGGCCCCGCCAAGGCGGCCGAGTTGATCCTCACCGGTGATCAGATCACGGCGCAGCAGGCCATGCAGCTGCGACTCGTCAACATGGTAGTGCCCGGCGGCGAAGTGATGCGGCAGGCCAAGGGGCTGGCCGCGAAGATCGCCAACAAGGGCGCGCTGGCGGTGACGGCGGCCATGACGGCGATCCGCACCGGGTTGGATGCCGATCTTCCGACGGGTCTGGCGGCGGAGCGCAAGCAGTTCGACGCTGTGATGGCCAGTGAGGACGCGCACGAAGGCATCACCGCGTTTCTGGAGAAGCGTGAAGCGAAGTTCCAAGATAAGTGATTAGGGATCAGTCGATCAGGGATCAGGGAACGGATGCGTTGCTTGGCCCTAATCCCTGATCCCATCTTAACAGGAGGCCCGTATGGATTTCTCCTTAACCGAAGAACAAACGATGTTTCGCGATCTATTCCGTGGTTTTGCGCAGAAGGAAGTGACGAAAGTGGCGAAGCACACGGATGAGACCGAAGAGCCATCGCTGGCCTTGTTGAAGAAGGCGGTGGCGCAAGGTTTTCTCGCGGCGACAGTGCCCGAAGACTTCGGCGGCGCGGCGCTCGATCCGTTGAGCTACTGTCTGCTGCTCGAAGAGGTCGCCAAAGAGTGCATGTCGACGGCGGTGATGCTGGCTGTGCACAACAGCCTGGTCAACGCCACGCTCGTCAAATACGGTACCGACGAGCAAAAGGAAAAGTGGCTGCCGCTGCTGGCCGAGAACCTCGGCGCGTTTGCGGCCACGGAGCCTGACGCTGGATCAGATACGTCACGCCTCGCAACTCGCGCGAAACGAAACGGTGATGCCTACTCGCTCAGCGGTGTGAAGGTGTGGGTGAGCAATGCCGCTCTCGCCAAAGTGCTGCTGGTGCTGGCGCAGACGGACGGCGGCCCGACGATGTTCATTGTCGATCCGGCCGCACCCGGTGTGAAGATCGGCCATCGTGAACCGACGACAGGCCTGCGTGGGATGGTGATCAACACCGTCTACTTCGATTTCGTCGAGGTGGCCGAAGCCGATCGGTTGGGTGAGGAAGGCGCCGGCCTGTCGATCGCGCAAGCGGCCAACACACAGCTGCAACTCGCGCTGGCCGCCGCCGCACTCGGTTTAGCGGAAGGCGCAGTCGCGTTGGGCCGCGCCTTCGCGATCGAGCGGAAGCAGTTCGGCGTCAGCATCGCGACCAAGCAGGCGCTGGGCAACTATTTTGCCGATTGTGAGATCGAAGGCGAAGCGCTGCGTCACTTGATCGAATATGCGGCGTGGCTGGCGAGCGAAGGCAAAGATGTCGCGCCGGCCGCGTTGAAGGCGAAGATGTTCGGCGCGAAGACGGCGCGCATGGCGGCGAACCTGATGCTGCAAACGCACGGCGGGTATGGCTTCAGTGACGAGTACGCCATCTCGCGGTTGTATCGCGATGCCAAAGCGCTGGACTTTCTGGGCGGCACACCGCAGATCGGACGCGTCGTGATCGCGCAGCAAGTGTTTGCCGATAGCGGATTGGCGATTAAGCCATGACAAGATGACAGGATGACAAGATGACAAGATGACAAGATGATCTCTTTCCCCTTGTTTACTTGCCTACTTGTTTCCTTGTTTTGGAGGACGTTATGGACTTTGAACTTTCACGCGAACATCAAGCTTTGCGGCGATTGGTTCGCGAGTTTGCCGAAGAGGAAGTGCGCCCGGTCACGCGCCAGGCCGATCGATCCAGCCGGCCCCCCATGGACGTCGTGAAGAAAGCGGCGGAGATCGGTCTGTTGGGCGTGCCGTTTCCGCGCGAGTATGGCGGCCTGGGCGCGGGCGAAATCGGCTACTGCATCTTGATGGAAGAGCTGGGCCGGGTAGACACCAGTTTTGCCACCATCGTTGGCGCGCACATCGGCATCGGCGTCATGGCGATCTATCTGGGCGGCAGCCAACACATCCGCGAAAAATATCTGCCCGATTTGTGCAGCGGCAGAAAGATCGCGGCCTTTGCGCTGACCGAAGAGCAAGCGGGATCGGATGCGGCCTCGATTAAGCTGCGCGCGACGAAGGAGGGCGATTCCTACATCCTGGATGGATCGAAGATGTGGATCACCAACGGGCCGATAGCGAGCACGATGAGCATCCTCGCCGTGACCGATCCAGCGTTAGGGGCGCGCGGCGGTGCGACGGCTTTCGTGATCGAGACGCTCGACGAAAACGGCGCCCCGACCGCAGGGTTCACGCCCGGCAAGTACGAGCACAAGATGGGCTTGCACGGTTCGCCCACGACTGCGATCGCGTTCGATAACTTCCGTGTGCCTGCCGAGAACGTGCTGGGGCAGGTGGGCCTGGGCTTCGTGGTGTTCATGCAGACGCTCGACCTTGGACGTGTGACGTTGGGTGCGGCGACGTTGGGCGGCGCGCAGGCTTCGCTGCAGCAAGTGCTGGAATGGGCGGCCATGCGCGAGCAGTTTGGCAAGCCGCTGGCGCAGATGCAGAGCATCCAGTTCATGATTGCGGACATGGCGGCCGAGATCGAAGCGCTGCGCTCGCTGGTCTATCGCACGGCGTGGCTGGTGGACAATCAGAAGCCGTTTACCAAGGAAGCGGGCATGTGCAAGCTGTTCGGCTCGGAGAGTGCGTCGCGCTGTGTCGATCGCGCGGTGCAGGTGCTGGGCGCGCTGGGTTACAGCCGTGATGTGTATATGGAGCGCGGTTTCCGCGATGCACGCATCGCCGAGATCTTCGAGGGCACGAATGAGATTCAGCGTATCTTGATCGCGGAGCAGCTGCTGCGCGAGGTGGGTGTGAGAATCAGACCTTAGGCAGCGTCATTGCGAGCGCTTCTCAGCGAAGCAATCTCGTTGGGACAATAGGAAGATTGCTTCGTCGCACACAACGCTCCTCGCAATGACGGTTGAAAGGATTGACCCATGAAAATACTCGTCTGTGTCAAACAAGTTCTCGATCCGCGCGGGATGACGGTAAACCGCAAGGCGGAGAAGGTGTTCCTCAACCGCGAGGAGTATCTCCTCGATCCGGCGAGCAAGGCGGCGCTGGAAGCGGCGCACGATCTAAAAAAGGCGGGCGTAGAAGTGATCGCGATCTCTGTCGGGCCGGAGCGCGTGGAGGATGCGCTGCGCGAGGCCATGGCGCGCGGGGCCGATCGGGCGATCTGGATCCGATCGGAGGGTGGTGATGCGCGGGTGGTTGCGAATCTGATTGCGGCGGCGGTTCACAAGCTCGGCGCGATCGATCTGATCATCGCCGGTCATCAATCACTGGATACGAGCGCGGGTGAACTCGCACCCCGATTGGCTGAGGCGCTCGATTGGCCGCAAATCCTCGGCGCGGCGAAGCTCGACGCCGGGGAACAGGGCATCACCGCGATCGTGCAGCAGGACGGTTTCGTGCAGGTTGAAGCCGCAATGCCCGTGGTAGTCGCGCTGCTGGCCGAAGCCTATCGCGGTTCGTACGCCGATGGCTGGCGTTTGATGGACGCCTACAAGAAGTGGACCGTCGAGGTGTGGAGCACGGCCGAACTTGAGTTGGGCGAGGATGATCTGCGCCCGCTGACCGTGAAGAAAGAAGACGCTTTCCCGCCTGAACGGCAGCTCGGCACACCGGTGCGCGATGTGAAGGAATTGGTGATGATGTTGAAACGCGAGAAGGTCATCGCGTAACAAGTAATGAGTAACGAGTAAAGACGCTTTATGCATTACTCGTTACTTGTTAGGAGTGAACTATGGCACGACTAACTTATTCCGACGAACCGCGTGACATCTGGGTGGTGGCTGAAACTAAAGCCGGCGCGCTGACTCCCTTGACGAAGGAGTTGGTCTATGGCGCGCGCATGGCCGCAGACATGATGGGTTTCTACGTCAAGGTCGCACTGTTGGCCGCAGGTGGCGTGAACGATCTGGCTGGTGAGCTGTATCCCGTCGGCGCGGATCGTGTCTATGTGGCCGAGGATGATCGCCTCGCTGAGTTTGCGCTTGAGCCATGGCTGAAGGTGTTGAGCGATCTGTTCGCCGCACAAGCACCGGAATTCGTGATGTTCGGCGCGACGCCGATCGGTGAGGCGCTGGCCCCGCGGCTGGCGCAGCGTTTCGGCGCCGGGCTGATCACGCACGCGCTGATGATCAAGGTGGACGACTTCGATCGCTGCTTCAGCGGGCGGCGCGCGGCCTACGGCGGCGACTACTACGAAGTGCTCACGACTGCCGGGGCGGGATCGCACTTCGCCACGGTGCTGCCCGATACCTTCGGTGCGCCGTATCCCGACGCGTCACGTTACGGTGAAATGGAACCCGTCGAAGTGAAAGTGGAAGACGTTGAGTCGCCGATCAAAACGATCGGGCCGGTGGAGTTCGCGCTGCCACAGGCGAAATTGAACTATGCCAAACGGATCGTGTCGGTCGGGCGGCAGGTGGGCGACATCGAAGCAGCCCGATCGCTGGCGGAAACGCTCGGGGCAGAGTTGGCCGGGGCGCGTGAATCACTGGACGAAAACTTCATCGGCGAGGAGCAGGTCATCGGCATTACGGGCGAGCGGGTCATGCCGAAGCTGTATGTGGCATTGGGCATCCGCGGCGACACGATGCACACGTGGGGCATGAAGGGCGCGCGTTACGTTGTAGCCGTGCATCCCGATCCCAATGCGCCGCTGCTCAAACAGGCTGATGCGGCCATCGTGGGTGATCCGGCGAAGGTGGCGAAGGAGTTGGCGGAGGTGTTGAGTAAGAATTGAGGCGTGAAAGCGCGCAGAGTAGAGGGGCGATCGGACAATGATCGCCTCTCTCTTTTTGCCGGGTAGGCCGATCGGGCGGTGCTATAATTGTTTTAGCAGCCGGGTTTCTTGCGATGCACGAAACCCGGTTTCTGTTCGAGACCTTACCGGGGAGAATGTAATGGATCAAGTCAAAGAAAACACCTTACGGCAATTCATCCGTGAGCTGGGGCACGTCCTCGTCGCGTATTCGGGCGGCATCGATAGCACGCTGCTGGCCGTGGTGGCACATCAGGAGTTGGGGCACAACGCGGTGGCGGTGACGGCGGTCTCGCCGAGTTTGCCTTCGGCGGACTTGCAGGAAGCGCAGGCGATTGCGCGGCAGTTTAACTTCGCGCACGTGTTGATCGAGAGCCACGAGCTGGAAGATCCCAATTACCAGGCCAATACTCCGCTGCGCTGCTACTTTTGCAAGCAGGAAGTGTACGGCGAATTGACCCAGTATGCGCGCAAGCACGATTTTCAGTTCATCATCGATGGCACCAATCTCGACGATGTGGGCGACATTCGTCCGGGCCGCAAAGCGGCGGCGGAATATGGCGTGCGCTCACCGCTGATCGAAGCGCAATTCACCAAGGCCGATGTGCGCGCGTTGGCGCAGCAGATCGGTTTGCCTAACTGGGACAAACCTTCGGCCGCGTGTTTGTCGTCGCGTATTCCACACGGCACACCGGTGACGATCCAACTGCTGTCGCAGGTCGAGCAAGCCGAGATGATCATTTACGGCCTTGGCATTCGGCAGGCGCGCGTGCGGCATCATGGCGAGATCGCCCGCCTGGAAGTTCCGCCGGATGATTTCGAGATCGTGCTGGCCCAGCGGGAAAAGATCGTCGAGCAGCTGCGGGCGATCGGGTACACGTTTGTCGCGCTCGATCTGGTGGGGTATCGCATGGGGAGTTTGAATGAGTTGATTGAAATATCGGGGAATGCGTCGACGTAAAACGTGAAGCGTGAAGCGTAATGGGTGCGTGGACAGGGTGAGGCATGAGTCAAGAACGACTAGAGATAATTTTGAAAGAAGTGGCAAGTGGCGCACGCTCGATTGAGGCGGCGCTGGATGATTTGCGTGACTTGCCGTACGAAGATGTGGATGTGGCGCTCCTCGATCATCATCGATTGTTTCGCACGGGCGTGCCGGAAATGGTGTATGGCCTGCACAAGACGCCCGCGCAAATCGCCACGATTGTGGAACGTATGGTGGCGCGCGATGGCCGCGCGCTTGTGACGCGGGTTTCCGCTGATGCGGTCAGCGCAGTGCAAGAGAAATTTCCTGAGGCGCGCTATTTCGAAACGGCGCGCATCATGGCGGTGGGTGAATTTCCCGTGCCGCAATCCGACCGTTTTGTCGCCGTCGTAACTGCGGGCACGTCCGATCTGTTTGTGGCCGAAGAAGCCGCGCTCACGTTGGAATGGCTGGGCACGCGCGTCGAGCGGGTCTATGATGTCGGCGTGGCCGGTGTGCATCGTCTATTGAGCAAACGCAAATTGTTATGGCAGGCGTCGGCGGTGATTGCCATCGCGGGCATGGAAGGTGCACTTGCTACAGTGGTCGGCGGCCTGGTGAGTTGTCCGACGATTGCGGTGCCGACGAGTGTGGGGTACGGTGTGAGTTTCAACGGCATCGCGGCGCTGCTGGCGATGTTGAATTCGTGCGCGCCCGGCGTGTCGGTGGTTAACATCGATAACGGTTTCGGCGCGGCGGTCTGCGCGCACATGATTGTGAGAAACAGATGCGAATAGCCTACATCGATTGTGTGGGCGGTGCGAGCGGCGATATGCTGCTGGGCGCGCTGGTGGATGCGGGCGCATCCGAAGACGTGGTGCGATCGATCCCGGCGGCGCTGCAGCTGCCCGAGTGCGCGGTGAGCTTCGAACGCGTGATGCGCGGGGCGTTGTCGGCCTTGCAAGCGAATGTGGTGACGCCACAACATGAAGCGCATCGCCACGTGCCGGAGTTGATGGGCCTCATCGATCGGGCGGAGGTGAGCGATCGGGTGAAGGCGCGCGCCCGAGCGGTGATCCAGCGTTTGGCGGAAGCCGAAGCGCGCATCCATCATAGCCCGATCGAATCCGTGCACCTGCACGAAGTCGGCGGCGACGATGCGTTGATCGATATTGTCGGCGTGCTGGCGGCGCTGGAGGATTTGCAGATCGATCGCGTCTATGTTTCGCCTGTGCCCCTGGCGCGCGGCTGGACCAAATCGATGCACGGCGCGCTGCCGTTACCGGCTCCGGCGACATTGGCGCTGTTGGAAGGTGTGCCCATTCGCTATGTGGACGGCGTGGAAAAAGAACTCGTCACGCCGACAGGGGCCGTGCTGCTCGTGTCCATCGCGCACGAATTCGGCGGATTCCCGTCGATGCGGTTGGGCCGCGTGGGGATGGGGAGTGGTCGGCGCGAATTGCCGTTTCCGAACGTGGTGCGTGTGTGGCTGGGTGAATCCGATCGCGCCCTCGCGGTCGGCGAGCAGGTGCTCGAAGCCCGCGTCTCCGCGGGCGCTGTGGTGCGTGAAGACGGACTGATCGTCGAGACGTTGACGCTGCTGGAAACCAACATCGACGATCTGAATCCACAGGTGTACGAGCATGTGTTGAATCGCCTGTTCGCCGCGGGCGCGCTCGATGTGACGTTGATGCCGCTGCACATGAAGAAGAATCGTCCGGCGACGATGCTGAGCGTGTTGTGCCGAACGGCTGATGCGGATGCACTGTTGCCGATCATTCTGACGGAAACGACGACGCTAGGTGTGCGGCGATCGACGATCGAGCGAGTGAGCATGCCGCGCTCGATCGAGACGGTGGCGACGCGCTTCGGATCGATCCGCGTGAAGGTGGCGCGCTGGAATGACTTCGTGCGGGCCGTGCCGGAGTATGAGGACTGCCGGCGGGCGGCAGAAGAATATCACGCGCCGCTGCTGGAAGTGATGGCGGCTGCGCGGGCCGCTGCGCGGAAAGTATTTGAAATTGGAAGTTAATGGGCGTAAGCCGCAAGAGTCGTTGGCAAATAGGAAACTCCCCGAACGTACTTCGCCTTCGGGGAGTTTCTGTTTTGGCCTTGGCTTGAGAAGTCACCTCAAGATGACAGGCAGATAAACGTAGGCCCTGACCGAAGTGGTTTCTATATCCGTGTTGTTTGCCATGTTGAGGTCAGGTTCGTTGGCTGTCACATTGGCGAGATTAGCGATTGTTCCTAATTTTGTGGGTGTGACAACGATCGTGACGGTGGCACTGGAACCGTTAGTGAGAGTACCGAGGCTGCAAGCCACGGTATTTGTTCCAGTGCAAGTTCCTTGACTTGATGTCGTCGAGCCAAAGATCACAGTGGAGGGCAATGTGTCGGTCAGCGTCACATCCGTAGCGGGTGAAGGGCCAGTGTTTGCTACAACGAGTGTATAGGTCAATACACCGCCGATCTTTAATGGATCAGGGAAGTCAGATGCAGTGACCGACAGATCAGCAGCAGGCAGCACCGTCGTTGTTTGGGTCACAACATTATTCGCCAAGCTGGGATCAGGCTCATTTCCGCTTATAGTGACCGTGTTTGTGACCATGCCTGTCAGCAAGGGCGTGACAACGATCTGTAGGGTCGCGCTGCCGCCATTGTTTAATGCGCCGAGATTGCAGGCAATAACACTTCCGCCATTGCACACTCCTTGACTCGGCGAGAATGACACCAAACTCACGCTTGATGGCAGGGTGTCCGTCAGCATCACGCCCGTGGCCGATGTCGGGCCATTGTTGGTCGCGATGATAGTGTAGGTTAAAGGTTGCCCCAGATAGGCCGGATCAGGTGCATCCGTTTTAGTCACCGAGAGATTTGCCGCTAAAACGGTAGTGCTCTCAGAATCGGTGTTGTTCGCTATATCGGGATCGGACACATCGCTTGACACGCTGGCAGTGTTGATGATACTTCCGCCAACAGTAGGCGTAACGACGATTGTCACCGTGGCACTTGTGCTGGCATTGAGTGCGCCAAGGCTACACGTGATTGTGTTCGTGCCGCCGCAGCTACCCTGAGTTGATGAAGCCGAGGCGAAGATCACACTTGCCGGTAGTGTGTCGGTTAATATCACTCCGGTAGCGGCTGCTGGGCCGTTGTTCGTCACGACAAGTGTGTAAGTTAACGTGCCGCCCATCCTCGCCGGATCGGGCGAGTCGAATTTGATGACTTGTAGATCGGTCGGTGGCGCCGGAATGGTGCAGATATACTCAGAGCTTAGGAAGATATTCCCGCTGCGATCGACGTTGCGGACCTCATAGTGATAGGGAGTTCCAATCATCAGCCCGACTAGAGTGAAGGAATGTAACTTGAAGTAGAGCAAATCTGAGACGGTCCGGGTATACACTCCGGACAGTGTGCCGTACAGAACCGCGCCGTTAGCATACTCGTTGGTCATCCACGAAATTTCGACGGTGTCGGTCGAGACGATATTGCAGGCTACTGTACCCGTAATCTGCGGCGGAATGGTGTCACTGATCATCGCCGCCGGGTAAGTGAAACCGTAGAAGCGATCAGCATTGGCATACTGAATCACAAAGCGAGGCGGGACGAGGCGGATGAGATTGGTTAGCTGTGAGGAAGCAGTTATTGTCACATATGTTGTGGCGTCAGCATTGGTAATGATGAATCCCGGCATCTGCCCATGTGCCGACATTGGCAATAACATAAACACCATAGCGAGCAACAAGACCGTAATGACAAGAGTGATAACGAGTTTGGTATTCATCATGGCACCCTATATGTAATGATGACAACTCCATAGGCGGAATTCCAGTAAGAATAGACGGCAATTGTATGGGTAACATCTGGTAGAAGCTGAGAGGCAGTCAAAGTTCCATAACAAGCAGAATCACCACAATAGGCAGCACTCCCACGCATATTTACACCGTCAACTCTAAAATAGTTTTGAGAATAATCATCCCATTCGGCCCATCCTCGTTCATAGTAACCAAAACTTGACGGTAGCTGAATAGTAAAGTCATTGCCATTGTCCTCATCTTCAGCAACGAAAAGCATACCGGTTGCATTCGGATAGCGAAAATCGTAATAGGTTACGTCTGTGAAAGGCGCTCCGACTGCGCTAGCTATCTGCGCTACGACGGTTTTTAGTTTTGTAGTGTTGATGGTCCGAGCTTTAACATCGGTTATCTTACTGGTGGGATCACCCCTCAGGTAATACGCCAGTATCCAACCATTTACATTTACATAGACATGTGCGTCGAAGTGCTCAGCATAGTTTGTAACTTGTACCGAGCCGATGATGAAATCCGTCGTTTCCATCTCAATCGTGCGGAACTGGCCGCGTACTTGATTCAACGTGATTGCATCGGGCGAATGGAAGTAGGCCGAGATACCCGCTTCCTGATCGAGATATTCGCCAAGGTCGAACGTCGTCGGGCTGGCTCCCTCCGCCGCGCGGGCGACGTTCACAAACGGCGGCGCTTGCAAAGCCACAGCCAATTGACCTGTCGCTACGTTCGTTGCTTGCTGGGGCGTGGCAGGCACGAATAACAGGCCCATCACGACGACAGCCATACAAACTATTCGAAAGAAGTTTCGCTTGAGCATGGATGTCCTCCTACTGGGGTTGTGAGATGTTAGTCTAATTTCAAAACAGGCTTTTGGCGTGGCGGATCAGCGATAAGTGACGACAGCAAGCACACTGCTGAGGAAGAGTTTGCTTTTCATGGCACGCACCTTTCGTCGTGAGGTCATCGCGTCGAGGGTCGACTAAGCATGAGTGCGATGAAACCGAAAGACGGGTGGCCGTTGCGTTAGGGCGCACCGTTCTGGCTATTCAGTTGATGCTATCAATATAAGGCTGATTCTGAAGCAGGTCAAGTATCAAATGCAGCGATTCGGTGGTTTGGCGAGAGTCTGTCCAGGTATTTACGAGGACACAAAACCAAAACTCGCCTCCGGTTGGAAGCGAGTTTTGGTTGTAAGGTGAATTCATCCTTCGGGAAGAGTCATGCGACGTGGGGCAAATCGGTGTAATCGGGAACCTGAAAGCCGCGTTGGGCCAGCACGGCCAGGGCCTGCGCGCGGCGCAGCACGGAGCGCTGATATTCAGCCAACAGCGCATCGCGCTCGGCCTGTTCAGACTCAGACAGCGGCTTCTGATCTTCCCGATTGTTGAGCTCGCTCAACCGTTCTTGCTGATCGAAAGTGAACGTCGGTTGAGCCGCGGCGCGCAGCGCTTCGTCGTTCAACCAGATCATACCGGTCAACTCAGTGGCGAGCGTTTCAGGCAGATCGGACATCGACGGCAGCGCAACGGCGATGGTCGAAGCGAGAACTTCATCGACCGTGCGGCGCGTTAGCTTCGCCGTCCGCTCAAGCCGTCGATACAACGGTTCCGGGACTTGGACGGGAATCATTGAAACAGCCATCGTGCCTCTCCTCGGCGGTAATTGTTCGTAACTCGATTGAATTTTATCATAGTCTTGAGCAGGCTAATACGCCAGCGCAAACTCCCCGGTGCGACCCAGCTTCACTTGATCGGGCCCCAGTCCTTCAGGTAATAACTTGGCCGCCTGCACGGCGCGATTGAAGGCCTCGTCGTCTTCTAGCCCCAACGATTTTAGCACCGGGTTGTGAATGAACTGCTTGTGCCGCTCGGCGGTGTGAATGCCCGTCTGGTGCACCGCGCGGACAAAATTGCGCGCGTTCGGAATCAGGCGCAGCGACGGCATCTGAAAGCCCGCAAAGACCTGCTGCAGCGTATCGAGCGTTTTTTCCGGCAGATACTTGAGGTGCGTCAACACGATTTGCAGGAAGATGCCGTGATGCGCGATTTCGTCCACGCCGACGATACGGAACGCTTCTGACGCGCCGACTTCATAGCCGCGCTCGCGTTCTTCCTCGGTCGGGTTGGCGGGCAGGCCGTATTCGCTGCGGATGCGGGCGCGCGTCTCTTGATAATTGAAGAACGTGGCGCGTTCCTGTACCATCGCGTACACGGTGACGCCCAGCGGGCTATCGGCTCCAGCGTGATTCTTGATCGTCCAACGATGCTCCTGCACTTTGTCGCAATATTCTGTGAGTTGTTCCTCGGTGCGCGCGCCGGAATGCAGCAGCGTTTTCTCCCACGCCACGCCATGCTTCAACTCTTCTGAGCCCCATTGTAATTGCAAGTGACGGCGCATGCGACTATTGCGGAACATCTCCAGCCCTTCTTCCACGTAATCGCCGACATATTCTTCGATGCCGAGGAAGCCTTCGATGAGGTTGATGGTTTCCTGCGTGAGGCGCTGGCCGAACTTCTTCATTTCCTCGATCGGCAGATCGTGCCACGGCGACCAGCGGCGCGTCTTCATGGCCTTGCCGAAGTAGTCGATGAAGTGTTGGAGGCATTCTTTGTCGATGGCCAATTGGCGGGCGGCGGACGTCCACGGCCCTTTGACGATCAATGGCAATTCGAACTGACCCGGAGGGGCAGCGATTTGAGTAGTCATGGCAACTCCCTTGGTTGTGAAATGCAGAGGATTTTCAAGCGGCCCGATGGCTGGTCGAGTGCTTGATTAATTATAACACGCTCGATCGAGAAGCGATGCGAGGAGGGCCGTGCACTAATGCTCTGGCCCTCGTCCAAGGGCTGGGAGCACTTTGTGAGAGCCGTGGTGCTATCGTCAATGCGAATGCGCCCCGTTTTCTATCTATATTGACTTGTCTAATAGACTATGGCATACTCGCATGCAGCCACCTACGAGATCGTTGCATTCTCGCGTTACACGTGATCTTAAAGAACCTATGTCATTGCGTGTTACCATTTCTCAAATGACTTTGCCTGTCTTTCAGTTGCCGCCATCGGCTGCCGACGCTGCACGGATTCAACTGGCCTATGTCAACGATGGCGCAACTTCCTGTGAAGCACGTATTGCATTGGAGCAGCAATACGCCGCGCTGTTGACACCCACGGACGAATTCAATCGCAGACTGGTGAGCTACCAGGCGAACAAACAGGCGCGACTTCATAATTGGCTTAAATATAAAGAGGGCTTTTCTGCTCAATTAGTTGAAATTCTGCTAAGCAAGTTTGGTATTCAGGCCGGTCAAAAAATACTGGAGCCTTTTGCCGGTTCAGCCACAACTCTTGTGGTTGCCAAGGAGTTGGGGATCGATGCCGTAGGCATTGAGATTCTGCCGGTATGCCATCTAGCGTGGGAGGCAAAGTCTCAATATCGGCAATATGATATACCTGAGCTGCAACGGGTCAGACATTGGTTGAAAGTGACGACGCCTGGTTTGAATGAAGTCGCCTTTCCACATGTGACTATCACCCACTCAGCCTTTACACCTGATCAAGAAGCAAAACTGATGTGGTATCGCGATCAATTCGATCAAATGGCTGTAAGCCGTCTAACCAAGCTGTTGCTTCGCCTGATACTGATGTCCGTCCTTGAGGAGATCAGCTTTACTCGAAAAGATGGACAGTACTTGAGATGGGATGCCCGATCAGAAAAAGTGCAGACTCGTAACGCACAACGCACAGCCAAAGGTCGAGCACCAGTTAAAGTGTTTGATAAGGGCAGGATCGTCGATGTGCGCGATGCCTTAAGTGGGGCATTGGATGAAGTGATACGCGATCTTGAGGTCATGCAACAAAACGGCTTGCCAGCTAGCCAGCAGGAGTTGATTAAAGGCACTGTTTTGGAAGTCTTGCCACAATTAGCCGATCAGCAATTTGATGTCGTCATTACTTCGCCACCTTATTGCAATCGGTACGATTATACTCGCACCTATGCGCTTGAACTGGCCTTTCTGGGCGTGGATGACCAGGGCATTAAGGACTTGCGGCAAAGTCTGTTGAGCTGCACGGTAGAAAATCGATCAAAGCTGCACGAACTAGGGTCATACTATACGGCGCTTGGCCGATCCGCGGATTTTGATCGGGTAAAGCAAGCGCTCGATCAGAATGCTGCGTTGCAAGAAGTTTTTGCCGCTTTGCATACTCGTGGTCTGCGTGGTGAATTGAATAATCAGGGTGTCATTCGCATGGTCGAAGGCTACTTCACAGAACTCGCTTTTGTGATTTTTGAATTGCAGCGCGTTTGTCGCTCTCAAGCACACGTTGCGATTGTCAACGACAATGTCCGTTATGGCGGTGAGATCATTCCGGTTGATTTGTTAATGACGGATTTGGCAGCAAGTTTTGGCTTTCGTCCCGAAATAATCTATGTGCTGCCGCAACGCAAGGGAAATAGCAGTCAGCAAATGGGCAAGTATGGACGGGAAGCGAATCGCAAGAGCATCACGGTTTGGGTGAGAAATTAATCTGTCTCTGTCTTGGAGAGAGCATGAAACGTCGTCGGTTGCGTGATTCCGGATCAGAACAATACGAGATCGAATTCGATCCATCACCAAGTTTCGCCAGCACACCCGAAGAGATTAGGCGAGCCGTTCAACGGAATGCCGTTCAGCGCGGCCAATATTTTGCCCTCAATTTAGCACGACTGGGATTCGACGCCATACTCGATCAAATTGATGCGTTGGTACGCAAAACGGACCGAGAAGTCCTACGAGAATCGGCTGCCGCGTTCAGCATTGATATTAGAGCGTTGGATGTATTAGATCGCATTCCAGTAGGTTATGCCTGCTACTTCTGCACTCCGGATCAACTGCGGCAAAGCCCTTCACTGCTTCTGTATTATCGCAACGTGGCGATGGTATCGGCCAAAGTGATGCGTGGGATCGGCCTCGACACCGCCTCGCATGAGGCAGGCGCACTGCTATCGGAAGACAAAGCAGCGCAGCTCGCGCAGTATTTCAACGGCACGGTCAGCGCCTTAATTACCAGTGGCCCACAACTCATTACAGGCCGCCGTCATCTTGAAATGGTGTTTTCAAATCTCGGCGAAAGCATCGGCGGGTCTTGGCGGAATGAAGTTGGACGGTTGTCTTACGTGGAAGTCATGAGCCTGTTGTTGCGCTACTTGCACGACAAACAACAATTGTCGCAGGTTCAATATGATCTGAAGGGTTTTGTCATCGAAGAAGATGAGGAGGGCAACCCTCCTGAGGATGAAGATGTTGAGGACTCAGATGACGAAAGTCGGTATCTCGCAAGAGACAACATCCTGACTGATGGCGCAGATTTTCTTGAGCGATTGAGAGTCGTGGAATCAAAGCGTGTCGTCTATAAGACAATATTCCTTCGTAGTGGTAATCAGTTGCGGCTCAATCGACAGATCAAATGGTTAAATCAGGAAGGCAAGTCACTCAAAATCGGGCCCGATCTATCAGCGTATTTTTCGGACGAGATGCTTAATTGGGCTGGCGAGCTTAAGGGCGGTGCTGACCCCGCTGGATCGGATGAGCACTGGAAAACAGCGACGCGTGTATTCGAAAGGATTTTAAGTGCAGCAGACGACACCGCCAAACCACGCCCCCAACTCTCTTTCATTGCGACCATTCTGGTCGATCGTGTAGCGCGTGAAGCTGCCTTATGGATTGAACAAGGTAAACTTACCTCAGTCTACAACCTCACGCAGATAGCTGAGGATGAATCGAAGCGTAAAGTATTTCTAAGCGACTTAGCAAAATTCCTCGGTTGCGAGATTTGAGATGTCTCGCTCCATGCTCAAATTCCTCATTTTCGATCTCGACGAGACGCTCTATCCGCGCGGCGCCGGGTTGATGCAAGAGATCGGCGTCCGCATCAACCGTTACCTGATTGAAAACTTGCAGCTGCCCGCCGATCAAGCGCAGGAATTACGGAAACGGTATTACAATCAACATGGCACGGCGCTGCGCGGCCTCGTCATCGAGCGGCCGGGTGTCGATCCTGAGGATTATCTGCACTACGTGCATGACCTCCGCCTCGCCGATTACATCGGCCCGCACCCGGCGTTGGGCGACATGCTCCGATCGATCCCCTTGACCAAAGTGATCTTCACCAACGCCACGGTCGAGCACGCGCAGAATGTCCTGGCCGTCATCGGCATCGCCGATCAATTTGCGGACATCATTGATGTACGGCGCGTGGGGTATGTGAGCAAACCCGATCCGCGCGCGTACGAGCAGCTGCTGAACGTCATCGGCGCGCGCGGCGATGAGTGCATTCTGATCGAAGATGCCGTGCGCAATCTGCTGCCCGCCAAAGCATTAGGCATGACGACGATCCTGGTTGACAGCGACGATTGCGCCGAAGTGGATTACTGTGTGCCGGATATTCTCGCGGTTAAAGATGTGATCGAAAGAGAGATAGAGCGACGGAGAGATGGCGAGACAGAGGGATAACGGGAAGCAGGATGCACGATGCAGGATGCACTACCAGCAACCAACTACTAGCGACCAACGACTATGATTGACAAAGTAACTTCTCTTGCTGAAGCCGTAAGGCTGGTGAAGTCGGGCGATACGCTTTCGCTCGGCGGCATGAATCTCTATCGCCGTCCCATGGCGTTTCTGCGCGAGCTGCTGAAAACCGACGTGCGCGATCTGACGCTGCTCAACTTCACCTCATCGTATGAAAGCGATTTGCTCATCGGGGCGGGGCGCATCAAGACGCTGCGCACCTGCTATTGCGGCCTGGAGTCGTTCGGTCTTGCGCCGATGTTCACCACACTGGCGACGCGCGGCGATCTGCAACTGATTGAAGAAACCGAGGCGAGCATCGCCTTTGGATTGCGCGCGACGTTGTCAGGCGTGGGCTTCATGCCGGGGCAGGGCTGGATCGGCACGGATATGCTGAAGGTGCGGCCTGATGTGAAAGTGATCGACGATCCGTATTCCGGTCGGCCCACCGTCGTCTTTCCGGCCTTGCGCGTGGACGTGGCGGTGATTCACGCGCCCATCGCCGATCGCTATGGCAACGCGCGTTTGTTGGGCAACCTCGCCATCGATCAAGAACTTTCCCTTGCGGCCAAGTGCGTCATCATCACGGCGGAAGAAATCGTTGACGAGATGGATGCGCCGATCGAGTTGACGGGTCTCTCGGTGACGGCCGTCGTTCACGCGCCGCGTGGGGCGTGGCCCACCTCGTGCTATCCGCATTACGCGCTGGACGGCGAAGAAATCTTGCGCTACATCGATGCGTGCGCGGCCGGCAAATTCGACGAATACATTCGCTAAAGAAGGCGCAGCATGCGCATCCTGCACGGCACCTGGCTCAGCGGCCAGGTCGCCGACAAAGAACATGGTTTTTTAATCTGGGCCGAGACCGGCGAGAAGGTTGAAGCGCGCCGAACCTTGCGCCGCGCCGTGCGCCCCCATCCTTTCACGATTCCCAGCAAAGCCCTGCGTACCCTGCTGCTCGATCTGCTTCCGGCGGCCGATGTGTTGATGCACAGCACGACCAAAGATTTCAAGACGACGGCGCAGCTGCCCTCCACGCCCGATCGGCCGGTGCCCTCGTCGCCGTTGCTCTTCGAGGAAGAGACGAAGCGCGATAAGCTCAAGTTCGCCGTGTGGAAGATCGAGGCGCTCAGCATTGCGTCGCGCGATGCGCTGAACTTGCTGGTCAGTTTGCCCGCCGAAGAAGACACGACGCCCGGCGTGAAAGTGGGCGACGATCTGCGTTTCTGGCAGCATGCCGCGCATCTGGCGCTGGAAATTCTGGCGCAGCAGCGCTTCTCACCCGTCTTGCTGGAAGAGGGCATTCGCTATCTGGCGGTGTGGCAGCCGCAATTCAACAACGCCGATCAACCCCGGCTCGAGCGGCTGGCGCAAGCGATGCCTGCGATCTGCCGCGCGGTGGGGCGCGCTGATCAATCGGATGGTGTAGCGCCGCGGGCGTTGCTCACCAACTTCTTCTCGCTCACCATCGACGCCTTCGCGCGTGAACACGCGGACTTCGGCAAAACGATCGTTGCGGCGAAAGAGACACCCATCGCCGAAGCCTGGCTGGCGGCGCTGCGCAGTCCCAGTCCCATTATCGAGGCTTCGTTCCCCACGCTCACGCAATTTTACGAACACTATCGCGCGTGGACCGAGCCGTTTCCGGGCGCGGCGGGCGCGACGTTTCGCCTGTGTTTCCGGCTCGATCCGCCCACGCTGGACACCGACCCCGATCAGATTTATGCACCCCGCCTCAACAAGCGCGATTGGTCGCTGCGGTATTTCTTGCAGGCTACCGACGATCTCAGCTTGCTCGTGCCTGCCGAAACGGTGTGGCGCGAACGCGGCAGCACGCTGAAATTTCTCAATCGCAAATTCGACGCGCCACAGGAAAGAATGTTGGCCGGGCTGGGTCTGGCGTCGCGTATTTTTCCGCCCATCGAAAGCAGTTTGAAGAGTGCACGTCCGTCTGAATGCAACCTCAATGTCGAGCAGGCTTACACGTTCATGCGCGAGACGTCGTTGTTGTTGGAGAGCAGCGGCTTCGGCGTGTTAGTGCCCAACGTCAGCGGCAAACTCGGCGCGCGCGTAACGGTGAAGCCCAAGTCGCAGTCCAAGTCACCGCAAGGCGGCGTGGGTGGCCTGAGCACTGAGGCGATCTTTGAATACGATTGGCAACTCGCGTTGGGCGACGAACCGTTGTCGTCGGATGAGTTCGATAAACTGGTGACGCTGAAGGTGCCGCTGGTGCAGGTGCGCGGGCAATGGGTGGAACTCAAACCCGATCAGATGGCGCAGGCGATCAAGTTTTGGGAGAAGCGTGAATCAGGCGAGGTCTCTTTAGCAGAAGCACTGCGGATGTCACTGGCCGTGGAAACCTCCACCCCGATCGGTGGGCTGCCGATCAATAAGGTGGCCGTTGAAGGCTGGTTGAACGATTTATTACGGCAGTTATCCGCGGGCGCGAAGATGCAGCCGGTGCCCGTCCCGATCGATTTTCGCGGACAATTGCGGCCATATCAAGTGGTGGGGCTGGCGTGGCTGGCGTTTTTGCGGCAGTGGGGCCTGGGCGCGTGTCTGGCTGATGATATGGGTCTGGGCAAAACGATTCAAATCATCGCGTTGATGCTGCACGAACGGATTAACGCGCAGCCGCGTCCCGCTTTGTTGATCTGCCCCACCTCGGTGGTGGGCAACTGGCAGCGCGAGTTGACGCGCTTCGCGCCCGGCCTGCGCGTGCTCATCCATCATGGCGCGGCGCGCAAGAAAGACGATCTGAGCAAACAGGCCGCCCGGCACGATGTGGTCATCAGTTCCTACGCGCTGCTGCACCGCGACAAAAAACACTTGAGCGGCGTCGAGTGGAGCGATGTGATTCTGGACGAAGCGCAGAACATCAAGAATCCCTCGACCAAGCAAGCGCAGGCGGCGCGCAAACTTACCGCGCAGTGGCGCGTTGCATTGACAGGTACGCCGGTCGAAAATCGCCTGACTGAATTGTGGAGCATCTTCCAATTTCTGAATCCGGGCTATCTGGGATCGCAGCAGGACTTTCTCAATCGGCTGGCCCGGCCGATCGAGCGGGGCGGGGACGAAGCGGCCACGCAGCAACTCAAGTCGCTCGTTGGTCCATTCATCCTGCGGCGCGTGAAGACTGACCCGGCGGTGATCAGCGATCTGCCGGAAAAGAACGAGATGAAAGTGTACTGCTCGCTGACGAAAGAGCAAGCCACGTTGTATCAGGCGGTGGTAGACGATTCGCTTTTTAAGATTCAGGAAGCCGAGGGGATCGATCGGCGCGGCGTAATTCTGGGCACGCTGATGAAGTTGAAGCAAGTGTGCAATCATCCCGCGCAATTCCTGGGCGATGGCAGCGCGCTCTCAAATCGCAGCGGCAAATTGATGCGCCTGGCGGAAATGCTGGAAGAGGCGCGCACCGTGCGCGATCATGCGCTGGTCTTCACGCAGTTTGCCGCGATGGGCGGTTTGCTCAAGACCTATCTGCAAGACACGTTCGGCGAAGAAGTCTACTTCCTGCATGGCGGCACGCCCGTGAAGGCGCGCAACAAAATGGTGGAGACCTTCCAGAACGATTCGCACAGCCCGCTGATTTTTATCCTCTCGATCAAAGCGGGCGGCACGGGCTTGAATTTGACGCGCGCCAATCACGTCTTCCACTTCGATCGGTGGTGGAACCCCGCCGTGGAGAATCAGGCAACGGATCGCGCCTTTCGCATCGGGCAGACCAAGAACGTGCAGGTGCACAAATACTTGTGTGCGGGCACGTTTGAAGAAAAGATCGACGACATGATCGAACGCAAGCAGGCGCTGGCCGAAAGTATCGTCGGTACGAGTGAAGGCTGGATTACGGAATTCTCGACGGAGCAGCTGAAAGATCTGTTTGCGTTGCGGAAAGAAGCAGTAGGTGATTAATGGGTTGGTGGTACGAGTATCCAAAAGCCAAGCCGCGTAAACCGGCGGACGGCATCAAAGCGCAGAGCAAAAAATTCGGGCAGACGTGGTGGGCCAGCAAGTGGCTCGCCGCGTTGGAGCGCTTGATGGATTCCGGCCGCTTAAGTCGCGGGCGCTCCTATGCGCGCAGCGGGCAAGTGCTCAACCTCGACATTAAGCCGGGCCGCGTCGATGCGCGCGTGCAGGGCAGTCGTTCGCAGCCGTACAAAGTGAAGATTGACATCACGCCGTTGTCGGAGAAAGAGTGGCAGCGGGTGGCCGATGCGATGGCGGAGCAGGCCATCTTCGCGGCGAAATTGTTGGCCGGTGAGATGCCGCAGAACATCGAAGAGGCGTTTGCTGCGGCAAAGGTGAATCTGTTTCCCACGTCCAGCGGTGATCTCGATACTGACTGTTCCTGCCCCGACTGGTCGAATCCGTGCAAGCACATCGCGGCCGTGTATTACCTGCTCGGCGAGCAATTCGACGGCGATCCGTTTTTGTTGTTTCGTTTGCGCGGCAAGAGCAAAGACGAGATCATGTCACTGCTGCGAGCGCGTCGCGTGATGTCGGCTCTTGAAGAGGCGGCCCCGATCGAGAGTGAAAAAGCCGATCGGGTTAAAGCAGAGCCACTGCTGCCGCTCGATCTTGACCCCGATCGATTCTGGATCGGCTCCGCTGATCTAGCCGACTTCCGCGTGTCGATCGCCGCCCCACCGATCGATGCCGCGCCCATCAAGCGCCTGGGCCTGCCCAAGTTCTGGCACGGCAAGCAAGATTTCACGGCGCTGCTGACGGGCGCTTATCAGGCGATCACCGAGGCAAGTTTGGAGGCGGGCAATGTGCCTACGAAGTAACGTATCTCAAGAAGACCCGTCGGGGATAAGCTAGCTCGATCGTGCTCCCCTTTGATCGAGCGGTGTGATATTTCGTTCGGCCTGATGCTTCGACGAAAGAAAAGCACAACGCGGTTTCTTGACAAATCGATCGCTTTTGGTACAATGAGAGCGTAGTAACGCCGAAGTGGCGGAATTGGCAGACGCGCTACGTTCAGGGCGTAGTGAGGGTTCCCTCATCGGGGTTCAAATCCCCGCTTCGGCACTTCCATTGAATCCCAGGCGCGTCCTGGGATTCTTTGTTTAGGGGCAGGCCCATGTCCAACGAACAAAAACTCCGTGCTATTTGGAAATCGCCGCGCTTCTGGCTGTTGATCATCATTGTCTTCACAATTCCGCTGCTCGCCGACTTTAACGCGCGCCTGGCTTACGTCCGGCAAATGACGGCTGAATCCGCGGGATTGACGGAGCAGATCGATCAAGAAAACGCCCTCCGGACTGAATTGCTGGCGCTGCGTGACTTTGTGCAATCGAATGATTTTGTCGAGCATTGGGCGCGCCAGGCCGGTCTAGCCCGTTCGGGCGAAACGGTCATCAAGCCATCACCCGTGGAATCGGCGCCCGCCATTACCAACACCACCAGCCTGCCCACGCCCATTCCCAACGATCCTCGCCATGAATGGGTCGCGCTGTTCTTCGGCCCTCGGTAAAAATCCTTGACGCGCCTTGAGCAAGGTGGTACAATCTTGCCACTATCGCGGGGTAGAGCAGTGGCAGCTCGTCGGGCTCATAACCCGGAGGTCGCTGGTTCGAATCCAGCCCCCGCAACTGAGTGACAACCTAGACCTACAGTCTAGGTTGTTTTCGTTAGCCTTGCGGTATACGTTTCGGAAACCTGGCGCTCCCGGAGGGTTTTCCAATGAAACGTAGACCTACAGGTTCGCTGCCGTTGTCCAAGGCGGTTGAGGGCTTTTTGCAGTACAAAGCCGCCGAAGGACTCAGCCTCAACACCCTGCAAAGTTATGAGCGGGATCTCAAACTCTGGCAGATTTATGCCGGGGATATCTTGGTCGAGACCATCTCGACTAAGTTGATCCAAACCTACCTCGTCTGGCTCCGCACCGACTACAAGCCGCGCCGCATCACCGGCGGTCAGCAAGCGTTGGCCCCGAAGACGATCCACAATTTCTACATCAGCCTATGTGCCTTCTTCACGTGGGGGTGTCGGGAGTTCGATCTCCCCAATCCCATCAAAGCCGTCCCTGCTCCGAAGTTTGAGCAAGCACCTGTTGAGCCATTCACGAAAGAGGAAGTCGAAGCTTTGCTGAAGGCGTGCAATTTGTGCAACGAAGCCAAGACTGTGGATCGACGCAAGTACATCATGCGCCGCTGGACAGGAAAGCGGGATCAGGCGATCATCATGACCTTGCTGGATACCGGCTTGCGCGCCTCTGAATTGTCTGCGCTGAAGATCGGCGATGTGGATCTAAAAAGCGGCAAGGTACAAGTGAAGCATGGGCGATCGGGCGGTGCTAAGGGCGGTAAAGGTCGGACGGTGTACTTGGGCAAATCGGCTCGGCGGGTCGTGTGGCGTTACCTGGCCGATCGAGAAGATGGCGCGGATCCCGACGCGCCGTTATTCCTGGTCAAATTCGATCGGTCGATGAACAAGAACGCCCTGCGCTTGCTGATCGTGCATCTTGGCAAAAAAGCCGGCGTGAAGAAGTGTCATCCACACCGTTTCAGACACACTTTTGCGATCACGTACTTGCGATCAGGCGGCGATGTGTTTACGCTTCAATCTTTGCTGGGACACAGCACGCTCGATATGGTCCAGCATTACGCGCGCATCGCTGAAATCGATGTAGAGCAAGCTCACAAGCGGGCCAGTCCCGCTGATAACTGGCGATTGTAGCGCATCCCCCTACCGGCCCGCTCTCGATAATGCAGAGCGGGCCGGTGTGATCATCAGTGCGCCAACCGTTGCCCTATGGCAATCAGCGCCTCCGACAACTGCCCTTTCGACAATGAGCCAACGAAGGCAGTGAGATCACTATCGACAATCAGTGGCCCAGTCGATGAGGCAGTCAGGCCAGCAATACGTTTCCTAACTTCATTGCCCGCCAGTGGCGCGTAGATGCCATCAGTCACACGAATGTCTTCATGCATGAGGTTCATGCTAACTGCTTTGTAGTCGGCCATCGTCTTCGCATGTTGCAGCGCGTAGACGGCATGACCATGACGAAATTTGTGTGGCGATCGCGCTGGGAGTCCAGCCACCTCAAAGAGATGCCGCAGCCGTTTGGCAACGGCTTGACCACGATTCGCGCCGGGCGACTCGGCTGAAAGTACCTGTACGCCCCACTGGCTTACGATCGGTGTATACCACATTGCCGTAGACGGCAGTTGCGCACGAACAAGTGCATCCCAGACTTGAACCACACTCAGCAACTCAGGAATGTCGAGTAGATAGGTCGTGGCCGATTTGTCGTTCTTCGTCGCCACACCTAACGCCGGCCATTGTTTGACCGTACGGTCGGTGAGATTGACTGCCCCGATCGGTAGTGTACCGAAAGCAGTGGCACGCATCCCTGACAAAAAGAGCATCGCCGTTCCGGCTTGATCGCGGCGCAAGGCCAGGTTGTCCTCGTCAATCTTCAAGGTACTGAGTTGCAGTACCTCGTCCAGCGTGACAAATTCGTGTTCGGACGTCTGCTCCACGCTGCGCGGCGGACGCAACGCCTCAATCCAGGCGACCGGCATCTCTCGGAACTCGCGCGGATAGGTCATCTTCAGCCAGGTCATAAACCGTTTGACCGTCTGAATGATCTTCTTCAGAGTGGCCGACGAAAGGCTGCCACTCTCGCCATCGAGCCGAATGGTCGCTAGAAAAGTTGAGAACGTGGGACGCACGTTGGCAATTCTGCCGAGCAAGACCGCATCGGCCCACAGCAACAGGTATTTGAGATAGAACCAATACCGCTCGACCGACCGAGCATCGAGTTGAGAGATTTCAGATTGATACGCCAAATATTCTTTCACCAGTCGATAGTTTTGTCGATTAACCATGCCGGCCTCCGCGATAGATGACATGCTCACAAATAGGACAAACGCCCTGCCGCAAGAGTTGCTTGCCACGCCGGGTGCTGAGCGGGTTAAGCAGTTTGACGGGCTGGCGGCAACTGAAGCAGTAGGCTTCGTCTTCCGCCAGCCGCGACCTCGGCCGCGGCTGACCAATCGCCTTGACCCAGGCGGCCAACTCTCGACCATCGATCCAGATGTGGCTTCGGTCATCGCGTTGATGCGGCAAGCCGCGATCGAGCCATTTGCGGATCGAGCGGGCCGGCACGCGAAGTTCCTGCTCTAACTCACCGGGCGTATACAGCATCGGCAGCAGCCCCGGCGCACGGACGATGACGGAATGCGGCACTTTGAACCGCTCACTCGGCCGGCGGTTTGAATCAATCGGGTTGCATAGTTGAGTGCTTTGGTTGTCCAAGTTTTCCTTCTCGCCAATCAAGATTGGCTCCAGTATAATCAGTGGCTCGCAGCGGCGATTCAGATTTCTTGCGAAAAAGTTGCGAAACTGTGTTCAACTGACCGTCAGCCCGGTAGCGGTGAATCCGACCGGCTTCGGGCGACCATCGTCCGAAGCGACTGCTCATCCAGGTCTCTGAGCGAGTATTTGTAGCGCTTCTCAAGAGCCACCAGCTTGCCCACCTCCACCGCCATCAGCCCCTGCGGGTAGCGTGCATAGTCGAGATTGGCGACGGTCAACCGCTTGAGCCGCTGAATCTCAACCAGGCGGAGTTCGGGCACGCGCTGCAAGCGCTGAAGGCGGTACTGCAGGTCCCGGCGTCGTTTGATGAGATCCATTCCACCCCGCGCCGATATCAGCTGTTCAGCGGCCTCTTTCTGTGGCGTCGTCAACTGGCTGTCACTCACCAGACTCAACAACGTCTCCAAGACTTGGGAGGAATGTTCGGTATACAGGAGCCAGCCGAAAGTCTGGGCGATGTCGAGAGTGTGGTTGATCACCAGGTCCGTAGAGCGGGCTTGCAAGGCGGGCA
>JBGSPW010000216.1:0-4487 GCA_041738395.1 Thermoflexales bacterium
GCGATCGACCGTCACCGTCGCGATGCCTTCGTTGAGCCAGGCGGGCAATTGCAAATGCGCCGAGCAAGCGTGCGTCAATTCATGACAGACAACGCGTCGGACATTGGTCGGCATGTCCTTCTCTTCCACAAACATGCGCACGCCGAAACGCTTATCACTGTGCGCCAACAGGCGCGGCGGCTTCACGCCGATCGCTACTTGCTGCCCATAGCGTTGAGTCCAGGCAGCGCTGTAGGGCCAGGTCCGGCGCGCGCGGAAACTCCACACGGGCAGCGTCACGGCCAGCAAGATCCGCCACGACCACGGCGCTGATCGAAAGATAAAGCCCGGCCACGAGGTCATCACATAGATGCGGCAGTTCTGTGGCGCGCCCAGGCCCCAACTTTGCTGAATGAGTTGAAGTGCTTCGGCGCACGCGCCGTCGATGAGATCGACCGTCGCCTGTTCGCCGGGATCAGATAGGATTGGAATGAGTTTATTGGCCATCATCGTCCTCAGTAGTAGATCACAGGTCGCCAGCAGAGGCGGCTCCCATGCCGCCGGGTACGCGGGCGTGGGAGCCCGCTCTGCTCTATAACTGTGATCGGCTGATCCTCTGCATCACAGCTGGTAGTATACAATGCGATGCGCCCGCCTGACCATGTTGAAAAATCCCGCCAATTTGTAGGCCAGGCGATAGCCCAGGTTGAGGCGGTTCAAATCCGGGTCTTGCGTGAAGGTCCACTTCTCCAACAGGCGAATGCCCTGCGCCCAACCTTCCACTTCGCGCGGATCGTCGATGCCCCAGCCGAGGCTCGCGCCGGTTCGTTTCAGCGAAGGGTGCTGCGTGGCCGATCGGGCTGTCATCCGGCTGAACACGTCGGCGATCAGGCGACAGCCGGGAAAGACCTCGCGCAACCGGAGTACAAGACGTTTAACGTCCGTCTCGCTCAGATACATGAGCAGTCCTTCAGCCACAATCAGCACAGGTCGATCCTTCGTCATCACTGCGTTCGTCCAATCCAGCTCGGTCACGGATGAGGCAATCGGGTGGTAGCGTGCCGGTTCGGGGTAGAACTTCCGGCGCAGCTCGATCACCGGCGGCATGTCCAGGTCGTACCAGTCGGCCTGACCGTTATCGACGCGCCAGAAGCGACTATCGAGACCGCAGCCCAGGTGCAACACCACCCCTGCGGGATGCTCGCCCAGGAAGGCGCGCACGGTGCTATCAAGTTTCTTAGCGCGTTGACAGACTAACACAACCGTCTTGTAAGGCACACGCAGGCGGCTGAAGTCGTAGTCGACTCGATCGAGGATGTCCCGCGCTTTGGGATCATAGAACAACGGGTTTCCCGGCTGCGCCTTGGCGTAGAGCACGATCAGCAGCGTTTCCTGCTCGGGGGTTAGGGTGATTTTGGCTTTCTCGTTCATAGCGGATTTCCACAGAAATTGCCCATGGTGTGGCCCTTCAGATACTCTTCGGTGATGCGCCGTCCGGCTGCCATCAACTCGGCGGCGCGCGTGAAGTTCCACAGACCCGGATCGTCGTCGGTGTGCAGATCAATGAGATGGAGTCGCACCGATGATCGATCACACTGCACGGCCTCGATCTCCAGCTGGACCTGACGATAGACCAGCAGCGAGATCGCTTGCGCCCCTACCGACAATACGTTGCGCTGCGTTGGCGCGGTGCTTGGCCTGAAGCCGTTGCGCAGCGCGAAGATTTCATCGGCGCCCCGGGCCAGCGCCGCTTGCAAGGGCAGATGCGAGATCACCCCGCCGTCCAGATAAGGCACGCCGTCCACCTCCCATGGTGGATAGAATGGCGGCATCGCGGTGCTGGCCAGCAGCCCGTCGAGCAGGCGATCACTCGGGTCGTCGCCAAAGACGCGCAGAGCGCCGGTATGATAATTTGCCGCCACCGTGTACAAACGCGGATGGATGAACTCGCCAAACGTGCTCTCCGCAAAGGGCCAGCGACGAATAAACTGCAGCAGCGAATCGCTGGACAGCCAGCTATCCTTGCCCCCGACCAGGCGAAGCAGCGCTGTCAACGGTCCGACGGGCGGAATAGATGCGGCCGCATCTTCACGCCACACGCGTGCCAGTTCGTGCATTCCTTCCAGCGTAGGATGGAGTGCCACCCACGCTGCGTTCAGCGCGCCCGCCGAGACGCCCATCACCATGTCCGGTTGCAGGCCATACTCCAACAACACTTCCAGCGCACCGACCTGCTGCGCGCCATAGTTGGCGCCCCCGCTTAGCACAAAGGCTCGCACATCATTCTCCTAGATACTTTCGACCTATAAGAGTAGTATGCGCCACATGTTGAAAAGGTTCAAGCCCCAAAAGAGGAATTGAGGTGAGAACATTTTTGAACCTTGAACGAGATGAAACTAACGAAAACTCAGCGGACGCGCTTCAGCTAATCTTCGATGGTCGCCAGTCGTTGACCATGCCATAGCGGTGAGGGCATTTGACGCGCAGGCCAGCCCGCGCTGCTGATTCACACGCCGGTTGGCCAATCGGTTATGGAGCAAATCGAAGAAGGCCGAAGTCCAGCGCAAAATCAGCGCCAGACAAGTGAGTGATAGCCCTGCCGTGCCGGCACATGAATCGCCTCTTGACAACCTGTGGTAAGCTAGAAATACCAGACCTGCTGCGGAGGTGAGCCATGACACATCCCGTGCACGCTGCGCCCGCACACAAGTACCTCATCCACGGCTACGGCAACTCGATCAATGTACAAACCCGGCTGGCTCAGCAGGGACACTGCTACCACACCGAGTGGTCTCCCGGTCCACCCAGCTGGCAAATGACCTACGAGACGCCCTTGAGCGAGCAGGAAGTGTTGGAGCTCATCCAAGATCTCGTGGCCCGCTACGATTTGAAAATCACGCCTGCGCTGTAAAACGGACACAGGCCTCACATGCTGCGGGGCCTGTGTCGTTTTCGTTCAAACACATTCGAGGCGCTCTCTTGCGGGCAGAAAATTTGTTACTATTCAGCCGTCGCGCTATGCGCGGAGCGTGACGACTGAGTAGTAACGCTCAAAGACCCTCAAGGTCTCGAAGACCTTGAGGGTCTTGCCCCTTTCCAGCTGATCGTTCGTTCAACACAAGCCGCAGCAAGTAACGGTAAATCTTGTATACGGCCTAGTTGTTGACCAGATTGAGATCAACCCCGCTGGATGGAGGCATAATCGTTACCACATTGCGCCCCGTAGTCAACACCGCCAATGTCCCATAAACGGTGTAAGTCAGTGTGCTGGTTCTTCGCCTAACGGCAATATGCGGGGCAGGTATATATAGTTTCCCGTGGTCGACGAGCTATTATTCCCCGGCACTGCGTCAGCATAGTAGGCAGGCGGGATGATCTCGGCCGTATTCTTAAAGTTCCCATGTGCCGTCGCATGCACGGTGTAGGTGACAACGCCACCCGTCGGGAAGGATGTCAGTGTAGCATTGATGTTGCCGGTGCCGCTGCTGGCCGGGCAGGTCGTGCCGCCCGAGGCCATGCACGTCCAGGTTACATCCGTGAGGTTGGACGGCATCGTATCGGATACGACCGCGCCGTCGGCGGGCACGCAGCATGGACAGTCATTGTTGAGGACGACGATGGTAAACGTGACGCTGCCCGATGGGCCAAATTGCACTGACTTGGCGATTTCCAGATCGGTGCCATGGTTGACGACCTGGATCAACACGGGCGACGTGCTGCCGTTATAGTTCATGTCGCCGCCGTATACGGCTGTGATGTTGTGCGCGCCCACCGCGAGCTGGTAGCGCGGCATGAACGAGGCCTGCCCGCCAACGAGCGTGCTCGTGCCCAGCGCGACATCGCCGTCGTAAAAGGTCACTGTGCCCGGAGGTGCGCCGGAACCGGGCGCGACCGCGCTGACGGTTGTATTGAACGTGACGGTCTGGCCTTCGAGGGATGGATTCTTGGACGAAACCACCACGCTTGCCGTGTTGACCTTGAGGTACGTAAACCCATTCGTAGAGGTTGCGGAGCCACCAGGAACGGTGACAACCACATCCACCGCACCAGGGCCATGGGTAAGGTTGCCGGGGGTGGCGCAGGTGATCTGCGTGTCAGAGTCAACCGTGCAGGTTGCGGCAATGCCGCCGAAGGTGACGGTTCCGCCGGTAAAGCCTATGCCGGTGATGACCACGCTCGTACCGCCAAACACTGGGCCAGAGTCCGGAACGATGCCGCTAATGGATACGGCGATGTAGGTAAAGCCATTCGTAGAGGTCGCCGTGCCACCAGCGAGGAAATGCTAAGAAAAATCTAGTTGAAGGAAAGACCCTCAGGGTTTCGCCAGCGCGCCCCCGCCGAAAAGCGGCGGACAGGGCGAAACCTGTGACCCAATTTTTGGGCAAATTAGGCTACATTTCATCGACCGGCTTGAAAGCCACTATGTGTTTTCCAAGGGCGAGTCTCGAAGGCTTCCCACTTCAGCCGAAAATACGAGATGAAAATTAGATTCTTCTCCCACTTGGAGT
>JBGSPW010000234.1:0-77956 GCA_041738395.1 Thermoflexales bacterium
GGCGGTGGCGGCGGCGCGGACTGCGGATCGCCCGGAACATTTTTCTCCGTCACGCGGAAAGTGAGATCGACGTCCATCTTGACGGGAATGCCGTCTTTGGTCAGGACGTTGTTGGAGCCTTTGCGGTAGTGTGTCCGCAGATCGATGACGCCCCGCACCCGTTCGTGCGGGGCCAGCCGGTGGATGCCGGTTCCGACAATGCGCGAAAACCCGGCGCCGCGTTCCAGTAGAACGGCATTGCCTTCCGACACGATGAGCCAGGCCGGCCCGCCAATGATCTGCGCCGCGCGGTCGGACGTTTCCGACTCGATTTTACCTTGATGCACGGACACCCACATCGAGACGGAACCAAACATCAGCGCAATAACGTGCGGCAACCCGCTCATCGCGGAGGACAGATGAAACACTTTGTTCAAAAATTCGTTGGCGCGCCATAAGATGAAGCTGATGCCCAACAACGCGGGCAGCAGGTGATACACGACTGACGCTGCATCGGCCAACCGCACCGCCAGCAGCGACGGCGGCGGTTCGTTGGGAATAGGTGACGGTGGGATCGAGTCGACGGCCATCACCTGCACCCGCTGCCGCATAATGGGACCGAAGCGGCTGCCATCGGGAGCGCGCATGTTCCACTCGGTCACGTAGATACCCGGAGTGGGCGGCGCCAGCATGTCGGTCGTGACAGACGCCCCGTTCACCGGGTTAAGATTATCCTCGGATGTGAAGAGCGGCTGCGAGGGGGCCGGGTAAGCATTCGTCTGGCTGGGAATGTCGTCGATGCGGCGGACGAACAGAATATCGTTGCCCCAGATATGACAAGAACCGGTATTCTGAATCTTCCAATTGATTTGAAAGGTCATGCTGACCACGGCGGTTAACGCCTCAGCCGGAGGATCGAATCTAACGGCGGCGTAGGTGCACCGTCCCGTTGCATCATAGACTTCAGGTGGAGCAGGATTAGCCCGCGCAGCGCCGAACAGACCGAGCACCATCAAGCCGACAGCGAACAGCACCAGTCGCAGCGTGCCGATCTGCTGCGGGTTGTGCCTGGCCCAGTCGCGCAGGGTTCCATGAGACTGTTTAGACGGCGGGACACTAGCGGTATTCATTCACGCTCCGGTTACTCGGGTCCCAATAGTTCGCGCAGCTGCTTCAACATCTTCAAGGCATCACCCGTCAACAGCGCACGCGTTGTCGGGTCTTTGGACATGTTTTCCATGGATTCCAAGAAGCGCAGCATGACCAGGTCGCCGCTATCCGTATCGGCGGCCCGCGCTTCCTGCAAGATGTCGTTGATGCGCGCCGTCATTTCACCTTGCACCTGCGCCCGGGCGAGCTCACGGGTGAGAAGCGCTTCGGCTTCGGCCTGCGCAAAGATATCGGCTTCCTTCTTGCGCCATTCTTCAGTCCAGGCTTGAATACGGCGCTGGATAATTTCCTCCGGCGGGATGGGCGGGCTGACCGACATGAAGCGCACTTCGATGCCCGTGGGGCGGTGCAGATCGTCGTCGGCGTCCATCTCCCGCTTCACGATTTTGACCAACTCGTCGCGAATGACGTAGCGCGGATGCTTGGGAAATTTATCCGTCGTCGTCCAGGCGGTGAGTTCGTCGACCGTGTATTCACTGATCAAATCACGCAGCCGTGGAATGGCGATCTCCATAATCCGATCGTACCACTCGGTCTTCTTGGTGTGTTCGCCCGCGCGCTCGACGCGGCGCGTGTTCAGCACCTGGATGATGCTGGCGCGGCGCCAGGCAAAGGGAGGGGGATAAAGTATCTGAGGCTGTCGCTGATGTTTCAAGCGATCCAGTTCGTCGAGCTTGCGCGCGCGGGTGAAGCGTGACCCGAAGAAAGCGATGACGGCCACCTCAACCGTGATCCCGTCGCGCGTTTGGGCGGTCGTCGGCTTGCGGCGCACCTGCGGACGCAGATCGATGACGGTATCGATCTCCTCGTAATAGTCGGTGAAAATGACGCCCGAATGCGGCGGCCCCGATTCGTCGAGATACGCCCCCACCACGCGTGAGACGCCCGTGCTGGTGCGCAGGGCAACGACGCTGGCGCCGTCAGCTACGATCACCCCGCGGGTCGGTTCCATGGTGCTGAGGGGGGGACCTGATTGATTGATGATTTGGCCGTCACGGACCAGCGCGATGAACTGGTCCCGCCCACGCAGAAAGCGGTAGAAGGCCCGCGACGCTTTCTGACGCTCCTCCGCGTTATCCTCGATCGGCAGCAGCTGGGGCGCAATAATGGCCGCGGTAATAAAGCTGGCGGCCACAAATGTCCCGATAATCCACAACAGATCGAAACTGCTCGTGTTCCAGACAGCGCAGGCGAACAGCATGACCATGATTAACCCGATGGCCGGCACGAGGTACCTGGTAGAGGATCGTGAACGCGAGGTCTTTTTCATTCAGGCAAAGTGAAGTCAAGGAATGCAAAACTGTGAACACTACTATAGCATAAAGCCTCTACCTTGACCAAACGCCCGATCCGGCTTTTGGGCAGGCCGCAGTATAATTCAATCTATGCCACGCTCCCACCCTTCCCACGATCTGACGCTGCGCCTGGACGCCATGACCTATGGCGGTGCGGCGTTGGGCCGCGTCGATGGCAAAGCGATCTTCGTGCCAGGCGGCTTGCCGGGCGAAGTCGTCCGCGTGACCGTCGAAGAAGAACGCGCCCATTTTGCGCGCGCCCGCCTGATCGAAGTGATCGAGCCGTCGCCCGATCGGCTTGCGCCACGTTGTCCGCATTTTGGCTGGGACTCCGCCTCATGCGGAGGCTGCCACTGGCAGCACATCGACTATGCCGCGCAGCTGCGCTTCAAAACGGCCATCGTGCGCGAGCAATTGCAGCGCATCGGGCAGATTCCCGATCCGCCCGTGCGCGACATCCTCCCCAGTCCGGCGCAGTGGCAGTATCGCAATCACGCTCAATTTCATGTCACGCCTGATGGCCGTCTCGGCTTTCAGGCCGCCCGCAGCCACCATGTGGTGCCCGTCGACGAGTGCCTCGTCATCGCACCGCCGTTACAGGAGTGGCTGCACGCGCAGCGCCAGATCGATGCCACGCGTGAGGGCCGCATCACGGTGCGGTGCGACAATGTCCATCCACTAACTTCCAGCCTCCACTCTCTATTTCGCATCAAGGACGTCGAGTTTCAGGTCTCGCCAGAAAGTTTCTTCCAGGTGAACACGGCTCTGATCGAAACACTGATCGATCAAGTGCTGGCGAAGTTGGAGTTAAGCGCGACGGATACGATCCTGGATGCGTATTGTGGGGTGGGCTTGTTCAGCCGCTTCAGCGCCGCGCAGGCGGCACACATCATCGGCGTGGAAGCCAGCGCCAGCGCGCAGGCCGACTTCGCGATCAATCTGGCCGCCTGTGCCAACGTCGAGTTTCACCTCGGCCGCGTGGAGCAGCTCTTGCCGACGATCGCCGCTCACCTGGATGCCGCCCTCTTCGATCCGCCGCGGGCAGGTTGCGGGCCTCAGGTAATAAACGCCGTAGTTGCGCAGCAGATCGATCGGGTGGTGATCGTCGCTTGCGATCCGGCCACGCTGGCGCGCGACCTGCGGCAGCTGCTCGATCGGCAGTACACGCTGATCGAAGTCCAACCGATCGATCTGTTTCCCCACACGTATCACATCGAAACCGTGGCTGTGCTGCAGCGGACCAAGGAATGAGCGGAGAGCGCCGTTGTCAAGCGCTGGATGTGTCCATCCCGCGGGAGCATTTTCCGCTGAAGTCGGATGAACCGATTGAGTGTGGCGAAGGCCGTGATCGATCAGCATGGTGGAGTAATTACGGTGGAAAGTGAAATCGGACAGGGCAGCACATTCCAGGTGTGGCTGCCGACGGGGAAGGGCAATGAACAATGATCAATGATCAATTTTCAATGTACAATGAGCAGTAACTGGCGACCAACTCAAACTCAGGCGCTCACTTCATCATGGCTAAATCAAAAACTTACACTCAATTTGTGTGTCAGCAGTGCGGCTCGGTGCAGCTCAAATGGATGGGCCGCTGTCCCGATTGCGGAGAATGGAATTCATTTGTCGAAGTGATCGAAGAGCGATCGAGCAAGGCCAGCCGATCGAGTGGCGCCGGGCCGCGGGCCACGCCGGTGCGCTTGAGCGAAGTGCAGACCGGCGGGCTTGATCGCATCCCCATGGCGATGGAAGAATTCAGCCGCGTGTTAGGCGGCGGCATCGTGCCCGGGTGTCTGGTGCTGGTCAGCGGCGATCCGGGCATCGGCAAGAGCACGCTGCTCATGCAGGTGGCGTTGCAAGTGGCCGAGACGCACGGGCCGGTCTTGTATGTATCCGGCGAAGAGAGCGCGCAGCAGATCAAGATGCGGGCCGAGCGCCTGGGGCACGGCGGCAGTCAACTGCTGCTGCTCACCGAAACCGATCTCGACGAGATCAGCGGGCACATCGCCACGCTCAAGCCGCGCCTGGCCATCATCGATTCCATCCAGACGATGACGGTGAGTGAGCTCACGTCGGGAGCCGGTTCAATCTCGCAGGTGCGTGAATGCGCGGCGCGCTTGCAGGGTGTGGCCAAGTCGAGCGGTACGAGTGTGTTCATCGTGGGGCACGTCACCAAATCGGGATCGATCGCCGGGCCGAAGGTGTTGGAGCACATCGTCGATACGGTGTTGTACCTCGAAGGTGATCGGTTCCACACCTATCGCTTGCTGCGCTCCACCAAGAATCGATTTGGCGCGACGAACGAAGTGGGCGTGTTTGAAATGCGCGGCAGCGGCATGTCCGAGGTGGCGAATCCCAGCGAAGCGTTTCTGGCCGAGCGTTTGCCCAACGCGCCCGGATCGACCATCGCGGTGACGATGGAAGGCACGCGTCCCCTGCTCGTGGAAGTGCAGGCGTTGTGCAGCACCAGCGCGTTTGGCCTGCCGCGCCGCACCGCCAACGGCCTGGACCTGAATCGCCTGCTGTTATTGACGGCGGTGCTGAGCAAACGCGTGGGCTTGAAGCTGGGCGATCAAGATGTGTTTGCCAACGTCATCGGCGGATTGCACATCACCGAACCGGCCGCCGATTTAGCCCTGGCCTGCGCCATCGCTTCGTCCATGCGCGATACACCGGTCGCGGTCGATCTGGCGATCGTGGGTGAAGTGGGCCTGAGTGGTGAACTCCGCACAGTGGGACAGCTGCCCGCGCGTTTGATTGAGGCCGCGAAGTTGGGCTTTGGCCGCATCTTGATTCCCAAGACCCATCGGATGAGCGAATTGCCGCAAGATAAGATCGAGATTGTGACGGCGCGCAGTGTGGGCGAGGCGATCGCGTTGGCGTTGGTGAAGAAGTGAGTGGTCGTTAGTTGTTGGTTGTTGGCAATAAACACGTCAGGGGCAGGCGATGCAAGATCGTCTGCCCCTGATTAACTGATCAACTGATTAACCGTTTACTGGCCCACTCCAATGTGCAACGACCCGCGCGAGAGGCCATTGGCCGGAGCTTCGGCGCCGCTGGACAGCCACTTGAAATGGCCCAGGTAGTTCAGCACAGATTCAGTGCCGGTATCCAAATCGCCCTTAGTCTGCGCCTCGATCAGATTCCACAACGGCTGGAGGTTCAGATAGGCCGTATTCAAGCGGTTGCCGGGCAGCAAGCCGGTGGCTTGCTTGAACGTGGCCTCGTTGGCGAGTGAGGCTTGATCGGCGTTATCGATACCCAGCAGCGTGTTGGAATCGGTGCCCATGACGAAGCGGCCATCCACCACGCCATAAGTGAGTACGGGCTTGTCTTCGATCATGATCACACTGTAGGGCAGGCCGCTCAGGCTTTGCGTGGTAACCCCATCCTTACCACCCAACGCGCTGAGACCCTGCACGATCTTATCGAAGCTGCCCAGCAACTTGGCGGCATCGCTGGAATCGAGCAGCACTGCCACTTCAATCGGCAGGGAGTAAGACATCGCATCGGACTTCTGCTGATCCCGCGCCAGAATGGCAAACCCCGCATCGCCGTTCATCAGATCGAACACATCGGTTTGCAGATTAACGCCCAGCAGTTTCTGGAATTCATCCAGCTTCACCGTGATGTCTTCCTTGGATACGTCGAGCGCAGCGAACTGCGCCGCCAGCAGATCCGGATTCATCACTTTGCTCAAGAAGCCACCCTTCAGGCTGAAGTCCACTGCCATGATGGCCGTAGCGGGCAGTGAAGCGAACACGCGTCCGCTGGCCGGCGTCAGGGCGCTTTCATACAGTTGACGTTGATCGGCCGGAAGTTGTGCCGGATCGTACTGCATCGCCGTGTCGAAGCGGATGCCGGTCGGCTCGTAGACCATCACCGCGCCCATCCCGCCGAGGGCTTTCATCATTTCGCGCAGCTGCGCCATTTGGGCTGCTTGCTGGGCCTGCATTTTCTCGCGCTGCTGCTTGAATTCCTCGGCCTGCGCTCCATCGAGATTCGCCAGGATACCGTCGTACGAACTCTGCATCGACTCGGACATCTGCAGCAGGATTTCCATGTAACGGTTGTAATCCATATACATCGCGCCGGCATTCTGACCGGGGAGTGTGCTCATCACCGCCTTGTAGTTGGCGCTGGTCGCCAGGTTCTGACCATCCAACGCGGCATTGATGACAGCCTTCATCTGATCGCCGCTCATCGTCAGCACGATCAGATCGTTGATGGTTGCCAGTGCTCCGGCTTCCTGTGTGGAACCGCCGCCCAGTCCCAGATAGGTGATCGGGATGCCGCGATACGTTTCCGTCTCGGTCGATCCACTGGAGGTCTGGCTAATTTGCTTGAGCACAGTGCCCAGCGCAGCGTCGGACTTGACGCGATCTTTGGTCTGCACGGCGATCACCAAGAACGGCGTGCGATATGACGAGTCTTTGCCTTCGGTCTTGTCCATGCCGCCGATATCGATGATGCCTACGGCGGCCCGATCGCCCAACCAGGGCTGCACATCATCTGCCCAATTGAGACCGGTCTGCGCGAAGGCCACCTCCAACCCGGACGCCGCCATCTTCGCTTCTTTGGAATCCTTCCAGGCCTCGGTGATGACGTTGAAGTTGGGCAGCTGGTCGGCCCGGGTATTCAGCGAGAAATACATCATCGTGTTGGGCGGCATGACGGCGGCCGTCGCGTCACCCTGCGACTGCGCCGTGCGATTGGCAATCGCGGCGGCGGCTACGCCGATAACGCCCAATACCAACACGGCGACCAGCACGCCGATCAAAACTTTGTGGGTGCGGGGTTTCGGCAAGTTCACATCAAATTGCGTGGTTTCAGGTGCTTCGTTCATGGGATTGCTCCTTCCTCAAAATCAGATAATCGACACGCTTGAATTCGACCTCTATTATCACCCCGAAAGTGCGAACAGCACAAGCACTCAGGTGCTTCTGTTATACCGCCAAATGTGCCCGGCCAATGACATCTGCCCGACAGGCTTCCGACAACTCATCTCTCAATGTCATTAAGGTGGAGCAGAAGCACCCGCCTCGATACGTCATGCCCGAATGCTTCTGTCGGGCATCCAGAGGGACGCGAACTGGATTCCCGCTAGCAGCATGCGGGAATGACGACAGCAGGCTCGACTTTAGTCCTAACTCAATAACATGGGATCAACTCTGAGAGGGAGCCGAGCGCATCAACAGCGCCGGCCCCAGTGCGATGAGACACGCCACCACGGCAAACAACACGAATGACTCGGCCACGGCCTGCGCCGTCGCATGCCGGAAAATTTCCAGCGTGTCCATGGCAAACTGGCTTTGCCCGGCGGCGAATTCAGCGCTGAGCGCCTGCACACGTTGGGTGCCCCAACTCAACGCGATCGATCCGCCCAGGCTCATGCCCACCAACCTCAAGATGATAACCAGGGCCGAAGCCACACCGCGTTCTTCATCGGGTGCGCTGTTGACCACGGCGGTGGCGATCGGGGCCAGCACCATGCCAAAGCCCAGACCCGCCACCATCAACCCCGGCGCCATTTCCCAGTACGTTGTATCGACCGTCCACTGCCCGGTGGTGAAGAAGCCCAGCGCGGCGATCACCAAGCCGATCAGCGTCGGCGCACGGTAGCCAAACCGATTGACGATGCGCCCGATAAAGACCGACATGATCGCCATCGTCACCGTCAACGCCGACAGCACCCAGCCGGTGTACCACGCCCCATCGCTGAGAATTTGCGCAGCGGTGGCGTTGGGACTGCTCGAGGCAACGACGGCATTGATGAACAACGGCACCACGCCCAGGGCTACGATCAACGCGAAGCCCACACACAAATTCACCAGCGCCGCGCCGCTAAACGTCTTCTGCCTGAATAGACGCAGATCGAGCAGCGGTTGTTCGGCGCGCAGTTCGTGGATGATGAAGCCCACAAACGCGACGATGGCGACGATCAACAGCGGGCCTTGATAGGCCGGTGTGGTCTGTTCGACAAATTGCGAGGGCGCGCCTGCTTCTGCGCCGCTGCCCACGGCAATATTGAACGCGGCCAACGCCAGCCCGATCAGCCCTGCGCCGATCAGATCGAGGCGGCCCGATCGTTTCTCCTGCACGCGTTGCACGTCGCGCAGCGCGCGCCAGCACAGCGCAAAAGCCAGCAGGCCGATCGGGACGTTGAGCCAGAAGATCAAACGCCAATCGCTGAACAAGCGAATCATGATGCCGCCGTACAGATGGCCGACGACCCACCCCGCCGTATCGACCGCGGCGATAATGCCAAGGGGCGAGGCGCGCCGCTCGGGTGGAAATAGATCGCCGACCAACGCCATCGAGACAGGCACCATCGCGCCTGCGCCCAAGGCTTGAATCACACGGCTGATCACCAACCATTCCAGCGAGAAGGAGGGCGGCAGTCCCGGCGTGCGCGTGAGCGCCACCAGGATCGATCCGGCAATGAAGATGACGAGGCAGACCAGATACACAGGGCGGCGACCGTAAAGATCGCTCAAGCGTCCGGCGAAGGTCATGCTCACGGCATAGGCGGCCAGATACATCGTGACCACCCAGCCGGCCAGCGCGAACTGCTGCGCGCTCAATTCAAAATCGACGACGACCTGCGGCAGAAAGGCCGAGGCCACCGTCAAGTCCATCGCGCCGATGAAGATCGCGATGCAGACCAGTGCGATGATGCGATTGGGGGAAAGGGAACGGGTCATGGACATGAAGATTTGAATGATGATAGAAGGATGGAGAGAGGCCACTCCCTCTTTTTCTCCATCTCTTTATCAGGTTATTTCACGTGCGGCGCAGCCGGACGCGGCCCGGTTCGACAATCGCCAGCTGACCCGATAATTGCGGCAGCAATTCTTCGCTGGCTAAGAACTGATCGACCAATTGATTGATATAGGAGGCTGTCGCCGTGCGCGGTAGAAATAGCACCACGATCCCGGCATACTGCTCAGGTGGATAGTTGCGAATGTCGGCGAAGTCATAGTCACCCGTGATCAGGCAGAAATTATGCTCGCGGGCATAGCGGGCAATGACGGGATCTTTGGCGCTGCGTAAGCCAATGTCACGTACATCCGTTGCGTCATGTCCGCGCTGTCGAATGCTTGCGGCTAGCGAACGCGGTAGATCGGCATCAATCAAAAAGTGCATGGTTAGGCGGCCGGCGCGGGCAGAGGACGAAACGTTTCCAGCTCAATCAGCTCAGTTGCGTAGCTCAAAGCCGCCGCGATGTCTTCTTCACTAACGCCGTATTCACGCACGATTTCAGCGCGCGTCATACCACCCGCCAGTCCGCCGACGATGCGCGTCACCGGAATTCGTGTACCGGCAATGACTGGCTTGCCATGTTGAATTTCCGGATCAATCACAATACGGTTATTCATGCGCTGGCCTCCTGCCTCGATAATACCACACCTGCCGCGCCTTACTATTGAATTTCTGGCGCCTTGATGTTCACATCTTTGCCATATGACGAAAACGTCATCGTCCACGTCGTGGGCTTGTCCGGATTGCTGTCTTTGTCCACAATGACAGCCTGCCGCGGCAAAGACGTGTCCGGCTCAATCCACAGATCGACATCCACCAGCCCCTGGCTGATCAACCCGCCGCTCATGCCCTGCACGCGCGCCCCATCGATACGGCCCTGCAGGTGATAGATGTTTTTGCCGTCCAGTGTTTCCACGCCAACCCAGTACGGATTGTCCAAGCCGCCCTGCAGGAGCTGCTCCAGGCCCACTTGGGGATCGAACATGACGGCGGGGTTGAAGCCGAACTCCGGCGGCAGCACTTCCCACTTCTTCGTCAACACGTTGGTGAGATACTGCTCATTGCCCAGCGCAATCATGTCCAATTCGGCAGCGGCAACCGCGGCGATGACTTTCAAATGGACGCCCATCCTATCGGGCCGGGCGAAATCCCCTTCGGCGCTGCGCAGCACCAGCTGCGTCAATTCATTCAAGACCACACGTTCACCGCTGAGATCGATCTTGAAGTGGAAGGAGGGTGCGGCGAGCATGGCATCGCCCGCGCGTGAGATCACTTCGGCCGGTGAAATTTGCGGAATGTCCGGCGTACAAGCGAGCAAGAAGACGCTGAGCAGTAAAAGGACGAGACAAGTTTTCTTCATGATCCATAATCCAAGGGGCGTGTCGTGCTGTGTTGACGATTGGCACACATCACGTGGCGGCTATTGTAGACGCGCCCCGAAGTGCTGTCAAACAAGTAGCCGATGTCGGGGACAAGGTGCATACGATATAATCCTCCCATGAACCTACACCCGTCTGCTTTCATTCGTCTAGCGCTGGTGATTCTGCTGGCGAGCGTGGTGCTGGCAATTTTGCCCGTCGCGTTGCCGGCTCACGCTGATCGCGGAGACGTTTTGCCTTCGGCGTTGGAGTCAGACTCGTCAGCGCGCTTCACTGCGCCGCTATCACTCACATTGGCCCTGCGTACCAAACTCCATCCGACACTGGCCAAGCAACTGCTGACCGCTTCGGATGATCAGCGGCCGGTCCTCATCAAGCTGGGCGCTCAGCCAAATTTGAATCAGCCTGCTATTGCATCGGCCTCGACCGTCTTAGATCGCCGGGCCGCCATGGTGAGCGAATTACAAACTACAGCGGCGCGTTCCCAGGCCCCTGTGCTGGCGGTACTTGATGAAGCGCAGCGGATCAATCGGGCGAGCGGGATCCGATCGTTGTGGATCAACAACTCGATCGCCGCACAGATCGATCGGGCCACGCTGCTCGATCTCGCCGCGCGCGATGACGTGGCCTTCATCCAACCCGATCACTATCGACAATGGATCGAGTTGGATGCGACGCAACCCTCTACTCTTCAAGCGCCCACCTCCATCGAATGGCATATCGCGCGCATTCGCGCCGATCAAGTGTGGTCGGCACTAAATGTCACCGGCACCGGCGTCGTCGTCGCCCACCTGGACACGGGGGTCGATGGGCAGCACCCGGCGCTGCAAGCCAACTATCGCGGCAACAATCCTAAGGGATTGCCCAACCATCGCTTCAGTTGGTTCGATGCCACATCGGATGGCGCGCAGTATCCGTATGACGGTTTCGGTCACGGCACCCACACCATGGGCACGTTGGCGGGCAGTGGCGGCATCGGCGTCGCACCCGGGGCACAGTGGATTGCAGCGCGGATTTTCGACAGCACTGGCGCGGCCTACGACAGCTGGATTCACGCGGGCTTTCAATGGATACTGGCGCCCGGCGGCGACGTCACGCAAGCGCCGGATGTGCTGAGTAATTCCTGGGGCAGCAATGATGGCAGCCATATCGAGTTTCAACCCGACGTACAATTGCTGAACGCGGCGGGCATCGACACATTTTTCAGCAATGGAAATGCCGGGCCGGGAGCTTACTCCGTTGGGTCACCGGCGTCGTTCCCTGAATCGTTCGGCGTGGGCGCGGTGGACGAGACCGAACAGATCACCTGGTTTTCCAGCCGGGGGCCTTCACTGTGGGGGACGTTGAAACCCGAAGTAAGCGCGCCAGGCGTGAATATCCTATCGAGTTTGCCGGGCGGCGGTTACGGCAAAAAGAGCGGCACCTCCATGGCCGCGCCGCAAGCCGCCGGAATTGCCGCGCTCCTCCGATCGGCGGTACCTGGGCTAAGCATCGCGCAGACACGCTACGCCTTAACCAGCACTACGGCCCAACCGCTCAACGAACTCTATCCCAACCACGCTTACGGCTGGGGGCGCGTCGATGCCTTTAACGCTATCCTCGCCGTGTTGCACCCCGGCTCACTTAGCGGAATCGTGCGTGGGGCCGATACCAATGCGCCGATTCCCTATGCGGTCGTCCGCGCCGAGTCGCAGCTGGGAACACACGCCGAGGTAGGAACGAACGAAGCAGGCGCGTACACCGCTTACGGTCCGGCGTCGCTGTACACGCTGACCGTTTCGGCGTTTAGTTACGCGCCGCAAAAGATGTACAACGTCCCCGTCTACACGACGACAGTCACGCAGCGCGATGCGTTATTGTCGCGGCTGCCGATCGGCTGGGTAACCGGACACCTGATCGATCTTGCAAGCGGGCAGCTCTTGACCGGCAGCATCCTGATCCAGGGAGCGCCGGTCACGCAGTCTGTGCACGGCACGTATGCGCTGGCCTTGCCCGCCGGGATGTATGTCCTGCAAGCGCAAGCCCGCGCCCATCGCGTGGTCACGGCCACCCTCATCATCACCGCCGGGCACACATTCGAGCACGATCTGATCTTGCCGCCGGCTCCGGCGATTTTGCTGGTCGATAGCGGACAATGGTATAACCACAGCGAGATCAGCTATTATCGCCAGGCCCTGGATGATCTAGGGTATCTGTATGAGGAATGGCCGATTCGTGACCTCAGCACCGATGTCCCCACCACTTCCACGCTGCGCGCGTTCGACGCGGTCATCTGGTCTTCACCCTTTGACTCGCCCGGCTTCATCAATGCGGGCGGCATTCTCAGCGATTATCTGGGAACCGGCGGGCACTTGCTCTTGAGCGGTCAAGATGTGGGTTTTTTCGATGACCTGTGGTACTACGACGAGTATTATCACACGGCGCTCATGGCGCAAGTCAGCGCCGACACCGCGTCCAGCCGACATTTGACGGGCACGCATACTTTTGCGGGCTTGTCGATTTCGATCAGCGGTCCGGGCGGAGCCGATAATCAAATCTCGCCCGACGTGATCCGCTCACGCGCGCCCCTGTTCACCGTGCCGGCGTTTGACTACGAGATCGATCAACTCGGCGGACAAACCGTGGGAGTATGCCGTCCCTATCGGGCCGTGAATTTACCGTTTGGATTTGAAGCCATTACCGATCGAGCCACGCGGGCCGAAATTTTGTCGCGCACGTTCGGCGTGTTTGATCGAGCACCGCAACGCCAGGTCACGGCGCTTGAGCCTGCGCCTGATCAGCTGATCGCCCCTCCCGGGTCGAGCGCGACCAGCACGCTGACACTGTACAACCTCGACGAAGTAACGCCGGTGACTTTTGCCTTGCAAGCCGATAGCGGGTGGCCTGCGTCTATCACCCCGACTCTGACCAAGTTGAATCCCTGTGAGTCACGCACGATCACGGTCACCACGCACATTCCGCTCAACCTCGCGCGTGATGCGACACAGCCCGTGACGATCACCGCGCACCCGATCGATCCGCCCGGCCCCAACGCTTCCAGCCGCTTGCTGGCTAAAGCGCCCGCCAGTGTGCTCTTAGTGGATGATGATCGCTGGTACCCGGTGGATGGCGCGTACCGATCGGCCTTAGCGGCCAACGGTATTTCGTTCGACGTATGGCGGGTGCCCACCGACTGGTCCGGCCCCGAGCCCAGCGCACCCTCTGCCACTCGCTTGAGCTGGTATCCGCAGGTGATGTGGTTTACCGGGTATGATTGGTATCAACCGCTCACCGTCGCCAACACGCAGGCGCTGCAGCAATATTTGCAGCGCGGTGGACGCCTGCTGTTATCATCGCAAGATTTTTTGGTCGATAGCGGAGACAGCGATTTCGCGCGCCAAATTTTGGGTGTCATGAATACGGCACAAGACTTAGCGGCCGCGACGGCCAGTGGCCCAACCGGCAGCTTGTTCGAAGGATTGTTGCACCAACCATTGGATTATCCCTATCCCAACTACAGCGATGCGCTGGTTCCGCAACCCTCTTCCCAGACAGCGCTAGTCGGTGAGCAGGGCTGGCCGATCGCGCTGGCGCATGACCTGGGCATCAGCAAGACGTTGTTCATGGCGTTTGGCTTCGAGGGTCTGCCGCGTGACATTCAACCGGAGGCGATGAATCGCGTGGTCGGCTATTTATCGCGGCTGGGCCGCTCGCGCGTGCAGGCCGATCGGGCCACCGTGCAGCCGGGCGATGAAATCACGGTGACGATCAGCGCGACGAACGACGGCGCCACAGCGATCGCGCAGGCCGCTTTTACGCTGAACCTGCCCGCCGGGGTGACATACCTTGGCGGCGATGCGTTGACGTGGACGGGCGCGCTGTCACCTGGCCAAACCATCGCGCGCAACCTGAAGGTGAAGTTGGCCGACACGTTGAGCAGCGGCACCCGCATCAACTTGCCCGTAGAATTTCACGACGACGATCAAGCCATTCGCTTTACGCGCGCAGTACGGCTCACTGTGGGCGGGCCAGAATTAGCCATCACCTATCAATCATCCTCGACGGCGATCCCGTTGGCGCAAGTGGTAACGTGGACGTTCACCGCGCGCAATGACAGCGCGCTGAGTGTGACACCGGTGATGACCTTAGGCGTGCCCTTTGGACAAGCGGTCGTCAACGGATCGATCAAATGGAACACCGGCCTGCTGATCAATCGCGGCGATACGCTGGGCTGGATTGGCACGCTGGAACCTCACGAGATCGTGACGGTCAGCTATCGCGTGCTGGCGCCGTGGATAGGCAAGCTGGGGTGGTTGTATGGCAGTGCGCTGGCGGCGTTGGACCATGAGGTCTGGCAAGCTGGCAGTTATGCCATGCTGTCATTTTACACCGCGTACCTGCCAATCATGAGACTGAAAAAATAGATGCGGTGTTGCTACCGGTAGGCCGCATCGTTACGATTGACAGATACGCGCCAGGCGGGATGCTTTTGTGATCTGATCTAAAAATGCTCGCAGCCCTCGTCCGCGAGGGCGCTCCCCGGGGACGGGGAACGGAGCGTTTTCATGGGCGGTGATGATTCCGTGATTGACCGACATGCTAATCTCTTCCTCCAACGATTGTCCACTGGCCGGCCACTGTTACTGGATGGCGCGACCGGCACCGAGCTGCAGCGGCGCGGCGTCGATACCGGCCTGCCTTTGTGGTCGGCGCGCGCGTTGATTGAAGCGCCGGGTGTGCTACAAACGATCCACGCGGACTACCTCAACGCGGGCGCGGACATCATCACCACCAACACCTTTCGCACCCATCGCCGCACCTTGGAACGCGCCGGGATCGGATCGCGCACCCGCGAGCTAACCCAGCTGGCCGTACAGCTGGCTCAAGCTGCCGCACAGTCAGCTGATCGAAAAATCTTCATCGCCGGATCGATGTCGCCGCTGGAAGATTGTTATGCGCCGGAACTCGTGCCGCCCGAGGGGGCCTTGTGGATCGAACACGCGGAGCTGGCGCGCGATCTGGCGCAGGCCGGGTGTGATCTGTTATTGGTCGAAACGATGAACACCATCCGCGAAGCCGTCATCGCGGCACGCTGCGCCGCCACGACTGGTCTGCCCGTGTGTGTGAGCTTGGTCGTCGGGCCTGCAGGTTTACCTCCGGATCAAGTGAACTTGACGAACGTAGAGGAGACTCGCACTGAGTTGAAGCTGCTCAGCGGCGAATCGATTGCCGCTGCAGTTGCGGCTTTGCGATCGGTCAACCCGGCAGCCATCTTGATCAACTGTGTGCCGCTGGCTGTTATCGATCGAGCGTTTGAAGAACTGCGCGCGGCCCACTCCGGCCCGATCGGCCTGTATGCCAATGTCGGCCATGCCGACGATCAAGTGGGCTGGACCCTGACGGATGACGTTTTGCCCGCTGCGTATGCTCAGCAGGCCCAACAGTGGGTGCAGCACGGCGCGGCCATTATCGGTGGGTGCTGCGGCACCACGCCCGCGCACATCGCGGCCCTGCGCCAAATCATAGCGTAAGGAGGAGTAATCAAATGATACGAGCACTTATTTCCGATTTTGGCGGCGTGCTGATGCGTACCCGCACTGCTGATTCACGCCACGCTTTAGAGCAGCGTCTGGGCCTGCTGCCGAATACCATCGAGGCGCGAGTCTTTGGCAGCGATCTGTCGCTGAAGGCGATGTGCGGCGAAATCAGCGAAGTCGCCTTCTGGCAGCAGCTGGAACGCGATCTCGATCTGCCTCGTTTTGGCATGAACGGACAGAAATTTCAGGACCAGTTCTTCGGCGAGGATTTTTTGGATGAGGACCTCGTCGCTTTCATTCGCAGCACACGACCGGCACTCAAGACCGGCTTGATCAGCAACACCTGGGACGGCCTGCGTGAAGTGCTGCACACGCGCGTGCCCATCGCCAATGCCTTTGATGTGATCGTCGTGTCGGCGGAAGAAAAAATCATGAAGCCCGATCCGCGCATCTATCACCGCGCTCTGGCGCGACTGGGCGTGAAGGCTGAAGAAGCGATCTTCCTCGACGACTTCATTGAGAACATCGACGCGGCAAATGCGCTGGGGATGATCGGCGTGCACTTCCGCTCCACCGCACAGGCCCAGCGCGACATGCGCGCCCTGCTGAATGGGCAATAACGGCGTACCTCTAAGCCTCATGACTACGCTTGGCCTTATCACCGACACGCATGTTCCGCAGCGAGTGAAGGCTCTACCGCCACGGGTGTTTGAAGTGTTCCGCGGCGTCGATCGCATTCTGCACGCGGGCGACATCACTGCGCGGCGCGTGCTGGACGAGCTGGCGCAGCTCGCGCCGGTGGACGCGGTCGCCGGCAATGCCGATCTGGTGGGGCACGGTCTGCCACTGACGCGCGTGATTGAAGTGGAAGGGAAGCGCATCGGTCTGGTGCACGGACATGGCGGCTGGTCGCGTTATCTCGTCAGCAAAGTGCGCGATCGATTGGGCTACGCTGAGGAACGCTATCTCAACATCGTGCAGCGCTCGTTCGGGCCGGTAGATGCGATCGTGTTTGGGCACACCCACCGGTTTTATCAAGCCCGGCGCGCCGGTATCCTGTTGATCAATCCCGGCCCCAGCGCGCCGGATTTTTACAACACACCCGGCCCGCAGGTGGGGCTGCTGCACGTCACGGCCAACAACATCGACCTGGAAGTGATCGGCGTGTAGTCGCTTGGTTGGCCGCAGTTCTCAATTTAACTTCGTAGTCACGACTTCAGTCGTGGGTTGCGGCCAAACAGCGACTAAAGTCGCAACTACTGGCGTCAGTTTTTTCATATTGAGAATTGCTGATTGGTTGGAATTACGTTTGTCGTTGATGTGAATCTGTTGTACAATGCGCTTAACCTTTACGCAACTGGTGGCTGGAACACCAGCGGTGGATGTTCACCAGACGGACGAGATGGCATGGATCGTGTTCTAATCACGGTTGAACACTTTAACGATTTGCCCGAATATCTCCCCCTCGCCACCCGGCACAACCTGGGTCTGGAATTGCAGGAGTTCTCCGATCCCGGCGTGCTGGACGGGGATTGGCACGGCTTGCTCGACCAGTACCAGCAGGCCCTGGCGAACTTCACTGAAATGTTATCGATGCATGGCGCGTATATTGATCTGGTGAGCGGCAGCCCCGATATGCGCCTGGTGGCGTTGTCGCGCGAGCGCTATTTGCACAACCTGGAAATTGGGCGTGAGCTGGGTGTGAAGTACATCGACTTTCACGCCAACTATCTGCCGCTGGTCGATCATCCCAATTATTTGCCGGGCTGGATGGAGCGGCAGGTGGCGTTCTGGGCGCCACTGGCCGAGCAGGCGGAGAAGTACGGCATTGTGCTGCTGCTGGAGAACATGTGGGAACCCGATCCGACGATTATCAACCGGATTCTCGAGCGGATTCCCTCGCCGTATTTGAAGGCCTGTTTGGATGTGGGCCACGCCGCGTTGTATTCCCGACTGCCCTTGAGCGAGTGGATCAAGACGCTGGGGGAAAATATGGTATACACCCACCTGCACAATAATCACGGCGACACCGATGTGCATCTGGCGTTTGGCGACGGCGTGATCGATTTTCCAGAGCTCCTGGACACCCTGCGCGCGCTGCCGCAGCCGCCGCTCTTCAGTCTGGAATTGCCTATCCTCGAATCGATCAAAGCCAGTTTGCCGTATCTGCAACTTGCGTCAATTTAAGAAACCGGGTTTCTCCAGTCCAACTACAATTGAACGTTTGACACGGAGAAACCCGGTTTCTCTGGCAACAAAAACGCGACCCAGGCCGGTCGCGTTTTTTTGTTACGAGTATCCACTCGTATTCAGTTGTGGATTACGCGCGGCCGAAGGCCCTCTTCACATCAGGGGTCATTAGGTAGTAGACGATCACGGCGTCGATGACGATGCTGATGATCTGACTGCCAATCGTCGACCAGCCAGCAATGATCGAAAGCAGTGACAGCACGATGCTGGCGCCCACCAGGATGAGACCAAGCATCCAGGCCCATGGCTTCAGCGTCCAGGCGCCGATGCCGAACACGATCCAGGCTACCGAGATCACCAATAGCAGAATGCCATAGACTGATAGCAGACCACCCAGCGCACCCACGTTGCTTTCTCCAGCTTGGACGCCCGCCGCACCAAGCAATGCTCCACCCGCTACAACTCCACAGCCACCCAGAATCCCCAATACGCCGCCGATGATGCCCAAGATTGCCAGAATGGTAATGCCCATAGGTCGTTGTTGCGTCATTCCCTGCCTCCAAAATGAGATATTTCGTCTGCTGTTGCCAACAGTCCGTTGCACAAGAAAACACTACACTGCGGGTTGGGTTACACGCTTACTTCTTGGGTTGGGTCTTGCGCTTCAAGTCTTTGGGCCACTCCACGACTTTGCGCTTGGTCTGCGCCTCGACCATGTGTTTCATCGCCTGTTGAATTTCGCTGGCATCGTAGCCTTCAGATTGAACGGTCAATTCATCCAACGCAGCGCGTTCCTCGGGGGTTAGGGGATGTCCAGACGCCACATCCAGATCGACAATCGCCAGCAGCAGGGCGCGTTGATCGGGACTGAGTTTGCGCGCGTTTTCCAGCAACCACTGGGCTTTGCCTTGGGCGAACAAGGGATCTTCTTTGGACATGAGCGGGTTGTCCTTTCGTGATGCGGACGATCGGTTTGAAACCGATTGGAACAGGGGTGATTATACTCTGACCCGCCAACACCGTCAACGCGCCAGCCATTCTCAATATGAAAACAATTGACGCCGGTAGTTGCGACTTCAGTCGCTTTTTGGCCGCAAACCACGACTGACGCGAAGCGGTTACTACGAATCCGAATTGAGAACTGCTGGCGCGTTGACGGTCTATCTCGTTTGGTTATAATGTGACGCATTGCCACGGGGATAGTGACAACACCAACTCAGAAACCGTGTTTAGCCGTCGGCCTCCCTCGCCACCCGGTTTCTGCCACATGATCGGAGGATGAGATGGGTACCCCTGTGAAGTCTACCGTTCATTCGTCGTTGATCTTAGTCGATTACGACCATTGTAGTTACTGCGGCGCATGTGTGGCCGTTTGCCCGCCCGATTGCATCATCCTGCACGACGCCACCCTGCTGATCGATCCTGAAGCCTGTACCCTGTGCCGCCGCTGCATTCCCGCCTGCCCGACCGGCGCGTTGACGTTGGTGGAGGTCGCATGAAAACCGAATATGATGTCGTGGTGATTGGCGCGGGACCGGCCGGTTCCGTTGCCGCGCGGACGTGCGCGCAGGCCGGGCTGCGCGTCTTGCTGGCCGAGAAACGACAGGAAATCGGATCACCCGTTCGCTGCGCCGAAGCCGTGGGCAAAGAGACCGTAGCCGAATTTATTCCGCTCGATGATAAGTGGATCGCCGCTGAAGCGGATCATTTCAGTCTCACCAGTTCGCAGAGCGACACCATCCACTTTCCACCGCTTGAAACCACACTGGTCTTAGAGCGCAAGATCTTCGATCGGGAGTTGGCGCATGCCGCCGCCCGGGCCGGGGCCGATGTCGTCGTCAAGGCGCGCGCGGCGGGCTTCATCAAAAATGGCGCGGACCTGGAGGGCGTGAACCTGATCGTGCAGGGCGTGCCACATGAAGTGCGCTGCAAAATCGTCATCGGCGCGGATGGCACCGAAGCGCAAAGCACCCGCTGGGCGGGACTGAAATCGGTTCCGCAGCTGAAGGATTATTACAGCGCGGCGCAATATTTGCTGACCGACGTCAATATCGATCAAACGGTGTGCCAGTATCACGTCGGCTGGTCGCACGCCCCGGCGGGCTATCTCTGGGTCTTTCCGAAAGGTAACAACACGGCCAATGTGGGATTGGTGATCGCGGTCGATCCCAAGCAAACCCGATCGGCCATGGATTATCTCAACGACTTCGTTACCAAGAATTTTCCGCAGAGTTCCATCTTGGCTCAGGTGGTGGGCGGCATTCCGATCTCGAACGTGCTGCCGGAAATGACAGCCGACGGTTACCTGGCCGTGGGCGATGCCGCGCATCAAAGCGATCCCATGACGGCGGGTGGCATCACAAACGGGATGTACGGTGGTCTATTCGCTGCGCAGGTCGCGGTGGAAGCGCTTCAGCAGGGCGACACCTCGCGCAAATTCTTGAAGAAGTACGAGAAATTGTGGGACGACAAATTCGGCGCAGACTATCGGCGCTTGTATCGGTTGCGTCAGGCCGTCTTCAAGATCCCCGAAGAGAAACTCAACTCCATGATCGCACAAGTGGCGCGGCTCGACGCCAAAGATCTGACGCTCACTCAGACCTTCAAGGTCTTCTTGAAGGAATATCCGTTGCTTATCGTCGATGTGCTGCCGCTGCTGCTGGGCAAGTGAGCGTAAGAAACCGGGGGTCTCCGTCCCGGCGATTGCTGCGGAAGTAACCAAGTCCGTCCTGCGACGAGGTCATTAGACCTGGCAGGTTTCAGGTGGATAAATGACCAAGCTGTGAAGTCAGCCCGTGCAACCGATCATGTTGCGAACATGACCGGGTTGAAACCTGCCAGGTCTTTGCCTGGGTGATGTTATAATCAATCGCGGACGAGAGGTGCGCTCTCATCCACGATTTTATTTCTGGAGACACAGCATGTCTGTTAATCCCCCCCCCATTCCGTGGCACAGTCAGGAAATTACCGAAGTCGCCGCACAGTTGAAGACGCGGCTCGATGCCGGGCTGTCGGTGGCCGAAGCGCAAGCCCGTCTGGCCGAACACGGCCCCAACGAACTGCGCGAACGGCCGCCCACGCCGTTCTGGAAACTCGTCCTGGCGCAGCTCAACAACTTCGTCATCATGCTGCTGGTCGTTGCGTCAGTCGTCTCGGCTTTGTTGGGCGACCTGATCGAAGCGGTGGTCATCATGGCGATTGTGGTGCTGAATGCCGTGCTGGGCGTGGTGCAGGAAAGCCGCGCCGAGAAAGCCCTGGCGGCCTTGAAGAAGATGGCCGCGCCGGAAGCCGAGACGATCCGCGACGGGCATCGCCTGCGCGTATCCAGCCGCGAATTGGTGCCGGGCGATGTGGTGCTGATCGAAGCGGGCAACTACGTGCCCGCCGATCTGCGCCTGATCGAAAGTGTCAACCTCAAGATCGATGAAGCCTCGCTGACGGGCGAATCGGTGGCTGTGGAGAAGCAAGCCACCGGTACCATGCAGCCCGATGTGCCGTTGAGCGATCGCCGCAACGCCGCGTACATGAGCACGCTGGTGACCTATGGGCGCGGCAAAGGCATCGTCATCGGCACCGGCATGAGTACGCAGATGGGCATGATTGCGACCATGCTGCAATCGGTGGAAGAGGAACAGACGCCGCTGCAAAACAAGCTCGATCAACTGGGCAAGACGCTGGGGATCGCCGCGTTGATCGTCTGCGGCCTGGTGTTCGGCGTGTACGTGCTGCGCGCGCTCAGCAACCCGACCGTCGATCTCGGCGAGGCGGTCATCGAAGCCTTCTTGATTTCAGTCAGCCTCGCCATTGCGGCCGTACCGGAAGGGCTGCCCGCCATCGTGACGATCACACTCGCCATCGGCATGCGCGAGATGATCAAGCGCCACGCCTTGATTCGCAAACTCGCCGCCGTGGAAACGCTTGGCTCGGCCACGATGATTTGCTCGGACAAGACCGGCACGCTGACCCAAAACGAAATGACGGCGGTGAAGTTGTGGGTGCATCACACCGAAGTCGATATTTCCGGGCAAGGTTATCAACCCGAAGGACGCTTCACCCATAGCAAAGCGAACCGTGAACTCGACGTGCAGTCTGATGTGGAAGTGGCCGGTTTGCTGTGGGCAGCTTCGCTGGTCAATGACGCCAGCCTGGAAGAAACCGGCGAGGTAGAAAGCAAGACCACCTATCGGATGGTAGGCGATCCCACGGAAGGCGCGTTGATCGTGGCTGCCGCTAAAGCGGGCCTGTGGCGATCGGAGTTGGAGCAGAACTATCCGCGCGTGGCGGAAGTGCCGTTCGATTCGGATCGCAAGCGCATGAGCACCATTCACGCGCTCAACCACGTCACGATGGATGATGCCAGCCCCTTGCAGCCGGGCGAGCAAGGCTACGTGGTGTGCGTGAAAGGCGCGGCGGGAGGCTTGTTGGAACGCTCGACACACCTGCTGCACCGCAAAGGTCCGCTGCCCATGGAAGAGCATGATCTGCAGGAAATCCGCGAAGCGGGGCGGCGGATGGCGAGTCAGGCTCTGCGCGTGTTGGCTGTCGCTTATCGCAAACTCGATCGGCTGCCGGAGAAGCCCACGGCGGACGAGATCGAGCGCGATCTGATCTTCGCCGGTCTGATCGGTATGATCGATCCGGCGCGGCCCGAAGTGAAACCCGCCATCGAACATGCGCGGCGCGCCGGCATCCGCACCGTCATGATCACGGGGGATCATCCCGACACGGCGAAAGCGATTGCCGGCCAGATCGGCTTGCTGCGGGCTGACGCCGAAGTTCACGCGGGCGTCGAACTCGACAAGATGAGCGATGATGAATTGAATCAAATCGTGGCGAAGACCGATGTCTTTGCGCGCGTCAGCCCGGCCCACAAAGTCCGCATCGTGGAAGCGTTCCGCGCCCGCGACGAGATCGTGGCGATGACGGGCGATGGGGTGAACGACGCGCCTGCCTTAAAACGCGCCGACATCGGCGTGGCGATGGGCATCACCGGCACCGACGTGAGCAAGGAAACGGCCGACATGGTGTTGACCGACGACAACTACGTCTCCATCGTGAGCGCGGTGGAACAGGGCCGCATCATCTACAGCAACATCCGCAAGTTTGTGTTCTACCTGTTGTCGTGCAACGTCGCGGAGATCGCCATCATCTTCATCGCGGCGCTGGCCGGCTGGACCACACCGCTGACACCGATCCAACTGTTGTGGCTCAATTTGCTGACCGATGGTGCGCCCGCCTTGGCGCTGGCCACCGAGAAGGGTGATCCCGACATCATGCAGCAGCGGCCGCGGCCCAAGAAAGAACCCATCATCAATCGCTTGATGGTGACGCGCATCGCGGTGATGACTGTGGCCCTGACCGCCGTAGTGTTGACCGCGTATCAGATCGGCCTGCGCACCTCGATTGAGTTGGCCGAGACGATGGCGTTTGTGACGCTGGCGCTGGCCGAACTCCCGATTGCGTATACTTCCCGATCGGAACGGTATCCGCTTTATCGGTTGGGCGTGTTTGGCAATCGTTGGATGCAGGCCGCCGTGGGCTTGTCCCTCGTGTTGATTCTCACCGTGGTGTACGTGCCGTTCTTCAATCGGCCGTTCAATACGGTGCCGTTGACGTTGGAGCAGTGGGCCGTCATCCTGCCGTTGATCGTCATCCCCGCGGCGGTGGCGGAGATCAGCAAGTTCTTTGTGCGGAGAAGTGAAAGACGTGATACGTGATGCGTGCGGCGTGAAGCGTAGTGCGTGTTGCGTATTGCGTGATATCAAGAACGTCTCGTGTCGCAACGATTGTCACTGCCATCTTAAGATAACGGTAGAACAGCGGGGTGTCGTTCAGCCGTTGGGTGCGGATTAGATGTCCGGGTCGTGATGCGTGGAACTTGCTAGCGGAGGCAGAGTTTATGCGCGAATTGTGTGGCCGCGCCGAAACTCATCCGCGAGGACGCGAATTTCGAGCCGTGTGCTCCTCGAACCGCGTCCGCGCGGTCGGCTGATAGGCTAGACGACGCCCGCGCGGACGCGGGCGTGGAGCAATGTGTGGTGGCGTGGTGAAAAAAGAGGGAGAGCCTGTGCTCTCCCTCGTGTGATTTAACGCAGGGGTAATAGCTGCTGCGCAAATTCGCGCAGTTGAACGGCCATGGGATGATCGGGTTGATAGAGCACCAGCGGCTGGCCTTGATCAAGCGCCTGATACAGCACATCCGCCGCCGGGTCGATGATCACATCGGGCGGGCGACCTAACGCCGCGGTGATGGCGGTCTGGCCGGCCCCGGTCGGCAGCCCCTGCCGATTGATCCACACCAGCTTGATCGCCTCGGATGGCACATAGGCTTCTTTCAAGACTTGCAGCAAGCGATTCGCCTGGCTCAGCGTCACCCGATCGGACTCCAACGCGATGACGAACGCTTTGCAGCGCTGCGCCACCAACCGCGTGACATCGCCGACGCCCCACCCCAGATCGACCACACACGCCTCACACAAGTTCGCCGCCTGATTCAAGATCAGGCCAACGCGCACCGGTTCAATGAACAGCTCGGTGGCGGCAATAAATTTCAAACCGCTGGGGTGCATCGTGATCACATCGTTGAGCGCGGCGGAATCGTTCGGCCCCGACTCCAGCTGCAAAAGATCGGTCAGACCCTGCTGCGGTTCCACTCCCAAATGAATCGCCAGCGAGCCATTGGTCTCCAGATCGATCAACAGCGTGCGATGCTGCTGCGCCAGGGCGAGGGCCAAGTTGGCTGCCAGGGTTGTCGCCCCCACGCCGCCTTTGGCGCCGGCCACCACGATCAGACTCGATCCGGTGTCAGCCTGCGAAGCCCGCGCACGTTCCAACACGGCGACGATGCGTGCAACCAAATCCTGCGGATGAACCGGCTTGGTAATGTAGTCGATGGCCCCCGCCCGGAAGCCTTCGATCTGGCTGGCCGTTTGCGCTTTGGCCGTAAGCATGACCACCGGTAGATGCGCGGTGCGCGTATCGCCCTTGATAATGCGGCAGACTTCGTAGCCGTCCATATGCGGCATCATCACGTCGACGATGACCAGATCGGGCAGTTCGGTACGCAGCCGGTCTAAGGCTTCCGGCCCGCTCTGCGCCTTCAGCACCGTGAAGCCGCGCCGCTGCAGCGTCAACCCGATCAACGTCAGGGTGTCCACATCGTCATCGACAACCAGAATCGTTTGCGTCATAGCTTCATCCTTCCGCGCGCGACGGATTGTTCACGCGTTATTCGTTGAACAGGTCGGCGATCTTCGCATCGCCGTGGCATTGGCCACAACCGATTTGCGGTTCATCCACTTTGTGCTGCGCCAAGGCGCAGTAGGCCTCGACCACGATTTTGCGTCCAAAGCCCAGAAAGCCTTTCACCACGCGCGCTTGCAGTGTCATATGCTCGCAGGCGTTGGCGCGGGCGATAGCAGGTACCGGGCAATCTTTGCAGACATCCGGGATCCACGGCTCGCTGGCCGGATTGGCTTCGACGAGGCGGCACAGCTCTTCATTACGACCGCGATGGTAATCAGCATAGTAGTATGGACATTCCTGTCCATAGGGTGTGCGCATGCCAAGATTATACAATGAACGAGAGACAATGAACAATGAATAATGGGCAAACATCAATCGCCGCGCCGCCCGCACAGACGCGGGTTGATAAGCCGAAGCTGTTATTCTCGATCAAGGGCGCTGAGCCAACAGCTGGCGGGGCGAGCAGGCACGGGGTTCTCGCCACGCCCAGTGGACCACCCGAGATTCCTCGCCGCGACCTGGCAAGAGCTCTGCTCATTGATAATTGATCATGGGTCATTGAGAATTGTTCATTGTTCAGTGTTAAGGTACAATTCGCCGCGCGGCGAGGCATGAGCCTCGCCGATTTTACGCCCGGAGTAACTTGTGAAACGTTGGCAATTTTGGCTGGGCCTGGCCGTCAGTGCGCTTTTCTTATTCCTCGCCCTGCGCGGCTTGAAGTTAGATGAGGTGTGGGGCCACATCCGCTCGGCTAATTACCTGTGGCTGATCCCCGGTGTCGCCGTTTACTTTGTGGCCGTGGTCGTTCGTACCTGGCGGTGGGATTATCTGCTGCGCCCGATGAAGCGCATCCCGATGCGCCGCCTGTTTCCAGTGGTCGTCATCGGCTACATGGGCAATAACATCTTCCCCTTCCGCATCGGCGAACTGCTGCGCGCTTACGTCTTGAAACGCAATGAAGACGTGAGTATCAGTTCCTCGCTGGCGACGATTGTGGTGGAGCGCATCTTCGACGGTCTGACGATGCTGCTCTTTGCCTTCATTGCCCTGCTCACAGCGCCGTTCCTATCAGACGCGTTGCGCTTGACGGTTGTGATCGGCAGCCTGACCTTCCTGGGCGCGCTAATCATTTTTCTGTTTCTGGCCGCTCGACCGGCGACGGCCGCCCGCCTGTACGATCCGCTGATCAATCACCTCATTCCACACCGCTTTCACGATAAGCTGCGTGGCTTCATCGAGCGTTTCATGGGCGGGTTGGCAGCGCTGCGTGATTTCAAACACGTCATCATGATCTTCTTGATATCGATCTTCATCTGGCTGCTGGAAACCGTGATGTACTGGTTCGTCATGCACGCCTTCAGCCTGCAGCTCAGCTTCTTCACGCTGATGTTGATGAACGGCGTAGTCAATCTGGTAACCACCCTGCCGGCCGCGCCCGGTTACATCGGCACGTTTGATGCTTCGGGCATCTGGGTATTGGAAGCATTCGGAGTCATCAAGTCGCGCGCCACAGCTTACACGCTGGTCTTGCACGCCACGTTGTGGCTGCCCATCACCCTGTTGGGCTTCTACTACATGATCCGGGAAGGACTGCGCTGGGGCGACTTGTCGCAAGCCTCGCATTTACGGGAACCCGAAGCGCCGACGACGTAGCATGACGAGTGAAGAGTGAAATTACACCTGGTCACTCTTCACTTTTCACTCTTCAGGATATTGCCATGAACATCGCCATCATCGGAGCCGGGGCCGCCGGACTATCAACCGCTTACGATCTCGCCGGACTCGGTCAGCAAGTCACAATCTACGAAGCCGCGCCGCACACCGGCGGCCTGGCCGCCGGCTTCAAAGAATCGCACTGGGACTGGACGATGGAAAAGTTCTATCATCACTGGTTCCAGTCCGATAAGGACGTGCTGGGCCTCATCGACGAGATCGGCGCGCGCGACAAAGTGTTGTTTCCACGCCCAATCACGGCCATCTACTATCAGAGCCAATTCCATCCCTTCGATTCAATGTTCACCAATATGCCGCTGTTCCTGCTGCGGCACTTCAACCTGCTCGATGTGGCGCGCTTCGGCCTGGCGGGCGCGTATCTTAAATTCAGCAGCAATTGGAAAGCGTTGGAACAAGTCACGGCGGACGAGTGGCTCAATCGGCGCATGGGCACGCGCGTCTACGAATCAATGTGGAAGCCGCTGCTCGTGGGGAAGTTCGGCGAAGAAAACTATCGCGATGTAAACATGGCCTGGTTCTGGGCGCGCCTGCATGCGCGCACCACGCGCCTCGGCACATTCGCCGGCGGATTTCAAGCCTTCTTCGACACGCTGGCCGCGGCCGTGCAGCAGCGTGGCGCGATCCTGCACCTTAGCACTGCCGTGCGCGAGATCACGCCTAAAGAAACCGGCGGCATCACGCTGCACACGCCGCAGGGTGCGATCGATTACGATGCCGTGCTGTCCACCACTTCGCCGCGTTTGATGACGCGCCTCACGCCTGCGCTGCCGCCCGATTATCTGGCGCAGCTCAACGCCCTCAAATCGATGGGTGCGGTGGTGATGGTGTTATCGCTCAAGCAGCAGCTCAGCACCAAAGGTTACTACTGGCACAACTTGCCCAAGGAGGCGGGCTTCCCCTTCCTGGCGATGTGCGAGCATACCAACTTTGTCTCGCCCGAACACTTCGGCGGCGATCATTTGATCTACTGCGGCGATTATCTGTCTGCCGATCATGAATTCTTCAAGCTTACGCAGGACGAGCTGCTCGATCGGTTTGCGCCGGCCCTGCCGCGCTTCAATCCCAGGTTCGATCGATCGTGGATCAAGAACGTCTGGCTGTTCCGCGAAACCTACGCGCAGCCCATCCCGCCGATCAACCATTCCCAGAACATTCCGGACATTCGCACGCCGCTGAAGGGCTTGTACTTTGCGTCGATGTCGCAGGTCTATCCGTGGGATCGCGGCACCAATTACGCCGTCGAGCTGGGCCGCCGCACGGCCCGGATAATTGCGGGTGATGTCAATCAAGGGTAGAATGATAGCAAATCACCGGCAGCATAGGAGGCGTAACCATGCTAGACGCGATCGAAATGAAAATGCAGCCCTATCCTGGCCAGCACATGGCGTTGGAAGACTTTGAACGCCTGCCCAAAGACGGCTTCAAGTATGAACTGCTGGAAGGAGCGCTCATCATGACCCCGGCGGGATTGCAGCACGAAGAGATTGGCGGAAACTTGTACTTTGCGATCAGAAAATACTTAGAGCAAAAACCAAGCGGGCACTTATACGGTTCCAGCGCCGGCTATCGCATGCGCGACGACACCGTCCTTTCACCGGATTTGTCCTTTGTGCGTAATGAGCAATTGCCTTACGGACGCTCGCCTACGGGCTACGGCAACTTCGCGCCCGACCTCGTCATCGAGATCATCTCCCCCAGCGATCGTGTCGTCGATGTCGAGGGCAAAGTGCAAAAGTATCTGACCAACGGTACGCGTCTGGTCTGGGTCATTCATCCCGGACTGCGCAGCGCGACCGTGTATCACACCGATGGCCGCGCACGCCAGTTATTCGACAAAGACACGCTCGACGGCGAAGAGGTGCTGCCCGGCTTTGCTTGTCAACTCGCAGACATCTTGTAGCCTGATCGACTCAACATTCAAATAAGGCCCGCCGGACAGACAAGTCCGGCGGAGTTTTGCACCCTCCTGGAAGGAAGGAACAAAATCATGAAAAACATCGCAGTGGTTGGCGTCGGATACGTCGGTCTGGTGACCGGTACCTGCCTGGCCGATTTGGGCCATCGGGTCGTGTGCCTGGACGTCAACGCAGAACGCATCGCCAATCTCAACAAAGGCGTCCTGCCCATCTACGAACCGGGCCTGGAAGAAGTGGTGCGCCGCAATGTCAACGCGGGCCGCTTGAAGTTCACCACGGATTATACCGAAGCCGTGAACGGGGCCAGCCCGGAGCTCGCCGCCGAGTACGTCTTCATCGCCGTGGGCACGCCCAGCGCGGTCGATGGCAAAGCCGATCTGGATTACGTGCGGCGCGCCGCCGAATCGATTGCGGAAGTGATGGATCATCCCATCATCGTCGTCAACAAATCGACGGTGCCGGTGGGCACGGGCGACTGGACCGCCGATATTATCAAGTCCACACAGAAGCGCCCGATCAAATTTAACGTCGTCTCCAATCCGGAATTTTTGCGGGAAGGCAACGCGATCTACGACTTCATGTATCCCGATCGGATCGTGCTCGGCTCGTTGGAGCGCGAGGCGGCCGAGAAAGTGGCGCAGTTGTATCTCCCGGTGCGCGCCACGATTATGATCACCGACCTGCGCACCGCCGAGATGATCAAGTACGCCTCCAACGCGTTCCTCGCCACGAAGATTAGCTTCATCAACGAGATCGCCAACATTTGCGAAGCGCTGGGCGCGGACGTGAAAGAAGTGGCAACGGGCATGGGCTACGACAAGCGCATTGGCCGCGCTTTCCTCGATGCCGGCATTGGCTATGGCGGCTCGTGCTTCCCCAAAGACGTGCTGGCGCTGGCCCACATGGCTAAAGAACGTGGACGCCACCCGCAGCTGATTCAGGCCGTCATGGACATTAACGCCGATCGGCGCAGGCAGACCGTGGACAAGTTACGCGAATTGGTGGGAGGTTCGTTGCAAGGCAAGAAGATCGGCATTCTGGGATTGGCCTTCAAACCCAACACCGACGATATGCGCGACGCCCCGGCGTTGGAAGTGATCGATCTGATCGAAGCCGATGGTGGTCAGGTGCAGGCCTACGATCCGGTAGCGATGCCAGGCGCACACCAGATCAAGCCCGCGTTGGAAATGACGGTGAATGCGTACGAGTGTGGCGCGGGCTGTGATGCGATCGTCTTGATGACCGAGTGGAACGAATTCAAGCAGCTCGATCTGCGCCGCCTGAAGAACCTGATGAAAAGCCCCGTCGTCGTCGACGCCCGCAACGTGTACGAGCCGGAAATGATGGCCGACATGGGCTTTAGTTACAGGGGCATCGGACGCGGGTATAATGATCGATAGACGCGCCCTGCGTAAAACGTCGATCGTGGTGCGTGGTGCGTGGTGCGTGAAGCTGATTCACGCCGCACGTGTTACACCTCATTTTTTGAAGCAATGGTGAGAAACCGGGTTTCTGCACGACATGTGTGCATTCTTTCTGGAACGGAGAAACCCGGTTTCTGTTTCTTAGCCAGGAGACACTATGCCTAAAACGACAACCCGCCGATCGAGCCCGAAACGCCCCAGGATGCTGGCGCGCCATGGCGTGCTGAAAACCGTGCTGCCCAACGGCTTGACCGTGGTGCTGAAAGAAAATCACAATGCGCCGGTGGCGACCTTCTGGGTGTGGTATCGCGTAGGTTCCGGGCGCGAGCGCACCGGCATCACGGGCATCAGTCACTGGGTCGAGCATATGCTCTTTAAGGGCACACAGGAATATCCCGGCCGCTTGGCCGATCAGAGCATCTCGCGCGAAGGCGGCCAGTGGAACGGCTTCACGTCGCAGGACTTCACCACGTACTTCGAAACGCTGCCCGCCGAAAAGATCGAGCTGGGGTTGGCGCTGGAAGCCGATCGGATGGTGAACGCCCCCTTCCGCCCGCGCGATGTGGCCTCTGAGCGCACGGTCATCATCAGTGAGAAACAAGGCGGCGAAAATAATCCGCGCCAATTGCTGGGCGAAGAAGTGCAGGCCGCTGCGTTCCGCGCACACGGTTACGGCCACGAAACCATCGGCCATCTGTGCGATTTGCAGACGATGACGCGCGACGATCTCTACAATCATTACCGCACTTACTACGCGCCCAATAACGCTGTTGCCGTTGCCGTCGGCGCTTTCAAAGCCGCTGAGATGTTGAAGCAGATCGAGAAGTCGTTTGGCAAGATCAAGCGCGGCCCGGCCATTGCGCCCGCGGTCGTGGTCGAACCGGAACAGCGCGGCGAGCGGCGCGTCACGGTGGAAGGCCCCGGCACGACGTCGTACCTCGAGTTGGCCTATCACACGCCTGCGGCAAAGGACCCGGACTTCCCGGCGTGCGTAGCGATGGATGCGATTCTGGCCGGGGCGTCATCGCTCTCTATTTTTGGCGGCGGCACGACCAATGCCTCATCGCGTTTATACAAAGCGCTGGTCGAGACCGAACTGGCGACGGACGTGGGCGGCTCACTCATCCCGACCGCTGATCCGTACCTCTACGGCCTCAGCGCCACCGTGCGGCAAGGTCATACGCCGCAGGAAGTGGAAGCCGCCTTCGACGCCGAGATCGATCGGATGGTGAATGAGCCGGTGCAAGAAGCCGAGCTCGCGAAGGCGATCAAGCAGGCACGCGCTTCATTTGCGTATGGCAGTGAATCGGTCACCAATCAAGGTTTCTGGTACGGCTGGAGCGAGGTCTTCGCCGATTATCACTGGTTCGAAACGTATCTCGATCGGTTGGCGGCGGTGACTGTGGAAGATGTGCAGCGTGTGGCGCAAAAATATTTGCGGCGCGGCAATCGCACCGTTGGCACCTATTTGCCGAAGTAAGGGGACGCTATGCCTTTAGATAAAGATTCCATTCCCAATCCCGATAACATCGTGCGCCGCGAATACGCCAACGGCATGACCGTGCTGGTGAAAGAAAATTTCTCCAGCCCGTCGGTCGTCATCGATGGCTTGCTGCGCGCGGGCGCGGCCGATGATCCGATCGGCAAAGAAGGGTTGAGCAGTTTCACGGCCCACATGGTGATGCGCGGCACTGCACGCCGCTCGTTTGCGCAGGTCTACGAGGAGATCGAAGCGGTCGGCGCCACAGTCGATGTGGGTTCCGGAATCAATGTGGCCTCGTTTAGCGCCAAGTCACTGGCCGAAGACCTGCCGTTGACGGTGGACATTCTAGCCGATGTGCTGCAGCGCGCCACGTTCCCCGAGGCCGAAATCGAAAAAGAGCGCGGCGAGGTGTTGACCGATCTGCAAGAACGCGCCAACAACACGCGCCGCATGGCGGGCCTGACCTTTCGCAGTTTGTTGTATCCCGAAGGTCATCCTTACAAGCGCAGCGTGCAGGGCTACTCTGAAACCGTGTCCTCCTTCACACGCGATGAGCTGGTGAACTACTATCGCACGGCGTATGGCACGCAGGGCTTGCTGGTCACGATTGTCGGCGCAGTGAAAGCTGAAGACGCCTTCAAAGTGTGGGAAGATCAATTTGGCAACTGGATCGGCGCGCGCGTCGATCGGGGTGCTCCACCGTCCGCGCCGCGTGTGACCGATCGGCGCGAGCAGCGGGTGGATATTCCCGGCAAGTCACAGTCCGATCTGGTGCTGGGCTTTGTCGGCCCCACCCGCGCGGCTCCCGACTACGTCGATGCGCGCATGGCGAATTCGATCCTGGGTGTGTTCGGGTTGTACGGTCGCCTGGGTGCACGCGTGCGTGAAAAAGGCGGACTCGCGTATTACTCGTACAGCCAACTGGAAGGCGGCCTCGGCCCCGGCGCGTGGCAAGTCAGCGCGGGTGTCGATCCGGCCAACGTCGATAAAGCCATTCCGTTGATCCAGGCCGAGATCAAGCGCCTGATCGAGACGAAGGTCACGCCCACCGAATTAAAAGACAACAAATCGTACATGATCGGTTCCATGCCGATCGGGCTGGAGACCAACGACGGCGTGGCGGGCATCCTGCTGGATATGGAACTGTACGGCCTCGGCCTCGATTATCTCGTCAACTATCCCGATCGCATTAACGCCATCAATGCGGCCAGCGTGCAGGCGGCGGCGCAGAAATATCTCGACTCCGAAAACTTTGCGCTGGCTGTGGCTGGGCCAATCAACAACTAACGTCATTGCGAGCCGCGTAGCGGCGAAGCAATCTCCCATGGTTACAGGTGAGATTGCTTCGTCGCACACTGCGCTCCTCGCAAAGACGCCTGACACATATTATGCTTTCTACCGGTGTCGACATCCTACACATCCCCCGCATGAAATTGGCGATCGAGCGCTACGGCCAGCGCCTGCTCGAACGCTGCTTCACGGCCACCGAAATCAAATCGTGCCGCGGGTTCGCGGAAGAATTCGCGGCGCGCTATGCGGCCAAAGAAGCGGTGAGCAAGACCTTGGGCGTGGGCTTGCGCATCATGTCGCCCCTCGGCGTCAAGTTCCACGAAGTCGAAATCCTGCCCGATCGGCTGGGCAAGCCGCACGTGCACTTGCACGGACAGGCGGCCGAGCGTGCGCAGGAACTCGGCCTCACGGAATGGTCGGTGAGCCTGACGCACGAGAAGGAATACGCTGTGGCGTTTGTGGTGGCCACGTCGCATTGAAGCAAGAGGTGTGAAGCAGGATGCAAATTTCATCATGCCTCTTGCTTCTTGATTCCTGCCTCTTGCCTCACGCATCCTGTTGTGTACACCCTCGCTCCTGATCTTTTCGCCCAACGGCACCTTCCGTTATACTTGCCGCCATGACACAACGACGCGGTTTCTATCTGGTGTTGTTGATCATCGGTCTGGGCTTCGCGCTGCGGACGTATCAACTGGACGCGCGCCCCTTCTGGTTCGACGAAGGCCTCACGGTCGATCTGGCGGCTGCCCCTGGCGGTTACGTGATCGACACAATCGATCGTCCGCCAGTCTATTATCTGTTGATGCATGAGTGGACGGCCCTCGTCGGAGCGAGCCCGTTCGCGCTGCGCTTTTTCTCGGCATGGTGGGGCACGCTGGCGTTGGCGTTTTTCTATCTACTGGCGCGCCAATTACTGGATCGCCGGTTGAGCGTGTGGGCGCTGCTGCTGGCGACGTTCTCACCTTTCTATGTGCGGTATGCTCAAGAAGCGCGCACCTACTCACTGACGTTGACCCTAGCCTTGATCTCGTGTTGGGCGATGCTCGTCTGGTTGAAGCACGGTCGCACACGTTATCTGGTGCTAAATGCCGCAGCGACACTGGGTTGTCTGTACACGCATTACTCACTGCTGTTGCTGCCCGCAGCGCAGGGCCTGTTTGTGCTATTGACCACCTGGCGCGACGTGAAGCGATCGCAAGGTTTCTTCGCTCCTTCCACCACGTTTGGCTTGAACTTCTTTGCGCCCCTGCCGCACCACTTGCCCAAGTCTTCCTTAAAACTAAACCGGCTTTGGCAATGGATCATCGTGCAGGGCATCGCCGGCTTATTGTTTTTGCCGTGGCCGCTGCATGCGTGGCGCGGACTGCCGGAGTTGATCGCGCCACAGGCTGAACCGTCGCCGTTCACGGCCTGGCAGCAAGGTGCAAACTTCACGTCGACGACGTTGTTGGAGTTCAGCGCCGGTCAACCTCTCGGCTGGCCTATTGGCGAAACGATCGCGTTAGTGTATGTGGGGCTGATTGTGCTGGGCTTGCTATCACCCGTGCTGCCGAAACTCTCGCGCCGCTGCCTGGCGATTCTGCTATTGCTGCCGACGCTCATCATGCTGCTGCTGCCGCGCACGTCCGTGTATTACGCACCGAAGTATCTGATGATGATCACGCCCGCGTTTTACATCCTGACCGTGGTCGGCGTCGAGGCGTTGTGGCAAGCTCGAACGCAGCTTTTCAATCGCCGCGTGGCAGCCGCCCTAGGCGTGATGCTGATCATCGGCGTGCCAGTGTTGTTGATTGGGCGGGCGGCTATGCAGCCGTTTCAGGCCGACAAGACCGTGCAATCGTTCTGGGCGGATGATCTACATAAGCCGAGTGCTATCGACGATTTTCGCAATGTTGCGTTCGCTGACGAGGGAGCCACGCTTTCCCAGCTGCAGGTGCTGCCGCCTAAAGCGTATTCCCTTATGGGCATTGATGCCTCAGGTAAAATTCATCTTAGGTCTAGCTACGAAGACAGCTTGCTATACGATCCAAAGTCCGGCGCGACTCAGACAAGCAGCGGCCCCCACCTCGAAGGTATGTTCTACAACGGATATTCGGTCATGGCACCGGACGGTCGTTGGTATAGCCTCATGGGCATAGAGAAATTGAAGGGGAACATACATCTGACCCAGTTCGATCCGGCGACAAGCACAACGCGCGGTCTCAGCAGTGTGATCAGTACCACACGCTACTTACTCGTAGATCCTGATGATCAGGTCTATGGCTTTACGGATTCTCCCTGGCCTATCTTCAAATATGATCCGAGCACAGATGTGCTCACACCGTTGACATATCCATCCGCAGTTCAGCTGCCAGGAGACGTGAAATACAATTATCGTGACCGTGTTGTCATCGGATACGATGGCTGGCTGTACGGCACAATGGGCTATTACGTCGGCACAATTTATGCTGTGAATCTGACAAGTGGCGAAATCATCACACGCACCATGTCAGTCTCCGCGCTTACGCCGCGTCGTGCTGGCGGCGTATACGTCAACAGCGGACAAAATTTCTGGATATTTGACGCAAGTGGCACGCTCACACCGCTTCCCGCGCCATCGACCGAAATAAGGTTCTATTCAGATTTTCTTGTCTTACGCTCTGACGGACATCTCATCGGTAAGAATCCCGACTACCAAACGCCTTATTTCTTCGACTATGATCCCGCTACAGGTGCATTCCAGCGTTTGCATAGCAACGCTTATGCCCTCAGTGACAGATTCATGTCTGCGCCCAACAATGCCCTCTACACCACTTACGTTGATCACCTTGCCGTGATCGATTCAGGGCAATATTCCACGACCGGCCAGATACACTCGCAAATCATCCGTCCAGCCGCACTGTCACTCACTGACACCATTGTCGGCGGCAATATTGCCTCTGTCGCTGCGTTGGCTTGTGGTCAAAATGGCAAGGTCTATGGGGTAAAGTCCGATCCGGCAACGTCCAAGTGGCTGTTTGAGTATGATCCACAACAGCCTGAAACGCCTGTGCGGCAGATCACACCCAACACCTTGACTGGAGACAAAGGCAAGTTTCTCGCCGGTACTGTGCTCGTGCCGTTGAGCGATGGTCGCCTGGTCGGCGGTACCAACAACGGTCACCTCTTCGTCTACACTCCGACGACGGATGAAACGTGGGATGTGGGTCAACCGGCGCAGGATACTCAACAGATTGCCTCACTGGCCGTGAATCGTGCGGGCACGATCTATGGCGGCACGCTGTCGTACGAACATCGTGCGGCGCTCTTCTCGTTCGATCCGGTATCGGGCACAATCGGGTTGATCGATCTGCCGATCGTGGATCCCACATTGATCGGCGCGGTGACAGTTGGGCCGGAGGATCGTGTCTATGCGGGTGTCGATCGTATTCTGGTGGCCTACGATCCACGTACACAACAAACTACTATCGTGAAAGTCTTTGATTACGATCAAGGTTTGACCGAGCCTGCGACATGTACGATCCGCACGTTGATCGCTGGCCCCGACGGCCAAATCTATGGCGGTTGCGGCTCGCATCTTTTCGCCTACGATCCCGCGCACAACAGCGTGCACGATCTGGGCACAACTCAGGAACTGGGCTCTATCGCCAGTTTGACGCTGAATAGTGACGGACGAATCTATGGCAGTGTAGAACACGAATACATGAGCCGCAGCAGCAAATATCGCACCAACAAAATCTTTGTCTACGCTCCAGCCGAGCAGCGCATGATCAATCTGGGCATGGCGGTCCAGACCGGGCCGGTGATTCTGGCCGCTTGCGGGACTGACACGATCTATGGCGGCAGCAATACGACCAACTCCAACTATTCCGGCCCGGCCTATCTGTTTGCTTTCCGCGCGGATTGTCCGCAGGGGGTGATTGGTTCGTGGGATAAAGTAACGTGGCAAGCGCAGACGCCGCCGGGCACACGCCTTACTGTGGATGTGATGAGTAATTACAGCACGGCCCTCGTACGCAACATCGAAAACGGCGGCTCACTGCAAGCGATCGATGCGCAGAAGAATCCGCAGTTAATGCTGCGCGCCAATCTTTTCACTTCCGATCCGAGTGTCACACCGGTCTTGCAGAGCTGGCGCGTCGATTACAGCTTTGCCTGCAACAACCAGCCACGTTCCGGCCAACCCTGATCGATCGCACGTCCGCTAAAACAACCGAGCCGATCAAGACATCTTGCCTTGATCGGCTCGGTTTGTTTTGAAGGGACTACTTCCGTCCGATGGCTACAAAGATACTCAGCGGCTTCACCTCGCCGTCCGGCCCGCAGGCGTTGCACGTTCCTTCCGCGCAATCCACATCGATGTCGTGCAGTCCCGCTTCCGCGAACCAGCGCCGGATGTCATCACGCTCGAAGCCCAGCCACAAGTCCGCCAGCTGCTCGCGCTGCCATTCGTGATCGTGCGTGTCGAGATCGGTGAGGCACAGCACGCCGTTGGGGTTGAGTGTCCGCGCCATTTCCTCGATCGTCGCCAGTGGATCGGGCGCATGATGAAGGTACATGTTGGCGAATACGCCGTCGAACGCCTCGTCCGAGACAGGCAAGTGATCGCCCGTCGTCGACGAGTTGAAGGTGATGAAAGAGCGCGGGGTGGAGTTGAGCCTGTGCAGCACCTGCCCCGACTACTTCGGCCTGCGCGATCAAGTGCAGGCCGGCGTCGGCGGCGGCAGGCCGGACATCAGCGAGGCGCTGAGCGCGGCGGAGAGAGTCAGCAGCCTGTAGCGCGATCGAGAAACCGGGTTTCTTCAATTCGGCCTTGATTCCATTCGGATCAAAGAACCCCGGTTTCTACTATTCTTCGTACCCTCGTGGATCAAAATCAATCCGTGTCATCCGGGTTCATCCATGTCCCAAAAACACGAGCCGACCTCGATCGAGATCGGCTCGTGTTCATAACCCGCAACTAACGACCCACCACTAACAACCCGCCACTACCCACCGACTAAACGTACTGCACTCCCGCTTGCATTGGTGTGATACTCGTACTGTTGGCCATTTGCTTCCAGAATGACTTTGTAGCCGGGCGTGATCACCTGCGCGCACATCACCTCAGGCTGTTGAATGCCCAGACAGGCATCGGACCACTCGACTTCCTCGGCGCTAACCAGCACGATCGTATTGACATCGATCTTCAAGCGTTGCGCCAGATCGGCCGCGGCATTCAGCGCTGCCACAGGCGCGTTCTTCCATTGATCGCCGGTGGGCCAGGCTGCTGCGTCAGGTGCGGCTTCAGTCGGTAAAATACTGGGCGGCAGGGTAGGCAACACACTGGGCGGCAGCGTCGCCGCCGGTTTCGACGAGGCAGTTGGAAAAGCCGGGGGGGCCGAGGGCGCACAGGCGGCCAAGACCGTTGCCAGCAGCAACGTCACTATCATCACTTTGTTTCTCACGTTGATTCTCCTTAAAGAAAAGAAACGTCTCTTGTTAGGATCTAACTTGGTTCATCTGTCTGACGTTTTCTATAGTTTACAAGTTCTTGCCATTTGACACCAGCAAAACGTGGCGAGGGTTACTCGCCGCGCGGGGTAGGCGGGGGTTGATCGGGCAGCGATTTTTTGCGCCGCACTTCACCCCGGCTGGCCGATAGGCCAAGCAGTGCGCCGCCCAACGCGCCGAGGATGATCTCCCATGTGGGCGCAGGGTGACCGCTGAATGCGGAGAACAGCAGCGCCACCATCGCACCGGAGATTGCGCCCAACACCACGATCGCCAGGCGCTTTCTACCCGTCAAGTGTCCGTAAATATCAGGTTGAGGCGGAGGAGTTTCTGACATAGGCTTTCACCGAAAGTATACCATTAGTCCTGTTGACGCGGTTTGGGAATGGTTTGCACTTCACTTTTCAAACGCAACATGCTATACTACCCCGCAGAATTTGCCGATGAAATTTGTTTCATCGTGTATAAACTTATGATACCTCCATCGACTTCTCATGACGATCGGGTGTGGGCTGCGCGCTTGCAGCGTTGGGGACTGGACGAGATCGCGCCGGTTTTCATCGAGGTGCTGCGCCCCCTGGGTCCGATCGGCAGCCAACTGTTGACAGTGGCTTCACCACTCTTGACGACATTCGTCGACGACCAACAGCTCGATCACTGGATCGATCTGCTGGATGATCCCGATCGGCTGGAGCAATTCGCGCGCTCACTCGATCGTGAGGTTGATCAATGAACGACTTCATCGCCACTTCCGGCGGTTTGATTTTGTTGATCGCCTTTGGGGTGCTGATGGGCGTGTTTTACGCTCTGTTCAGCAAGGCCGGACGCCGGCGCCCGCACTTCCGCGCGATCCCCGCTTTCAGTATGTTGCGTGGTCAGATGGGGCGCGCGATCGAATCCGGCCGTGATCTCCACGTCTCGATCGGTACCGGCGGCATCAGCGGCGATGATACAGCAACCACGTTAGCGGGTCTGGCGGTGGCCGAATACCTGGCGGAAGAAGCCGCAGCCAGCGGCATCGCCCCGATCGTTTCTACCTCCGATGCGACGAGCGCCATTGTGGCCGAAGATGCTTTGCGCCGGCCCTACCTCCGGCAGGGCAACCTCAACGACTACCCGCGCGGCGCGGCGCGTTTGCCCGCGTTAGGACCGGTGCCTTACGCCGCGGCGACGATGGACATGCTCAATCATGATCCCGTTTTAACCAATATCATGTCCGGTACGTTTGGCGCCGAGGCCGCGTTGATCGATCAGGCAGCGAATAACAATGAGCTGCCGCAGCTCTTCGGCGCGGCCGATCCACGCGCCTTAGCGGTGATGGCGACTTCAACCGATCACCTGCTGGTGGGCGAAGAAATGTATGCCGCCAAAGCCTATCTGCGCGCGCAGCTGCCGCATCTGGCGAGCTTGCGCGCCGCGGATGTTGTCCGGATCGTGATCGTCGTGTTGATCGTGCTGGCCTTTGTCGCCGGGTTGCTCAAGTGAGGGTGTGACGTGAGACGGATTTTTACGAGTGTAGCGCCGACCGTTATCACGGGCATCGCCGGTTTTTTGGTGTTGCTCAGTTTCATCCCGTGGTTGTTCAGTTTCATCCCGGGGTTACCGGATGCGCTGGTCGGCTTGCGGATGATCCTGATCAACATCGCCATCATCGTGGCGAGCATCGCGCTGCTGTTGGGCTTTGGCCGTTTGCTGAACTGGCATTGGCTTCGTTTTCGACAACGACGGAGTGGTTATAGTCTAATCGCTGTGCTCGCCGCGCTCATCGTCTTCGTCGTGTTGTTTATCGAGCGATTGCAGAATGTGAATCAGCCCGCGGCGAACCTGGTGGTCAACAACCTCGTTTTCAACGTCATCATCTTGCCTATCCAATCTTCATTGGGTGCGTTGTTGGCCATCTTTCTTGCTGCGGCCGCCGTGCGCATGGCACGCCGCCGTCGCACGTGGGGCACGCTCTGGTTTCTGTTGTCGGCCGTGATCGTGTTGATTACGCAGATTCCGCCCACTGGAGAGGCGGCCGGTGTCTTGCAGCCGATTCGTGATCTGTTCAACGCTATTGCCATGGGTGGCTTGCGCGGCCTGTTGTTGGGCGTGGCATTAGGAACGTTGGCGGTGGCGTTCCGGGTGTTGTTCGCCATCGACCGTCCACAGAGTGAATGAAAGCGTCTAAGACTGGCGCTGTTGTCTGGCGCAGGTCTGGCACTGACCTATGATCTATTGTCCAGGTTGTGGTACTGCTAATCGCGATGGGTCGCGCTTCTGCAATGAGTGCGGCACCAAGATGCCCACGATGACCAGCTCGTTGTGTCCAACGTGTGGCACGCCTAATCCGCCGCATAGCCTGTTTTGCGAGAAGTGCGGTACACGTCTCATCGCGTCCTTGGCCGAAGAGCCGGAAGAGCCAGAGGTGACTCTGGCGGTTGCCCTTCCTAAGGGATTGTCGCTGCCTACTAAGCCGGTGCCCACTCCAGAACCAGCCCCTTCTGCTGCGCCAACAAAATCGGAAGAAGAACTGCCCAACTGGATGCAGATCGTTCAAGCAGATGGCGCCACATCCGACTTAGACCGCGCTAAATCCATCATCCCTGCTCAGTCTGTATCCAGCACAGAAGAAATTCCTGTCTGGATCACCGGGTTAGACACAAGTGGCGAAGCCCCGAGTGACGATTTCGGCCCTGCTGAAGAACAAAAGCCCAATACAGATGAGCTGTTGCCCGAGTGGACTCAACGGCTGCGCACTTTGCCAGATACGGCTCAGCCCGCAGCTGAAGATGAAGTTCCTGATTGGCTGAAGACTTTGGGCACGACGGGCCATTTGCCGTCAGGTGAGCAGCCACCATCTCCGGGTGCGTCAACGCCGACTGTGCTCGAAGAGAAACCAGCCTGGTTGTCTGACGTGGGCGCCTTGACTGGAACTTCCACGGCTGAAGCGGAAGAATTGCCCGAATGGCTCAAAGAACATCCTCAATTCGAAGAACCTGCGGTTGCAGAACTGCCTCCACCACCGCCTGTCGTGGAAACCAAGCCGGTGGCCGACGAAATGCCAGACTGGCTGCGCGATTTGGGCCCCGCGGCTTCCACGACCGATGAATCTCTGCCCGATTGGCTTGACGAACTGGGTGCAGAAGAAGAACCCGCGCCAGCGTCGTTGGCCTTGTCGACAGGTGACAGTGCGCTTGATTGGCTAAGCCAGTTCAGTGCTTCTGCGCCTGAATTGCCGCTCGATCAATCTGCTGCGCCCGCAGCTGAAACATCCGCGTGGTTGAGTGAAACGCAACCCGCAGAATCTGTTACTCCCGATTGGATGAACTCGCTTCGGGAAGCTGCCCCCGAAGTCGATTCGCAGCCGACGGAAGAAGTGCCCGTTTGGTTGAGCACAGCGAGCGCCGCTGAGACCCCGGCGCCGAGTGAAATTTCCGATTGGATGAGCTCGTTCCGATCAGCTGAACCGGCGGCGGAATCTAGGCCGGAAGAAGGTGTTCCTAATTGGCTTACCGATCAGGGTATGGCTGCGCCAAGAGCCGCTGCGGATCAATCCAAACCAGAAGCTGAATCATCTGCCGAACCCGTGCCCACCTCCAAACCCGTTACCGACTGGCTTACTAGTCTGCGACGTGCCACACCGGATATGGTAGAAGAGCAAGCGCAAGCAGAAGAAGAGACCGTCGAGATTCCCGAGTGGTTGCGTGAATCTGGGGCCGCGCCGCAAGCGATCGGTGAACCACAGGCCTACGAACAAGAAATACCCGAGTGGGCACGTGAGTCTGGCACAAGTGTGGACGTGAGCGAACCACCCGCTGCAGCTCAAGTTGAAGAAGAAGGCGTGCCCGATTGGCTCAAGGGTTTAAGCGAGGCTGCGGTTGTCGCAGCTCAAGCCGAGCCGGAAGCTGAGCCAACGCCCGCCTCCAAACCTGTTACCGATTGGCTATCGAGCTTGCGGCAGGCCACGCCGGAGATGGAAGCGGAACAAGTCGTCGAAGAAGAAGCCGCAGAGGTTCCCGAGTGGTTGCGTGAAGCTGGGACCGCGCCACAAGCGATCGGTGAACCACGGGCCTACGAACAAGAAGTGCCCGAGTGGGCACGTGAGTCTGGCGCGAGTGCGGGCGTGAGCGAACCACCCGCTGCAGCTCAAGTTGAAGAAGAAGGCGTTCCCGATTGGCTCAAGGGTTTAGGCGAGGCTGCGGTTGTCGCAGCTCAAGCCGAGCCGGAAGCTGAGCCAGTGCCCGCCTCCAGACCTGTCACCGATTGGCTATCGAGCTTGCGGCAGGCCGCGCCGGAGATGGAAGCGGAGCAAGTCGTCGAAGAAGAAGCCGCAGAGATTCCCGAGTGGTTGCGTGAATCTGGGGCCGCGCCACAAGCGATCGGTGAGCCACAGGCCTACGAACAAGAAGTGCCCGAGTGGCTGCGCGAAGCCGGGCCCACGCCGTCGATCGCCAGTGGCGAGTTAGGCCCTTTTGAAACGCCAACTGAAACCACAGAAGAAGGCGAAGTACCCGAATGGCTGCGCGACTTGACGCCAGCCGCCGCTGTCGCGGCTGCTATGGCTCAGGCTGAACCGGAAGAAGCGGCTGAAGAACCTGAGTCGTCTGAAGAAGTTGAAGAGCCGGAACCGGAAGCAGAGACGGCCGATGGAGTATCAGAAATTGCCAAAGCGGCAGTAGCAGGAACTGCGGCGGTTGCCGCGTTGGGCGCCGTCAAGGGCGCGAACGCAGAAGTGCCTTCGGCTCCTACGGAAATGCCTAGCTGGTTAAAGGAACTACGCCAGGAACAGGAAGCCGCACAAAGCACAATTCAGATTCCGCCTGCCGAAGCAGCCGAGTTGACTCAAGCCGAAATTCCGGCCTGGCTGGAAGCGCTGCGTCCCAAAGGTCAACCGCTTATGCCACTGGGCGCCGAGACACCCTCGGAAGCCGAAGGGCCGCTGGCGGGCATCGCGAACGCTTTGCCGCCCGCGCTGCTGATGGGTCAAATACAGGGCGCGCCGATGACGCTGCAGTTCGAAACTTCAGCGGAAGATTTGGCGCGGGCCGGAGTACTGAAAGAACTACTCGGTCAGCCCACGGCCGCGCCGGCCGCGCTCGAGCAATTCGTGGTGAAAAGTTCGGCTATGCGCCGCCGCGCACTACGTTGGACAATGGCGGCTTTGATTATTTTTGCATTGCTAATCCCTGCTGCGCAGTGGGCTGATTTTAACGCGTTGACCGGTGTCGATTTTCTTCCCCGGATTGACAAGATGGTACCAGCACCGGCAGTTAGCAAGGCTGTCGATGAGTGGAAACGATTGCCCGCTAATGCCCGCGTGTTGGTCGTGTTCGATTACGACGCTACCCAGGCCGGTGAGCTCGATCGCATCGCGCACTTAATCATGTCAAGCTTGGCGATCAGTAACACGCAAATTGAAGTGGCCAGTTTGAACCCGCAAGGCCTGACTCTGGCGCAAGGTGTATGGCAAAAAGTGTCTCACAAGGGAAGCAGTCGATTTGCAGTCCTCGACCTGGCACCTGCTCAAGCCAGTGGTGTGCAGGATATCCTGGCGCGAGCCGGTAAGGTTGATCTGGTGATTGAACTGGCCGCTTCACCGGATACCGTGCGGTGGTGGGCCGAGCAGATGGCGGTGAATAGACTCAAGACGCCGCTCATCGCCGGCATCAGCGCCGGGGCTGAGCCCTTGACGATGCCGTATGTGCAATCAGGACAGGTAGCGGGCTTGATCAGTGGTTGGGCGGGCGCCATTCAGTATGCCAAAGCCACCAAGTTGTTAAGCACTTTCGAATTTACTTCCCAGATGCAAGACTATCAGGCTCCGCTTCAAGGTATTAGCTTGGCGAATTATACGCTGGCCGTGTTGATTGTCATCGGGTTGATCGCGGCGCTGTTCGGCGGCAAGCGCAAGGGGGCTCGATCATGAACCCTGATCAGATCGGCCTCATCATTGGCGCGGTGTTGACGTTCCTCGTGTTGACGTATCTGATCGGCGATAACTTCTTGTTTCGATTGGCCGTTTACATCCTCATCGGGGCGAGTGCGGCCTATGCGGCAGTGGTGGTGATCTTCGATGTGTTGATCCCGCGTGTATATGAGGCCGTCACGCAAGCAACTGCGCCTGTACCCAATTTAGGGCTGCTGATCATCACTAGCATCGGCTTGATTCTTGGCGCAATGTTGTTTTTCAAAGTGTCACCCCGTTTAGCCTGGTTGGGTAACTTGCCGGTGGGCTATCTCGTGGGCGTAGGCACGGCCACGGTGTTGGGTGGCGCGATTATCGGCACGCTAGGCCCGCAGATCGTGGCGACGGGCGCGCCGGCGACTTCGCCCTCGGGCGGATTGGCGGACGACTTATTGAATCTCATTGTGGTCATCGGCACGATCGTGACGCTGTTGTCATTCGGCTACTATCGCACGCACAGTAATATCGCGCTGCAAGCGATCAATGTGGTGGGACGGCGTTTTTTCGTGATGGTGGCGCTGGGCGCAACGTTTGCGCTAGTCTTCATGGCTAGCGCGACCCTATTGTTCGATCGGCTTTACGCAATCTACGATGCTGTGCGGAAGAGTTTTCCGCCCGGGCCTTGAAAAGCCGATCGGGTGAGTGATTGAACTATCGGTATGGCAGACAACATCGAGTCCATTTTAGCCATTGATATCGGCAGCGTGAATACGCAGGCCGTCCTGATCGCGCGCGTGGATGGATCGCACCGCTTCATCGCGCGGGCCCAATCGCCTACGACCCAGGAAGAGCCTTGGTCGGATGTGGCCATCGGGGCGCGCCATGCCATCGAGCAGCTGCAGCGCGTGGCCGGACGCCCGTTGATGGGCGACGAGGGCAATGTGATTTCGCCTGAACAGACCAACGGCTCGGGCGTGGATATTTGTGTGGTCACCAGCAGCGCCGCTCGGCCGTTGCGCCTGGTGTTGGCGGGGCTGGTCGGTGAATTGAGTCTGGATAGTTTGCGGCGCGCGGCGGCCGGCACTTATTCTTCGGTGGAAGATATCATTACTTTGCTGGGCGCCGGGCGCAAGAGCGACGACATGCGCGCCAAGAGCATCCTGGCCGTTCAACCCGATGCGGTGTGCATCGCGGGCGGCACGGACAACGGTTCGACGGTGCCGGTGTTGAATCTGGTCGAGTCGGTGGCGCTGGGCGCTTCGCTGATCGATCCGCTAGCGCGGCCCACCCTGGTGTATGCGGGTAACTCGGCGTTGCGCGCGCGCGTCAAGGAGATTGTGGGCAACGATGTGCCGTTGATCGCGGTCGAAGGCAATGTCCGACCCGCTCTGGCGATAGAAGACCTCGGCCCATTGCAGGCTGAATTGGAAGCGCTGCATGCCACCACGAAACTGGCCGCCGTCAACGGGCTGAGCACATGTGCGACGTGGAGTCACATTCCGGTGCTGCCCACCGCGCGCAGCTTTGGCAATGTGGTGCGTTACCTCAGCATGATCGGCGACCCGCGTGCGGGCGCGTTGGGTGTGGATGTCGGCGCGTCGAGCACCACTTTAAGTGCAGCCTTCAATGGCAAACTGCAAACGACGGTCCGCAGCGATATCGGTTCGGCCTTCGGCGGGCTGCGTCTGTTAAGTGAAGCCAAGGTGGCCAGCGTAGCGCGCTGGTTGCCTTTCCCGTTGCAGCCCAATGAGCTGGAAGCGTTTGTCATCGATAAAGAACTGCGTCCGCTCACCATTCCACCCGATGGGCATGAGCTGCTGATCGAGCAGGCGTTGGCGCGCGAAGCGATTCGCTCGATCGTGAAATTGGCGCGGCCCAGTTGGTCACGCCTCGCGCCGCGCAGTCGCGGTCAGACTGCGCTCTTATTCGAACGCATCGTCGGGGCGGGTGCTGTGATCGCAAAAGCGACACGGCCGGGTCAAGCCGCGCTGCTGCTCTTGGATGCGTTGGAGCCAACGGGTGTGTTTGAGTTGTTGCTCGACGTGTATGGGTTGATCCCCGCGTTGGGCGCGGCCGCCATAACGTATCCGTTGAGCACGGTACAAGCGATCGAGAATAAAGGTCTGCTGTCATTGGGGACGGTGGTGGTGCCGACTGGTGTCGCACGTCCCGGCGAAGTGATTTTGGGCCTCAAGATGAGTTATGAGGATGGCGGTGATTTAGACGTGGAAGTCGCCGCCGGGACTTTGGAAGTGCTGCCCCTGCCGCCGGACCAAAAGGCCACGCTGCGTTTGCAGCCGCGCCGGGGCATTGACATTGGGCGTGTGCGCAAGTCGATCCCGGTGGAAGGCGGTGCATTGGGCTTAATCGTCGATGCGCGTGGCCGGCCACTGACACGCTATTTGTCAGCTGAACCGGAAATGCGCCGCGATCAAATTCAGCAGTGGCTATGGGATATGGGGGCGTAATGTCGGAAGCAGGGGTGTATTATCCGCCAGAAACACGCGTACTGCCGTTGACGGTGATCCGGCGCGAACGCCTGCTGCCTATGCCGGGCAAGGTGCTGGTTAATCCCGGCGAGAGACTGCAGTCAGCGCAAGTCGTAGCGCAGACGGAAGTCAGCGGCGAAGTCAGTGTCGTCAATGTGGCCCACCTGCTGCGGGTCGCATCGTCGCGTGCGCATAAATACATTAAAGTCAGAGAAGGCGACGACGTGACGATGAACACCGTGATCGCCTCCAAAGGACTGATGGCGTCGGGGCGTTTGAAATCGCCTGTCAACGGTTTCGTTTACCGCATTGATAAATCGACCGGCCGGGTGTTGATCAAAGTGGTCGGCCAGCCGTTTGAATTGACGGCCTATTTAGCCGGTACCGTGACGAACGTCATCGCGGGACGCGGTGTGTTGATCGAGACGACAGGGGCGCTGATCCAAGCGGCGCTTGGTTTTGGGGGTGAGTCCTTCGGCGTGCTGCAGGTAGTGTCGAAGCGCGCGACGGATGTGATGAAGGTGCGTTCCGTCGATGTGACCATGCACGGTGCGATTGTGGTGGGTGGTGCGTGGTTTGATGAGGCGGTGCTTCAGCAAGCCATTCAGATGCAAGTCCGTGGTTTAATCGTCGGCAGTATGGAGGGCAGCTTGTTACGGACGGCGCGGCGTGCACCCTTCCCGATTTTGTTGACCGAGGGTTTAGGCCATGTCGCGATGGCTGCGCCGATCTTCAGGTTGTTGAAGAGCAATGCCGGACGTGAAGCTTCCATCAACGGCGTAACGCATACCCGGTGGGGGATACAGCGGCCCGAGATTTTGATTCCGTTGCCGTCGGAGTCGAAGTCCGAGCCACCGGCATTTGGTACACCCTTGGCCAGCGGGGTGCGGGTGCGGGTGCTGCGCGGATCGTGGCAGGGCCGGGTCGGCCCGGTGGCAGCGCTGCCCGACTTGCCGCAGCAGATTATCAGCGGCGCACGCGTGCGCTGTGCCGAGGTGGATTTGGGCGGTGACGACGGGCGCACCCTGATCCCGCTGGCGAATCTGGAAATCTTTCGTTAGCCGGGTCGTTTTGCTTTTTGATTCGTTTCTGTATACAATGTAACTAACTTCCGCGCTGGTTTTGCCTGGCGAAGTCTGCGCACAGGAGTAATTGACATGGCTTTAGACGATAATCCTGATGAGGTCTTTGACAACGAGCCTGAGACAGGCGGTAACGGCGACGAAACATCGAATCGCTCGTTTCGGTATATGATGATCGGCCTCTTTGCAATCGGGGCGTTGGGCGTGCTGCTCATCGGGTTGATCTTCATCAGCAAACAGGGCGATAATAATCGGCGTGCCGCAGAGCAGCTGATGATTCAACAGACGAATGAGGCCGTAACGGCCTTATCGCTCATTACACCAACGCCGCTGCCCACCGATACCCCGGCTCCAACGAACACGGCCGCGCCGACGAATACGGCTGTGCCCACGCCTACACCGGGAAAGAAAAACCTGGTCGATACGGCACTGGCCGCGGGTAATTTCAAGACGCTGGCTTCTTTACTGGAGACCGCTGGACTGGTAGAGATGTTGAAGGGCGCGGACGCATACACCGTCTTTGCGCCAACGGATAATGCTTTTGCGCAGGTGTCGGCTGACTCGCTAGAGGCCTTGAAGAAGGATCCTAAAAAGCTAGAAGCTCTGCTGAAGTATCACGTGGTAGAGGGCGCGGTGAAGTCGTCGGATCTGGCGACACTCACTGAGACGAAAACCTTGGAAGGGGCGTCCATCTCGATTACGGTCAAAGACAATACGACCACGATCAACGACGCCAAAATGACCAAGCCCGATGTTGAATCGTCCAATGGCGTGATTCACCCCATCGACAAAGTGCTGGTCCCGCCGGATATGAAGGGCGTCGTCATTGTTCAGATTCCTCCCGCGACCACCACGGCAAGTGGTGCGGCTACCGCTCAGCCCGGAAAGGTCACGCCCGCTTCTGGCAGCCAAGCCACGGCCGTTGCCCAGGTGAAGGGCACGGCGCAGGCCAACGCGGCGACTAAACCGGCTAGTGGGAGCAAGGCCACGACGGTACCCGGCGCCGCATCTTCTGGTGGAATTACCGGCACCAAACCGATCAGTGACACTACAGCCCAAGGCCAAGGGTTGCCGTCCACCGGCGCGGGTGAGGACCTCTTCCTCCTGTTCCTGGCGGCCATCTGCTTGCTGATGGTGATCTTCGCCGCGCGACGTTTGCGCACGATGCCCCGCTAATCGGCCTATGACGTCCGGGGGTCAACCGAAGGATGTTTGTCGGTTGACCCTTTTTTATTTTGTGCGTAAGATAGTGGATAGTCGCGCGGCAAGCCGCCGTAGCTCATGGCGAGGTCGGCCCTAAGAGTTGAAAAGATGAACGGATTGTCGCGCCCTGCAACGCTGCACACTCTGATCCCGGGACAATGTTTGAGCTATGAACGAATCTTTGTTTTTGCGACCGGCTGATTTGGAATACTTGAAAAACGCGCTGGCCGAAGGCGCGTGCTGTTCGATCGTCGGCCTGAGCAATATCGGCAAATCGATGTTGCTGCGCACCGCCGCAGAGGTCACGGGAGCGTCCACGTTGAACGTTTACGTGGATTGCAACTTGATGCCGGCGTTGACTGATCAATCGTTTTATGAAGTCACCCTGCGTGCCGTGTTGGATGCGGTCAGACGGCTGGGCAAGAAAGCGCCCGTCGAGGTGGTGAATCGTTTAGAAGCGCTGTGTCGGCAGGTGATCGATGCCGAGCGGCCCCTCGTGCCCGCTTTAAGCTTTAACGACGGCATTTCATGCTTGTGCGAACAACTCGATCGGCACGTGACCTTGTTGTTCGATGAGTTTGATGATCCTTTCGGCGCGTTAGACGGTCGGGTGTTCTTGAATCTGCGCGCCTTGCATGATAAGTTCGAGGCGCTGACCTATGTGACCGCGACGGGTGCGCCGCTGGTCGAACGCCGCCGCGATGCTGAAGCCGGTGAGTTTTGTGAATTGTTCGTCGGGCATCAGCTCGTCTTGGGCATGTTGGACGAGGTGATGGCGCGCCGCGCGGTGCTGGCGTGGACGAAAGAAGACGATCACCCGTTGGCGCCGAACGAAGTGGAATTCATCGTGGCGCAGGCGGGTGGACATCCGGGGCTGTTGCGCAGCGCGACGCGGCAGGTGGCGCGCTTTTTGTCCGGCGTGCCCTCCGGCGCGCGTCCTCAAGCAATGACCTTAGTGCGCGAAAAACTGGAAAGTGACTCGGTTATCCGCAACGAGTGCGCCAAACTATGGGGCTATTTGCAGCCCGCTGAACAAGAGGCTTTGTTGCAACTGTTGGGCGGCGGCGATGAGCTGCCCGCGAGTCTGCTGTTGGACGACTTGGCGGCCAGAGGGGTATTGCGAACCGGGCAGCCGCCGCGTGTCTTTGGCGAATTATTCGCCGCTTACATGAATCGCCAGCGCCGTACGCGCCAACCCGCGCGGGCCGGCGTGTGGGTGGACGTCGACGCCGGGGAAGCGTGGGTCGATGGCGAGCGGGTGCCGTCGTTGACCGATCTGGAATATCGCCTGTTGCTGCTGCTCTACGGACGACTCGGAAAAATTTGCGACAAGTATCAGATTGTCGAAGCGGTGTGGGGACAGGACTATATCGACGAAGTGGACGACGCGCGTGTTGAAAAATTGATTAGCCGCCTGCGCAGCAAGATCGAGCACGATCCGGCGAATCCCAAGTATTTGAACACAGTGCGCGGTCGGGGGTACAAATTGGCCGCCGTGTAACACGGGGAGAAAAGCATGACAGAGCAAATCCTGGTTGTCGAAGATGATCTGGCCATGTCGAGCGGCATTCGTGATGTCTTGGAGATGAATGGCTACCGCGTGCAGCTCGCCGAAAATGGCGTGGAAGGGCTGAAGATGCTAGAAACCTTCTGGCCCGATTTGATCATTTCAGACATCATGATGCCCGAGATGGATGGCTTTGAATTCCTCGAACACGTGCGCCGCCATCCGTCCTGGGCGGCCGTACCGTTCATTTTCTTAACGGCCAAGGGCCAACGTCCTGACATCCGGGCCGGCAAGCAGCTGGGCGCCGACGATTATCTGGTGAAGTCGGTCGATCTGGAAGATTTGCTCGTCGTCGTGCGCGCCAAGCTCGATCGGGCTTTAACGATCCGACAGCAGAACCGCCGGGAGATGGATGACCTCAAACGGAATCTGCTGAACACGCTCAGCCATGAATTCCGCACCCCGCTCACTTACATCACCGGCTACGTCGATTTGATTCAAGAAGGTGAATGGTCGGCCGAGGATTTGCAGAAATTTTTAGGACGCATCAAAGGCGGCAGCAATCGCTTGAATCGTCTGGTGGAGGATTTTCTGCTGTTGGTGCGGTTTGAAACCGACGATGCCAAGCAGGCCTATCTGATGGACAAAGGCCCGTTCAGCAACTGGGCCGGCTTGATTGCACGCGTGTTCGATCGCCAGCACGAGGCGGCCGCGCACAAGCTGGTTGAACTGATCTCCACCGTCGAGCCTGATCTGCCTCTGGTCGAAGCGCATGAAGGCTACCTGGAAAACGCCGTGATGCGGCTGGTGGACAACGGCATCAAGTTTGCCAAGCACACCGGCGGCCATGTGTGGGTGAAGGTTTATGCCGACGGCGAGCAAGTCTGTTGCTCAATCAAAGACGACGGCGTGGGGATCCCTGCGTCGGAGGCTGCGCGGGTGTTCGATCGCTTCTATCAGATCAACCGGCAGCGCATCGAACAGCAAGGCGCCGGCATTGGCCTGGCGATCGTCAAGAGCATCGCTGCTTTGCATCAGGGCGAGGTGAAGTGCACCAGCACGGAAGGGGTCAACACCGAGTTCATTTTGCGCCTGCGGATGATGTAACTCAGGTTGCGGTAGCTACCCGGGGCCGCTTCACCGGAGGCGCGGGTCAATCGGTTTGTCAGAAGCCTGTCCGACTCGCGTCAAACAGCGGGGCGGCTGACGTGTTATCCTAATCGACGTATCCTGTTAAACTCTCCATCCCATATTCCATTTCCCAGGAGGACGTACATGGCTTCTCTACTTGATAAGATTAATACGTTGATTTCGGCGAACCTGCACGCCATGGTCGATAAGGCGCTGCAGTCGAATTCGGTCGCGGTGATGGATGAATACATCCGCCAGGCCGAAGATAATTTGGACAAGTTGGAAGACGCCACCGCGACGGTCGGCGGCGAAGTGAAAACGCTGAAGCGCAAGTCCGAGGAGTATGCCACGCAGGCCGCCAAGCTCGACCGTGACATCGACGCGCTGTTGCAGCAGGGCCGCGAGGATCTGGCGACGGCCGCGCAGTCAAAGTACAACACCACGCAGCGCATGGCCGAGCAGTATAAGGAGCAATACGAACGCCAGCAAGCCGAGTATCAAACGCTGCTGGATGCCAAGCTGAAGCTGGAAGCCAAACTGACCACGACCAAGCAAGAGCGCGAAGAAATGCTGGCGCTGCTGGACCTGGCCAAGTCGAAGGAACTGACCGTCAAGACGATGAAGTCCCTCGACGACGTGATGGGCAGCGGCGACGCCGACATTGCGCGCGTGGGCGAATCGATCCGGGCACGGCTCGACAAGGCTTCGGCCAAGAGCGAGATGCTGGCCAGTCGCCTGGACGATCAAATGGACGAAGTGCTGGGCAAGAATGAGCTCAACAGCCAGCTGGCCGAGCGCAAGAAGCGGCTGGGGCTGGGCAGCTAGCGCTTCTGAAGCGCTGCACGACAATTGTTCACCGTTCGATTGGACCACTGAAGGGTTCAGTGCTTAACGGGCGGGGTCGCTCGATCGGCTCCGCCCGTCATTTTGCCTGAAGCCTGAGTCAGAGTACAATTGGCGTAAGGCGACCCTCGTTTCCTCATTAAGCGTGGCTTCGCCCACATGTTGAGGTGCTAGTGGCGATGCCGGCCTCCGTTAAGGCCGCCGCCTGGAGTGGATTCCGATGAACCGAACACGCATCATTTTCTTTGCCGTAATCGCCGTGGCGATTGTAATCGTCGGGATGGGTCTGGTGGCGCGCTCATTAGGGCCGGCGAACAACCCGATCGCGCCCGCGCAGTCCAACGAGCCGATCGAGGTGCGAGTGGTCACCGCGCTGCCGATCGAAGCGTGGGTCACCGAAGCGGCCAATCAGTTCAACACCGAGAAGCACACGCTCGACGGGCGGCTCATCAAAGTCAGTGTGGTGCCGATGGACGGCTTGACGGCGCTCAACCGCTTTGACAGCGCCGCGTTTGACACAGTGCCCACGGCGTGGATTCCCGACTCGCGCTATTTGGTAGAGCTGGCGAATGCCGCGTACAAAGAGCGCAACGGCCGCGACGTGTTCTTGACCGACGGCGAATATCGCGCCAAGCCGATCGCGTTGTCGTTGTTTGCGTGGGGCCTGTACGGCACGCGCGCCAAAGCGTTGGAAGCGAAGTTCGGCCAGATCGATTGGAAGACCATTCATGATGCGGCGATCGCCGCCGGTGGTTGGCCTGATCTGGGCGGCGATCCGGCGTGGGGGTTCTTCAAACTGGTCGTGCCGAATCCGCGCAAGAACGTGGGCGGTCTGGCGGCGATGGTTGCTGCGGCGGGCGAGTATTACAACAAGCCGAACATCTCGGTGGAAGATGTAACGAATCCTGAATTCCAAAAATGGCTGAAAGAATTGATGGGCTCGGTCACGGCCATCAGCGGGGCCAGCGCGTACACGGCCGAGGACTTTGCGCTGCTCGGCTATTCGGTAGGTGACGGCGGGCAGATGTTGGAAAGTGATCTGCTGGCGAATATGGGCGGCATTGCCAATCGCTGGCAGGACCCGCTAGCCGTGCGCTATCCCAAATACGTGACGTGGTTCGATTTCCCGTTCAGTGTGTGGATGGGTTCTGAAACGAGTGCGGCGGAGAAAAATGCGGCGCTGGAACTTCAGAAGTATCTGCTGACCAAGGCCGTGCAAGAAAAGGCGGTCGGCTATGGCCTGCGCCCGGTGAATGCCGATGTCACGGTCGATCAACCGAACAGTCCATTTGCCAAGTGGAAGGACGCGGGCATCACGCCGGTGGTGCAGCGCACTTCGGCCATGCGCTCACCCGATCGGGATGTGCTGCAAGCGCTGCTGCGCTGGTTCGATCTGAATGTGGCGCAACGCTAAAACATGAAGTAGTGAAGAGTGAGGAGTGAATTGCTCTTCACTCCTCACTCTTCATTTTTCACTCTTCACGGAGCCACACCATGTCCCGTTCGTATAAACCTTCCTACAAAACCTCGAAGCCGAATCCCGGCGGTTGGATCACATTGCTGATCATCGTGGTGGCGGCCTGTGCGCTCTGCTGGCCGCTGACCAAAGGCTTGCTCGACGCGGTCAATCACGCCGCGGGCGGCCTGTTCAGCTCGATCTCCACCATCGCCAGCGGCCCGCAGCCCACGTTGACGGTGGCCGTCTCACCCGAAAAGGCCGAGCTATTTCAGCAGTTGGTGGAGAATTTCAACGCCAAGAAGTTGAAAGCCGCCAACGGCGATGAGCTGCGCCTGGCGACGGTGCAGTTGGAGCCGGAAGACATGGTCGATGCGGCCATCGCCGGAGACTTTCAGGCGCTGTCGCCCGACTCGTCGATCTGGCTCGATCAACTCGATCGGCAGTATCAAGCGGCGCAGAACACCTCGGCCGGCCTGGTGGGACAAACGGTGCGCTATGCCGTTTCGCCGGTGGTCATCGCGCTGTGGCGCGATAAAGCGCAGCAGCTGGGTTGGCCGCAGAAGCCGATCGGGTGGAGTGACTTGCTGAACGAAGCGACCACCAACAAAGACTTCAAATGGAGCCATCCCTCGACCTCATCCGCTTCGGGCGTGCTGGCCGCGCTGGCCGAATTTTATGCGGCGACGGGCAAGACGCGCGGCTTGACGGTTGACGATGTGAAAGCGCCGCAAGCGCAGCAGTATGTGAGCGCACTGGAAAAGACGGTGCGTTATTACGGCGAAGGCGAAGCGTCGATCGCGCAGCGCGTGGCCGAGCAAGGCCGCGCGTACCTGGATGCGTTTGTCGGCTCCGAGCAGATCGTAATCAACACGAACCAGCAGCCGGGCGTCGATCTGGTGGCGATCTATCCCAACGAAGGCTCGTTGTGGCAAGACCATCCGCTGGCCCTGCTGGAAGCAAACACGCTGAGCGACATGAATCGTGAGACGTTCCGCGCTTTCGCCAATTACCTCGCGTCGCCGGAAGCGCAGCAATTGATTCTGGCCAAGGGTTATCGGCCGGCTGATCTGAGCATCAAGATCGACGGCGCGAATTCGCCCATCAACGCCCAGAATGGCGCCGATCCGACGAAGCCGCAGACTTCGCTGCAAGTGCCTTCGGCCGCGGTGTTGGACGTGGTGCGTGAATCGTGGCTGGCGAACAAGCGCCGCACCAACGTGATGCTGGTCGTCGATACCTCGGGCAGTATGGAAGGCGATAAGATCGAGAACGTCAAAGAGGCGCTGGCAACCTTCCTCGATCAGATCAAGAGCAATGAGGAGCGGGTGGGGCTGTTCGAGTTCTACAACGACGTGACCGAGCGGGTGAAAATTAGCGAATTGAAGAACAACCGATCGGCTCTGGTGCGCGCCGTGACGAACCTCGACCCCGGCGGCAACACCGCCCTGCTCGATGGGGTAGCGGCCGCGTATGATCGATTGCAGAACCTTAACGATCCCAGTCGCATCAACGCGATTGTGGTGATGACCGATGGCAAAGAAAATGCCTCGGCGATCAAATTGAATCAACTGGTCGCAAAGTTGCAGCAGGGCAATGAACGCGGCGTGCCGGTGGTGGTGTTCGGCATCGCCTATGGGGATGACGCCGATACGGCAGCGCTGGACGCCATCGCCGATGCCACCGGCGGTCAGACGTATGTAGGAACGATCGAGACGATTCGGAAGCTGTATAAGATTCTATCGACGTACTTCTAACGTAGTGCGTGTTGCGTAGTACGTAAAGAATACGGCGCAATCGATTTGATGAGAGTATGAGCAACTTGATCGCCTTGACCTGCCCTTCGTGCGGCGGGCGACCAACGACTAACGACCAATACCTAACAGCCACATGGACGCCAACGATCTTCAGACCTGGCTTACCGATGGCCTCGCCGCCGCCAAAGCGGGCAAACGCGCCGAGGCGCGCGATCTGTTGTTGCGCGTGGTGCAGATCGACGAGGACAATGGGGAAGCGTGGTTATGGCTGAGCCGGGTGGTCACGACACTGGAAGATCGCGAAGTCTGTTTTGAGAATGTGCTGACGCTCGATCCGGAGAACGAGGCGGCGCGGCGCGGCTTAGCGGAAGTGCGCGCGCAGATCGAGGCCACGCCGGAGATCGAACCGGAATCGGCGCTGCCGCACGTGGAGGTTGAACCCGCGCCCGAGACCAAGGTCGCGTTTGATTTCAGCGACGCGGATTTGGCTGATCCTTTGTTGTGCGTCTACTGCGCGCACCAGACGAGCGAAGACAAGCCGCGGTGTCCTAACTGCAAGCGCAGCCTGTACAGCACTTTCTACGAACACGAAAATCCGCACTGGATCTGGACCGCCTGGATGATGAGCATTGCCGAAGCGATCTTCGTGGTAGGCGGTCTGTTGATTCTCGCGACGATCTTAGCCAGCGCGTTAGGGGTAGTAAAATTCAACGGACAAACCGTGGATGTGGTGGACGTGCTCATGGTGTATTTCGGGCAAAAGACCGCGGTGCCGCCGCAGGCACAAGCTGCCATCCTGGGCACACTGCCGCGCGAACAGTTCTACCTGCGGTTGGCCTTTGTGATCCTTGATCTGATCGCAGCTTTCGGGCTGCTCACGCGTAAACGGATTTTCCACATCCTGTACATCGCAACACTAGCGATCGCCGCGGCGTTATTGTTTACCAGTGTGACGATGAACACTCGCCCCTTTGTCTCTTCCGGCGCGGCGGCCACGCCCTTAGAAGGCATCTTGCAGGTGGCGTTGAACGAGGCGTTGGGCGTACTGGTTAAGTTCACGATCGGCATTTTTGGATTGTTCCTGCTGATCAAGACGGCGCTGGCCTTTATGATGAACGACGATTTCGACACGGTGACTGAACGCCTGTGGTGTGTGATCGACAAAACCGTACACAATCCAACCGGTGCGTTTATCCGCGCGAAGGCATATATGAAGCGTGACATGTGGACGCTGGCCGCCTTGTATTTGCAGCGCGCGCTCAGCATTCAGCCGTCAACCGTAGACTATTATCTGGCTTTGGCGGAATGCTATGCGCAGTTGGGCCGTTATCCCGCGAGTTTGCAGCTGCTCGATCAGGCGCAGCAACTACAACCGGAGTCGCCGGTCATTCCCAGCCTGCGCGACGTAATAATGAAACTTCAAGCGCGCGCCACTTCCACTTTGACGGGAGGCGTATGACAGCCGAACAATCCGAACCAACTCTACGGGCGCGGGTACAGCAGGCGCTCCTCGCGAATGCCTTGACCGACTGGCGTGGTGGCATCGTGCTGGCGATCTCGATCTTGCTGGCTTTCTTTGGCCCCGATTTGTTTCCGGCTTTCCCGTGGTGGGGCTGGCTGATCGGCGGCGGGGTGGCCTGGGGCGCGATCGTGTTCAGTATCTTCAAGGATGAGAAAGTCGCAGCGCAGGTGGCAGCGGATCTGCTTAAGCAGAAATATGAGCCGACGGCCATTCATAGCGGCGACATGCGCGAAAAGCTGATCAAAGCTTTCGAGTATCGCGCGCAGATTGCGGCGGCCATTGCCCGCTCGAAGAGCGGGGTACTGCGCGATCACCTGGAGCAGAGCGCCGGCGAGATCGATGACTGGATCGGCGGGTTGTGGGAAGTAGCCCGGCGGGTCGATACCTTCAACAGTAATCGGACGATTCAACAAGATTTGCAAGCGGTGCCGGTGGCGATCCGCAATTACGAGACGCGCCTGAAGACCGAACCCAACGAGGATGTGCGTCAGCAGATTCAAGACACGCTAAACTCGCGCCGCGCGCAGTGGCAGACCTTGCAGAGCTTGCAGAACACCATCGAACGCGGCGAATTGCAGATGGATCAAACGCTCTCGTCGATGGGCACGGTCTATTCGCAGCTGCTGCTGATGGACGCGAAAGATATCGACAGCGGCAAGTATCAGCGCCTGCAAGACGATATCGCCGAAGAAGTGAAGGGCCTGCACGACATCGCCGAAGCGATGGACGAAGTGTATCAAAATAAATGATCAATGATCAATGAGCAATGCACAGGTGAGCGATGTTTGAAATGACCGGCGAGCTTAACAATTATCTTGCGTCGAACGAACGCGTGTTATGGCAGGGCCAGGGCAAGCGCCGCTTGAATTCATCGGCGATGGGCGGTTGCTTTTTCATCGCCATGTTTGTCGCCTTTGCGTTGTTCTTCGGGGTGCTGTTCGTGACCCTATCGAGCAGCAGCCGCAGCGCGCGCAGCAGCGACTCAGTTGTCTTTATCATCTTGCCGATCATCTTCTTGTCGGTCGGGCTGGGCGTGGGAGTGCCCTGGGTGTTGCTGAGCAATCGGGCGAGCCATCCTCGTTACTTCGTCACGAATTTGTCGGCGATCATTATTTATTCACCCGTTCCCGGGTTGGGCAAGCGCGTGATAGTCGTTGCGTTGAAGAACTTGCAACAGCTCACGCTCAACGAGAATCGTGACGGCACGGGCACGCTGACTTTAGCTCCAAGTCCCTATGCGGCCTATGGCCGCTATTCTAACAGCTGGCTGGCCGATTCGGCGCCGACCTTTGCCAATATCGAACGACCGCTGGAAGTTTATCAACTGATTCGCAAGCAAATGGATGAGGCGGCTGCCAGATAATCGGTCGCCATGTTTGATCCCTGATCCCTAATCCCTGATTAACTGACTGACGAGGTGCAGCATGGACATCGGACAACAACTCTGGCTGATCATTTCAAACCCTAACGTCGCTTATCTGGCGTTGATCGTCGGCTTGCTGATGCTGGTCGTGGCGGTCACAACACCCGGCACCGGCGTGGCCGAGGTGATCGCCGTCATTACGCTGGCCGTGGCCGCGATCGGGTTGGTACAACTCCCCGTCAACTTCGCGGGCCTGGTGTTGATCGTCGCCGCCTTCGTCTTGTTCGCGCTGGATGTGACCCAGACGTCGCATGGCGCATTGACGCTGGGCGGGGCGGTGGCGCTGTTCGCCGGATCGCTGCTGCTCTTCCCGGCGCAGGATGGCGGCCCCACCATTTCGATCTGGTTGATCGGCGGCGTGACCTTGATGATGGTGGCCGTCAGCCTGGTCTTCTTCTCGGCGTTGATGCGCTGGCGCACCCAACACCGCGTCGATAATGTTGCCCAGACGATGATCGGCCAGCGCGGCGTGGTCAAGACCGCGATTGCGCCGCTCAGGCCCGGCACCGCGCAGATCGCCGGTCAATTGTGGAGCGTGGCCGCCGACGACGCCATCGCGACCGGCGTGGAAGTGGAAGTCATCGGACAGGAAGGATTGACACTCACCGTCAAGCAACTCGCAGCGTAGCGCCTACGCTGTCATATCGTAACTACTCAGCCGTCATTGCGAGGAACGAAGCAATCTCCCTCCGATCGGCACTGAGATTGCTTCGCACGCCCTGTCCGACGCATCGCGTCGGGGGCGCGCCTGGCGAAAACGCTCGCAATGACGCGGGCTGAGTAGCAACGTCATATCACTATAAGGAGATTTTCACATGGATACGGGATTTTTAGTCGGCTGTTTTCTGCTCACCATCATCGTGGTCGGGATCGGGTTCCTGGCCAGCGCCATTCGCATCGTGCCGCAGTATCAACGTATCGTCGTGTTTCGTTTCGGCAGCTGTATCGGCCAGAAGGGACCGGGCATCGTCTTTCTGTATCCGTTCGGGATCGATCGGGCCATTATGGTTGATTTGCGCGAAGAAGTACGCGAAGTGCCGCACCAGACCAACATCACCAAAGACAATGCGTCGATTGGCATCGACTTCCTGATTTATTGGCAGGTCAACGATGCGGTCAAGAGCGTGTTGGAAGTCAATAACTTCCGGCAGGCGGCGTTGGGTATTGCGACCACGACGCTGCGCGCGGTGGTCGGCGACATTGCCCTCGATGATGTGCTCGCGCAGCGCGAACATATCAATCAGGTCCTACGCACCAAGCTCGACGAAACCACCGAGCGGTGGGGTGTGAAAGTGACCGCGGTGGAAATCCGCGAGATCGTGCCGCCGCGCGAAATCCTCGATGCGATGACGCGCCAGATGAGCGCCGAACGCACGCGCCGCGCCGTGGTGACCGAAGCGCTGGGGACGCGCGAAGCAGCGGTCACCGTCGCCGAAGGCAACAAGCAAGCGGCGATCCTTTCGGCGGAAGGCAAGAAGCAGGCTGCGATTCTGGAGGCCGAAGGCCAGCGCGCCGCGCAAGTGCTGGTGGCCGAAGGTTTCGCCGTCGCGCTCGACAAAATTTTCGAGACGGCCAAGACCGTCGATGCCAAGACGATGACGCTGCAATACTTCGAAACCCTTAAAGCGATCGGCAGCAGCCCGTCGACCAAGTACATCTTCCCGTTGGAACTCTCGACGGCGGCGCAATCGCTGGCGGGCATGGTCGGCGCGGCGATTAGCAAGTAGGCCGCGTTTGTCGATACCTGACGCCGGCTCCAGCTGGCGAATCGAGCGCGCCGTGTGGCGCGACGTGAGGAAGCTGACCCAACTCGATCGACGCAGCTTCAAACCGATCGATGCCTATGCGTGGTATGAGTTCTTCGCGCTGTGCGTGTCGCGCAGTGTCATCGCCCTGAAAGCGGTGAGCGATGATCGGCTGATCGGGTTCATCGCAGGCAATCAACGGCGCAGTGACGGGCACACAATCATCGTCACGATCGCGGTCGATCCGGATTATCAACGGCGCGGCATCGGCGAACGGCTGCTGCGGGAAGTGGAAACCCGATCGGCGCGTAGCGTGCCGCGGCTTCAGTTGATGGTGCGGCAGAGCAATCTGCCCGCGTTGCAGCTGTATCGCAAACTGAACTATGACATTGTCGACACGTGGCGGCGCTACTACGAAGATGGCGAGGATGCGTACGTGATGGAAAAAGGCCTCACCCTCCAGCCCCCTCTCCCGACATGAAAAGCACATGTCGAGAGAGGGGGAGCAGAACGACAGGGTGAGGTATTACGAGGTCAATCATGCCCCACAAATTTTCGCGTTTCATCTTGCTGGCTGTTGTGGTCTCACTGCTGCTCGCGGCTTGCGGCGGATCAAGTGAACCGACCAAGGGCGATCTGACGGTTTACGTGGCCGCGCCGTTGTCCGGGTTTCAGGCCAACGGGGGCCAGACTGTTTTGGGCGGCGCGCGCCTCGCGGCGGAGGAGTTCAATCGATCGGGCGGCTTGCTGGGCTACAAAGTCGTGATCGTGCCGTTGGATGACGAAAGCGACAGCGATGTTGCGGTATCGCTGGCCGATCAGGTGAAAGCCGACATTGCGGCGGGCAAGCGCGTGCTGGGTCTGATCGGTCACTACAACAGCGGGCAGACCATCGCGGCGATGGACATTTACAAAGACCTGCCTCTGGTGATCATGACGCCTACCTCCAGCGAGATGGGCTTGACGCAAAAGGGTTACACCAATTTCTTCCGCGTCAACGCCAACGATGCGGCGCAGGCCAAGGTCGATGCGGCGTTTCTGGTCAACAAACTCGGCGCGAAAAATGTGGCCGTGGTACACAACGACGATCCGTATGGCATCGGCCTGGCCAAATCCCTCGGCGATGAACTCGGCAAACTCGGTGCGAAGACGGCTACCCGCATTCAAGTGGCGGTCGAGCAGAGCGAGTATGCCAAGGAAGTCGCGCAGATCAAAGCCGCCAATCCCGATGCGATCTTCTACGCGGGCTACGAAGTCGAGACGCCGTACTTGCGCAACGCGCTGGTGAAGGCGGGCGTGACGGTGCCCTTCATGGCCAGCGACGGCGCGTTCCTCAGCGCGACGATCGACGAAAGCGATGGCACGGCCAAAGACATCTACGTCAGCAGCTTCGCGCCCGCGCCCAGCGCCGTGGCCGATAAAGCGTGGATCGCCGCGTATCAAGCGGTCGAGAATCGCAATCCCGAGACGTACAGCATCAACGGCTACAGCGCCATGAAGGCGCTGGGCGAAGCCGTGAAGAAAGCCAACGCCATCGACGCGAAGCAAGTGACGAATGCCTTGCGCGCGATCGATCTCAAAACCCCCATCGGCCAGATCGCCTACGATGCCAGTGGCGACCTCAAAGATCAGCGCATCTACATCTTCCAGGTGCAGAAGGTCGGTGACGAACTCGCCTTCGTGCAAGTGCCGCAGTAAAGAGGCAAGAGGCGGGATGCAAGATGTCCAAAACGACGCGCCTCCATCGGCTTAGTTCAACTCAGAATGATGCGGCGGTTTTTATTCGCTCCAACTCGGGCTTGTCGGCTGACCCGCACCGCATTAATCCTTAATACGTTGGGCGCGTTGTTACCGGCCATTGTCGTTCCACTATCACCCAGAGGTTAACATGATAGGCCACACCAACGCATTCACAAGGTATAAGACACAAGGCGAGGCCATGTTCAACTTCGTGGTAGTAGCCTGCTATTCCGTGCCTAACCTGAAATCACAAATTGAAGCCATTAAAACAGGCACAACAGGTATTCCATTAGTTTCCCCCGATTATTTCAAAGGCAGCAGCGACACGCTTGACGCTTTGTTGCTTAGATCGACTGACTACACAAAGGCTCTAGCGTCCTATGTATTATTAAGCAGTTTCAGTTACTTTGAAGCTTATGTTTCTGATGCAATTAGCGAGATGATACAGTTTCATGGTGGAGTTGAGAAACTAGAGAAACGTGCAAGAACCTTTATTACATCAACGCCCTCTGATATCTTGGAGCATAAACGAAAACTGCAAGAACCAATCAAACCTGCGAAGGTACAGAAGTATCGTAAGCATACAAAGGCCTTGGTAAACATCGGCTATCAGTTCCCAAGTGATTTACTATCAAGTTACGGGGCGCGAGTTCTTGAACGGAAACTAGATAATCTCAAAGCATTTGAGATTCCAGACCTATTGAAAGAAGGTCTGCACATGAATCTGAGCAAAGCGACAAACACGCAGTTCACTGAGATCAGAAATATGCGTAATACTGTTGCTCATGGAAATCCAGTTGTTCTCGAACTTAGAACAGCTATGCAGGCGAGTAAAGACTTACACGCGTTAGCGGCACAAGTTGACAAACATCTCATTGAGCATTTCTTTGTCGTTGAAGAATATGTCGGCACGTAGTTTCAACCAGGGACGCGCCCAACCACCCCGCCGCGCTGACGTGCCCAGCTGCGTGAGTTAAGCGTCACTTTTTAGTGGTTGGCACTTGTGTGGGTGGAAGGCAGCTGAACTCAACCGTTAAGTAGCTGCCCGCCGCATCATAGGCGTTTTACCTGCTGGGCACAGAGACAGCGTGCTTCAAGCACAGCAATGCTACTACCAAACAAGTGCTACTTTTATAGGAGGTCAATTCATGGGTTATGCATCCATGCTGGAAGATATTCGAGATCGTCTAGCCGAAGGCCTCGCCAGCATTGCGAGAGACATAAAGCAGATCGAGAAAGAGCATGCGGACAACACATCGTTCCTACTGATTGATCAACTCAACAAACTTAAGGCAATATATCGACAGTGCGACTCATTACTTGCCGAAATTGAGGACTTACTAGAAATCACCACAGCGCCTGATCTGGATATCGCCCACGAATTGGTACTACTTCGCAACCAGATCCCGTATCTGACAATGAGAAGCGAGAAACTCGATGAAGAAAGAAAGTTGAGGCTGGACACTGAAAAGCGAGTCCGTGATCTCGAAGAAGAGCTATACAAACGCAAACAAAGAAAGCATTACATCAAGGGCGATCCAGCAAAGCAACAAAAGAAACTCAATAAACGGCATGACTAAAACTTGCAGACGCTAGGCAAGCCGTTGCAGCAGACCTGCTACACGCGCCGAAGTTAGAGACCGTTGGGCGCGTCCGCCGTCACCTGAAGCGACCATGTTGGACACGAGGAGGAATCACTTATGCTAATGCTAAGTCCGCATCACTCAGCCAATGAATACCCTGATCCGATGACTTTGGATCAGAAGATCGAAGTGTTTGCTGACCGAATTGAATCATGGCAGTTGGACATCGCGCGCAAGGTGATAGAGGCGGATATCCCGAATCGTGAAGTCGCATTGCTCTATATCGTGATGAGTTACTTTGAGATGATTGGTAGATACCGCGAGGGTGAAACGGGGAAATCCACTGAGGCCTTCAAGGCAGGAATGAAGGTTGTATTTCCTGAAATCAGTGGATGGTCCAGTGATCTGTCTGTGTCTGAAACTTTTCTAGAAAGCCTGTACGGGAAGGTCCGCAGTGGTCTTTATCATGTAGGAATGCCAAATCCGAGCGTGCTGTTTATCAACAATGACAATGTCCTATCTGCTGCGATAGGGTATTATGAACCCGATGGAGCCTTTCGTATCAACTCCGACATTTTGGCAAGGAAAATAGTGGAGCATTTTTCAAGCTATGTGGCAGAATTGAGAAACACGGTTAATGCCAAACTGCGGGCAAACTTTGAGAGAAGATACGATTCCGATAATTGATGCTCACCGCAAGATTGTCAAGCCTTGTACCATACACGCGCCCAACCAGCGTTAGCAACCGACCGCCCAAGCTGCGGCACGTGAGCATCGTTTTTGACGGCGGGCGTTTGGGTCGATGGCATGTGGTTGACCTCGGCGGGGCGTTCTGCCACCATATCCTCAAGGACAGATGATAGTCATTGGAAATCCAACCTTGTCGAGGTAGTTACCGCGGAAGCCTTCTTCTTCCTATGGTACAATACCGCTACATTCGGACTTCGCCACCCTGCGAAGTTCATTTTATCAAGCGAGGTCACACCCATGGAAGTAGCCCAGACCCAACCCCAGTCTGGCCCCGCTGCTGATCGCGCGCCGATTGTCAACGACTTCTCCATCACAGTCGCCACGGTTAACGGTTCCGGCAGCCAGACCGCCAACAACACGCTGATTCAGGCCATCCACAGGATGGGTGTGCCGGCCAGCGGCAAGAACCTGTTTCCGTCCAACATTCAGGGCTTGCCGACGTGGTTCACCATCCGCGTCAGCAAGGACGGCTACATCGCCCGGCGTGAGCGCGCCGAGATTCTGGTGGCGATGAACAAGGCGACGATTGCCGAGGACATCCAGAAACTGGAATCGGGCGGCATCTGCCTGTACCCGATCGACGAGCCGCTTCCTATCAAGCGCGACGACGTGACGTTCTATCCCATGCCCATCAACGAACTCGCGCGCAAGTCCGGCGCGGATGCCAAGCTGCGGCCTTACGTCGCCAACATGGTCTTCGTGGGCATCCTCGCGTGGCTGCTCGACATCGAGATGACGGAGATCGAAGCGGCCTTGAACTCCCACTTCGGCGGCAAGAAGAAAGCGATCGATCTGAACCTCAACGTCGTCAAAGCGGCGTGTGAATGGTCAGAAGCCAACTTGACCAAGACCGACCCGTTCCATGTGGAGCGCCTGACCAAGACCGCCGGTACCTTCTTGATCGACGGCAACACGGCCTCGGCCTTGGGCGCTATCTTCGGCGGCGTGCAGTTCATCGCGTGGTATCCCATCACGCCGGCCACTTCGCTGGCCGATGGCTTAAACGACTACCTGCCGGTCTATCGCACAGACGCCGATGGCAAGCACACCTACGCCATCATTCAAGCCGAAGACGAACTCGCCGCGATCGGCATGGTGATCGGCGCGGGCTGGGCCGGCGCGCGCTCGATGACGTCCACCTCCGGCCCCGGCCTCTCATTGATGGCCGAGTTTACGGGCTATGCTTTCTTTGCCGAAATCCCCGCCGTGATCTGGGATGTGCAGCGCATGGGCCCGTCCACCGGTCTGCCCACGCGCACCTCGCAGGGCGATCTCCTGTCGACGTACTTCCTGGGCCACGGCGACTGCCGCCATCCCATCCTGCTGCCGGCCAATATTCAAGAATGTTTCCAGGCCGGTTCGCAATCGTTCGATCTGGCCGAGCGGCTGCAAACGCCCGTCTTCGTCCTGATCGATCTCGATCTGGGGATGAATATGTGGCCGACCGAGCCGTTCCAATATCCCGAGCAGCCGTTGGATCGCGGCAAAGTCCTATCGGCTGAAGAATTGGCCCAGGTGAAGAACTGGCAACGTTACGCCGACGTCGATGGCGATGGCATCGGTTGGCGCACACTGCCCGGCATCAATCATCCGCTGGGCGCGTACTTCACGCGCGGCACAGGCCACAACGATGCGGCCAGTTACAGCGAACGCCCCGAAGATTGGTCCAAGAATCTGGAGCGGCTCTATCGCAAGCATGACACCGCCCGCACCCTGGTGCCCGCGCCCGTCATCGATGCAGCCGCAGGCGCCGAGATTGGCATCATCTCGTACGGCACCAACGATCCGGCGGTGCTGGAAGCGCGCGATCGGTTGGCGAAGACCGGCGTGCAGACCTCGTACCTGCGCCTCCGCGCACTGCCGTTGGATGACACGCTAATCGAATTTATCACGAAGCATCCGCGTTGCTATGTGGTGGAGAACAACTACGAAGGCCAGATGCACCAGTTGATTCAGCTGCACGCGCCGCAGTTTGCCACGCGGGTGGTGTCGCTCGCCAAGTGCGACGGCCTATCGCTCAGCGCGCGCTGGATCATGGAATCGATTCTGGAACAGGAACGATAATGTAGCGCAAGTTGTCAACTTGCGCCTGCAAAGGGCGGCAATCATGAAATTCACGATCGAATCTGAACAAGAGACAGACGGCCGTTGGCTGGCCGAAGTTTTGGAAATTCCTGGCGCACTGGCGTATGGTCGCACCGAACGCGAAGCGCTGGCTAAAGCCGAAGCGCTGGCATTGCGCGTGTTGGCCGATCGCCTTGAACACGACGAAGCCACGCCCGGACAATTCAATATTTCCTTTGCGTCCGCATGAGTGATTGGCGTTCGACAAAAGCGCGGCGCGTCCTGGCGGCGTTATTGCGAAACGGTTGGAGCGTTAAGCGCACGACCGGTTCGCATCGCATTCTGGAACGCGTTGGCTGGCCCGATGTGGTTTTTGCTTTTCATGATAATGAGGAGATCGGCCCACGGATGCTAACGCGCATCGCCAAAGTGACCGGTCTGAAGCCTGAGGATTTGTAAAAAGGATTAAGTGCTATGACGACAACCGCGATTCCCAACAAACCTGCCAACATTAACCTGGTCGGTCTCGGCAAAGCCGATTATAAAGGTGCGCCCTCGACGCTGTGCAATGGCTGCGGTCACGACTCGATCGCCAGCCAAATCATCGCGGTGGCGTATGATCTCTCGCTGGCGCCGCATCGCATTGTGAAGTTCAGCGGCATCGGCTGCTCCAGCAAAAGCCCGGCCTATTTCCTGGGCCGCTCGCACAGCATCAACGGCCTGCATGGCCGCATGCCTTCCCTGGCGACCGGCGCGCTGACCGTCAACCGCGACATGACGGGCCTGGGCGTCAGCGGCGACGGCGACACGGGCAGCATCGGCTTCGGCCAGTTCAAGCACATGCTGCGCCGCAACGTCGACATGGTGTACATCATCGAGAACAACGGCGTGTACGGTTTGACCAAGGGCCAGTTTTCGGCCACCGCCGACATCGGCCAGGAGTTGAAGTACGCGGGCAAGAACGAACTGCCGCCGATCGATCTGTGCCTGGAAGCGATCGCGTCCGGCGCGGGCTTCGTGGCGCGATCGTTTGCCGGCGACCCCAAGCAAGTGCAGCAGCTGCTGAAAGCCGCTTTGAGCTATCGCGGCACCGCCGTGCTGGACATCATCAGTCCGTGCGTGACCTTCAACAACTCGGATCTTTCGACCAAGGGTTACACCTGGGGCAAAGAACACGAAGAAGCCTTGCACGAAGTGCGCTACGTCATGCCCGCCGAAGAGATCATGGTGGAGTACGACGAAGGTGAAGTGAAGGACGTGGTCATGCACGATGGCTCAATCATTCAATTGAAGAAATTGGGCATCGACTACGAGCCGCGCGACAAATACTCCGCCATGCGCATCCTGGAAGAAGCGCGTGACAGTCAACAGTTCATCACCGGCTTGATTTACTTCAACGAAGCGCGCCCGAATTTGGTGGAGCAGCAACGCCTGGTCGATACGCCGCTGGTGCATCTGCCGCCCGAAAAACTGCGCCCCCCGCGCGAGGCGCTCGACAAGATCAACGCGTCGTTCATGTAGTGAAAGAAAACCTGGCAGGTCTTGCGAAGCACCCCGCAGCGAAGCGGAGTGGGCGAGACCTGCCAGGTTTTTAAGCCCAACCCCCGTCAATCACCGTGCGGGTCTCTTCCACGCCCACCTCCCACAGCGCCAGCATGTCTCGATCGCTGCGTTGATACACGCCGCCGTAATTGCCATCGCCCAGATAGGCGCGGGCTTCGATCGGGTTGAGCTGCCGCACCCGCGCCACATCGATGGGCGGCTTGGGCCGTTCGGGCATGATTACCTTCGGCAAACGCGTCCACGGAAAGTCTTCCAGCCAGGAGGCGTGCAGCGCCACCGGATCGATCTCTTGCACCTTGGCCCAGGTGAGCGGCGCATGCCACCAATCGTGCCACTTGACACGCACCTTCAGATGATCGCGCATGAATTCACCGCAGATGCTTTGCGCCGGCGTGTTGCCGCCATGCCCATTGACGACGACGATGCGTTTGAAGCCGTGCCGCGCCAGGCTGTCGAGAATATCGCGCACGACTTCGATGTAGGTGCTGACGCGCAGCGAGATGGTGCCGGGGTAGGCCATGAAGTGCGGCGCGATGCCATACGACACGATCGGGAACACGGCCACCCCCAACGGCTCAGCCGCTTCCAACGCGATGCGTTCCGCCAGAATACTATCGGTGCTGAGACTCAAATAGGCGTGCTGCTCGGTGGAGCCCAGGGGCACGACGGCGCGATCGTCGTGCCGCAAATATTCTTCGACCTGATGCCAATTCATATCCGTGATACGCATAAATGTCACCTCTGTGTTGATTCTAGTACAGACTCGCCAAAAACAAAAGAGCTGCCTCTATTGGAAAAGCTCTCGATGCTTCCACTTTTTAACCCCTCACAGCAAACTTCCGACCTCCAACCTGGCTATGTCTTCGCGCGGAATGGACCGCTCGCCTAGGAGCAATACTGTTTAGATAAGTCAGCAGAGGTGGCTCCCACGCCGCCGGGCAGGAAGCCCGGCCCGCTAACTAAACAGTATTGCGCCTAGGAGTCTGATGAAAAAGTATTCCAGCCGCCGTCCCCGGCGGCGATCTCACGCGTGGAGCCGCCCCGAGGACAGGGCTTCGCCTAGCGCATCGCCAGCACAACGTGCCGGGTACGATGTGGCGTTAACTTTCAACTTCCACAAATACTTCCATTTCAGCGTCGTCTGAATCTTCAAAGCCTTGGCCGTAGTGCAGGAGGATAGTCGACGGGCGTAATGACAGATTCGCTTGAGGCAGCCAGGTGTGCTGGATATAATCGAGGGTCAGCGGCAAGTCGCGGCACGATCCTTTGTGGATGAAGCAGGCCCATGATCGGGCCGGCAAAGTCTTCATGATCCAGACGGCATCCGGTGAAGCAACCGTCAGCAGAGGTACACCCAGCAAATAGAAGTAGCTTGACGTACCGGACTCTGGATATTGCAAGACACCATACAGATCGGCGTTCACCGGATCGCCGCGTAATTCGATCGAACGGGTGAACCACTGCCAGAGTGTCTCGATCACGGACGGATCATTTTGCACCAGGGTCATCAAGCCGGTCAGGTGCAGCTCAGCACGATCGATCAACACCGGCTGCAAATAAGGCCCTTGGGCCATGTGCTGCAAATGCGCCAACGTCAGGCGCGGCATGATCAACCGTCGATCTAAATGGCCCTGCTTGCGCCATTGATTGGGCTGCATCCCAAACACCCGCTTGAAGGCACGCGAGAACGTCTCCGGGCTATTGAACTGGTAGTCGAACGTGATCTCGATGATCTTCCGATCGGTCTGCACTAGATCGCGGGCGGCTTCGGCGACTCTCCGCCGCATCAGATAATCGTAGGGCGTGTGATGCGTAGCTTGATTGAACGAACGGCAGAAATAATAGACGGACAGCGAGACCGCGTGGGCAATGTCGCCGACGGTGAGGTCTTCACGCAAATGCATTTCAATGAAGTCGATGGCCTGCGCCATCAGGGTCGTGTTCAGCATGGCGTCTCGCGCGCTTACGTGCGAACGGGCACATACATGTCCAGCACCGACTCGTCGATCTGATCCATCCCCTTGAAGCGTTCGTCGTAGTATTGAAAGCCGTAAGCATAAGCGCGTTGATAACCGGATCGGGCCAGCCAGTCCGTCATTTCTTTCGACCAGTCCGCGACGATGTCCTGACCGGCCAGCGTGAATACGGCGTACCTCGTCGGCGGCAGAGTCTTGATCGACAAGCGCACCGGCACGTCCTCCAGCCGATCGACTTCCAGCCCGACAAAGACTTCATACTCGCCCGTGCGTTCCATCTCCGGGTGATCGATGTGCAGCTCATACCATCCTCTGCCGGCTGTGACATGCCGGATTTGCGCTCCCGCTTCTTGCAGATAAGCCATGAAGCGCTTCCACAAGCGGCCGATTTCGTTCTCTTCCGTCCAGCCGCCGCTGAACTTGAACGGATCGCCGAAGAAACTGAAGCCCACCAGGATGATCTGATCTTTGTCGATAAGTTGGGGTTCTACCATCGTTCACCTCATAACAAGCTAAAACCCGATCAGCCAGTTTCGCCGATTGGGTTGCAGCAGCGCGCCCTTCCCTGTCTACTGGATTGGTGCGTGTCCTCTTAACAAGACAGTGACAGACTACCTTCGTTTAGCCGCCACTGCCCGACATCGACTTAACCCAGCCAACGGGCTTATTCCGCGCGTCTGGTGGACGCGGCCGTTAGCCTACGTTTAACGGGAAGTGTAACTTGCGGCCTGTACGAGCCTTTTTATATCACGCAGGCCGATCTTGCCCTTGAAAAACTTATCCCCGGCGTTGACGCGTATGAGGGCTTCGTACAGATCCTCGGCATCGGCTGCGGCTACCTTGGAAGCGCTGTCGTAAGCAGCTGCTACGAGCATCCGGGCCGCTGTCGGACTCACCCACTGTATCCTAGTCAAATCAGCCAGTCGAGCGAGTGCTTCGAGAGTGGCGGCGTCCACGCCCGTCGATTCCGCCAGCCGGGTTCTTCTTTTGACGCTATTCGCCGCTTCGTATAAGTCGGCGGTATCGCGTATCCCATGTCGCTCGAGCTTCGCGATCTCACCTTGAGGCAGCCATGCGAAGGCTTTCAACGCGCATGGTTTGGGAAAATAGCTTTCTATTTCTCGCCTTAGTAAGGCAAGATACTGTGCCTCGATACCAGTCGCGTTCGCCACCACCTCCAGACGCTTGGCGTTTTTAAGCTCATTTCGTAGCTGAGCCAGCGTCGTGATGCCCTGCTGTTCGAGAGCTTTCATTTTCATTCCTAGCTGGTCCAAAAGGGAAACACGGCTCGGTACTAGGTCGGTTGCTTCAATGCGCTTCCGTAGATCAGCGAGACGGACGTTCTTAGCGTCAATCTGATATGCCATTGGCCCTCTTCTTTCGTGGAGTTACCGCTCAGCCCGCCGTCATGGCGAGCGTTTTTTGCGAAGCAATCTCAATGCCAATTGGCCCTCGTTGCTAGCCGTATAGGAGACTGCTTCGTCGCACCAAACGCTCCTCGCAGTGACGGCTGAGTAGATGCGAGTCTTCCCCCTTCAGAAACCGGGTTTCTGCTTTTCCAATAGCGGTGAACGATTGGTACGGAGAAACCCGGTTTCTTCAATCTGCCCGGTTACCGCGCGTTGACGAACTCTGCCGCCCAGTCAAACGTCGCCGAATCCTCAACCCACTGCGGCCAGTGGCGGCACCACTCCGGCACGCTCACCTCGCGGATGCGATCGGTGCAGGGATGATAGGGCTTCAGATCGATCAGCGGTGTGCCGTCTTCCGCGTCGATGTAAGGAATGTAAATCATTCCGCGCTCATAGTCAATACTCAAGACGGCGACGGGGGTTACGGCCACGGGGTTGGGCCGGACAGGCGAACGCGTGGCAAAGATGCCCAGCTGGGCGGGCGCTTTCTTGTACGGCTGATCGCATTCCACGACAGCGCGACACTGCTCATTGTCGAGCAGATGCGCCCACCAGATCACGTCGAGGTGGCTGAAGCCTTCCAGCCCTTTGAGCGCCGCCCGATATTCCGGCTTGATTTCCAGGCAAAAACCGTCTGCGCTGGCGCGCACGTAACCGATGGGGGATACATTGAAAGTTTGCTGTTGGCTCATGGTTGATCTCCTGCTGGATTTGTGAAGCCTGCTCAGTATACGCGCCCGCCCGATTTTTCTCTTGACATTGCTTGCTCTGATCGAGGTTGAAATCAACCGCTTTCACGAGCGGCTTGACGTTTTTTGCGCCACCCGATCGGCTCTTTTCGCCCGACAAAACAAGAGCCGCTCTCGGTGGAGCGGCTCTGTCTCTGGTGGACAGGCTGATTCAATCGGATGATCACTGTGCCACGGTGTACTCCAGCGTGCGATCCAACTTGTCGTTGAGATAAACCTCGACCTTGTATTTGCCCACCGGCCACATGCCGCTGTCAGGGACGGACAGTGTAAAATGCGCCGTACCCGAAGCATCCAGCGTCACTTCGGCTTCGTCGATCTTGGTGTTGGCCGGGGCGGCGCCACCCACGTCGACGGCCGTCCAGACAGCCTTCACTCTCGTGTCCGAGGGCGCATTCGCCACGGTGACGACCAGGTGGGTGACAGGCTGATCGACGAGAAAAGTCGTCGTGGGATCGACCGGCTCAAACGTATCGCCTTTGACGTCTTTAGCAAGCACCGCCTGAGCAATGTTAGCAGTGCTGATCGAGAAGCTGCACGCCGCAAGGACGACAGCCAGCAACAGTATCAATATGACGAACGAGAGAATGCGTTTCATGGAAAGTCTCCTGGTTGAGTTAGATTGATTCTATCTGGTTTTTCTGCGCGTGTGATGATGGTTTCACCTAAGTACGATTGGCAGAGACAAGTTGTGATTGAAAGCAGATACTCCAATGGGTGTGGCTGTTGGAGTCGCCGTTGATGTGGCGGTCGGCATCGCTGTTGATGTGACCGTCGGCGTTATTGTAGTAGTTGTTGTTGACGTAGCCGTTGGTGTCGCTGTAGATGTTCCCGTGCTCGTCGCTGTCGCCGTTGGCGTTGCGGTCGGTGTGGATGTGCGTGTGGCGGTCGCTGTCGGGGTGTTAGTGGGCGTGGCGGTTGGGCCGGGCACAACGCCAATCTCTGCGCCGCCCCAGAAGCCGCCGCTCAGCGTGTAACCACCTCCACTCTGAGTGCCCGCGTCGGGCTGCCCGAAGGTTCCGGCAACCATGTAGCCGCCACCCGTCGCAGTGCCGCCCCCGCCGTCGATGGTGAACCACGTCAGATCGTAACCGCCACCCGTCTGCGCCACGGCGATCGAAACGATGAGCAGCGCTAACGCGATCGGGATGAAAAGCGCCGCGCGTTTCATCGCGCCGGCCCCCGGCGCAGCTTCAGCCCGATCAACAACACGCCGCCCAGCGCGATCAAACTGATCACGTTGAAGACGTTGAAAGATTGATCCGGTGATACGCCGTGCTTCAACTGCGCCACTTCGCTTTCAAGTTGAGTGATGCGTTGATCTTTGTCCTGCACGATCTGATATAGCCCTTGAATCGCAGCTAATGACACACCGTCGGCATCGATGGTGGTGATGTGCTTGTTGTCTTCACCCACGCCAAAGGCCGCGGCGAAGTCTTGCGCCATGGGGCCGATGTGGCGAATGGCGGCGTCCTGGGTCTTGTAGTTCCACGTGCTGATGGGAATCTGCGCCAGTTTTTCCACGACCGATCGCGCATCGACGGGCACGAAGTTGTCTTTGCTGTTGCGGTCGCTCAGCGCGGCCCAGGCGTTGCCGCCCGCTCCCACTTGCACCCCGGCGGTCGCCGCGCCGGAGCCATTGATCGCCGTGACGAAATACACGCCGCCCGTGGCGCGCGTCGTGAAGGCGTTGTTGGTGCCGCAGGTGAAGTCGAAATTATTCGAGTCGGCCCACGTGAAGCAGCCGTTGTTGAGCGACTTGGCCCGATAGCCTGCGGCGAAACTCGTTGAGCCTTGCGCCAGGTTACTCGCGCCGCCGGGAACCATCGCTGCGCCACCGCTGGCGGTGTTGCCGTTTCCACCCGCCACCGTGGCGTCGAAATTGCTGGCGGTGTTGCTGTTGCCACCACCCACGGTGCCCCCGCCCAGCGTCACTTTGTTGTTGTATCCGCCGCCGATGGTGGGGATGCCCAGGTTCGTACCTGGCGTGTTCGTAACAACGTTTTGCTGTCCGCCACCGATCACGCCGTAAGCAGCGTCGGGACTGAGATAGTTGCCATAGCCGCCGCCGATGGTGGAAGCTGGCCCATAAGCTTTGTTGCCGCTGGTCGCGCCACCATTCCACCCGCCGCCGCCGATCGTCGAACCGGCTCCACTGGCGATGTTGTATTCGCCGCCGCTGACGGTAGTGCTGCGCCCCGAGACGGTGTTGAATCCGCCGCCGCCCATCGTCGACCATTCGCCAGTCGCTTGATTGCCGTGCCCGCCCGCAATCGTCGCGGCGAAGCCTGAGTTGAAGTTGAACACACCGCCACCGATCGTGTTGTTGGCGATCAGCTGGCCGCCGGTAATGGTGTTACTATAACCACCACCGATAGTGGCGTTCTGCGTCATCGCCCAATTCAGATCGCCGCCGCCCACGTAAGCCACATAGCCGCTAGCGACGTTATAAAATCCGCCGCCGATGCCGGAAGAACTGCCCGTGGCGTAATTGTGCAGCCCGCCAGCCACGACGGCGTAATCGTTGCTGGCCCAGTTGTCGATGCCGCCCGCGATCGTCGCGCCGTAGCCATCGGACTGGTTTTTGCGCCCGCCGCCTACCGTGCCGTACTCGCGCAGCGTGCGATTCTCGTAGAAGAACGATCCGCCGCCCGCAATCGTCTGGCCGTACAGCGTGGACGAGAAAACGTTGCCGCTGTAACCGCCGATGAGGTTGGGGCTTTGGTTCTGCGGATAAATGCGCAGCGCCGCCTGCCCGTTCACGCCGATGGATAATGCAATGTTATCGGTAGTGCCGATGAAGCCGTTGCCGCCCGTGCCGCTGTTGCCGTTCAGGGCCCAGCTGTTCAACGAGTAGATGGCATACGGAGCGGCAGTCAATTTGGTGCGCGGCGCTAATGTCACGTAGTTGGCATCGCCGGTGCATTTCACGGCCGTCTCGATCCAGCGTGCCTCACTGTTGAAAGTGCTTGTCCCGTAGTCGAGTTGCACCGTAAACAGGCCGTTACTGATCGGCACGGTACTGAACGTGTTGCTGTTGAGAAACGAACCACCCGCATTCGCATCCCAAATCGATAGGCTCAACGCGCACGTATCGCTGATGGGCTGCCCGTTCTTGATCAAACGGCCTTGATAGGTGAAGCCGCTGCCGGTGGCCACTTGCGGACTCTGTGGCCCGTCACTCTGCGCTGAAGCCTGGTTGATCGTGGTGAGGCTGATCAGCAGAGCTGCAGTGCTGAGTGTCAAAATGAATAACCAACGTACCGATCGATTATTGCTGAACATGAGGTCCTCCCTTGGACTTGTAAACGTCATTGCGAGGAGGCCGTGGGCCGACGAAGCAATCTCAGTATCCATCGCTCAGGAGATTGCTTCGGGCGCTGCGCGCCCTCGCAATGACGGATCGCCGCCGCTACATCTGTTTAACGTTTGATCAGCGGTAAATACACGGTGCGCATGCCAAACGGCACATAGTTGGGCACCATCACATCTAGCACCATACCCCCCAGTAGGGTGCCGTTGGCATAACCTTCGATGGCGACTCGCGGCACATTGCCCTGCGGTACCGGCGCACCCGGCACGATGCTGACCGTCACGCTGATCTCTTCCCCCGGCGCCAGCTGCGCCTGCGCGGGTGACACACTGATCAACCAGTCGGCGGGCAGATCCACCCGCCGCGCAATCACGTCGATCGTGGCCGTCTGCGTCAAAGGATTGCCCAGCCGGATCGTCATGCGGCTCTCAAAGATCTGGGCCATGGTATTGCCGGTTGCCGCGGCCTGGCTAGCTTGCCGCAGCCCGCCGCCGACGCTATAACTTGGCGCAAAGACAGGCGGATGGAGCAGGTTCATGCCCAGTGTCCGATAGCTCTCAGCCCATTCCCGCAAACTGGCGATGAGATCAAACTGCGCTTCGGCCGGATTCAATGCCAGGAACTCCTGCCGAATTTGTTCGATCTCGGCATCGCTTAGGCCCACGGCGTGATAATCGGCGATGGCTTGCGGCGAGAAACCAGTCGTCGCCAGTTGTTGTTGATAGGCATAGATCTCATCGGCCGTGACGATTTCGCTCGTCACGCCTTCCGTAGCAGCAACCTGCACCAGATCGTCGATGGCCAGCGCCGCCGTGATCAGCGCCGATCCCATTTGCTGCTTGTAATGCAACAGCGCGGCTGTTTGTTGTGAGGCCCAGGTCAGGTCGTTTGCCTCGGCTGCCCCGCCAAACCGATCCAGCGAGATCACCGCCGCGTCGCCGTTGGCCAGCGCCTCCGTCAGCGCATCGGTCACGGCGTTGAGGGCTGTGGCGCGGGCGGGCGACACTTCCGCATCCGGCTGAACGGGGGGCAGCACCAACCGATCGAGTGCGGCGATGATCCGGAAATCCTGTCGAGGTGGATCGCCGCCCAGGTTCTTGGAAATATCTTCAGCTGCCTTCTTGACCGCCTCCCACCATTTGTTGATGAGTCCCTTGTGAATGGGCGTTCCGCCCGGCAGTTTGTTCACTTTGCGAAAAACTTTATCGGCTTTTTTGAGACTGTCTTTTTCAGGCGGCGGTCCGCCCGGCCCGCCAAAGACCTTCAGGTTCTTCTGCCGATAACTGCTGCCGGCGTCCGGTCGCAAGACCCGATTGCCGATCCCTACGATGGAGTAACGGACTTGCACGCAGTAATCACCGGACACCAGTGGAATCCACGGGACCGAGATGCTCAGCGAGCTATTGGGCGGAATGACCTGTCCATTGATCTCAGCCAGCGGCCCGAAGACCAACCCGATGCCCGCCTGCCGGAATTCAAAGCTCACGTCCACGGTCAACGGCACGGTCAACGGATTCGTCAACTTGGCGGACAGCGTGGTCGTGACGCCGCGGATCACCGGCATTGGCGAGACTTCCAGATCGGAATTGAGATAGGGCGCTGCGCCATTCGGCAGCAGATCAAGGTCAGTGACCGACGGGGTGAAGGTGACCTTAGCGCCGGGCACAGTCGTCTCTTCGCAGGCTGTGACTTGATCGAGCCGCGCGGTCACTTCGGCGTCACCGACTGTGGTCGAAGAGAGATAGGCCAGCGTCTTGCCGCCAGCATCGGTGATGCCGCCACTGACCATGTTGCCCAGAGTGGTGTTGACGATGACGGCGCGCCCGGGCAGCGACGTGCCGTTGCCGTCGCGCAGCGTGATGTCGAAGTAGATGCGCGCGATGCCATCGGCGGGCGCGAACCAGCGGCG
>JBGSPW010000050.1:0-116669 GCA_041738395.1 Thermoflexales bacterium
CTTCTTCAAGCCGGCGATGAAGCGGCTGTAGGACATGCCGTTCAGGCGGCAGGCCGCGTTGATGCGGGCGATCCACAATCGGCGGAACTGGCGGGCGCGCGCGCGGCGATCGCGGTAGGAGTAATACAGCGAGTGCAGACGTGCCTCGCTGGCTTTGGTCCACAAGCGATGGCGTGAACCCTTCTGACCCTTGGTCAGCTTCAATACTTTGTTATGCTTGCGCCGCAGATGCGGCCCGTTCTTTGCACGTGCCATGTTACTATTTTCCCTTCTTCATGTTTACCCTCGGCCCTAAAGCCTACGGGGAGGTACGGGTGAAACACCCGGAGCATTAAACCTCCCGGAGGCTCGGAACCTGCGGGAGGTCAGACGAACTACTTATGCTTCAAGTACGGAGCCAGGCGCTTCACGCGCTTCTTCAAGCCGTGCGCGTGCACGGTCTTGAGTTCAGCAAACTCCGCTTTCGCGCGGGCCGACTTGCGGCGGCGCAAGTGGCTCTTGCCCAGCCGGGTGCGGCGGAGTAGGCCGCTGCCGGTCAGGCGGAAGCGCTTGCTAGTTGCCTTGTGTGTTTTGATCTTTGTCTTGGCCACTGTCCTGTTCCTTCTTTCCAGTCGACTTCTTGGGCTTGCCCGCCGGGGCCAGCACCATGAGCATTGTTCGGCCTTCCATGTTCGGCTGTTGCTCGACTACCGCCACGTCGGCCAGTTCATCGGCGACACTCTTCAAATCTTCCAGTGCGAGGGCCGGGTAGGCGATTTCACGTCCGCGGAACCGGACGCGCACTTTGACCTTCATGCCCTCTTCCAGCCACTTGCGCGCATCGCGCACCTTGAATCCGCGATGGTGCGGATCGGTCTTGGGGCGCAGCTGGATTTCCTTGACCTCGATCACCTTCTGGGCTTTTTTAGCTTCGCGTTCCTTCTTGTGCTGCTCGTACAGGAACTTGCCGAAGTCCATAATCTGCACGACCGGTGGTTCCGCCTGGGGCGAAATCTCAACCAGATCGAGTTCGGCTTCACGCGCCAGGCGCAGCGCTTCCGGCACCGACATGATGCCGATGTGCTGACGGTCTTTGCCGATCACGCGCACTTCTCTGGCCCGGATCTGCTCGTTGAGTCGATGGTCTTTGGCAGCGATGTGAGTCCACCTTTGATTAAGATTCATTGTAACCGCCCGGCACACTGCCCGGGCGGTTACGGAGCGAAATCATAACACACTCAATTTGTTTCGTCAACAGCGAAACGGATGAAAATCTCTCAGACTGGCGCAAGGTTCCACCTCACCTTCGCCGGGTCAAAACGGCACCCATACCGTTCGCGCTTGTTCAGTTACCGGGTTATCACGGGAAGATAGACGGTCGGGGTCAGGATCACCGTTATCATAATCTCGTGCGCTCCGAGGTCATAGGCCAAGCCCTGCGGCCTGAAGAATCCGCCATAGTCCCAGTTGAAGAGGGTGATCACGGCGGTGTTGCTGGCCGGGCTGGCGGCACGCAGCCGAAAATCTCGCACGCCGAGGCTGACAAAGAGCGGATCGGCATTGATGTTGTTGGGCAGAAATAACGGCCCGTCGCCTGCTCCAAACCACAAATTATGCGTGCCGGTAATCCAGGCGGTCGTACTGCTCGGTGCAACATAGTCCTCGTCGCCCACGGCATAGACGATGTTATTCCTTAAGTCCAGGTACAAGCCCGCCGATCCTGGCCCGCGTCCCAGCGCGCCCGCATCACTGTTCTGGCGCGCGCCGCAATCGTACAGCGTGTTGTTGAAGACCTCCACGCGACCGGCGCCATCGGTTCCGGTGTTAGTTCCACCTGCCACGAAGATACAGGCGTAGTTCGCGTCGCCATCAGGAGGAGCCGGGCCGCGCCCTACGTCATAGATGATGTTGTTGTAAGCGCGCACCGCTCCCTGCGAAGGATCAACCGTGGCAAAGTTGACGCCGTCGCACACATCACCATGGATCAGGTTGTCATGCACAGTCAGGTCGAACTGGTTGTAGCCGGTCGATCCGTTCAACGGCGAGGAGTGAAACTGGAGCGCGCGGCAGGTGTCGTTATCGTGAATGTGATTCCAGCCCACCTCAACGTGGTTGGTATCGGTGGTGAAATACACAGCGTGATACTGTTTTGACGGCTGACTCCCTTGCCGGCTGATGTCATGTACCTCGTTACCGAGAAAACTGATGTGGCTCGCCAACGCCGCTGCAAAGCAGCCGGTTTGCCCGTCGCCAACCGGGCACGAGATGTCGTTGCCAATGACACGCCAGCGCATTGCGCCGTCGCCGCCGATGTCAAGCGCTTGCGTCTGTCCGCGCAGCCGCAATTTGGCAATCACCCAATCGGTCGCCGCGACACCGATGTTGGGGACGCGTGCGCCAAACTCCAAACTCGTCGAGCCGATCACAACCGTAGCGCCGGGATAGGCGACGATGGCTTTGGGCTGGCCGGGCAGCCCGCTCGTCTCGATCGACAACGCCGCGCCGAAGTTGTCTTCCACCGTTTGCGATACGCCATCCCTCACATAGACGATGTCGCCGGCCGACAGGTTGTGCGCGGCATGGGCGATGGTCTGCCACGGCGCTGCGAAGCTGCCGCTGTTTGAATCGTTACCGGAAGTCGCAACGAAGTGAATGGTTCCCGATCGGATCGTGAACGGCAGCGGGTTGCTTGCTCTGCCGTTCACGGTGACGATCATGCTGCCGGATGCAGCGTTCGGGCCGGGTTGGACGACGATCAGATCTAACGCGCGTGGAGCATTATCCTGGCTCCACATCACGTAGCGCGCGACTTCTTGCCCGTCGATGGTGACGGTGGATGCGCCGCGGGTCGCACCGAAGCCCTCGCCGTAGAGGGAGATGAACGTGCCGAGATCGTCCTGCCCACCGCTGTTTGGCCCAGATTCGAGGTCGGTGAAAAAGAGACGCGGCGCGTTCGCGTCCAACGGAAATGTCTCCGGAGCTAAGGGCAACTCCCGCGCAACGTTGGAAGCGGAATCCCGCATGTCCTGCCACGGCAAGACGTCACACGGCCGTGGCGCATCCGCTGGCGTTTCGCCGTCTATCCGGGCTACCGTTGGCAAGACAAGCGCCAACAACGCCAACCCTGCCCCAAGCATGAAAGTGCGCGCGCGGTTCATGGTCACTTTGTAATTACCGGCAGCCACACCCGATAGCCGATGTACACGGTGACGCTGGCCGAACTAATCTGCTGCGCGCTATCAATGACGCTGACTGTCAAAGTATGATAGCCCGGTTCCAAATTGTTCACAGTAGTATTGCGTCCGGTGGCGATCACACCCTGGCGGTTGGAAGTCCAGATGAATACACTGTCTCCCAACGGCCCGTCTTCCAGGTCGGTTCCTTCAGCGCTCAATTCCAGCAACTTGCCCAGTCTGTAGACTTGATCAGGTAGTGGATGATAGACGAACACGAGCGGAGGCTTGGTCGCTACGGCAAAGGCCGCATCCGTACTATCCTGGCTGGTATTGACGCCGTCGGTAGCCGTGACGCGCAGGCGCGCTTGATTACTGCCCGCCAGCGCCGAGGCATTCAGTGCGATCTGTGTGCGGGTCAGATTCACGGCCACGGCTCCCCACGTTATCCCATCATCGGATGAGTATTGCATCGTGTAGTACAACGCATCCCCGTCGGCATCGCTGGCCGTCCAGGCAACCGTGTACGTGCCGCTCGCAGACCATTGCTCGCCGCCGTTCGGAGAGACGACCGTTACAGTAGGCGCATGGGCCGTGACCGTGCGCTCCGCCAACTGCGTGCTGCCATGTTTGATCACGATGCGCGCTGTCCCGGCCGGGAAGGGTACGATCTCGTGGAAGAACATAGCCTGCGTTTGAACGGGAAGCAGCACTTGCGACGTGAATACGGCGTCGCCACGCCCATCCTCATAGGACTGTGGATCAAAGTAGCGCACGAACAAGGAAGTCCCGGTGGTATTCAGCAACTCGATCGTGTAAGCGCCCGTCCCCGGTTGATCGTTTCCGGCCGGCGCTGTGACTTGATAGAATGGCACTAGCTGGTCCAGTAGATCGTTGCGGAGCTGGCCCGTCACGCGTAGATAAGCGCCAGCCGCCGTCAAGGCTGGTTTCACAAGAGGGGCCTTGACCGGTCGGGGCGCATCCGTGTTGAAGTGGTCGAACAGTCCGTTGAACGTATAGACGGACATCTCCTTTGGACTGCAATAGCTCATCAAATCCCAGTAATCGGCGGGACGGAAGATCGTCGGCGGATCGGTCGTCAGATCGATCCCATACGTGTCAAGGTGCCCCGTGTCGTTAGGGTAATTGTCGTCGACCGTTCCTGGATCGTTACAGTTGTCATCACCCGGATTATCCGGCTGAGAGGGCACGTGCTGCCGGCCGATATTGTGCGCGAGTTCGTGGGCCATCGTCTGGCGCCGTGCATTCCCCACGGTTGCTTTGCTGGAGCTGACGTTGCCAGGCGTGGAGCCGCAGCCACTTTGGTCGCCCGTGTTGGCATCGGGATGCAACAGGCCGAAGAATTTGGCGTCGGCCATGGGGTCGTCCGTATCGTCGGCGATATCCCGCAATCGGTCGAGCAGGTCACTCCAGCCCTCCGAACAAGCGCCGGCATCGTGAGCGGCCGTGTAATTGTAATTAGCGGCAAACCCATCACTGGGATGCAGGGAGACGTTCATCCTGGAAACCGGAAAGACGTGCTGCGCGTAGACCGGGGTGTTAAACATATGCGCAAAGGTAGGCAGCAGATTATTGACGGTGGCGCGGATCAGATACACGTTGAGCGGCTGCGTGTCGTAGAAATAACGCCAGGCGCTCCCGACATTGTTGTCTTCACAGCACTCGTCGATGCTGTCGCCGTAACCGATCCAGACGTTGGCCCAATAGCTGCCTTGCCGCCAATCGTCGGGCAAATCAAAATTGAGCGTCGCGTCGATGTCGTCCCACTGTTGGAGATAGTAGAGCTCAGGATCAACATTCGCCGGCGGCGGTTCGACGGTGATGCTGTTGTCCGATCGCAGGGCGGTATTCCAATTGTCGATGCCCACGCGCAGCAGGCGACCGGTCACGCGGTTCACTGGCCGATCGGTTCCGCGCACCCCGACATACACCCGCACCATCGTCGGCTTGTCGGCCACGAGCGGGGCTTGATCGACAACCTGAATCCAATCCCAATCGACAAAATAGAGATCGGTGGTGACTTGCGGCGTGGGTGTCCCGGTCGGTGGCAGCGCGTAACCGAAGTCGACATCGTCATGATCGATCCCCGCCAGCATGTTGACGGCCCGCGGCTCGGCGCCGTTGGTGAGCGTGTAACCGGGCGGCACCGTCCAGATATCGACATCCACCCAGTATAAGCCGGGCGCAAGATTGGGGAAAGAGTAGTAGCCCTGCGCGTCGGTCGTGTCCGTGGCCAGGGTAAGACCGTTAGACAACAAATAGAGCGTCACGCCCGCCAGGCCCGCTTCACCGGCGTCCTGCTGCCCATCACGATCGAGGTCACTCCAGACCCGATCGCCGATCGCACCAGGCGCGGGAGTCGCTGTGCCCGTGGGGGTGCGTGTGGGTGTGGCGGTGTTTGTCGACGTGCGGGTGGGCGTCGGCGTGTTCGTTGACGTCGAGGTATTGGTCGGCGTCGGTTGTGTGCCGGTGGGCGTGGGCGTGGGCGACCCGGTTTGCGTAGGAGTAGACGTGCGCGTCGGCGTGCGAGTGCGGGTGGGCGTCCGGGTTGGGGTAGCCGTGGGCGGCGTGTAGTTGATGCTGAGATAGGGCTTCAAAGTTCCTTCACGACTGTAGAAATCACGCGTGAAAGTCGCGTTGTAATCGGAGTGCGCGCGCAGCGCCAGACTGGCATCGGTGCACAACGCGCTGCGATCGGCCCAGCACTGCGCCATATCGGTGACATCCCAGCTGTGATATGTGAACGTCGGTGGTACGTCGAGATAGTGGCTGGTGAGGACCGTCGACGGTTTGTTGTTCCACGTCACCGTGTTTTCGGCCCACGCCCCGATCACCCAATAGATCGAAAGGCGCGGATTGCCTGGATAGTCAGGCACCATGTTTCTCAAGCGCGCATTGAACGTCGCACTGTTGATGATCGAGCCGGCCGGGATGCTGGCGAAATCGAACCGGAGCAGCGCAAAGTCCTCTTGCAAAAATTCATCCTGTCGGACATCCAGGCTGGTACTGCCGCCGTAGTTGGTAGCGGGGGCATTCTGATTCACGTAGGCGTCAGCACTGGCATAGAGCGTGACCGCTGTAGCTATCGAAAGCGGGCGAGCGCCGGCCTGGGCGCCGGCTCCAAACTGCATGAAGAAGAAGAAGAACAACAACAACCCTAACGCCGCGCCACCCAACAACCCGATCCAGAGCGTTCTCATGTCAGCCTCCTCGCTTACTACCTCGACAATGTAAAATTCGGCGACAATCCATCATTGCGAGCGCTTTCGCCCAGCGCGCCCCCGCGCACAGCACGGACAGGGCGCGCGAAGCAATCTCAGGCCCGGTTGAACGGAGATTGCTTCGTCGCAAAAAGCGCTCACCTGCCCCGCGCCGCTGGCGGGTCGCAATGACGCTCCAATCTAACAATCTAGCATTGTTGAGTTGCTTATATTCAAGCACACCAGGAGCGCAGAACGAAGCGGAAAACCACACATTTTTCCACACAAAACAATGCTACAATGAGAGCGCACCCACGTTGTCAGATGCATTGAGCAGCGACGGATTATCGAAGCAGGTCGTGATGAATACCCCCCACTCCTTCAGCGCATGGCTCAAGCAGCGGCGCAAGTCGCTGGATTTGACGCAGGCCGATCTCGCCCATCAAATCAGCTGTACCACCTCGCTGCTACAAAAGATCGAGTCGGGTGAACGGCGGCCCTCGCGCCAGATCGCCGAGTTACTGGCCCAGGCGCTTGGCATTCCGCCCGATCGGCGATCGGCCTTTCTCGATTTCGCCCGCTGCGATCGGCCCGTCTTCGTCTTTCAAGCGCCGACGAACCTACCCGCCCCGCCAACGCCGTTGATTGGACGCGATCAGGATGTGGCCGTTGTCCGCCAGCGCTTGCTGCGCGAGGACACCCGCTTGATCACGTTAATCGGCCCGCCGGGTATCGGCAAGACGCGCTTGGGTTTGCAGGTCGCGCGTGACGTGCGCGATCAATTCGACGACGGCGTATTTTTCGTGGCCCTGGCAGCGATCACTGATCCGGAACTCGTGGCGCCGGCAATCGCGCAAACGTTGGGGCTGAAAGAAAGCGCCGGGCGATCTCCACTCGATCAGTTGGTTCATCATTTGTGCGACAAAGGGCTGCTGCTCTTGCTCGACAACTTCGAGCAAGTGATTCCGGCCACACCAGTCGTGACGCAACTTCTCAGCACGTGTGCCCTGCTCAAGATCATCATTACCAGCCGCAGCGCGCTGCGGATTCGCGCCGAACGGCAGTATCTCGTGCCCCTGCTGGCCTTGCCCGATCCCACCCGGTTGCCAGGGCTTGAGATACTGACCGGTGTACCCGCGATTGCATTGTTTGCCGATCGGGCCGAGGCCGTGAACCTCGATTTCGCCGTTACCACCGGCAACGCCGCGGCCGTCGCGGCGATTTGTCAGCGGCTTGACGGACTGCCTCTGGCGATCGAGTTGATTGCGGCGCACACCGCGATCCTATCGCCGCAAGAAATTCTCGAACGGTTGCGAGGCAGCTGGCTGCTGCGCGCGGAGGGGCTGCACGACGTGGATGCGCGCCAGAAAACGCTCTTCAACGCGATCGAATGGAGTTACCGACAGCTCGCGCCCGACGAACAACAACTCCTGACGAGGCTTTCGGCGTTTGTCGGCGGCTGGACGCTGGAGGCGGCAGAAGCATTGGACGGCGGCGCGGATGAGGTCGCCTCCAGGCTGGCGGCACTGGCCAACAAGAGCTTGATCACGCGGCAGATACACGGTTCCGAAGTCCGCTTTACGATGTTGGAGATGATTCGCGAGTTCGCGCAGGAACAGCTGTGCGCCAGCCATGAATCTGACGTCATTCGCAGGCGGCATGGCGACTGGTTCCTGCAGCTGGCGATGGCCGCCGAGCCTCAGCTGGTGGGGCCTGATCAAATGCACTGGCTCAATCGCCTGCAAGCCGAGCACAGCAATCTGCGCAAAGTCTTGAACGGCTTGATCGACGAGGGACAGTTGAATCACGCGGCGCAGCTATGCACCGCGCTGCGGCATTTCTGGGTGGTCCATGCTCATCTGGATGAGGGCCGGCGCAACATTGAGCGCGTGTTAGCGGGCTGGCGGGAACCGGCCGCCGCAGCAAACCCGGCGGGCAAAGCCAGGTTGTTGAACGCGGCCGGCTGCCTGACTTTTTACCAAGGTGATTATGCCGCGGCGCGCGCTTACTTCGAAGCCGCTTGGGCTGTGGCACGCGCGATCAGCGATAAACACGCAGCAGCTTTTGCGCTTGACGGCCTAGGCGCAGAGGCCGCCAACTGTGATGACCGGCCGCGGGCGCTTACTTATGCACAGCAAAGCCTAGAGTTGTCGCGCGCCATCGGCGATCACTGGCTGAGCGCTATCACGCTCATTACCTTGGGCGAGATCGCGCGCCTCGACAAAGGTTATGAGCAAGCGATCCGGCTGTACACGGAAAGCCTAACGCTTTTGCGGCAGCTAGGCGATCGCTGGTTCATCGCCATCGTGCTGGAAAATCTGGGACAAGTCGCGCAAGATCAGGGCCGTTATGCTGAAGCCGAAAATATCCATGCTGAGTGCTTAAGTTTGTGCCGCGACTTGGAAAATTACCGGGGCGTGGCCATGGCGCTGGAGAAGTTTGCCAGCGTGACTGTGCTGCGGGGGCGTTACGAACGGGCGGCGCGTCTGCTGGGCGCAGCGCAGGCCGTGCGCGCCGCTGCACGGACAGCGCTGGAGACTGGCACCCTCGATCGGTTGGATTACGAACGCTGTCAGACGCTCATCAGCGCAGGCTTAAGTGAAGAGTGCTTCACAGCGTGTTGGGCAGAAGGCCGCGCCATGACCATCGAGCAAGCGATTGGGTACGCCCTGGAAAACTAACCCCTCCCGAAGATTCAATATCTTCGGGAGGGATTGATTCACTCTTTCTTCTCGATCGTTTCTTTCGCTAGAGCGATGAATTCCGCCAGCGGCTTGGCCTTCAAATCCTCGCCCGATCGCAACCGGATGGCGACCGCGCCCGCTTCGGCCTCTTTGTCGCCGACGACCAGCATGTACGGAATCTTCTGCAATTGCGCGTTGCGAATCTTCGCTTGCATGCGATCGCTGGATTCATCGACTTCCGATCGGATACCGGCGGCCTTCAGTTTCTGCTGCACTTCTTGGGCGTAGGCCACATGCCGATCGGCAATCGGAATCACCATGGCCTGCACGGGCGAGAGCCACACCGGGAACGCGCCGGCATAGTGCTCGATCAGCACGCCGAAGAAACGCTCCAGGCTGCCCAGCAGCGCGCGATGCACCATATACGGCTGATGCGGCTTGCCATCTTCGCCGACATACTCCAGCCCAAAGCGCATCGCCAAGTTAAAGTCAAATTGAATCGTGCTCAACTGCCACTCGCGGCCCAGCGCGTCGTTCACTTTCAGATCGATCTTGGGACCATAGAACGCGCCGCCACCTTCGTCGGTTTCATAGGGAATAGCCTGGGCTTCGACGGCACGACGCAGCGCTTCCGTCGCCTTGTCCCAATCGGCCGGCTCACCCACGTACTTTTCAGGCATCGTCGAAAGATAAGCTTTGAAATCCGACAGGCCAAACGAGCGCAAGATATACAACGAGAACTCCAGCGCCCGGCTGATTTCGGCTTCCACTTGATCAGGACGGCAGAAGATGTGCGCGTCATCTTGTGTGAAGCCGCGCACGCGCGTCAGGCCGTGCAGCACCCCCGCGCGTTCATAGCGATAGACCGTGCCATTTTCGGCAAAGCGTTTGGGCAGCTCACGATACGATCGAATCTGGCTCTTATAGATCTGGATGTGGAACGGACAATTCATCGGCTTGGCATAGTATTCTTCGCCGTCGATGTCCATCGGCGCATACATATTCTCTTTATAGAAGCCCAGATGCCCGGACGTCTCCCACAGGTGCGCGCGCCCGATATGGGGCGAAAAGACCCACTCGTAGCCGTTATCGAGGTGCGCCTTGCGACAGAAGTCTTCCACCAGGACCCGAATCATCGCGCCCTTCGGATGCCACAGGATCAACCCCGGCCCCACGTCTTCGGAGACGCTGTACAAATCCAGTTCTTTGCCCAGCTTGCGGTGATCGCGCTTCTTCGCTTCTTCCAGTCGCCACAGGTACTGGTGAAGATCGTCTTTCGATTCCCAGGCCGTGCCGTAGATGCGCTGCAGCATCTTGTTCTTTTCGTCGCCGCGCCAGTACGCGCCCGCGATGCTCATCAGCTTGATGGCCTTGGGATTGAGCTTGCCCGTGCTTTCAACGTGCGGCCCGCGACACAGATCGATAAACGGGCCGTCCGAATAGAACGAGATGACCGGCTTCTCGTTCAACGGATTGCCGTATTCGTCCAAGCCGCCCTTCTCCAGCCCCTCAATCAACTCGATCTTGTAAGGCTGATTGGCGAACTGGGCTTTGGCCTGCTCGGCGCTGACTTCCGTCCGCACGAACGGCTGATTCGCTTTGATGATCTCGCGCATGCGATTCTCGATCACTTCGAGATCTTCCGGCGTCAGGCTGCGCGGCAGCTCAAAGTCATAGTAGAACCCGTTCTCGATGGGCGGGCCGATGGCGATGCGCGCCTCACCGGGCGGGAACATCTCCAGCACCGCCTGCGCCATGACGTGCGACGCGCTGTGCCGAATGCGATAAAGTTGAGAATCTTCGTAACGTTCCATTTTGTCCTCCAGGGCAAATAAACAAGGTAACAAGTAGACAGGTCTGGTTCACTCGTCACTTGTCACTCGTCAGTTTTAACTGCATTGTTCAAGCGGCCAATCGTCGCGATCGCCGGCCAAAAAGATGGGCTCGCCGGGCTTGAAAATCGCCTCGCAATCGTATACGCCTGACCAATCGTCCTCTTCTTCTTCAGCGGTGACGATCCAGCCGATGGCTGGTCGTTGCATCAAATCGGCATTCATGGCTGCCTCCCCATAGGCGGTCGAGGCAATCACGGCATGTGTCGATTACCTCGCCGGAGAGCAGCTGAGGCGATGCCTCCAGCTGCGGCTAGATCGATAAATCACGGTCGTGGTCTTAGTGCCATCCTCAGTCATGAGGCCTCACCTCCTTTGAGTCAAGGAAACGAGTAAACAAGTCAAAAGGAAACAAGGAAGCCTTCCTGATCTACTTGTCTACGTATTCCCTCATCTACTTCACAAATAAAACGTGCCTCTCATCCTGTTGGGACGAGAGACACGCTCGCGGTTCCACCCAAGTTCAGCACACCTCCCTCGCTCTTCCCGTATCCGTGTAGTGGCGGGATGGTTGGCCGAAGGGAAGGGTGCTGCTCTTTGCGGCTGTAACGGGCCAACCCGGACTGACCTACTGACTTTGGTGTTCGGCCAATCACTCACAGGTGGTTTTCAGCAGTCTGGTGGCGAAGAGGGCTTACAGTCGATGACCCTCTCTCCCTGGCGCATTCAGCCTGCTTACTCGTCCTGCTCAACGCATTCAACTATGAAGTTGTTGAGATTATAGCGCATTCAATCGGGCTGTCAACCATCTTTTTCAGATGAACACCCGGCAAGTCGACGCACCGATCACTGTCCGTTTTTGACACTGCGCTAAATTCATTCTATACTACTTCCAGCACATCCATAGGCATTACCCTCCACAGAGGTGACCCAGTTATCAGATCCATCAGACCTCTCACCATCTTTTGTGTAGTCTAAATCTTGCAACGATCACATTTCCAACCGAGGATATCATGATTGACTTCACTTTGACGAACGAACAAGCCTTGTTGCAGAAAACTGTGCGGGAGTTTGCGCACCAGGAAATCAAACCCATTGTGGAAGAGATTGACCAGCTGGAATTCTCGCAGTGCACACCATGGGACAAGCTCAAGCAAACCTATCAGCAGGCAGCAAAACTCGGCTTTACGACGCTGCTGATCCCTGAGACCTATGGCGGCGGCGGGCTGGGCTGCGTCGAACACGTCCTGCTCGAAGAAGAAATTGCCGCGGTAGATATTGGCGTCGCCGCAGCTTATTTCAATATGTCGAATACAGCGCCGATGCTCATTATCAACGGCGGCAGTGAAGCACAGCGTGACAAGTGGCTGCGCGAGATCACCCGTACCGACGGCTTCCTCCTCGCCAGCGCCGGCAATGAGCCCAATCAAGCCGGGTCAGACTCACTGTGTCCTTTTCCCGATCCACAGGTCGGCCTCAAGACCCTGACACGGCGCGAAGGTGACGATTACCTCGTCAACGGCACGAAGGCGGCCTTCATTACCAACGGCGGGATCGCCGACGCGTATTACGTGATTGCCCGCACTGATCTGACCAAGCCGCCGTTTGAAAGCACTTCGTTCTTTTACGTTCCGGCAAATTTGCCTGGCATTCTCACCGGGAAGCGCACCGAACTTACCGGCTGGAAAACCGCGCATAACGCCGAGGTACGTTTCGAGAATCTGCGCATACCCCAAGAGTGCTTGTTAGGTGAGGAGGGCGTGGGGTTACCGATGTTCCTGATGCGCTCGTTGCCCTACATCGGCGTCGGCTTTGCGGCCTGCCACGTCGGGTTGGCGCGCGCGGCTTATGAATATGCGCTCAGCTACGCGCAATCACGTGTCAGTTGGGGCATGCCCATCATCAATCATCAAGCCATCGCCGGCAAGATTGCGGACATGTATGTGAATGTGCAAGCTGCGCGCTTGATGGTGTGGGACGCCGCGCATTGTATCGACAGTGGTTCGCCGCAAGCGGGGCTCAAATCACCCGCGGCGAAAACTTTCGCCGCCGATGCAGCCATTCACAACGCAGAAATGGCCGTTAAAGTGCTGGGCTCCTACGGCATCACCCGCGAGTACAAAGCGGCGAAGATGCTGAACGACGCCTGGATCGGCTGGTCGTGCGATGGCACCAACGATGTGCTGCGTCTCCACATGGTGAATTTTCTTGCGGGAAGAATCCCTGGCTTTGGCGGCTAATGAAGCGTTTACGGGTTGATGAGATCCAAACACAAGGACAAGCTGATGCCAATCTACGAATACCGGTGCAAGCAATGCCACAGAAAGTTCAGCCAGTTAGTTTTGAACTCGACCGAGGCAACGGCCGTGACTTGCGTCTACTGCGAAGCGAGCACCGTCACTAAGTTGATCTCCACCATTGCGGTTCATCGTTCCGCCGCTTCGCGCCTGGCCGATGTCGATCTGCGCCAACCCGCCAGTGATGACTTTTACGCCGACCACCGTAACATCGGCCTACGTGCGCAACAGCAGTTTCAGCAGAGAGGCCTTCAACCGCCGGCACAGTTTGAAGAAGTGGTCGAGAAAGCGCGGAGCAGCAAATTTCTACAGGAAACTTGACCGATGTGAGTTGCGCGTCGTAATCTGCGCTTCTGCCGCGAAGATCAAAAAGCCCTCATGGATCAATCAAGATTCATGAGAGCCAAAGGTGGGCGATACAGGGCTCGAACCTGCGACCTCACGGATGTCAACCGTGTGCTCTAACCAGCTGAGCTAACCGCCCGATGTGACCCGTATTATACTCGTCTCCGCGATTTGGTCAATGTCTTTTCCCCTCTTCCGAAAACAAAAGCGTTTTCGGGAGAGGGGCCAGGGGTGAGGGTTGCATTGACGCCTCCCACTGCCTATGCTAACATACCGCCCACGTTGACTTTGGAGATTTCCGCTTGAATATACCTGCCGCTTCGACATCGCGTGTGCGCCACAAACGCTGGGTACCCGCGCCGCTAGCACCCACCGATCATCTGAAGCGTTTTCCCGACATCGCGCCGCTGGTCGTGCAGATTCTTTACAATCGCGGTGTGACCGCTGACCAAGAGATCGCGGCTTTTCTGCAGACCGATCGGCCCACAACCACCGCCGATCTGTTTCGCATGGCCGGGATGAACCACACCGTCGATCGCATCCGCCGCGCGATTAAGGCCCACGAGCCAATCGCCATCTACGGCGATTACGACGTCGACGGCGTGACGGCCACCGCCCTGCTCGTGCAGACGCTGGCAGCCTTTGGCGCAGACGTGCGCCCCTACATTCCGCGCCGCGCCGATGAAGGCTACGGCCTCAACGTCGAGGCCCTGCAGCACCTCAAGGAAGACGGCGTGCGGCTGGTCATTACGGTCGATTGTGGTGTGCGCTCGTTGACCGAAGTGGCCTTCGCCAAATCGATCGGGCTGGATTTGATTGTCACCGATCATCACATGCCCACCGAAGATCTGCCTGACGCCTACGCGCTGATCAATCCCAAACAACCCGCTTGTCCTTACCCCTTCAAAGAACTCGCCGGAGTGGGTCTGGCCTTCAAACTCGCGCAGGCCCTGCTCATCGTCAACGCCAAGACCGATGAAAAGAAAGCAGCGCTCACCGAAGACGATTTGATCGATCTGGTCGCGCTGGGCACCGTGGCCGATCTCGCGCCGCTGCTGGGCGAGAATCGCCTGCTTGTGGCGCGCGGCTTGCAGCAACTGCGCCGCACGCAGCGTCCCGGTCTGCGCGCCTTGCTTCAGATCAGCGGCGTAAAGTCCATCGACACCGGCGCCATCGGATTTTCACTCGGCCCGCGCCTCAATGCCGCCGGACGATTGGATCACGCGCTCAACGCCTACGACTTGTTGATGACCGCCGATCAGACCAAGGCCGAGCACATCGCGCTCGAGCTGGATGCGCGCAATCGCGAACGGCAAACGATTACCAAAGAGTTATCCGATCGGGCCCGTGAAATCGTCATGGCGCATTCCAACGGATCAGCCGCCCTGCTCTTCGCGGCCGATCCGTCTTTCAATTCCGGCGTGGTCGGCTTGGTCGCCAGCCGCTTGACCGAAGAATTCTATCGCCCCTCGGTCGTGATCGAACAAGGGCTGCACGAGAGCCGCGGCTCCTGCCGCAGCATTCCCGAATTTCACATGACGCAGGCGCTGGACGAATGCCGCGAGTTGTTCATTCGGCACGGCGGGCATGCGGCGGCCGCCGGGTTCACGATCGAGACGACGAAACTCGATATTCTGGCGCAGCGTCTGTCGGACATCGCGCAACGCCAATTGGGCGGACAAGAATTATTGCCCACCCTCGCCATCGACGCGGTGCTGCATCTGCACAAACTCAAGCCGGAACTATTCCATGCGCTGCAACAACTGGAACCGCACGGCTATGCCAATCCGCAGCCGATGTTTGCGTCGCGCGGCGTCAGTATCGTCGAGATACGCACCGTTGGCATGGAGAGCGCTCACCTCAAAATGAAAGTGGGCGATGGCGGCACTATCTTCGACGCGATCGGCTTCAAGTTCGGCCACATGGCCGATCGGCTCACGCGCGGCGACAAACTCGACATCGCTTACACATTCGAAGAGAACGAATGGAACGGCGAGCGGAAGTATCAGTTGAACATCAAAGACATCAAATACGCTGACAAATGATGAGTAAAGTGAGATCTTCTTTTCCCTCTGCCCGTGAACTTGTCGCGACAGTAACAGGTCTATTCATTGGTCTATGGCTGGGCACTCGTTTGTTTCAAGGGATAGAAGCGTATCAAATAGTCGAGAGGTTAGGAGGGCTTTCTGCTGTATCAGCGCTGTTCATTTTGATTCTTGTAATCCTTATACTCCTTGGACGCTCCATTAGAGGAACGACAAAACAAGCACTTATCGCACGGTCGATTCTAAACTTCGTAGGGGTCATTCTGATAGGTGCTGGATTCGCAGGGGTTGTTCTGATAGGCGCTAGACTGAGCATCCTTTACTGACTTCAGTTCCGTATGTTGACTACCAACGACCAACTACTAGCCACCAACGACTAACCGCCAGCCATGAAAATTCTCGTTACCGGCGCCGCCGGATTCATCGGAAGTCACGTGGCTCAACAGCTGCTTCAGCGCGGCGATGAAGTGATCGGCCTAGACAACTTCGCGCCGAATTACAGCCGCGTCCGTAAAGAGGCGAACCTCAAAGAGTACGCCGCGCACGAGCGCTTCACTTTCATCGAAGCCGACATCCGCGATGCGCAAGCCATGCGCGATCTCTGCGAGGCGCAGAAGTTCGATCGGGTAATGCACCTGGCCGCGATGGGCAACGTGCGTTATTCGGTCGAGCATGCGCAAGAATACACCGCCGTCAACATCGGCGGCACAGTCAATCTGCTGGAAGCCGCGCGGCTGAGCGGCACGCGCTATTTCGTGTTCGCCTCCACCTCGTCGGTCTATGGCAATGCGCCCATTCCCTTCGTCGAGACGGAATCCGTCGCCCAGCCGCTGGCCCCCTACCCCGCGACTAAGATCGCTTGCGAAGTTATGGCTCACACGTATCATGTAGCCTTCGGGATGAAGTGCACGGGCCTGCGCTTCTTCAATGTCTACGGCCCGCGCGGCCGGCCCGACATGATGCCTTACGAATTCACGCGCAAGATTCTGGCCGGAGAAACACTGCGCATTTTCGATGAAGGCCGCCCGCAGCGCGACTGGACCTTCATCGACGACAACGTCAACGGCGTCATCGCCGCCATCAACGCGGGTCTCGATTACGAGATCATCAATCTGGGACGCGGCCAACCGATCGCGCTGTCACGCTTCATCGAGATCATCGAGCGCCGCGTCGGGCGCAAAGCCATCATCGAGCACGCGCCGCTGCCGCCCACCGAACCGATGCTCACGTACGCCAACATCGAGAAGGCCGAACGCCTGCTCAACTATCGGCCTCAAATTTCAATTGAAGAGGGACTGGCTAGATTTCACCAATGGTACACAACACATCGAATAGACAATGGATAATCGTCCTCGCGCGACTGAGCATCGTCGTCGCCGTTCTTGCAACTTGCCTCCTGCCTCTTGCGCCTCACACTCCGCTACGTGCACAATCATCACCCGATCCGCGCTTCGGCGTGGTCGAGGCTTTCCGCTCACCCAATGATGCGCGCGAACTCAATCTGGGCTGGGAGCGCATCCTCTTCTATTGGTCGGAACTTCAGCCCACCGGCCCTGACGACTGGAACATCTTTCACGTCGAGGATGGCTGGATCTCGACGGCGGCCGCACAGGGGCGGCAGGTGATCGGGCTGTTAGAAAACACGCCGCGCTGGGCCACCGCTGGCCCCAATCAGATCGGCGTGCCGCGCGGGCTTTATCTCCCGGTCGATGATCCCGACAATCTGTGGGCGCAATTCGTGCGCAAAGTGGTGGCCCGCTACAAAGGCCGCATCGACAACTGGATCATCTGGAACGAACCGGACATCGAACCGCCCGACGACGGTCTGCAATGGGGCGGCACCGTGAAGGATTACTATCAGCTGGTGAAGGTCGCTTCGATTGTCGCGAAGCAAGAGAATCCCAACGCGAAGATTCACTTGGCCGGATTGACGTGGCATCACGATGTAGTGCGTAAACGTGTGCCGTACTTGCAGCGTTTTATCAATGAAGCCAAAAAGGATCGCACCGCGCGGGCCAACAACTACTATTTTGACGTGGCGACCTTTCACGTCTACCTCACCAGCGATTCGGTGTACGACATCACGCAAGCGCTGTACGGCATCTTGCGCCGCAACGGTTTGAAACAACCGATCTGGATTAACGAGACAAACGCGCAGCCTTCCGATGATCCGCTCAATCCCTGGCGCGCGCCGACGTTTGTGACGTCGCTCGATCAGCAGTCTGATTTTATGATCCACGCGTTCGCGCTGGGTCTGGCCGCCGGAGCGCAGCGCATTGCCGTCTACAAATTGATCGACAATCCCCCGTATCCCGAAGGCCATCCGGCTCTCGGCCTCGTCCGCGCCGATGGCACCCGACGGCCCGCTTACGAGGCGATCCGCGTGATCACCACTTACTTCCGCGACACACGCTCTGCCAAGTTGGTGCGCACCGGCTCGACGGAAGTGGTCACGCTCGATCGCGGTTCGGCCACGACGCGCGTGGCCTGGGCGCGCGGCAAAGCCGATACCACCATCACGCTGCCGGCGTTCGCGGCGGAGGGCTTGCTCGTTGCACCCGATGGATCTACTCAGCCGATCAAACCCGTCAACGGAAAATACCGGCTCATGCTGTCCGGCGCGAAGTGCGACGATCCACACTTCGGCTGCCGGGTAGGTGGCCGCCCGATCATTCTGGTGGAGAACACGGCGGCCAAATCGCTGGCAGCGCCCATCGTCGCCAGTACTGCCACACCGCGACCGCGCTGACTAAAGCGAATTCCTAAATGGTTTACGCTCGCAGCGGATGGTTACACGCTCCGCGGCTGTTTAGCCACTGGATGTGCCCATCCAGCCGGAACAGTGGCATAAATCAAAACGGAAACCGATCTAGCCCTGTCAGATTTTCACCAGTCGATCACGGCAACCTACTCAGACCCCATGAACTGCGTTCACCACAAAGCATGAAAACGCTCCGTTCCCCGTCCCCGGGGAACGCCCTCGAGACGAGGGCTGTGAGCATTTTCAGATCAGTCAGCCTGATTCGAAACGAGCACTGGCAGATGATCAAGAAAAACTTGATAGGTTTTCGATGCCAACATGCCTGATCTTCCTGTCGGCCTGATTGTCATCGGCGTGATCGTCGAAGTCGTGCTCGTCGCCGGCGTGCTGATCTGGTATCGATCTACGCGCAAGAAATAGCATTGTGTCACGCATCATTCATTACGCCTCATTGCGCGTCTTCCTGCTGGCACTACTGGCCTACGGCCTCAGCGCGCAGGTCTGGTCGCACGCCGTCTCGCTGGCGCCGCACTACGTCTATCTGGCTTACTCCCTGCTGCATCGCCACGTCGATCTGATCCAACTGCCGCCCACTACCTACGATCTCCTCCAGCACAACGGCCAGTGGTTCGTCGCCGGATCGCCCATGCCGTCGATCTTGATGCTGCCCTTTGTGGCAATCTTCGGTGTCACCTTCGGTGATGTGTTGTTCAGCATCGTCGTCGGGGCGCTGGATGTGGCGTTGGTGTATTCATTGCTAGAGAATTTACTTCAGCATCCAGAGCGGAACGCAGTGGAGTCGCAGGATGCGCCGCACTCTTCGACTCCACTTCGTTCCGCTCAGAGTGCTAGACTTTTCATTACTTCCGAATCCGCCCGTCGTTGGATCACGCTGCTCTTTGCCCTCGGCACGCCGTTCTGGTATCTGGCCTCACTCGGCACGTACTGGTTCACGGCGCATATCGTGGTGGTGCTCTTCACCTTGCTGGCGACACGCGAAGCCTTGACGCGGCAGCGCTGGTTTCTCGTCGGACTGTGGCTGGCCTGCGCGGGGTTCGCTCGACCGACGGCGTTGTTTCTCGCGCCGTTCTTCATCATCATCATGTTTTACGCAATACGCAATAGTGCGAAGCCTCCCTGTGGAACGGAACAGAAGCAACGTAGTGCGTGGTGCGTGGTGCGTCATATGCTGTTGTTTGGCGCAGCGCTGGTCCTCGGTGTTAACGCCCACTTTGCTTACAACTATGCTCGTTTCAAATCATTCACCGATTTCGGTTATGCCTATGTTGCGGGCGCAGCAAACATCACCAACGTGTACGAACGCTACGGCGGATTCAATCCGCAGTTTGTGCCGTGCAATTTAGCCGTGTCCCTGCTCGCTCCGCCCGAAATAAATGGTGCTGTGCCGACGTTCATCACGAACGCCTGCGCGTACTTGCTGGAAGGTGTGAATCTATCGGATACCTCAACGCTCATTACACCTAACCCATTGGGCATGAGCATCTTCCTGGTGACGCCCGCGTTGTTGATTGTCTTTGCGTCATTGGGTGCGCGTCTAAAACGGCGGCTCATTCCGGCCCGCTCATCCTTCGACTCCGCCCCGGAGGAGATCCATTCGGGATGGCAGCCACTGATCATCGCTGCGTGGATCGGCCTGCTAACGACGTTGATCCCGCTGTGGTCCTATCACAACACCGGCTCGCTGCAATTCGGCTGGCGCTATCTCTTTGATGCTGCGCCGCTGTGGATCATCCTGCTGGCAGCCGGCATGCAAAAAGCGACGAGGCTCAAGCAGGGCCTGATCCTCGTCTCGATTGCCATCAATCTGTGGGGGTTGTTGTGGATGTTTGAGAAGTTAAACGGCTAACGAGTAACAAGTAACGAGTAATTGTGCCCTTACTCATTACTCGTTACTCATTATTGACCATGCTTCTTGCCAGCCCCAATGCCTCTTCCTTCGTCCCTACCTCACCACTCGCCTGCGCCTCACGAATCGCTTCCAGGATCACGCCAATCTGCTTGCCCGGCGCTAAGCCCAGTTCCTGCATGATGTCGTTGCCATTCACCAGCAGCGGCGGTGCGACGATTTCTTCGTGCTGGCTAAAGTAAGTCTCGAACATCTGCGCGATCATTCCCAGCCGCTCGACCCACGTGGCCTGATCGACCGCCGGCCCGTGTGTGGCGAGGTGATCGGCCATGGACAACAGCAGAATATCGACGCCGTAATCTTTGGTGTCACGGAAGAAGCGATACAAGGCCCGACGTGTGAGCGGCGCTTCCGCTAACCAGTGCGGGCGCATGTGCCCACCGCTGATGCCCGTCACCCGCTCGATCTCATCTTTGCTGAAGCGCAGCGCCCGCAATCGCTCTTCAGCCAGCCGCGCGCCAAGAACATCATGCCCGAAGAAACGTGTGCGCCCGTTGTCTTCAAGCGTCTTCGTCGCTGGTTTGCCGATGTCATGCAGCAGCGCCGTCCATTTCAACAGCAGCCAGCGTTCGTTCACCGCCAGATGTGCGCGCAGTGGATCGCTGTACTGCGGCAGGGTAAGAAAAAGACTATCCCACACAAAGCCAGGAATGACCGGCAGCATGAGCGCGCCGTCGTCGGATTGATCGAAACCCAGCCAACGTGTGCCGAGCAATTCCAGTGCATCGATGACGCGGAGCGTATGCTCATACACGTCCCAATGATGCGGCAGGGATTGTGTCACGCCCTTTAGCGCGGCCACTTCCGGCAGGACGTAAAGCAGCAGCCCGAACGCGTCCAGCAGCAACAGACTATCGGCCACGTCGCCTTGCTGCAGCGTCTTATTCAACTCGTCGCGCACCCGCTCGGCCGGCGAATTCCCGATCAATGGGGCGTGAGCGGCGATCCACTCCGCGGTCTGCGGATCGATCGCCATCGCCAGCGAGGCCGACTGCCGTACAGCGCGCAGCATCCGTACCGGATCGTGCGTCAGCGCTGTTTCGCTAATGGCACGGATGACGCCCTCTTCCAGATCCGTCTGGCCATCGAAGAGATCGATCACCCGATCGGGCTGCTGAAGGTCGATCGCCATAGCGTTGATCGTAAAGTCACGGCCCGCCAGATCGAGATCGAGGTTCGCCTCGCGCAGCCGCGCAAAATCGATCATCGTATCGTCGACGAGCACGCGCGCCATATCGAGGTCGGCTTCGAGCACGTACACGTCGGCCTTCAACCGATCGGCCGTGGCCCGCGCCAGCGGGATCGCATCGCGTTCGACGGCCACGTCCCAATCGTGCACCTCGCGACCCAGCAGCACATCGCGCACGGCGCCGCCCACCAACCATGCGCGGATGTGGCGCTCGGCGCAGAGTTGTTTAACAATATCGACCAATGGAGAGTTGATGAGCATCTGGTCATCCTGAATTGACAGATAGAGAGATGGAGAGAACGAGAGCGCGGTTCCCTCTATCTCTCATTCCCGCTATCTCTCATTCCCTCTTTCGCTCTGTCCCGCGCAGCGGATCGCCCCTGCGATAATTCTTCGGCACAAACACCACCTGTGGATCATCTTTCGGACGTGAGGCCTTGGCCCGCAAGCGCGCTTCTTCCGCCGTGCGACCGACCCCCGCTACATGATCACGCACGAGGGCGATCCACCGTCCGGCGTAGAGTGAATAATCGATCGGAGCGGCTGGCTTCTTCATGCGGTTGATCTTACCATCGCTCGGTGATCATTGAAAATTGGGCTCATGTGGCCGCGAAGATGAAACGCTCCCGCTGGATTGCCAAATCCAGCGGTGGATGTGACCACCTGCCGGGAGCATCACCTCAAAACCGACATGAGCGGAAAATTAATCATTGAGCGCACCGGAAATGGGTATACAGCAAAACTGTTGGGCGGGCCTGCTGCCCGGCCACGCTCCTGCCAGATGTGACCCGCTTCGCGCGGCGGGAGCGCCTGAAAAGTCGCCAGCACTTTTGCGTTATACTCACCGAAAATGGCTGTTTGACAGCCGCCCCTCCGACGGTTATAATGTCGCTCGCCTGAACTTATAACGCAGAGAGGGGTGAGTATTCTTGACACGTGTAATTGTTGACGACAATGAGTCGTTCGAGTCGGCGCTGAAGCGATTCAACAAAGTGGTACAGGGTGACCGCATCCTGAGCGAAGTGCGCCGCCGCCGCTTCTTCGAGAAGCCCAGCATCGTTCGCAAGCGCAAGAAAGCGGCCAAGGTTCGCAAGAGCCGCCGCCAGACCATGAAGTTCTTGCGCACCAACAACATGTAACACCCCTTAGCGCGCACTCCGGTGCGCGCTTCCATTTTCAAATCCGACCCTTCGTGCGCTGGCCCGAAGGGTCGCTTGTTAGGAGCCTGGTGCGCAAATGGTTGGTCTTTACGCTGTTGTTACTGCTGAGTGCCTGCGCTGCCCCTCAGCCGCCCACCGTGTCATTCATGGTCTTTGGCGATCCGGAGGAACTCAAAGCCTATCAGACCTTAGTCGCTGCCTTTGAACAGCAGAACCCAAACACCAAGATCGATCTCATGCACATCCCCAGTCAGGGCGATTATCGCACGCGCCTCAGCGCCGATTTCGCCGCAGGCACACCGGCCAACGTCGTACTGATCAACTATCGGCGCTACGCGGGCTTCGCGCAAAAAGGCGTGCTCGAACCGCTGCAACCTTACCTTGACAAGAGCACGCTGCTCAAAGCCGGTGACTTCTACGCAGAAGCCATGCAGCCCTACCTCTGGCGACAGCAGCTCATGTGCATACCACAGAACCTATCGAGCCTCGTCGTCTACTATAACAAAAATCTGTTCGATGCGGCGGGTCTGCCTTACCCCCAGCCCGATTGGACGTGGGCCGATTTTTTGAGCACGGCACAAGCCTTGAACAACCCGGCGAATGATCAATACGGCCTTGGCCTCGAGCCTTCCTTGATTCGGGTCGCACCCTTCATCTGGCAGAACGGGGGCGAGCTGGTGGCCAACCCGATCGCAATACGCCTGCTCGTCGATTCTCCGGAAGCCCGTGAAGCCATCCAGTGGTTTGTTGATCTGCAGGTCAAGCATCACGTCGTGCCGGACGCCACCGCCGAAAAAGCCGAATCCAGCGAGAGTCGCTTCGCCAATGGCCGGCTGGGCCTGTATCTGGACAGCCGCCGTGTCACGCCGACCTTCCGCACCATCACCGCTTTCGATTGGGATGTGGCGCCGCTGCCCACCGGCAAATTCCCGGCCACCATTCTGCACGCGGACGCCTACTGCCTGACCAGTGCGACGAAGGACAAAGACGCCGCGTGGAAATTCATCGAGTTTGCCAACTCAGCGGCAGGGCAGACGATCATCGCCGCCACCGGACGCACCGTGCCCTCGTTGAAGAGCGTGGCTGAATCCAGCGCCTTTCTCGATCCCAACGTCAAACCCAAGAACAGCCGCGTGTTTCTGGATGTCATTCCCGCGCTGCGCGCCCTGCCCGTACTCAAGAACTGGGCCGACATCGAAGAGACCGCCAGTGCCGAACTGGAGCGCGCCTTTTACGGCACGGCCTCAGTCGATGACGTGATCAAAGCCATCGTCGATCGCACCGCGATCTTCTTCACCGAAGAAGAATAGAAAGACCAGAAACCGGGGTTCTCCCTGTCTCACGTTCCATTCCATTCAGAACGGTAAAACCCGGTTTCTCCACATCATGACCGCTCGCGCCGCTAAACGCTATCACACCGAACTTCGCGTGTTGCTGCTGCCTTACTTGTTAGGCACGCTGTTGCTCGTCGGCGTTCCGGCGCTGCTCACTTTTGCATTGGCCTTCTTCCAATACGATGCGCTCTCCGCGCCGCAGTGGGCGGGCCTGTGGAACTTTCAAGATATCTTCGGTGATCCGTTGTTGTGGGTGGCGCTGCGCAATTCGCTATACTTCATCTTCCTCGCCGTGCCGCTGCAAGTGCTATTGGCGTTGACGCTGGCGCTGCTGCTCAATCAACGGCGACGTGGCACGGGCGCGTATCGCGCCGCGATCTACCTGCCCGCCGTTATTCCCGATGTGGCCTTCGCGCTGATCGCCCTGTGGATCTTCAACCCGCTGTACGGCCCGCTGAATCTGATCCTGCGCGGCCTCGGCCTGCCTGCACCCGATTGGCTGAACAACCCCGACACGGCCCGGCTCGTCTTTGTGATCATGTCGCTATTCCAGATCGGCGAAGCGTTTGTGATCCTGCTCATCGGCTTACAGGACATTCCGCCGGAAGTCACCACGGCCGCCGCCGTCGATGGCAGTTCGACGCGGCAGACTTTGCAGTACATCACGCTGCCCCTGCTGCTGCCCTGGATCGCGCTCGTCACGTTTCGCGCCGTGATCGTGGGCTTTCAATGGACGTTCACGCCCGCGCTCATCATGACCGGCGGCGATCCGTATTACGCCACGCTCTTTATGCCGCTGCTCATCTACGAAGAAGCCTTCGATCGTTTCCGCTTCGGCCCCGGCGCGGCGATGATGCTGATCGTCGTCCTGATGACGCTGTACTTCATCTCGACGCTATACATCTTGTTCAAGAATGGAGGTTACGCTGATGAAACCGCGTAACCTCAGGGCCATCGCGCGCCACGGCCTCTTGATCGTCATCGCCGTGCTGTTCGTACTGCCGCTCGTGTGGATGATCGCCGCTTCGCTGCGCCAGCCCGGCTTGCCGCCGCCCCGCACGATCGAGCTGATCCCCAACCCGATCGTGCCCGGCAACTATCCGCGCGTCTTCGAGCTGCTGCCGTGGGGCCGCTACTTCGTCAACTCGTTGATCGTCGTCAGCGCCGCCGTGCCCATCACGATCGTCGTCGCCTCGTGGGCGGGGTTCGCCATGTCGCAGCTGTCCGATCGATCGCGCCGCATCCTGCTGACCCTCTCGCTGGGCCTGTTGCTGATCCCATTCAGTGCTCTGTGGCTCACGCGCTTCGTGCTCTTCAGCGCCATCGGCTTGATCAATTCACAGGCCGCGCTCATCGCGCCTGCGCTGGCCGGAACCAGCCCGTTGTTTGTGCTATTATTCTACTGGACGTTCCGCCGGGTGCCGCTCGAATTGTTTGAGTCCGCACGGTTGGAAGGCGCACACGCTCTCTCGATCTGGTGGCGCATCGCCCTGCCCATCGCCCTGCCCACGGCGGCGGCCGTCGGCATGCTGGCCTTTGTGTTTTACTGGAGCGACTTCCTGTCGCCACTGTTGTATCTGAAATCACAGAGCCTGTATACCTTGCCCGTTGGCTTGCAGCAGCTCCAGCAACTCGATCGCACCAACTGGCCGCTGTTGATGTCGGGCGCGGTGCTGATGACCCTGCCGCCTGTCCTGCTCTTTCTCATCGTCCAACGCTATTTCCTGCGCGACGCGCAATGGTTCAGATAATGTGGTTGCGACAACGTAGTCGCAATCATCAAGGAGAGTACGATGTCCCTCAAAGATCAATTGCAGGCCGACCTCAAAACGGCGATGTTGAGCAAGCAAGAATTGCGCCGCGATGTCATTCGCTTTACGCAGGCTGCTTTCAAGAATGCCGAGCTGGCGAAGCAGTCGAAACTGGTGAAAGAGCGTTCGCACCTGTGGCAAACCAGCAAGTTCGATGAAAACGGCAACCCAATCATCGACGAACCCGAGCGCGACAAGCAGCTGGCCGAAATTGCGAAATTGGCCCCGCTCACCGACGATGAACAGCTCACCGTGCTGACCACTGAAGTCAAGCGCCGCCGCGAGACAATCGCGGATGCCGAGAAAGCCGGTCGCCCTGAGATCGCCTCGCGCGAACAGGCCGAACTCGAGGTGGTGCTGGGCTATCTGCCCAAGCAGATGAGCCGTGAAGAAGTCACTGCCGCCGCGCAGAAGGTTGTCACCGAAGTTGGCGCGAAGGGACCGCAAGACACCGGCAAAGTCATGGGCAAGCTCATGCCGCAGTTGAAGGGCAAGGCCGATGGGAAGATGATCAGCGAGGTGGTAAAGGAACTGCTGGTGGGGTAGACCTGGCAGGTTTTCTAACGACGCAATACCACGCTCAGTATCAGCCAGCCCAGCCAGTCAGGTAGACCATGCATCTGGTGAAAACCTGCCAGGTCTACGGAGCATATCAGCGCGGCGCTCATCGAGAAATCCATGAGCGCCGCGTTTACTATTGGGAATGTGCAAGAGTCGTCAATCTACATAGTAACTGCATCACCTATCTCAAGATCAGGGGAAGGTAGATCCGACAAGGCTCTATCGCAATCGTCCGAGTGGTTGGCAGTGAGATGCCAAAGCCATTGCTGACTGTCACAGTCACGACATGAGTCGCGTATGTTGTCCAACTCAACACGATCGTGTCGGTGATGCCATTCGTCGTTGTTAGCGAGGAGTGATCGGACGTTGACCAGACATAGGTGATTGGCTGGGTTACGGTGAGCGGATTAACTGCAGCCGTAAAGGCATAGGTTGAATTAACTAGGCCCGTCACTGGTCCCTCAACCTTGACGGTGTTGGGCGGCACGCCGATCAGGATGGAGTAGGTGCTGGTCGCTACACCTGTAGCATTGCTTGCCGTGACGGTGATGGCCTTGGTGCCAGATACACTCCAGGCGAAACTATGGGTAGTGGAAATGCCGCCAATGTGAATAACCGGGGCAAGGTCGGTGGCCTCCCAAACGTAGGTGATTGGCTGGGTTACGGTGAGCGGATTAACTGCAGCCGTAAAGGCATAGGTTGAATTAACTTGGCCCGTCGTTGGTCCCTCAATCTTGATGGTGTTGGGCGGCATGCCGATCAGAACGGAGTAGGTATTGGTCGCTACACCTGTGGCGTTGCTCGCTGTGACGGTGAGAGTCTTGGCACCTGGGACGCTCCAAGTAAAATTATGGGTGTTGGAAATGCCGCCACCGTGAATAACTGGGGCAAAGTCGGTGGCCTCCCAAACATAGGTAATCGGCTGCGTGGCCGAAATTGGGATCACAGTGGCTATGAATGTAGCACTTGTATCTACTGAAATCCTGGCAGGGCCGTCGATCGTCACATCGCTAACAGATACATTGCTGAGTTCTACTGCGCCGATATCGCAACGTGCATTACCATCCTCGTCACCATCCAATGGCCGTGGAACGCCGCGTTGATCAGTAGCTGGACAATCAATCGTGTCTCCCGCATCAATCGCTGGACTGTCAGGAAGCAAAGTCATTGTAGGCGTTGGACCACCATTGTTGCGCAAAGAGCCCAGCAATGGGGCAGTATTGGTTAGATCACCTGTTGCTGTGAAAACGCAAGTGTTACCACTCTCCAGGTTGTAACCCTGCGATGTAATGATGCCGCCACAAACAGTGCCTATGTTCTGCGTCAGGATTGAGTTGGCGATGGTGACAGTGCTGCTGGTATTGTTCAGGGCTGGCGCGCCGGTGTTATTGCTAATCGTGCTGAATTTGATCTGCACGGTGCCGCCATCATTCTGAAGTCCGCCGCCCCCGGTAGCGGTGTTGTCGCTGATCGTGACATTGGTTAATTCGGCGGTTCCAGCATTATACAGGCCGCCGCCTGGCGCTACTGAAGCGGTGTTATAAACAAGCGCGCTTTGCAGCATGGTCAGCGAGCCTAAGTTGTTAATGCCGCCCCCCGTTTGGTTAGCCGCTGTGTTGGGCCCAATATTGCTGGTTTCAATGGTCAGCTGGGCTCCTCCGGCATTATAGACGCCTCCGCCCGCTCCCGCCAGATTATTGTTTATCGCGGTGTTGTCGAATGTCGCTGTCCCGGCATTGAACAGAGCGCCACCTTCGTCGGCCTGGGCCGTGTTATTACGCAGTGTCCCGTTACTGAAGGTGACTTTTCCCGAGGCGCTGTTAAAAACACCGCCGCCATGGCTGATCGCCAGATTTCCTGAAAAGATCGTTCCGCTGCTAATGAAGATATTATCGTTGTACACGCCCCCGCCATTGGTGCCAATGGCCCGGTTACCACTGACGGTGCTGTCGAGCAAAGTCAGCTGGCTCGCACCACCGTGATTGTAAATGCCGCCGCCATAACTCCCGACGGCGCGATTATTGCCAATAACACTGGTCGTTATGGTCATGACGTTAAGATTACTGATGCCTCCTCCACGGGAAGCGACGTTGTTGACGAGTGTCACTCCATTCAACTCTCCGGTGCCGGTATTCCAAATGCCGCCGCCTTCTGATATATCGGGGGACGTGGCCTGGTTGTTGTTCAGGAGAACATTGTTCAAGCTCAGCTGGCCCTGGTTGAAGAGCCCACCGCCATACGCTGCCGTGTTATTGATGATGTTGGTGTCCAGGACGGTCAGAGAAACCTTAGATTCAGCAGAAATGCCCCCTCCGGGAATAGAGGATTGGCCGTTCCGCAAAGTCAAGCCGAAGATGTTAACGACGCACGGCGTATTGGCGAGGATACTCAGTACCGTTCCTTGCTGGAGGCCATCAATGATCGTCGTGGCAGCCCCTTGACCTGTCAGTGTGAGGCTCTTATCAGAAATTTCGAGCGTCTCGAAGTAGGTTCCCGCGGCGATGATGATCGTATCACCAGAACTTGATCGATTGATGGCTGTTTGAATGTGTTCACAAGCAGTGTTAACACTCAAACAGTCGTTCAAGTCGCTGCCAGAGGGAGCCACGTACCAAGTTGTTGCCTGAGGTGCGGAAAAACTGGCGCGTGGTACAGCAACAGATGTGATCAACAACCAGCTGATAAGAGCTAGCCTACTCAGCAACACCATCAGGCGATGAGCGAAGGTCGATTTCATGATATCTGACTCGTAATGAGAGAGTTGAGATGATACAGCATACGTTACTGATTAGCTGTATGACACGCACGCTCAATAACGAATCTATTATATACCCGCCGGTAATAGGCTCAAGCTTGACGCCATTTAGTGTTTGTTGTACACTTTCTACACCTTATCCAGAGAAACCGCCCAACATGGATACCTCACTGGATCAACTCACCCCCATCGTCCAACGCGCGCTCGACGAAGACCTCGGCACTTCAGGCGGCGGCGACGACGTGACGACGTTGTGCACCATTCCCGCCGACGCGACGCTGGCAGGTCGCTTCATCGCCAAAGCCGACGGCGTCATCGCCGGACTTGAGGTCGCCCGACTGACCTTCGCGCTGATCGACACGCGCGTGCAGGTTGAATTCACCATTCACGACGGTGATCGTGTGACCACAGGGCAAGTGTTCGGCACGGTCAACGGCCCCACTCGCGCCCTGCTCATCGGCGAACGCACGGCGCTGAATTTCTTGCAGCGCATGTCGGGCATCGCCACGCTGACCAACCAGTTTGTCGAAATGGTGCGGCCACATCAGGCGATCATCCTCGATACACGCAAGACTGCGCCCGGCCTGCGCCTGCTCGACAAGTGGGCCGTGAAGATCGGCGGCGGACAGAATCATCGCAGCGGCCTGTTCGATATGGTATTGATCAAGAACAATCACATCACGGCGGTGGGATCGATCACGGCGGCGATCAATCGGGTGCGCGAATGCGACGATCGTCACCGCCCGATCGAAGTCGAAGTCCGCACGCTCGACGAACTGCGCGAAGCGCTGGCCCTGCAACCCGATCGGATCCTGCTCGACAACATGAGCCTCGATCAGATGCGCGAGGCCGTGCAGATCGCCGCCGGGCGCGTGCCGCGAGTTCCACTCGAAGCCTCGGGCAACGTGACGCTGGAAACCGTCAATGCCATCGCGGCCACCGGCGTCGATTTCATTTCGAGTGGCGCGTTGACGCATTCCGTGAAGGCGCTGGATATCAGTTTAACTCTCTAACACGACGACCAGAAACCGGGTTTCTGCGCGACAATCGTCCATTCCATCCAGCATGGAGAAACCCGGTTTCTTGACTGTCATCCGTGTCCAAATAAGATTGGAGTCGACATGTCTGCCGAAGAAATGTACCAACAACTCAAAACCAAACTCCACGATGTCGTGCCTGATGTCGAGCTGCGCATCAAGGCCGGCCTGGCCGACGAGATCAATCGGCTGAAGAAAGAGCGACATGCCGTGATCCTCGGCCACAATTACATGGAACCGGCGTTGTTCCACTCGATCCCGGATTACGTCGGCGATTCGCTGGAACTGAGCCGCGTGGCCGCCAAGACCGAGGCGGACATCATCGTGTTTTGCGGTGTGAAGTTCATGGCCGAAACCGCGAAGATTCTGAATCCCACCAAGACGGTGTTGATTCCATCGCTGAAGGCGGGCTGTTCGCTGGCGGAAAGCATCACCGCCGAGGATGTGCGCCAGCTGCGCGCGAAATTTCCCGGCGTGCCCGTGGTGACGTACGTCAATACCTACGCCGACGTGAAAGCCGAGAGTGACATCTGCTGCACCTCGGGCAATGCGAAAGCGGTGGTCGAATCGTTGAAGTCCGATACGATCATCTTCCTGCCCGACGAATACCTGGCGGGCAACGTGGCGCGCGAAACCGGCAAGCACATCATCTTCCCATCGAAGAATCCCAACTTCGCCAGCACCGAGCTGGATTATCAAATGATCGGCTGGCACGGGCGCTGCGAAGTCCACGAGAAATTCACCGTGCAGGACATCCAGAATGTACGCGAGCAGTTCCCCGCTGTGTTGATCCTGGCCCATCCCGAATGCAGCCCCGAAGTCGTGGCCGCGTCCGATTATTCCGGTAGCACCACGGCGATGATCAAATACGTGGAGCAGACCAAGGCCCCGCGCTATCTGCTGCTCACCGAATGCTCGATGGGCGACAACATCATGGCCGCGCACCCCGAAAAAGACATGCTGCGCCTGTGCAGTGTGCGCTGCCCGCACATGAACCAGATCACGCTGGAGCAAACGCGCGACGCCCTGCTCAAGACCCAGTACGTCACGGAAGTGCCCGAAGATATCCGTTTACGCGCCTATCAAGCGGTGGAACGCATGATTCAGATCGGCGGCGTGGGCAAGAAGGACTAAAACGTAAAGCGTAGTGCGTAAAACATGACCTCTTCACGCACCACGCACCACGCAACACGCATCATTCATTACCGAGGACAGCATGGATGAATTACTTCAAACGGATGTTTTAATCGTCGGCTGTGGGATTGCGGGCGCGACGGCGGCGCTGCAGCTGGCCGAAGCGGGATTGAGCGTGACGGTCATCACGCGCGCCACCGATCCCGCCGAGACCAACACATATTACGCGCAGGGCGGCATCATCTATCGGGGCCACGACGATTCGCCGGAGTTGCTGGCGAAGGACATTTTGCATGCGGGCGCGGGTCATTGCAATCCGCGCGCCGTGCAAATCCTTTCGGAAGAAGGACCGCCGTTGGTCAAGGAAATATTGCTCGACCAGGTCGGCGTGCCCTTCGATCGATCCAACGGCGATCTATCGCTGGCGCGCGAAGGCGGTCATTCGGTGGCACGCATCACGCACGCCGCCGACGCGACGGGCAAAGCGATCGAGGTTTCGTTGATGCAAGCCGTGCAGGCACAGCCGAATATTCGCTTGCTCACCGGTTACACCGCGGTCGATTTGCTGACGCCGTCGCACCACTCGCTCGATCGGCATGCGGTGTACGAACCGCAGTCGTGTGTGGGCGCGTACTTGCTTAAGCAGGCCGACAATACCGTGCTGCGCGTGCTGGCGCGTCATACGATTTTAGCGACCGGCGGATTGGGACAAATCTACCTGAACAACACCAATCCGAGCGGGGCGCGGGGCGACGGGATTGCGATGGCCTATCGGGCGGGCGCGCGCGTGATCAACATGGAGTTCGTGCAGTTCCACCCGACCACGTTCTATCATCCCAGCGCGCCGCGCTTTCTCATCACCGAAGCGGTGCGCGGCGACGGCGGGCGACTGGTCAATGCCGTGGGCGAACCCTTCATGCAGAACTACAATGCCGAATGGAAGGACCTGGCCCCGCGCGATGTCGTCTCGCGCAGCCTCTATCACGAGATGTTGGCCCACGATGTGACCAACATGTATCTCGATCTGCGCTCCACCATTCCCGAGGCGCGCATCCGCGAACATTTCCCGACCATCTACCAGAAATGCCTGACGTACGGCATCGACATCACGCGCGATCTGGTGCCCGTCGTTCCCGGCGCGCATTACGCGTGTGGCGGAGTGTGGGTGGACGAATGGGGTCTCAGCACCATCGATCGGTTGTATGCCATCGGCGAAGTGGCCTGCACCGGCGTGCACGGCGCGAATCGCCTGGCCAGCACGTCATTGCTCGAAGGATTGGTGTGGGGCAAGCGGACGGCGCAGCATATCGTGCAGCAGCATCCCGATCGATCGGTACCCGATCCCGCTTTGATTCCGCCGTGGCGATACATTGGCGACGAGGTGCCCGACCCAGCGTTGATCGGCCAGGATATGAGCTCGATCAAGAACATGATGTGGAACTACGTGGGGTTGGTGCGCACTACCGATCGGCTGAACCGCGCCCTCAGAGAACTCCGCAATCTGGAAAGCGAGATCGAACGGTTCTATCGCTCGTCGAAATTGACCGATGGCTTGATCGGCCTGCGCAATGCCGTGCGCACCGCCGTCATCGTCACGATGGCCGCGTGGGAGAATAAGCAGAGCATGGGCTGTCACTACCGAGAATAGCCACGGCCATCGGCGCGATGCTATAATGTCAGCGAACAGGAGCCACGCTTATGACGCTCGTCACGAAAGAACAGACGCCCCAACTCATTGATGATCTCGTCAGACGCATCGTCGCCGCAGCGCATCCCTTGCGGATTATCTTGTTTGGCTCGGCAGCGCGTGGCACGCTAGGACCGGATAGTGATCTAGATATCATGGTCGTCATGCCGAACGGCGCACACCGCGCTAAAACTGTGCGGTATCTCTATCGTCAAATAGCGGGGTTTGGTTTTCCGGTGGACATTGTAGTAGCCACACCGGACATTCTCCAACAACACCAAGACAATATCGGCTTGATTTACCGCACGGTACTGGCCGAAGGCCGGGAGGTATATGTTGCCGGATCAACCCCCACCCGGTAGCGCGGCCGATTGGTTGCGCCGTGCTCACAGCGATCTGTCGCTTGCCAGCATTGTTCTGCCCCAGGGCGTGCTGTACAGCGAGTTATGCTTTCACGCCCAACAAGCCGCGGAGAAAAGCATCAAAGCGGTGCTGATCCAGCATGGCATCGAGTTTCGCAAGGTCCACGATCTCGATTATTTGATCACGTTGCTGCCGCCGCAGGCGCCATTGCCGCCAGAAGCCGAAGACATCGTTGGCCTGACGGGTTACGCCGTGATGTTTCGGTATCCCGGCGACTATGAGGATATTACCGCCGAAGAATATCGCGAGGCGCTTCAACTGGCGCAAATCGTATATCGGTGGGCAGTGCAGATGTTGGGCGCAAACGATGGTGGAGAGCCGGCTGGGTAGTCGCTATCCGCCGTCATCGTCACGATGGCCGCGTGGGAGAATACGCAAAGCATGGGCTGTCATTACCGCGAATAAAATGATGAAGGCTGAGGGGTAAAGAACCTTGCGAGAATCACATCTCGCAAGGTTTTGTTTGTTATGGAGCATTTTCCCTGTTTCTCAGAAGCAGCTCTGTACTCGACATAGAATGCCTAATTATGGCACTCTTTGACCCCATATTGAGTTGCAGTTATACTACCATCATGGATTAACCATTTGCCTCAGATCCGTAGCCGCTCACCTCAAAGGAGGCTTTTCTAATGGAGCCGATCCTGCGCGATTACTGGTTTCAACTATTGTTGGGCATCGTTGGTCTTATCGTTCTGTTGTTAGTATTACAACGAGACTTCTGAGTTTACATCAGGAGGGTGTATGTCTGATCAACCTATTACTTCTACAAGCGGCGGAGCGGAAATAAAAAGCACTGGGAGTGCAAGCATCGGCGGTGATGTCGTTGGTGGCAATAAGACCAACACAAATGTGGGTGGAGCCGCGCATGTTAATATTCAAATACCGTCAATTGATATGGAACTCCTTAGAGACGATCTCCATCAGACTCAGAAAAACCTCGAGCAGGAACGAACGGCCCATCGGATGGATGGCATAAAGCTTCGACAAGTGCAACAGCGCAACAAGCTATTAGTTGCTGTTCTGATACTCTTCAGTCTGGGTATTCTTTTACTACTGTCCAAACTTCTAGGCCTTGGTCTGCCCCCGTCATCTCTTACTCCGGCACCTTCAACTTCCGACTTGACGTCGACCACTGCTTCAGTACCATTGGCTTACTTAGTTGGTCTGCGTTATATTGCTGACGACTATGCCCCCCGTCTCATTGATCTGCGAACAGCGCCAACGGAAGGCATATGGGTACAACCAGGTCATGCTTTGCAACTAGATAACCTTGTTGTAGCTGTCTCGGATGCTGATCCGCGATATACAGCTCAGATTGAAGTTTATGCGGACAGCGAGAAGATTGGTTACTATACAGCTACAAAACAGCTAAACTCGGACCGCTTACAATGGGGCAAAGATGAGCTAGTGATCGAGAAATACAATCACGGCAATTACTCAACAACGTGGGCTATTCAACCGGGTTGGAAGAATATCCGATTGGCGGTTGTGACATATCTAGCGGGTAATCCTGTCAAGGAGAATTGGACATCAATTCGATTGGATAGTAAAGGAACTAGCTGGATGTACGATCCCCCTTATATCAAACTTGCATCTCTGGTCTATACGGTCAACGCTGGGCCGCCGTTGGTGCTGAATGTGCCAGAGGCCTTGCAAAAAGGCATCAACGTGAATACAGGCGACCAATTGGCCTTGCGAGAAGTATGGTATAGCACAACCGATAGTAACAAGCCGCAAACTATTCGATTCGAGGCACTTCTGGTCAAAGATGACTATGACCCTAGCACTTTTCAGAAAACATCCGATGAAAATATTCAAGTGGGGACACACAAATTGTCTAGCTTTACGCCAATGACCTGGACAGTAACTGCCGACCGCAAATACTTGGATTTGAAGTTTGTGCGGGGTGATCGAACTATTATTGACCCTATCAGAATTCCTTTGAATCCAGGAGAAAATTCCGGTTTAATCCCTGAATCTGATGCCATGTTATGGCCGTTTAGTTTCGTCCGATACACGGATTTTGAGACGTCAGCTGATCTGGCAAGTTGGGAAGGCGACGTTGGAATAGTCGGGATATCAGATGCACAATCCTTTACCGGTAAACACTCTCTGGCAATCACAATGCCTGCGGGCACGACCAGCGGTGTTCTTGCTAACTGGGATTGGGAGCCACCTTTACAGGCTGAAGCGGTAGTTGGCCAAGTCTATTGGCCCGAACAGCCCGGGACGCATGTCGCTTACGCGCAAATATGCTCTGCAGCGTGCGCCTCCATTCCGATCCAACGAGGACATTGGCACACTTTCATTATAAATCTATCCGATCTCTCATACAACGGCCAACAACTTAACGAGCAAAAGCTATCACGAATCTGGATACAAGCACAGGTTGACAAGGCTGATCAAACTCCTTACACATTCTATGTGGACGGGCTTCAGATTTTCTATCCTGACAATCAATAGATTGCACGCAAGACAAATCGATCCTCTGAACAACGACACGCTCAACATATAACCATTGGCTATGACCCTACCTCGCACCTGGCGCAGGATCCTCTTCAGTGACACTGGCATTTTGAGCCTGCTGGCGCTTGGCGTCGTGGTCTTGCACCTGTTTGCCAATGGATAGCGCCATTTAGGCCGGTTCGGAGGCTAGTTCTAAGGGCAACAGATGACCAATAGAGTCAATGCCCCGAGGCAGCCATGAGCCCCATCTTACGAGTTCGGCTGTTGGGTGAGTTTAGCCTCAACTACGATGACACGCCGCTGACGACCATCAGCACCCCGCGACTTCAGTCGCTGCTGACCTATCTCATTCTCCATCGTGGCGCTCCTCAAGCGCGCAGTCATGTGGCGTTTTGCCTGTGGCCCGATTTGCCTGAAGTCCGAGCTCGCGCTAACTTGCGCAGGCAGTTGCACCAATTACAACACGCCTTGCCGCAAGCCGATCAATTTTTGGCGGTGGATGTGAATACGATCCAGTGGCAGACTCATCGTTCGTTCTCACTGGATGTCGCCGCTTTCGAAGAGGCAGCAAGTCACACGCACTCCCGCCTGGATTTGCAGCGCGCGATCGAGCTGTACGGCGGCGAATTGGTTCCCAGCTGCTACGACGACTGGATCACCTCGGAGCGCGAGCGGCTCAAACAAATCTTGATTGAGGCGCTGGAACGATTGCTCCAGTTGGCGACCGACGAGCGCGATTATCGCGCCGCCATCGGATATGCCCAACGTCTGTTGCAGATCGATCCCGTGCGTGAAGAAGTGCATCGGCGCTTGATCAACCTGCACACCCTCAATGATGATCGCGCGGCCGCATTGCGCGCTTATCACACGGGGGTGTCTATCTTGCAGCGCGAACTGGGCGTCGAACCCGGGCCGGCCACGCGTGAAGCTTATGAGCGTTTACTGAAGGTCGAAGCGCCCGTGGGGGTGTCACTCGGTGCGACCTTTCCGCTGGTAGGACGTGATCGTGAATGGGCGCAGTTGCAAGCGGCTTGGCGCACTGCCTCGGCCGGACATCCGCAGATGGCGATCGTGATCGGTGAGGGCGGCATCGGCAAAACGCGGTTGGCCGACGAGTTATTCACGCGGGTTAAGCGGGAAGGCATTCACGCCGCCATCGCGCATTGCTATTCGGCTGAGGGCACATTAGCCTATGCGCCTGTCGTCGCCTGGCTGCGGGTGCGCGCCTTGCCCAAGTTAGAACCCATTTGGCTGATCGAAATCGCACGGTTGTTGCCGGAAGTCTTGATTCAACATCCCGACTTGCCGTCCCCCGGTCCATTGACTGAGGCCTGGCAGCGCCAGCGGCTGCACGAAGCGCTGGCCCGGGCCCTGTTGGGCACGGGTGGGCCAGTGTTGCTCTGGATTGAAGACTTGCAGTGGTGTGACCGTGACACGCTGGAATGGTTGCATTACCTGCTGCGCTTTGATGAGCAAGCCCGTCTGTTAGTGTTGGGCACGCTGCGCCCGGAAGAGGTGCTAAGCGACCATCCAGTGACCGTTCTGCTCTCGGCGCTGCGTCATGGCCAACGCTTGATCGAGATCGAGGTCGAGCCACTCGACGCACTCGAGACCGGGCAACTGGCGGCCTATGTGACTGGACACGATCTGCGCGCAGTCGACGTCGATTGTTTGCAGCGCGAAACCGAAGGCAATCCGTTATTCATTGTGGAGACGCTGCGCGCTGGTTCAGATTGCGCCGATGCAGCGCCACAGTCGGCGACTGTGCAAACTGTCATCGCGGCGCGGTTGGCGCAACTCTCGCCGCAGGCTCACGCGTTGATCGAGCTGGCCGCCACCATCGGGCGCGAGTTCACTTTCGAGGTGCTCCAGCAAGCCAGCGGTGACGATGAAGAAATACTGGTGCGCGGGTTGGATGAACTCTGGCAGCGTCGCATCGTCCGCGAAATGGGTGCAAACGCTTACGATTTCACGCACGGCAAACTGCGTGACGTCGCTTACGCCGGCCTGAGTGCGGCGCGAAAACGTCTGCTGCATCGCCGTGTGGCGGAGGCGCTCGCCGCCCTGCATGCCGGCGAGGTGGATAACGTCAGCGCGCAGGTGGCCGCACATTATCAGCAGGCGGGATTGTTCGAACAGGCCAGCGCATACTATCGTCGGGCGGCCGAGGCCGCTCGAAGGGTGTACGCCAATCAAGCCGCGATTACTTATCTTAGCAACGCGATTCAATTGATTCCAAAGACGGCTTACGTCGAACGCTATGATCTCTTACTAGGGCGCGAAGCGATCTATGATGTACAGGGGATACGCGAAGCGCAGCAGCGAGACATCCTAGAGCTGCAAGGGTTGGCACAAATCCTGCACGATGAGTTGAGGCAGGCCGAGGTGTATTTGCGCGAGGCACGCTATGCCGAGTCGATCAGCGACTACGTCGCGGCGATCGCGGCGGCCGAGGCGGCGATTCGCTTGGCGGAAACAGGGCACGATATTCATTATGCCGCGGCCGGGTATTTGCAAAAAGGTCGAGCGCTGTGGCAACATGGCGAGATAGAGGACGCCCGCGCACAGCTCGAGCAGGCGCTTAAGTTGTCGCAGGCCGCGCAGCTGCACGACGTGGAAGCGGATAGTCTGTACAACTTGTCGTGCGTCGCCGAATTTCAAGGTAACCAAATCAGTGTTCGTGGCTATGCCAGCCAAGCGGTGGACCTGTACCGCACGTTACATGATCGGCGCGGCGAGTTTCGTGCCTTGAATGCCCTTGGCTTAGCCAAGCTCGGCCTTGATGACGCGGCACAGGCTTACACCTGTCTCGATCAAGCTTTGCAGATTTGTCGAGAAATCGGCGATCGACGCGGCGAGAGCATGGTTCTGCGCAACCTGGGTGGTTGCGCAGCCGACTCGCCGGGCGGTTATGCGGCGGCCCGTACCTACTTTGAACAGTCCGTACAGCTCTGCCGCCTGATCGGTGAACGGCGTGGTGAAAGTGAGTCATTGACCTATCTGGGGCTCACCGCCCGTCAACTGGGCGACCTTCAAGCCGCCTACGAATACTGCCAACGTGCGGTGCATATCGCGCACCAAGTGGGCGCGAAATATGAAGAGGGTTTGGCGCTAACTCAACTGGGCTACGCCTTGCTGAGCCTGGGGCAGCTGTCCCCGGCGGCCGATATTTTTCGTCAAGCCCTGGCGGTCCGCCGGAAACTGGGCAACTTAAGTCTCACGATCGAGCCACTGGCCGGGCTGGCCTCGATCTCATTGACTCAGGGCGATCTGCCTCAGGCTCAAGCGACGGTCGAAGAGATTCTGAGCCATTTGATGAGTCATACTTTGGACGACGTCGAGGAGCCGTTGCTCATCTACTTGATCTGCTACCGTGTCTTGCAGGCCGGCCACGATCCACGAGCAATTGATCTGTTGAAACCAGCCTACCGTCTGTTACAGGCGCGGGCCGCTCGACTGCCTGATGAGGATGTCCGTCAAGCCTTTCTGGATAACGATGCCGTGCATCGCGCGATTGTACAGGCCTGGAACAGTCTGGCCTCATCCTCCTCCAAGTAACGCTTAGGTAACGCCTCTTGTGCTAGATTGTGTTGGTCGATCTAGCCGCATCATTCCACGAGGCGTACATGTCCGAACTCTTATCAGCCCCAGACGCCCACGAGCTAACCCATTCCCAGTTATTCGTACTGCGTATGTGGCAGGAAAATCTGGGTGAAGGCCAGCTGGAGTGGCGTGGCAAAGTGCAGCACATGATCAGCGGCGAGGCGCACTATTTCCGTGACTGGTCAGGGTTGATTGCCTGCCTGCAGCAGATCCTTGAAAATCAACTTGAACATACGAAGTAACCCTTCAGATTTGCAAAGGAGAGATCACATGAGCTGCAAATATCCTCCAATCGCATTGACCATCGTTCTGGCGTTATTGGCCGTCGTCAGTGGAGCCGTGGCTGGCGAGAATGCCCAACCTATGACAGGGCAAATGGGTTCAGATGCTGCGCTTGTTCGCAATCGGCTGGCCCTTCCGTTGTCTATGAGCGAACCGTCGCGCATAAGCACAAGTGGGGCGGGTGGTCCATCGCTCACAATCGCTGGCATCACGTTTGCCCATTTCTTTTTACAAGATCCCACCACCAACTTCCCCTGGTGGCACAGCCACACCGTCGTCGATGGGTCGGGCGGCGTTCACCTGACCTTCAACGACAGCACCAATATCTACTATGCTCACTGCGCCGCGAACTGCAGCGACGCGGCCAACTGGCTCGAGCTGCCGCTGTTCGGCGTCGGCACGTGGGACTCGATGAATGAGCCGACGCTGGGCGTTGATGCCAGCGGCCACCCGCGCCTGATGTGGTTTACCGAGTACAGCGGAGACACGGACTCCCATTATTATTATGCCGAGTGCAACGCCAATTGCACGGACAGTGCGGCCAATTGGACCTCGGTGGCCGTGATCGACGCCACCAACAATTACCCGGACAATGTGCGCTACTTTGCGCTCGACACCCAGGGGAGGCCGCACATGGTTTACCCGATGGCGAGCTATCCGGATTACGGCTTCAACTACCTCACCTGCGACGCCGGCTGCACCACCGCCTCCAATTGGTTCACCACCACCGTGACCACGCCGGATCTGCGGCCGGATGGGTTTCAACTGGTCTTCGACCAGAACGACCAGCCAAGGGTATTGGGCTACGACAACAACAATAACGCTCTGGCCTATGCCGAATGCAACAGCAGTTGTTCGACGGCCGCCAACTGGGGTAGTGTGGGGCTGTTTGCGCCAATTCACTGGTATGTTTTGGATTATAGCTTTGTCTTGCGGGTGGATGCACAGGGCCGCCCGCGCATCGCCTACTATGCCAGAAATGTCAACCCCAACGTGCTGTACTACGCCTGGAGCAACGCCTCGCCCCTCACGACTGGGGGCTGGCTCAGCTACACGCTAAACTATCCCCCCAACTCCGACAATGGGTCGCTGGACCTGGCGCTGGACAGCCAGGGCCGACCGCGCGTAGTGTTTGCCACGGACCAATTGGACCTGAGCTATCTGGCCTGCACGGCCAACTGTGAATCGACTAGCTCGACCTGGCAACAGCAGTACATTGAAACGGGCGATGAACTGGACGCCAGCTACCCGATCGCCCAGATCCCGACCTGCACTCCACCAACCTGGATGGTCATCGGCTATCCTTCGCTGGCTCTGGATGCGGCAGATAATCCACACGTCTCGTACTACGTCAAACACGGGCAATCCTGCGAATATCCGCCAGGACACTACCAAATTTATTATAATGCCAAGGGCATCCGCTTTGCGCGTCCCGGCGGTACTGTCACGCCCACGCCTCCAGCCTCGGTAGGACTTAATGGACCAGCGATCGGTGTCGTCGACATCAGTTACACCTTCACGGCCACCGTCAGCCCGATCACGGCGACGACGCCTATCACCTATGTCTGGCAAGCCACGGCGCTGACGACGCAGACGCATACGGGGCGCGGCGCAAGCGACACAGCCATCTTCACCTGGCCGCCGGGTGCCGCCGGCGTCAAGACGATCACCGTCTCGGCCAGCAACAAAGCGGGCACAGCGTATGGCAGTAGCCGCATCCTGATCTTTGCCACGCCGATCGTCTTCAACCATTGGGCCTATCTGCCAGCTGTACTCAGATAAAAGCCCTCGCAAGGGTCTAGCGTGACCGTTACCGCATGCTGCGAGGCCGGCGCGGCAGACTCGTAAACCAGGAGGCAAACATGCGATGACTTCATCAATGCCCATGCCATCGAGGTGCACGACTGTAAGATAACGTGAGTTCGGGATAAGGGCGAGAAAGATTCCAAAAGGAGAAAACCATGAACCGCCAACGACATTTTTTCGGACTAGGCATATTAGCAATCGTGCTCGCGCTGGGAAGCCTGCTCTATGCACATATCGTCGCCGCTCAACAGCCTGCCCTGGCGACTCCAGATCTAGCAATCCCCAGCTACGTAGTCAAGCCTTCGGACACCATTATCAGCGGGGATATTACCACTGACACAATTTGGACCAAGGCCGGCAGTCCCTATCTTGTGACCGCCTATGTTAGCGTCGTATCTGGCGTCACGCTGACGGTGGATCCGGGCGTGGAGGTACGGTTCGATCAGTACACCGGACTGGAAGTGGATGGCACGCTCGAGGCGTTGGGCACGGCGAGCCAGCCCATCACCTTCACGAGCATGTCCCTCACGCCGACGCCGGGCTGGTGGAGTGGCATCTCCTTCCGCTATGGGACGGGAGCGCTGGACTATGCAACGATCGAATACGGCGGCTATAACCAGTCGGGCAATGTGGATGCTTACAACTCCGTCGTCACCGTCACGCACAGCCTCATCCGCAACGGCAGCCAAGATGGCGTACACGGCTGGGCTGGTGGCTTGGTCCACATCGCGGACAGTCGCATCACCGGCAACGCCGGTTACGCGTTGAACTATGCTGATGGCTCGCTAGACCCGCAGTTGTCCAACCTGACCGTGACGGGCAATGGGACGAATGCGATCGCGTTCGGGGTTGGCGAGCTAACTGGCGCGCGCCTCTGGAAGAACCTGGGCATTCCCTACATCATGTTGGGGAGCCAGGTAGTCGCATCCGACGCCACGCTGACGGTGGATCCGGGCGTGGAGGTGCGGTTCGATCAACACACCGGACTGGAAGTGGATGGCACGCTCAAGGCGTTGGGTGCCACGACCCAGCCCATCACCTTCACGAGCACGTCCCTCACGCCGACGCCGGGCTGGTGGAGTGGCATCTCCTTCCGCTATGGGACGGGAGCACTGGACTATGTGACGATCGAGTACGGCGGCTATAACCAGCCGGGCACCGTGGATGCTTACAACTCCGTCGTCACCGTCACGCACAGCCTCATCCGTAACGGCAGCCAGGATGGCGTACACGGCTGGTCGGGTGGTCTGGTTCACGTCGCGGACAGTCGCATCACCGGCAATGCCGGTTACGCGTTGAACTATGCTGATGGCTCGCTAGACCCGCAGTTGTCCAACCTGACCGTGACGGACAACGGGACGAATGCGATCGCGTTCGGGCCCGGCGATCTAACCGGTGCGCGCCTCTGGAAGAACCTGGGCATTCCCTACATCATGTTGGGTACTCAGGTAATAGAATCCGATGCCACGCTGACAGTGGATCCAGGGGTGCAGGTGCGGTTCGATCAACACACCAGACTGGAAGTGGCTGGCACGCTCAAGGCGTTGGGCACCGCGAGCCAGCCCATCACCTTCACGAGCACATCCCTCACGCCGACGCCGGGCTGGTGGAGTGGCATCTCCTTCCGCTATGGGACGGGAGTGCTGGACTATGTGACGATCGAGTACGGCGGCTATAACCAGTCGGGCAATCTTGATCTCTATTTTGGGCAAGCATCCGTCTCGCACAGCAGGCTGATCTACAGCAGCAGTGCGGGCCTCCACAGCTGGTCCGGTGGGACCGGGGTGAGCGTTGAGTTCAGCCAGATTATCAGCAACACCGGTTATGGGATTTGGAACAACCATCCAGAAGATGTCCTGATGGCCGTCGACAACTGGTGGGGTTCCGCCAGCGGCCCGGTAGCAGATGGGAACTGCAATCCGGGCGGGACTGGCAGCCGCGTAAGCGCCGGAGTAGCCTATCGCCCGTTTCTGAATGCGCCGAATGCCACGCCGACCCCGTTGACGCCGCGCGAGGTGTATGTGCTGCAAGCGTCGCCCTCGCGCTGGTTCGTTCCGGCAGATGACACCAGTCCAGCCTGGATCAGTATTACGCTGCGCACCGGCGCCGGACAGCTGGCGCCTGCCCACGCCGTGCATGTATCAACCAATCTGGGAACAGTCGCTAGCCCGGACTTAACCACAAATGCAGCTGGCCAGGCTTTCACCTACGTGACCTCGGATTACACGGGGACTGCCACCATCATTGTGACTTCCGGCAGCGACCCCCAAAGTTGTACAGATTGGGCGGTTCCGGCTAGTACCCAGGTGTCCTTCACCGCAGCCGAAGATTCACCGCTGATGCCCAACGGTGCAGCGCCTTACCTGAACGACGATCTTGAGGTCGGACCGGAACCCATCATCCAGGGAGTACCCAGCACCATTACTTTGCGGCTCACCAATCCTTTTTCCAATCCCATCACCGTAGAAGGTACGCTGGGCTATCTACAGTTTGGCATCGGCCAAATCTTTGGCCCTGTCAAAGAAGTCAGCGGCTGGGTGATTCCCGCCCACAGCGAAGCGGAACTCAATGTGCCCTGGACGCCGCCGCTCTCCGGCCACTATTGCCTGGAATTCCGATATTCGTACACTGGCGGCATGGGCGCCTTGCAGATGCAGGGTCAGAAATCCGGCCGCGCCCAAAAGAACTTGGATGCCGCGCCGCCGACCACACTCCCACCCGACCAGGAAGACGGGATTAATTTTGCCAAGCTCGCCAGCGCTCTCATTAATGACGGCACGTTCCTTCTGAGCCTCGTCCAGGATGCGGCCGGGGGGGTTGCCGGGTTCTTTGGCGGCCTGATCCCGGGCGAGATGTTTGGCAATATCACCGGCTTTATCTACGAGGCTGGCGGGGCAGTCAACTGCGCGATGGCCGGCGGGGAAGACTGTGGAGGATGGAGTGGCCCCTCGTTATCGCCGCCGTCGCCCTTCGAGACCCTGGGCAGCCTGAGCAATCCCTCGCCGCGCTCCGACTATAACCAGCCAACGGGCCGCCCTCGGATCAAGCTCAAGGATTTCCCCGATTTGATCGCGCAGGCGGCGACGGAGATGACCCCGGGCGTTTCGCCCGAGGACATCCCGCCCGCGCGCCTAGCCGTAATCACGACACTGGTTTCGACGTCGCTCGAATTGCACAATAACCTGTACGCGGCGGTCCTGGCTCAGGATCGTTATCTGGGCGCGGTGCAAGCCGACGACCAGGAATGGAGCGCGTACCAGGCCAGCGCCTTTTTCTACTACAAGCAAGAGGCTGGCCGGAGTATGATCGCCGCGGCCGATGCGTTCGACGCCGCGATCAAGGAGATCAAGACAGAAGGGTACGTAGACATCGTCGTGCATGCGAGCGACATTCGCGCGTACCAGGACCGCCTGCGGGCGCAGGGCTTTACGGCTAACGAGATCCAGACCGCGCACACGCTGGGACTGACCGACGACGGCATCGCCGCGGCTCTCCAGCGCCGCTTGGCGGTTGACCCCGATCAGGCAGCCGCCGGCAGCTTGATGATCAAATGGAAGAACCTGGCCTCGGCCTATCGCGCGCTGGGCGGCCTGTTTGCCAACCAAGTCATCTTTGCCCAACAGTTGCCAGGCATGTCGCTCGCCAGCGCTGCCGCGGCGGGCAATAACAACCTGGGCCAGTTCTTCAAGGCGATCTATCCCTTCCAGGTCGGCAATCCGTCGAGCCAGGCGGCGACGGTTGAGCTGCACATGCGCCGGTTGGACATTCCCAACGATTGGATCGTGAGCATGGACTGGATATCGGGCACGTTGGCAGCCGGGCAACAGATCACCGCGACTGTCACCATCATTCCGGCCTCGGCTTCTGTACAGGGGACTCAGCCCAAGGTGGCCGTTGAAGGATACATTGGCGATCAATTAATCGGAGGCGTTGTCCTGAGCGTGGTTGTGCCCAAGTATGTGGCGTTCAAGCCCTATCGGGTTTATCTGCCGCTGGTGATCAAGTAATCACCAGACCTGACAGGTCTTGTCGACCTGTCAGGTCTATCCATCAAGGAGAAAAGCATGAGCCGCAAAATGTCTGTCTTCACGTTCGTCATCGTGCTGGCGCTGCTGATGAGTGCCAGCGGCGTCATCGCACAAGAACAGGGGCCGCAGTCGCCGCAGAGTGCGCTCGGCACGGCATTCACCTATCAAGGCCAACTCAAGAATGCGAGTGGCCCGATCAATGGTAACTGTGATTTCCAGTTCAGTCTGTGGGATGCGGTCAGCGGCGGCATCTCACTCGCCAGCGATCTGAGTCGCACCAATGTAGCAGTGAATAACGGCTTGTTCACCACGCCGATTGACTTCGGCGTTAATGCCTTTGATGGCAATGCGCGTTGGTTGGAGATTAGCGTGAAGTGCCCAGCAGGTAACGGATCATACGTCACGCTCACGCCGCGCCAACCGCTGACGCCTGCACCCTATGCGCTGTACAGCACTTCGACCAGTGCATTGCAAGGCCGATCGATCACGACGACTGCACCGACATCGGGACAGGTGTTGAAGTGGAATGGCGGCGCGTGGTCGCCGGCCGACGACGAGATCGGCGCACCGGGTAGCGGCGACATCAGCGCCGTGAATGTCGGCGACGGCCTCACGGGCGGCGGCGCCAGCGGTTCAGTCACCCTGACCGTAGCCTTTGGCGGCAACGGCTCTGCCTCAACCGTGTCCCGCTCGGATCACGATCACAGCGGCGTTTATGCCCTGGTCGCACATGCTCATTCGGGCGCGGATATAACCAGCGGCACGATCGGCCCCAATTACTTCAGCGCCTACGCCGACCTGAGCGCCGAGGGTTACTTGGGCAACGCCGCAAATGATCTGGCTCTCAACAACGGTACCCTGCAAGCCGGGCTCAATGCCGATCGGCTGGATGGCTACCACGCGACCAGTTTTGCCCTCGCCGCCCACAACCACTGGGGCGAGTCCTGGAGCGGCAGCGGCACAGGCCTGACGCTGAGCGGAGGCACCACTGGGATATCCGGCACCGGCACCACCTACGGCGTCTACGGCTATAGTGGTACCAACATCGGTGTCTACGGCTCCGGCAGCTACCTCGGCGTCCAGGGCTTCGGCACGGGCACCGGCGTCCGGGGTGACGGCAATTACGGTGTCGTCGGCTCCGGCAGCGTCTTCGGTGTCGTCGGCGGCGGCAGCGGCTCCGACAGCACTGGCGTCTACGCCTACGGCACCACTTACGGCGTCCAAGGCTACGGCACCGGCACCAGCAGCAGTGGCGTCTACGGTAATGGCAGCAGTGGCGTCTCCGGCATCGGCACCACCTACGGCATCTCCGGCACCGGCGGCAGCACCGGTGTCCGGGGCAAAGGCAGCTACATGGGCGTCTACGGCTTCGCCGACTGCCCCGATCCTGAGTGCGTCGCCAACTACGGCGTCTACGGCGAGGCCCAAACCTACGGCGTCTCCGGCAGGCCCACTCTCAGTACCGGCTATGGCATCTACGGAGTCGCCTACAACGGCGCCAACACCAACTACGCCGGCTACTTCGTTGGCAATGTCCATATCAACGGCATATTGAGCAAGAGCGGCGGCAGTTTCAAGATTGACCACCCCCTCGACCCGGCAAACAAATATCTCCAGCATTCGTTCGTCGAAAGCCCGGACATGCTGAACGTCTACAATGGTAACATCACCACCGACGCAAATGGCGACGCCACCGTCGTTTTGCCGGACTACTTTGAGGCGCTCAACCGCGACTTTCGTTACCAATTGACCGTCATCGGGCAGTTTGCCCAGGCGATCGTACAAGACGAGATCATGGGCAACCGCTTTACGATTAAGACCGACAAGCCCAACGTCAAGGTCTCGTGGCAGGTGACGGGCATCCGGCAGGATGCGTGGGCCAACGCCAACCGCATCCCGGTGGAAACCGACAAGCCCGCGAATGAGCGCGGCACCTATCTCTATCCGCAGGGCTTCGGCCAGCCAGAAACAAAAGGCCTGAACTATACTCCAATACCGCCATTGGAAGGTAAATGATGAAACGCTCGATTGTCTTACTCATCCCGATCGTGCTGTTGATCATTACGGTCTCGATCGCGGCAGCCCAATCCAGTAGCGGCTACGATCTGACGTGGAGCACAATTGATGGTGGCGGCGGTGAAAGCGTCGGTAGCGACTATTCGCTCGGCGGCACCATCGGCCAGCCCGATGCGGGCATGTTGAGTGGTGGAGGCTATACACTCAACGGCGGCCTCTGGGCTGGCGTGATAAGTCAATATCCGGTGTACCTGCCACTGGCGATCAAATAGGACGAACCTAACCCGCCACGGTAGTATTCATCCGGGTGATGGCGAAAGCGATACAACCCTTTCAATCGCGTTTCGATTTTCTGCAAGGCCTGACGCGCTTGTTTGAAATCTTCTGATTTCACCTGGCGGAATCGAGCCAGCAAATCCTCAAACGCTTCGGCATAGTCAATGAAGGCCGTAAACGAACCATAGCGCAGAATAAAGTTGTGAACTGATCGGTGCCCAGTGATGCGCTGTTGATACTTCATGTCCCAGAAAAAAGTTTCCAGGTCATTATTGAAGGAAGGCACATTCGAAATCTGAGAACATGACTCCACTGAAAAAACTGCTCACGTCGTACCCGGCGCTTAGCGCCGGCGACGCGCTAGGCGAAGTCCCGTCCTCGGGGCAGATTTGAACGTGGAATACGCCGCCGAGGACGGCGGCTTGAACCTCTTTGCAGGGGAGCCAGGCCATCGATACTGATGACCAGTCCATGCCGTTGGCAGTAGGCCCGTTAGGCTTCAATCTTGGCCGGCTGGGTCGCCCGCAGCAAAGTGAGAAAATCGCCAATCAAGTAGAGACGCAAAACGTGCCGCCGCGAGACGGGCAGGTGCAGGGCTTTCAGCAACGATCCAATTTCATCCAGGGTGCGATGTTCCCAGAAACGCCAGCGGCCAATTTGTACAATCAAGCCAAAGCTGCTGCCCTTGAGACTCAACTGCTCCGCTTCAACCGAACAATAGATAATGCGCACGCGCGAACAACGAGAGCGACGGCAACTGTAGCTCATGCTAAAGACGTGGATTGGCATTGTCTTTAGCTTTTCGCATTGACCGATCCTGAACGAGGATATGAGCATTCTAATCGATCAAGCCGCGTGCGATCCGTTGCTGCACGATTTGCAATGTGAGCGTATATGTTAGTTTTGCACCTGTTGGTTAGAAGTACCGGCTAGATTATCTGGTAGAAACCTGCCACCCAATTTTTGCCCAAATTAGGCTACATTTCATCTCTCGGGCTGATCAAGAAGGGCGCTCTGAACCCTAGCCGCGAGAGGATGGTTGGCCTGTAAAGTGACGCTAATGACCTGTCCGGTCGTATCTAGCTGGACACAGCCTGGAATCTGCAAAATATCCCGCACCATCCGGTGGATGCCGTAGTGGGCGAAGCCGTTATCGGCGCGAGCTAAATCATTCCGAGTCCAAATGAGCAGGTTGTGCGCCAGCTGTGCCAACAGCACCAAGATTTCTTGCGCGACAAAGCTGTGTTTGTTGCGGTGCGCGAGATGGAGGCCTTGCTTATCTCCTTTGTTTTGAGTTTCGGCTCCGCCGCCCCGCTGATCGTAAGCAGCGAGCGCTGCGAATAACACATCGCGGGGAGTACACGCTTGTGGCAGCGATTGGCCCACCATGGCAAACAACACTTCATCAGTGAGGTTGAAGACCAAGACTTGATGAAGCCACTTGCCATTCGGCTTGAGTTTGCGCAACGCGATCTGCCGGGTGACTTGAGCGTACGCATAAGGCTTTTCCACCCAGCCGACTTGGCGGCCGGGCACATGCGGGTCGGTGTACCAGTCGGCCACACTTGCGATCAACTTCATGACGCGTTGCCAGTTGTGGATTTTGATGAGAAGGCCATAGCCACGATTCAGGATCCAATTGATATTGGTTTCACTTCCGCCGCCCGCGTCGACGCGCAACACGGTGTGGCCCCGTTGATGTTGGCCTAGATTTAAGGCAGTTTCGGCCATCTCAACCAGCTGCGGAAGACTGCTCTCCAATTGGCGCTTGCCGGAATAGAGTTGGTCGACCACGATTTCATCATACGCGCTGGCGACCACACGACCTAGTTGCCGGCCCCGGCAACTCTTGCGACCGGCAAAGTACCCTTTGGTCACGCCTTGGCCCAGCCGCCCAGCGGGGAGGCCCGTCGTGTCGATATCCAGAATTTGCCAGGCCGTCGCATAATCGTGCTGATAACTTTGACCGTGTTGCCGCAAGATGATCTGAACCGCCGTCCGCAATTGGTGAACATTGTCCGAGGTGCAGGCATTCAACGTATCACTGATGGTCGACTGCTCAGCACAACGCTGACGCCCAAAGGCGTGTTGCACGGCCACATCAGGACGCACGAGCAGATTGATCTCGACCAGACCTGATCCACCGGCCAAGATGTTGATGAAGCAGTCCAAGAGTTTATCGAGCGGTTCATGCTCACGAACTTTTTGTTTGATGTGGAGCTGCTGGTGGATGACCTCCCAGATACCCCACACCTGAAGGCGAAGACCCAATGCTACCAAACCGGCCCGTGGCGTAAACAGACTGAGTGGCTCCATGCCCTTGCCTCCTGGTGCGATGATCACTGGCGATGTGATTTCGATCTTCGCACCAGAAAGCGGCGAGCAAGCAGGGGGTCTACAATATGTTAATGTCCGATGAAATGTAGCCTAATTTGGGAAAAAATTGGGTCCGAGGTCTTCCACGCCGGGGTCCTGGGCCATTTTGCTACAAGCCCCGCTCAACTCAGTCTGCGCTCAACATCACCACAAAAAATCGCGCCGATCGGACTACGTTCCGGTCGGCGCGATTTATGCTTCTTGCATCCCGCATCCTGCTACCTATCCGCGAAACACCGACTTCCGCTGGGCCAGGCGTTCGTCGATCATCTTCTGGACGATGCCACGCACTTGATCGGTTAGCTGCGAGACAAGCATCAAGTTCTGCTCGGCTTTAGGGCCGTACCCATCCATCGGAATGGGCGCGCCAATGTCGATGTACCACTTCGTCGGCAGCGGAATAAATCCCAGCGGGCCTAACCACGGGAAGGTCGTCGTGATCGGGAAAAACGGAAACCCGACCGCCTTCGCCACCAAATCCGACTTGGCGAGCGAGATGTACGTCTCTTCGGCGCCGACGACGGCGACCGGTAAAATCGGGGCCTGGGTCTTCAGCGCCATGCGGATAAATCCGCCGCGCCCGAAGCGGGCTAATTGATAACGCTCCTTGTATAACTTACCCACGCCCTTGATGCCTTCCGGAAACACGGAGACGAGTTCCTCAGCTTCCAGTAAACGTACGCCGTTATCTTCCGTGGCCGGTACTTGCCCGCATTTCACAAACAACGGCGCGACCATCGGCACGGTTGGAAACCACGAAGCAAACATAGTCCGCACCAGACGATTGCGGGGGTGCTCCACCTTAACGGCCGAGGCCAGCATCGATCCGTCGAAGGGCAGTTGACCGGAATGATTCGAGACGAGCAAGGCGCGGCCCGTGTCAGGCACATGCTCCAAACCGGTCGTCGTCACGCGCCAGTACTTGCGATACAGAAATTCAAAGAACGGCGCAACCGCATCCATCACTTCGGGATCGAAGCCCCACTCGTCGGTTTCATATTCGCCATGCAAGCGGCGCTTCACCGTTTCGGTCTGGAATTGCACGGTCTGATTCAAGATATACCACGCGCCCTTCCACGTGGCCGGATCGAGCAAATCACCCGCGACCGAACGAATTTTCTCGAAGTTCGATTTACCGACTACATTCTGCACCGCGTTGAGCACATTTTGCGCGCCCGGAATTTGCGTCGGAACGAACGACGGGTTAAGTTCTTTCAGACGCGCGACGAGGTTATTCAACTCTTGAACCAGTTGTTGCTGCAACTGCTCCACCGGCACATCTGGCTCAGCAGCAGCCCCAGAATTCAACGGTTCCGATGGAGTGGGCGGCACAGCAGTCGCAAGTTCTTCGAGCGAGGCCATGGCTTGCTGCACCTTTTGACTGGTGTCCTCGGTAGGCGTGGTAAATTCAAACGGGGGTTTACCGGCCGATGAGCTAGCACTGCCCGCTCGGGTACGCGTGGTGCGCCGGAGGGTTTTCTTAGGCTCAGTCATGATTCTGCTCCTCGTACAAGCTGCTGTCGGCAGAGTCTGCCACTACTTCAGCCTCAGTGTGGCCGCGTGGCCGCTTGCGCGCCGAGCCACCCGCCGCCACCTGTTCACGAATTCGCTTGCGGCGTTCGATCACGGCGCGCAAGCGTTCTTCTTCCACCTCTTCCGGCGCCGCAGCCCTGGCCTTGCGCACCGCCGCAAATTCGCGCACCGTCGCTTCTGCCGTGTAGGTCGGTTCAAATTCCAATTCTTCGCGCATGCGCTTCAAATCGCCGACGCAGGCATACCGCAGGTAGTCAAAATCGATCGGCGTAAACTGCGCTCCGAAGACAGATTCGCCCAGATAAGCAAACGGATGAAGCACCGGCACCGACAGTTTGCCCGCCAATCCGGTCAATTTGAAGAGCGGCATGGCACCGGAAGCAGCCACGTTGTAAGTGCCGGGAACCTCGTAGATGGTGGCATGGGCCAACGCGTTGACGACATCCTCTTCGTGAATCAACTGAATCACCGGGTCAAAGCCAAACATGGTCGGCGCGGCGTCGTCGCGCAAAAAGCGCGTCAAGGGTGTCACGACCGTCGGGCCGATGATGTGCGCAAAGCGCAGCAGCGTCAACTTGACCTGCGGCCACTGACCGCGGAAGGAACTGCAGAATGTCTCGATCTCCAGCTGATCACGCAAGGCGCCAAAGTTGCGTTTGGCGTTGAGGGGATGATCTTCACGCAGAAAGGCGGAGTTGCCCGGCTGCGCGCCGTACACCAGTGTGCTGCTGCGCAGAATAACCCGCTTCACGCCGGCCTCGGCGCACGCGCTGAGCACTTTCATCGTGCCCATCACGTTGAAGTCGAAGGCCGTCTCGTTAGGCCGATCGCTTTCGATAAAGGCGAGATGAACGTAGGTGTCCACCCGCTCTTCTTTCAAAAAATCCGCCAGCAGCGGATTGCGGATATCGCTCTGGATGAAGTCCAAGCCGCTGCCTCGCTTGGGCGGCGTAGTATCCAGGCCAAGAACGTGCAGATCAGGTTCGGCCAACAATCGTTCGGCGACATGTCCGCCCCAATAGCCGGCCACTCCATCGACTAGCACAACGCGCTGTTCCGCCATAGCTACGCTCCTTTACTTCGAGATCAAATCTGCCAGGCCCTGCTCTTGCAACAACGTCAAGTACCACTGATACATCGGCTCCACCACCGGCACGAGCCGCAGCACCGGCATGACCGCCCCAATTGCGATCATCTGTCCGCGCGCCAACGCCGAAAATAAATTGATCCGGCCTTGCCAGAATTCATGCGCCAAATCGGCCTGCATGGACATCACCACATCCGGTTGCAAAGCGCTGGGGCCATAGAACACGTCAAAATAAACATCCGGCTGAGTAGGCCGATCTTTCGCGTTAAGGGTGATTTGTGCGTCAGGATGGGTGTAGCGGAACTGAATAATCATCTCGGTGCGGGCGACATAGGAGCCGATGTCAGGATCGAGGGCAGCACGATAAATCACTTCCCCCACCGTGTCGTAAAACTGCTGGCTATCCTTGAACACGCTCATGGACGTCTCTCCCCGTGCTGACTTCGCGCTAGCGTGGATACAAGATCAACTTTATCTTACCCCAAATCAAATCCAGTGTACAGTACCCACGGAATTTGCATCAACCGATCGGGCTGTCAACACCTCCTTGCGTTTCCCTCTTGACATCCATGACGCACTGTGTTATTATAATGACGCAGTGCATAATGGCTAGATGTCTAAAATCGAAAATTCAATTTCTCTCAGGAGGATCTCACATGGAAAACGTAGCAGAGCAAGTCAATCCGCAAATCGAGCAAGCGAAGGAAGTCGTGGCCGAAGAGCAGAACAAACTGCAAGAAACACTGCATCGTATGATGCGGTTGACGGTGGGCACAGTCGGCCTGGTGCAGGACGAAGTGCAGCGCTTTGTCAACAAAGCATGCGAGCGCGGCGAGATTGCGGAGAAAGAGGCCCGCAAGACAATGCAGGATGTCTCCGAAAAGCGCAAGGGCGCCGAAAAACAAGTGGACAAGGGCCTTAAGGAAATGGACAAGCGCTTTGAGGAAATGCTCACCAAGCTGAACATCCCGACCAAGAATGACATCAACGCCTTGAACGAAAAGATTGCCGACCTGACCAAGAAGGTCGAAGATCTGAAAAACTAAGCGTCCGCACGACAGTTCAAGAACCACACGGGAGAGTGACGCACTGTGTCACTCTCCCGTGTTCGTTGTATAATAGCGCATGAGGTGACGCTATGCCGCTCATCAAACGCTACGCGAATCGCAAACTGTACGATACTGACTCAAAACGCTACATCACCCTCGACGGCATCGCCGAAATGATCCGCCAGCAGCAGGACGTGAAAGTCATCGATCACGAAACGGGTGAAGACATCACGGCGTTGACCCAGGCCCAGATCATTTTCGAGCAAGAACGCAAGCTGCGCAGCGGCATTCCGCACACCGTCTTCACCAACCTCATCCAGACCGGCAGCGACACGTTCGCGCAAGTCTGGCACGCGCTCATTCCGCCGGACGAATGGAAGAAAGCGGTGGATGTAGAAATTGAGAAGCGCGTGCAGGCGTTGATGCAGCGCGACAAAGTTACCGACGACGACGGTTTTCATATGCTCGATTTGCTGCTGACCCCGCCCGAGCCTGAACCGCAACCGGAGCCAGCCAAACCCGATCGGCCCACGCCACTCAGCGGGCTGGAAAAGCTCATTAAGCAGCGCGGTCCTACTCAAGAGCAGCTGGAACAGTTGACCAAGCAAGTAGAAGCTCTCTCGGCTGAAGTGGAACGCCTGACCAAGTTGAAACTGCCGCGGATCAACAAGAAGTAGCGCGTTACAACTTTACGCTTGCGCGAAGTCGGCGCTAGCGCGAAGTCGGCGCACGCCAGCGCAAAACACACCAATCTCCAACACGACCTCACCAGGAGTTGTGTTACGCTTATGGTGGATGTTCAGCCGGATTAGCCAGCTGCGAATATATCTCGCTCAGTCGAGTGTACCACTGTGATCCTGATCAACGGAACAAGCCGCCAGACTTTTCTTTTTCCGGCCAACGTCGCCACAACCAGCACCTTCTACGGCGACTTTGGCCGCATTTTGCGCTATTTGCCACACATTCAGCTGGTCAAGGCCTACCGCCCTGACCAGTTTCGCGTCATGTACCACACGCTGGAATTGAATGTGTATCGAGTACGCATCACCTGCGATCTGCAAGTGCGTTACAACGAAACCACCCAGACCCTGCACGTGATGCCCCTCTTCGACAAGCCGTCCGTCCGCTCCGAAGTCACCGTTAATTCGCTGTCCGCACAAGGCTATTTCACCAGTCAGTCGGTCTTCCGCACGCACGGGGAACAAACCAGTGTGGATTACGGCATCAATCTGGAAGCACGCTTGCCGAAACCATTCGGATTGATGCTGATGCCCGATCGGGTCACACAGCAGATCGCGCAAAACATCACCGAATGGCGCGTTCATGAGATCTCGGCAGGGTTTATCAAGCGATCCATCCAGGAGTATCGGGAACAGGCGCGGCTAAGTCTTGCAGAAGCGGCGCGCGCAGCGCCTTCAGAATTGTGTCCAGTTGTTGCCGTGCCGCGACCTCACCGACCCCGATAAGATATTCGGCTTGACCGAAACGCAATGAATTGAAGCCGGCCAGACTCGGCGTGATCAAACAATCGGCCGCGTCTAGGCCCCCACCCGATCGCTGGATCAGCGTCTCTAAAGCCATTGCGCCAAAACGAAAAGGCCCCACCCTACGCCGCAAATGCGGCTGCATCAAATCTACACCGATCACGTAGTCCGCGCCCATCGCGCGGACCTGCCTGGCCGGTAAATTGCACGATACCCCGCCGTCACCCAGCAATTGACCGTTACGCTCCACCGGCTCGACAAAGCCGGGCACGGCACAGCTGGCATGCACCGCCGAAGCGACGGGCCCCTCGCGCAAGATCACCGGTTCACCTTTCAGCAAATCCGTCACCACCGTGATGTAGGGAATCTTCATTTCTTGGAACTGGAGATCGCCGATCAATTCGACCACGAAGCGCTCCAGTTTCTTGAAGCTCACGAAGCCGCGCCGTGGCCACACCAGCTGGGCGATGTGACGCCAGTTGATCTGTGGCGCGAGTTCGTTGAGCGTCTCCAATGGAATACCCGCGCACAACGCCGCCCCGACGATCGAGCCGGCGCTGACGCCCGCCACGTAATCGATGGGGATGCCTTCGCTCAGCAGCACATTCAGCACACCGATGTGGGCCGGGCCACGCGCCACACCGCCGCTCAACGCCAGCCCCACTCGTTTGGTGGAAAACAGTTTCGTCATGACTCTACCAGGCCAATCGGTTGACGCACCCGCACACCGGAATTCTCTGGCACGCGGCTCAGCGCGTATTCAGCAAGTGACTCACCTTGTTCCTACTCAGCCTCACGTTAAAGATTGTTTCTTACAGCTTATGACTCCATTGCAAAAAGGCTCTAGCCGCCGTCCCCGGCGGCGTGTTGCGCGTTCAAATCCGCCCCGAGGACGGGGCTTGGAGCGTTGGTTTAGAGAGAGGTTCTTAAATGGTTATTCGATTCCCTTCAGCAGGTGATAAATGAGGTCGGTGTCGGAGACAACGGCCACCGGCTTGCGGCCGCCATTTTCTTCACGCACGACGACCACGCGATGAATATGATGTTCCAGCAGCAAGTTGGCGACGGTGTTGAGCAAATCTTCAGGGACGACGGTGATAACGTTATCGGTCATGACCTGACTGACCGGCACATTTTGCCAATCGTCATGTTCCAGATAGCCGCGCAATACATCGTTGCGCGTGAGGATGCCCGCCAAATAACCGTCGTGATTGATCACGACGATACAGCTGACGTCCTTGGCGACCAGCTTCTGGACCGCATCGATCAGCGGCGTATCTGGATAGCACGTGTAACAACCGAAACGTTTTGCTTCGAGGATGGTACAACCTTGTTTCATCGCAGAGACTCCTGAAAGGGCGTCAGCCAGCTAACGCGAAGTCGACGTTGTCATCATAACTGCTCAAAGTGTACTCCATCGTGAAATGAAAGACAAGCATCCCTGTAAACAAAACCGCGCCGTCGATCAACTCCCGATCGGCAGCGCGACGACATCCAATAGCTCTTGTGAGTTAATCAGGATCAACTAGGCCAAGAAACCGGGTCTCTCTATTTGACAAGAAGAATGGAACGATTAGCCCGGAGAAACCCGGTTTTTAGTCGGCTCAAAAATCGATCGACTTGCCTTCGTAGGCGTATTCGAACAGGCGGCGCAGTTCGGCCGTGTCGGGAATGCGCGGGCTGGTGATGATTTGTGTATCCATCTCGGCCTTGGCGATTAATTCTGGCAAGGCAGCGGCGTAAGCCTCGGCGGTGATACCCAGTTCGCGCACGGATTGCGGTTGCTGGAGCTTGGCTTCCAGTTCACGAACGGTCGTAATCAGATTGCTGGCCCCTTCGCGCGCATCGCGCACCGGGAGGCCCAGCGCCTGCGCGATTTCAACGTAGCGATCGGTCTGGCTGTTGGTTGCAAATTCCATCGTGTAGGGCAGAAACAGCGCAACGGATCGACCGTGGGGGATGTGAAACAGCGCGCCGAGAGCGTGCCCCATCGCGTGGGCCAGGGTCGCCTGCGAATTGCCGAAACCAATCCCCCCGATCGTGGCGGCGTTATGCATGTGTTCACGCGCCTCCCGATCGGAGCCATCCGCATAGGCGCGCGGCAGATATTCGCAGATGAGCTTAACCGCGTGAACGCAGAGCGCGTCGGAGAAATCATTGTGCCAGGAGCTGCTGTGGCTTTCGATCGCCTGCGTCAGCGCATCGAGGCCGGTATCCACCGTGATTGACGGCGGCAGCGACACGATCAATTCCGGATCGAGAATGACCAGGTCGGGCAGCATTTGGCGCGAGCCAATGCCGAGTTTGCGCTGCTCGGCGGTATCGGTCAGCACGGCATACCACGTCGCCTCCGAGCCTGTGCCCGATGTCGTGGGAATGGCGATGAGATGCGCCTTCTCACGCATCACGTACTGATCGAAGGGATTGACGCCGGCCAGTTCAACCTCGGGATTTTCATACAACAACCAGGCGGCTTTCGCGGTATCGATGCACGATCCGCCGCCGAGGGCGATGATCCAATCGGGTTGGTGTTGCACCAGCACCGCGGCACAACGCTGGACCAATTGCAGTGACGGCTCCGGCTCGGTTTCGGCGAAGATCACGTAGGCGATACCCGCCGCTTCGAGCTGCTCCGTCACGCGCCGTGTCAGCCCCAACCGCACGATGTTCTGATCGGCCACGATGAAGGCCAGGCGGCCGCTCAACTGCGCCAGGTGACTAAGCGCTTCTTCACCAAAGACAACGTGAGGACTATCGAAGTACCACATGGGGTTTACCTCAAGACCCGCAGCGTTACGGCAGACCTGCGGGTCCAGGATTTAGGCGGGCCACTCGGTGTCAATCAGCGTTGCCGCATGCACCAGTTCGGTAGCCGCTTTGGGCGCTTTCATGATCTTGAGCATGTTACCCTTTAGCTTCAGTTGGCGCGTCACCATGCCCTGAATCGGATCGAGTTTCCTGTCGACGACTTTGCGCCAGATGGGATACGCCGCTTCGATCACAAACTCCGGCTTCTTCGCGGTTGCATCCGACACATACGCATCGCGACATTCGCCGTGCCACAGATCGACGTAGAGATACACATCGCCTGGGGCCGCCGGCATCCCCGTGATGATCCAGTAGAAATCGCCCTCCCAGGTCTTGGCCGCTTCGCGATAACCTTCACTCTTGTTGAGCTCGTCCTTCAACGCTACCATCCACTCAGCGCCTGCAAACTTGATGCCCATCCCAACCTCCTGTGGTGTGATTTGGAATTGCTGCGATTATATTCGCATGTTTCACGCTTCAAGTCAAGACGCCGGGCATTTATTCACATCTTTTATTTTTGCGCTCAGTCCGCATGGACGCGGACGCCCGCGGAGATACGGGCCTGGAGCTATTGATCAAGTCAAGATGCCAGTTGACCTTTGCCGCCTGCGATCATACAATGACGTTGCCAACCAATGACCGTACTGCAGCCGATCGCTCATCTCATCCTCAGGGAGGGCACCATGGCCACCGATTTGAATGCGCGTTTTCAACAAGCCGCCGCAGAGTCCAAGCAGCTGCCCAAGCGCCCCGATAACAACACCCTGCTCAAGTTGTACGCACTGTACAAGCAAGCCACCATCGGCGATGTCAGCGGCAGTCGCCCTAGCGGCTTCGACCTGGAAGGCAAGCTGAAATATGACGCCTGGGCCAAGCAGAAGGGCCAGGCGAAAGATGCCGCCATGCAGGAATACGTGGATTTGGTGGAAAACTTGAAAGCGAAGAAGTGAGAGGAATCATGAACATGCCAACGACACCCCCCGCCGCTTTGCCGCACTGGGATCTTACCGGCATCTATCCCGGCCTGCAATCCGAGGCATTTGCTCAAGCCGTGATCGATCTGAAACAGCGCCTGACCGACCTCGACGCTTATCTGATCGAACATGGCCTGACAGACGCCGCCCAACCGATCGAACCTGATCTCGTCCGCGTGAAGGCCGCGATCGACGGCTATCTCGATCGCACGAATGCGCTGCTGCGCTTGTTCAACACCATGACGGCCTATGTGTCCGGCCACATCACGACGGATTCCTACGACGCCGTCGCCAAACGCCTGCAATCCGAATTGGAAATGCTGGGCGTGCGTGTACGTCAACAGGGCTTGAGTTTTCAGGCGTGGCTGGGTCGATCGGCTGAGGCTCTGCCCGCCGTGCTGGAACCGGAGGGCCCGGCACGCGCGCACGCTTTCTATCTGCGCGAAACGGTGGAGCAGAGCCGCTACCTGATGAGCGACGCCGAAGAGTCGCTGGCCGCCGAACTATCGCCCGGCAGCGACAGCGCCTGGGGCAAACTGCAGGGCACCCTTTGTTCGCAGTTGACGGTGAACTTCGAGCGCAACGGCCAGATCGAAAAGCTGCCCATCGCGACGCTGCAATCCGTGGGCCAGCACGATCCCGATCCGGACGTGCGCAGGCGGGCTTACGACGCCGAGTTAGCCGCCTGGGCTTCCGTGCGCGAACCACTGGCCGCGGCTTTGAACGGCATCAAAGGCACAGTGAACGTATTGAATAAACGGCGCGGCCGCAGCGATGCCCTGCACGCCACGCTCGATCAGGCGCGCATCGATCGGGCCACGCTGGAGGCCATGCTCGGCGCGATGCGCGAATCGTTCCCCATGTTCCGGCGTTATTTTCAGGCTAAGGCCCACCGCCTGGGTCACATGGACGCGCTGCCGTGGTGGGATATTTTTGCGCCAGCTGGCGCACAGACCCGCACCTATACCTGGCCGGAAACAGCGGATTTCATTGTGACGCAATTTGGAACCTTCAGCGGCCGATTGGCGAACCTGGCCCAACGGGCCTTTGCCAATCACTGGATCGATGCCGAACCGCGCGACGGCAAACGCGGCGGCGCGTTTTGCATGCGCATCCCGGCCCTGAAGGAATCGCGCGTGCTGTGCAACTTCGACGGCTCGCTCGATGAGGTGTCCACCGTAGCGCACGAGTTGGGGCACGCCTTCCACAATGAATGCCTGCTGAGCAAGACGCCGCTGCAAATCATCACGCCCATGACGCTGGCCGAGACCGCTTCGATCTTCTGCCAAACCCTCATCACCGATGCGACACTGGCCGCCGCAGAGAGCACAGGCGAGAAGCTGGCGATCTTGGAGACGTACTTGATCGACGCCGCCCAGGTGATCGTAGACATCTCCTCGCGCTTCCTGTTTGAGAAAGAAGTGTTCGAGCGCCGTGCCCAAGCCGAACTGTCGTCCGATGACTTCTGCGAGATCATGGTGCGCTGCCAGAAAGACACTTACGGCGCGGGCCTGGACGAGCGCTATCTGCATCCCTACATGTGGGCGTGGAAGCCGCACTACTATTCGGGCCGCCTGTCGTTCTACAATTTCCCCTACGCCTTCGGATTGCTGTTTGCCACGGGACTGTATGCGATCTATCAGGAGCGAGACAAGTCGTTCGTGCCGGAGTATGAGGAATTGCTCGCCAGCACCGGCGAGGCCAACGCCGCCGATCTGGCGCTGCGCTTCGGTATCGATATTCGCGGGCCGGAATTCTGGCAGGGCAGCCTGAAGCTGATCGGGCAGCGGATTGAGCAGTATGTTGCGTTGTAGATAGATTCAAAGGATAAACGATGACCATCTATGACATCACCCTCACCATCTCCAACGACCTGCCGGTCTGGCCCGGCGATCAACCCCCGCGCCTCGAACAAATGCAACACCTGGAACGCGGCGATGTGTGCACGTTGAGCCGCCTCGCATCGACCGTGCATCTGGGCACCCACCTCGATGCGCCGCTGCACTTCGTGCTGGGCGGCCATGGGGTCGATACGATCGATCTCAACAAATTGATCGGCCCGTGCCTGGTGGTCTATCTGCCGGAAGCGAAGTCGATCGACGTAACGGTACTGGATCAGGCAAACATTCCGACCCACGTCACGCGCTTGTTGTTGCGCACCAGCAACTCAGAATACTGGGCGCGCGGCGATACCGAGTTTCACACCGACTTCGTGGCGATCGATCCGTCGGGCGCAGAGTGGATGGTCGAGCGCGGTCTGCAGTTGGTCGGTATCGATTATCTCTCCGTCGGCGCTTACGAAGGGGGCATCCCCACGCACGAGATTCTGCTGGGCAACGGCGTGGTTCCGGTAGAAGGGTTGAATCTGGCCGGCATCGAACCCGGCGAATATCAGTTGATTTGTCTGCCATTGAAGTTGAAGGATTGTGATGGCGCGCCGGTGCGCGCGGTGTTGCTGCGTAACGAGTAATACAAGAAGCCGGGTTTCTCCACGCTAAGGTTCCGCTGTGCTCCGGCTGGACGGTACATCCAGGCAGGGCTGCACTGCGGCGTAATTCGCCTCTTTACTCAGCCATGGCCTGCGCACCAGATACGTCGCGTAATAGCGCACCTCACCCCACAGAAAATCGAGTTGGCTGGCGAGGCTAATATAACGCGAGGTGGGCGTGGGCGAGGAATACGCGTTGAGGCCGAAGTCACGGGCCATCGTCAAGGCGCGGCGCATGTGCAGCGGATCGCTGACGATCAACACCCGATCGAAACGCTGCTGCTCGACGATGGCTTTAGCGCCCAGGAGATTTTCGTGCGTGAAGTGGGAAGCCGTTTCGCAGAAGACATCCGCCGGGGTTACGCCGTGCTTGATAGCATACACGCTCGCCACGATCGATTCTGCCATGTCGTCGCCTACTCCGCCTGTAAAGATGAGGGCCTTCACGCGACCTTGCTGATACAATTCAATCGCATGCTTGATGCGCTCTTCAAAGACCGGTGAAGGTTCGCCATCCCATACTGCGGCCCCTAACACGATCGCGGCATCGGCCGGGCCGCCATCGCGCACAACGGAATAGATGACGATGTCCCATGCCAATGCGGCCAGCCACACCACCAGCAGGCCAACCGCGATCGACACCACCCGCCTGCCACGGGAATGAAACAGACCGGCCGCTTTGCGAGAAAGCGTCGGTCTGTGTAGTTCAACGTTGCCAGACACTATGTCACTCGTCAGGCTGAAACGTCCGGCTGCGATTCGTCTGGCGATTTTTCAATCGCGCTATGCATGGCCGAATCGATCTGGGCGCGCAGCTCCTCGGCCATCTTGATAATCTCGTCCACCTGTTCCACGGCGGTGCTATCCGGCGCATCATCTTTGGCGGAATACAGGCTCAGCAACATGCTATTCATCGATTCCGCCATCGCGCCGAAAAGCTGATCGGGCGTCATCTGGTGCGGATCGATCCCCCACACCGTCAGGCGCGCATCCAGCAGGCGCTGTAGTTCGGTCTCGTCGAAGTCATCCACATCCTGAATGTATTCGTTATACAACCGTTCGATCTCGTCAGGATCGTTAGGAAGTTGTTCGGGGAGTTTCATGCCAGTCTCCACACGGTGATGCTGCATTATACCATTCTGACAAGTAACCAGTAACGCATAATTGAATGCCGCCGTCCGTTCTCCACGCGCATGATATAATCGCCTCCATTCTAATTTTGATCATTGATCATTGTTAATTGGAGATTCCTATGGCTTGGCCAGGTGTCATCAAAGCCTATCGATCCTATCTTGACGTGGCGAACGTCGAGCCTGTCACGTTGCAGGAAGGCAATACGCCGCTCATCCCCACGCCGCGCCTCGCTCACGCGTTGGGTCTGCCCTACTGCGATCTGCGAATCAAGTACGAGGGCCTCAACCCCACCGGCTCGTTCAAAGATCGCGGCATGACCGCGGCCATTACGCAAGCGCTGGCCGACGGCGCGCGATCGGTGATCTGCGCGAGCACGGGCAACACCGCGGCCTCGGCCGCCGCGTATGCCGCACGCGCCGGTCTCAAATGCGTGGTGCTGATCCCGCAAGGGAAGGTGGCCGCTGGGAAGTTAGCGGGCGCGATCGCGTATGGCGCGCAAGTCATCTCCATTCAAGGCTCGTTCGACGATGGCCTGCGCCTGGTGATCGAGATCTCGACGAGCGGCCAAAGCATGCTCGTCAACTCGATCAATCCCTATCGCCTGCAAGGGCAGAAGAGCGCCGCGTTTGAGATCTGCGACGAGTTGGGCAATGCGCCCGATTGGCTGTGCCTGCCCGTCGGCAATGCGGGCAACATCACCGCGTATTGGATGGGCTTCACGCAATATAATGCGATCGGCAAAGCGCAGAGCCTGCCGCGCCTGCTGGGCGTGCAAGCCGCGGGGGCCGCGCCGTTGGTGCTCGGCTACCCGATCGAGAAACCGGAGACGATCGCGACCGCCATTCGCATCGGGCGACCGGCGCGGGGTGAAGAAGCGCTCATCGCTGCGCAGGACTCGAAAGGCCGCATCCTCTCGGTGACCGACGACGAGATTCTGGCCGCGTGGAAGATGCTGGCCGAGATCGAAGGCATCTGGGTGGAACCCGCCTCCGCCGCCGGGGTGGCCGGGCTGCGCAAAGCCGCCGCGCAGAATCCACATGCGTATGCCAACAAGACTATCGTCTGTGTACTCACCGGCCACGGCCTGAAAGATCCGACGACGGTGATGGAACGCGCTCCGGTTCCACTGGAGATTCCGGCAAAATTGGACGCACTGCAAAAAGCAATTACCGGATAACGAGTAACGAGTAAAGCGCCCTGTACTCGTTACTCATTACTCGTTATTCATCAACATGACACCATCATTCCACCTTCCGCATTCCACCTTCCGCATTTTGGTTCCCGCCACCACCGCTAACCTCGGCCCCGGCTTCGATTGCCTGGGCATGGCGTTAGCGCTGTATAACGAAATCGAAGTGACGCTTCTCGCCGCGCCGTCGGACTCGATCGCTATTGTCGAGATCGAAGGCGAAGGCGCTTCTGAACTGCCCTGCGATGATCGCAATATGATCGTGTACGGCATGCATCGCGTCTTCGCGCGCGCGGGTATCACGCCGCCGCTGTTCACGCTCAAAACGATCAATCACATTCCCATGATGAGCGGCCTCGGATCGAGTTCGGCCGCCATCGTCGGCGGCATCGTGGCGGGCAATGAATTGATCGGCAACGTCTTCTCGCGTGATGATCTGTTGACACTCGCCACGGAGATGGAAGGCCATCCCGATAACGTTGGCCCGGCTCTGCTGGGTGGATTGATCGTCGCGGTCGCCACGGAGAGTCTGCCCATCGTAGCGCAAGTGGAGGTGCCGCCGCTGCAAGTGGTGATCGTCACGCCCGATCTGCAAGTCTCCACCGATGAAGCCCGCCGCATGCTGCCCTCCATGCTCTCGCGCCACGATGCGATCTACAACATCGGCCGCGCGGCATTGGTCGTGCAGGCGTTGTCCAAAGGCGATTTCGATCTGCTGGGGCGCGCGATGGACGATCGCCTGCACCAGCCCTACCGCAAGCATCTCATCAAAGGCTATGACGATGTGGTGAGCGCGGCCAAAGCGGCCGGAGCCTCCGCCGTCGCCATCAGCGGCTCTGGCCCCACGCTCATCGCCTTCGCGCCGGATCGACACCAGGCCATCGCGCACGAGATGCAGCAGGCCTTTGCCGTGCACGAGATCAACGCGCGCGCGTGGGTGTTGGAGGTCGATCGGTTGGGGGCGCGGCGCGTGTGAACGAAGGCAGATTGCTGGCGGCAATCGAAGGAATCTGACACATGGCATCTACGTCAAATCAAACAGCAGACATCAACTCCATGATTCAAAGTCTCGAACAGGCGAATCCCCTGCGCGAACCGACCCTGCGCTCGATCATGGCGGCCTTGAATCTTGCGCCGGGAAGCCACGGGCTTGATGTTGGATGTGGGATTGGCCTCCAGACCCTGCTGCTGGCAGAAGCGACCAGCCCCGGCGGCCATGTCGCGGGCCTGGACATTTCTGCGGAACTGCTCGCTTATGCCCGGAACAGAATCAAGTCCTCAGCCTTAGCAGATCAGATCTCCTTTAAGGAAGGTGACCTGAACAGCCTTCCATTCCCTGCTGATACATTCGATTGGGCCTGGAGCGCCGACTGTGTGGAGTATCCGTCCGGCGACCTGCTCTCGGCGTTGAAGGAGATCGTTCGTGTGGTGCGTCCGGGAGGCCGCGTCGCCATTCTAGCCTGGACCTCGCAGCAAGTTCTACCTGGGTATTCGTTATTGGAGGCGCAGCTCAATGCCACCTGCTCGGCTTATGCCCCGCTGCTCCGGGGCAAGAGCGCAGCGTCACATTTCACGCGCGCGCTCCGGTGGTTTGCGGAGGCAGGCCTAACAGAAACCACGGCGCGGACATTTGTTGGGGAAGTTCAAGCTCCACTCAGCACGGAGTGTCGGGTGGCCTTGACGTCGTTGTTCGAGATGCTGTGGGGAGTGGCGCCGCCCGAAGCCGCAGAAGCGGACCGGCTGGAATACCAGCGCCTGTGTCAAGCGGACTCGCCCGACTTCATCCTCAACCTGCCCGAATACTACGCGTTCTTCACCTACACGATGTTCTCGGGCAAAGTCTCGAAGTGAACCTCATGGCAAGTTTAGACATCGCGCACCAACGATTGATCAATCAGCACATTGGCGTGGCTCCCTTTGAGTCGCCTCATGATGTGGTGAACTGGCTGGTTGCCTCTCAGGCCCAGGACTTTGCCGGGGCTAAATGGGCGCTGGGCTTGCGTCTCCGACAAGACATGCACGACGCCGACATCGAGCGGGCCTTCAATGAAGGCTCCATCCTCCGCACGCACGTGCTGCGCCCCACCTGGCATTTTGTCACCCCGGCCGATATTCGCTGGCTGCGCGCTCTCACCGCGCCGCGCGTCCATGCGGCCAACACCACGATGTATCGCAAACTGGAATTGGACAGCGCGACCTTGAAACGTGGTCACAAGGCCATGACTAAAGCCTTGCAAGGCGGTCAACACTTGACACGCGATGAACTGCGCGCAACGCTTGAAAAAGCGGGATTGGCGGTCGGCACTGGTCAGCGGTTAGCCTACATCGTGATGCACGCCGAGCTAGACGGCCTGATCTGCAGCGGACCGCGGCGCGGCAAACAATTCACGTATGCTTTGCTCGAAGAACGGGTGCCACCTGTAGCCTCGTTGCAACGGGATGAAGCGCTGGCGACACTCACTCGGCGGTACTTCACCGGCCACGGACCAGCCACGATGCAGGATTTGGCGAAGTGGTCGGGGTTGACCAGCGCTGATGCGAGACGCGGCCTTGAGGCCGTCAAGAACAAATTGCAGCACGACACGCTGAACGGCGAAGACTATTGGTTCGCGTCGGCTTTACCCGATCGAACTCCAACCTCAACGGCTTATCTGTTATCCGTCTACGATGAATATCTCATCGGCTATACCGATCGCCGTCTGATCGCCGAACCTGAGATCGCTGCCAAATTATTCACCATGGGCAACGCTTTGACCGCCGTCGTCGTAGTTGACGGGCGGATCGTCGGAAGCTGGCGGCGCACACTCGACAAGGAAGCGGTCGCCATCGAGATCAATCCCTTCAGGCCACTGACGAAAGCCGAACAGCGCACCGTCGCGGCGGCCGCGCAACGCTATGGCGAGTTTCTTGGGAAGCCCATTGTGATTGCGTAGGACTTATCAAAGAGCAATTGGCTATGCGCTACGGAATCAGTGCCGCCGCTCTCATCGTTCACGATCAGCAGGTCTTGCTGGTCAACCACCAAGCCGCCGGACAATACGATTTCTGGCTGCCGCCCGGCGGACACCTGGAAGGCGAAGAGTCAATCTTCGAGTGTGCTCGGCGTGAAGCATTTGAGGAAACGGGCCTGAGCGTCGAACCCGATCACATCCTGTACATTCAAGAGTTTACCGAGCCGGAGTATCACTTCTGCAAGTTCTTCATCCTGTGTTCGGCCTTCAGCGGCACGCTGACCCTCGATCAGCGCGCGCCGGATGAAGGTTTTCTGGTGGCGGCGCGCTTCTTCGCGCAGCGCGACCTGCTCGAGCTCGACGTGCGGCCGGAGATACTCAAGGGGCAGTTCTGGGCCGATCTTGAAATGGAGAGTCCGCCGACGCGGTATTTGGGACTGGAAAGAATCCGCGACTGAAGGAAGGAACGACCAATCCATGCAACCCGCTGAGCAAATTGCCTTCTGGGCCGACAAATTGCGCGATGTCTCAGCGATGGGCTTGATGTTCGCCAAGAGCATTCATGACGAAACGGCCTACCGCACGGTGCAGACCGTCGCACTCGAAATGCTCGCCCTGGCGACTGGCGAATCGCTGGAACAGATCGAACCATTACGCGCAACGATCTTCTCGAAGCCAACACCAGTGACCGGAGGGGATGCCGCCATCATCGACGACGCAGGGCGAATCCTGTTGATCCAGCGCGCCGATAACGGCCTGTGGGCCATGCCCGGTGGCGCGTTCGAAGTGGGTGAGACGCCCGCTGCAGGGGCGGTCCGCGAAGCGCTGGAAGAGACCGGAATTCATTGTCAGCCCGTCGCGCTGGTGGGCGTGTTCGATTCGCGGCGGTGCGGCATACCGAGTCGTCACCATCTGTATGCTTTCCTGTTTCTATGCCAGCCGCTCGGTCAATCGACTGAGCCGCCCACACACGCCATGGAAGTATTGCAGACCGGCTGGTTTGCCGAGTACGATTTGCCGGAAGAGATTGACCCCGGACATCGAACGCGAATACCGGAAGCCTTCCGCGTATGGCACGGCGATCAGCGCGCGTTCTTTGATTCTGATCAAAATGGCCGTCTGCCGTAACTACTCAGCCATCATGCCCGAGTGCTTCCGCCTAGCGCGCCCCCGCTTCGTCCCTTCGGCAGGGCGTGTCGGGCATCCAGATTCGCCGCTAGCACCAATACTGTTAAGATAAGGCTCCAAGCCCGCGTCCTCGCGGGCGGACCAACCGCGAGGACGCGGTTGACGAGCACTAACTAAACAGTTTTGCCGCTAGCACGGTTTCTGGATTCTCGCTAACAGCATGCGGGAATGACAGCGCCGCGCGGCGACTGGGTAGTTACCGTCTGCCACAGTAAATGTCATTGCCCCTCGCCATTTGACGCCTCACAGTCCACAGGCTACAATCTTTTTAGCATTCAGCCCGGGCGGGAACATCACCCGCCCGTTGCCGTTGATCGACAGCGAAGACCCGGCAGGTTTTCCAACGACCAACAACACCCGCTCACACTGAGCGCTCAGGCTAGGCACCCTGAGCAGATCGTCTGGGGAAAACCTGCCAGGTCTATCACGAGGATCTATGCGCCGTAAAAACAAAATCGCTTCCGCCGACTGGAATCAATTCCGCCGTTTGATGGTATACCTGCACCCGCACCTCGGGCGCTTGATCATCGCCATGATCGCGATTGTGATCGGCAGCGTGTTGAGCCTGGCCGGGCCGTACACCCTGCAATTCCTCATCGATGCGGTCTTCACGCAGAACAACGCCCCGCTGCTGAACCAAATCACCGTCGTCCTGATCATCATCTTTGCGCTGCAAGCCGTGTTCTATTTCATCCGCGCCTATCAGCTGCAATTCATCGGCGAACGCGTGATGATCGAGCTGCGCCTGAATTTGTTCCAGCACCTGCAAAAGTTGTCGCTGAGTTTTTACAACGAGCGCCGCACCGGCGAACTGGTCAGCCGCGCCACCAACGATGTGTCCACCGTGAGGTCGCTGGTGACCAGTGACATCTCGACCGCGATCTCACAGGTCATCACTTTTTTCGGCGCGTTGATCTTGATCCTCATCACCGACTGGCACTTGACCTTATTCATGCTGGCCTTAGTGCCGCTGGTCGTCATCGTGGCGATCTTGTTCGGACGGCGCTTGCGAAAAATCTCCAGCGCAGTGCAAGATCAACTGGCTGACGCCACGACGGTGCTGGAAGAAGCGATCGGCGGAGTGCGGGTCGTCCAGTCGTTCACGCGCGAAGATTACGAAATCGGGCGCTATCGCGGCAGCATCGAGCGCACGTTTGCGCTGGCGCTCAAACGCATCAAATTATCGGCCACCTTCGGGCCGGTGGCCTCCTTCATGGGTTTCGCCGTCGTGATCGCCGTCTTCTGGTTTGGCGGCCAGCAAGTCTTGAACGGCATCTTGACCGCCGGTCAATTGACCATGTTCTTGATCCTCACCTTGACCATCGCCGGATCGATCGGATCGTTCAGCGGCCTGTGGACCAGCTTGCAAGAGGCGCTCGGCGCGACGAAGCGCATCTTCGAGATCATCGACACGCCCTCGGACATCACCGATCGGCCTGAAGCGAAAGCGCTGCCCCGCATCGAGGGCCACGTCGTGCTCGACAATGTTTCGTTCGCTTACAAGGACACTTCCGATCAACACGTGCTGCGCGGCGTGTCGCTGGAAGTGAAACCGGGCGAGGTGCTGGCGCTCGTCGGGCCGAGCGGCGCAGGCAAGACGACGCTGGTCAATTTGATTCCGCGCTTCTTCGATCCGCAAACGGGCGGCGTGTGCATCGACGGGCAGGATATTCGATCGGTGCAGGTGAAATCGCTACGTGAGCAGATCGGCCTGGTGCCGCAGGATACGCTGCTCTTCGGCGGCACGGTGCGCGAGAACATCCTGTACGGCAAACTCGACGCGACGGAAGACGAATTGATCGAAGCCGCGCGCGCGGCCAATGCCCACGAGTTCATCACGCAATTATCCGGGGGTTACGAAACCGTAGTCGGCGAACGTGGCGTAAAATTGAGCGGCGGGCAGCGCCAGCGTATCGCGATCGCGCGGGCCATTTTGAAGGATCCCCGCATCTTGTTGCTGGATGAAGCCACTTCGTCGCTCGATAGTGAAAGCGAAGGGCTGGTGCAGGAAGCGCTCGATCGGTTGATGCAGGGCCGCACCAGCGTGGTGATCGCCCACCGCCTCTCGACGGTGCATCATGCCGATCGGATTGCGGTGCTCGAACAAGGCCAACTCGTCGAGCTGGGCACACACGCGGAGTTGATCGCCCACGACGGGTTGTATGCGCGACTATACAAGCTGCAATTCAAAGATAACGGGACCGCCGCCGCACCGGTGAGTGAAGAACCGGTTGAGGCCAAACCGAAGCCAAGAAGTCGCAGTCTCATTCCGGGATTGATTGGATAAGACGGCAGGAAGTCGATTAAATGGAAACTACACTAGAAACTACCTATACGGCAGCAACACCGCTGGAACTCATCGCCGAGCTACGCGCGGCCTTGAGCGCGGTGATGCGCGTCGAAAACCATACCATCCACGAACCGCCCGTGGGTTTGCTTGAGTTCACCGGACGGCTCACCTGCCCGTCCGATCAAGCGTTCAAGCACATCTACAAATCATTCATCGCGTTGGGCTATACGCCGATGCTCACCAGTCGGGATGGCAAAGAGGTCGTCGTCGCGCAGCATGGCATTGTGGAAGCGACTAACAGCAATCCCCGTATCAATGCAGTGCTGCTCGTCCTCACGGTCATCAGCACGTGGTTTGTAGGCGTCACGTTGTACGCCGTAACCACGCCGTTGGGTGCCCGCTTGTTGGCGCGCACGAATGACTTCGGCCAATTGATCGACGTCATCCTGCGCAATCCGCCGTTGTGGATTACGGGTGTGCCTTACGCACTGACGCTGTTGGCGATCCTGGGCGTGCACGAGATGGGCCACTACGTGGCCGCCCGGCGCTACAAGGCGAATGTCACGCTGCCCTACTTTATCCCCATGCCGATCGGTCTCGGCACGATGGGCGCGGTGATTCGCCTGAAGTCGCCCATCAAGAATCGCAAGCAGTTGTTTGACATCGGCGTGGCGGGACCGTTGGCCGGCTTGGCGGTGGCCGTGCCGTTGTTGATCATCGGCCTAGCCACTTCGCCGGTGGAGTTTGTCGGGCGACCGCTTCCCGGCGGACAAGAAGGCAATTCGATTTTGTACCTGGTGTTGAAATTGATCATCAAGGGCCAGATTCTGCCGGGCGGCGGCTATGACGTGATACTCAACGCCATTGCCTTCCCGGCCTGGTTCGGCCTCATCGTCACGATGATCAATTTGCTGCCCATCGGCCAGCTGGACGGCGGGCACATCACTTTCTCGCTATTCGGGCGCGAGCAGTGGAAGATTGCCATCGTCACGCAAGTGCTGCTGCTGCTGGCAGGCATTTATTTAGCGTTCGCGACGGGCGAGTTCTTGAATGTGTGGATCTTGTGGGCGATTCTGGCGCAGGCGTTCGGGCTGCGCCATCCCCCGCCGCTGGACGATCTCACGCCGCTCGATCGGAAACGGCGCCTCATCGGCTGGGCGACGATCGTGATCTTCTTCTTGATTTTGACGCCGCTGCCTTTTTCGTAGTTGGTGGTTGGCTGCTGGCTGGTGGTAACCGACTACCAACCACTAGCCACCAGCAACTATCTTAACGTCCTAAACCCTTCGCCTAACACTTCGCTGGCCTCGGTGATCACCACAAACGCTTTCGGATCGATCGACTGCACGAGGCGTTTGAGAATGCTCACCTCGCCGCGCGCTACGACGCAATACAACACATCCAGCCCGGCTTCGGTGTAGCCGCCGCGCCCTTCCAATACCGTGACGCCGCGTTCCAGCACCGTCAACACCGACGAGCGAATATCCGCCGCTTTCCCGCTAACGATAATGGCTGCGCGGCCATAGTTGTTCTCGCCTTGCACAATATCGACGACGCGCGCCGCCACGAAGGTGAGGATCAGCGCGTACATCGCCGCTTCCAGTCCAAAGACCACCGCCGCCCCGATCAGCACGATGCTGTTGGCCACCAAGATCGTAGTGCCGAACGGGATAGCTTTCCAGTGATGCATCAGCCGCGCCACCACGTCGGTGCCGCCCGTGGTGCCCTGTCCGCGAAAGACCAACCCCATCCCCACGCCATCGATCAGGCCGCCATACAAGACAAACAACAAGGGATCATCAATCGGCGGCAGCGTCGCCGCCCAGGGTGTGAAGAGATCGGTCAATACCGACATCAGCACCGTCGCGTAAATCGTGCGCACGGCGAAGCGCATCCCCCCGCCCCACTTGACCCCGGCGATAAACAGCGGGATGTTGATGATCAACACCATCGTACCGACCTGGGTGCCCAGCGTGTAATACAGTAACGTCGCAATGCCTGTCGCGCCGCCCGATACGATCTTGTTCGGCACCAGCAACAGCGCAATGTTCAACGCCAGCAGCCCCGCCCCCAGCGTCAAGAACGCATAATCCAGTGTGGCGCGCCGCACCGCCGGCCAATTCAGATTCTTCATGCTTGCCTCCTGCAACAGAAACCCGGTTCCTAACAGAAACCGGGTTCTCAATGTGCTTACAAAAATGGATTCGTCGCGCGTTCCGCGCCGATGGTCGTGGGCGGGCCATGGCCGGAATACACCACGAACTCGTCGGGCAGCGTCAACAATTGATCGGTGATACTGGCGATCAAGGTCTCATAACTGCCACCCGGCAAATCCGTACGGCCGATGCTGCCCATGAACAACACATCGCCCACAAAAGCCGCGTGCTTCGCATGTTCGATGTAGGCCACATGCCCTACTGTGTGGCCGGGCACGTAACGCACTTCAAAAGACAGCGCGCCGAATGTAATGACTTCGCCGTGCTGCACCAGCCGATCGGGGGGCGGCACCGATCGGATTTTGAAACCGAAATGCGCCGCGCCGCCATCGGCCTGTAACAGCTCGACTTCGCGCGCGTGAACCACGATCGGCGCGCCCGTCGCCTCCTGCACCTCGGCCGCCGCGCCGATGTGATCGAAATGGCCGTGCGTGATCAGGATCAACTCGATCGTCAGGTTAGCCGATCGGGCTTCAGCCAAAATAACGTCCGCGCTCCAACTCGGATCAACCACCACCGCCTGGCGCGTGTGCTCGTCGGCGACCAGATAGCAATTGGTCTGCGCCGGGCCTAAGACCAGCGTGCGCACGATCATTTTTTGCTGTCTGCTTGCTTGGCCCACGCGTCGATGGCCGCCGGATCGACCTGCCACGCTTGCAGCACGTCCTTGAAGTTGTTATAGCGGGCGCGCACATCGGAGCGATCGGTCAGGTCGTCCGGCTCGTCGTCGAGCATAATAAATTGGGCAAAACGCGTCAACTGGCGCAGCTGCGGCTTGCTCATCTTCTGGATCAATTGCAACAACTTTTCATTGTCTTCCATGCTCGTTCCTCGCTTAACTCGGATTATAGCATAAGCAGTGCTCAGAAACCGGGTTTCTCCGTTCTCAAGCGAATTGAAGATCGGCTTGGAGAAACCCGGTTTCTCCACCTTCTTCGTCAACACTTTGGTATAATCGCCCTATGAATTCAACCTCATTCAATCGACGTCACTTCTTCAAGATCGCCGGAGCGACCGCCGCGGGCCTGGCCGCCGGTCAAACGCTGAGCGCGTGGGCCAAACCGATCGATCCCCCGCCCCCCGCGGCCGCACCATCATCTGTCGATGATCAATTCGTTCCGGCGCGCGTGCTGGCCGCTGCCGTGCCCGTCTACAGCAGCCTCAATCCCAACGATCGCAAGCTGATCCGTTCGGTACCGCGCGATAAAACGATCGAGGTGGCCGGTGAATTTGAAGGCCCCGGCCCGGAACGCAATCGCATCTGGTACCAGACGCGCGACGGCTTTGCTTACTCGGCCTGGCTGCAAAAGATGGAGGCATATCGCACCCCCAAGGTGTATACCGATCTGGGCCAGTGGGGCATCTGGATCGAAGCGATCGTCGCCAACGCTCCGGCCTACGCCAAGCCCGATGAGACTTCGCCGCTCAAATACATTTACAATTACGGCACGGTCTATCACGCCACCGAGGCGCACGTCGATGCCACGGGGCGCGTGTGGTACAACACGGTGGATGAGTACACCAGCAAGGAAGACAATATCGGAGCGACCAATCACTGGGTGCCGGCCGTGCTGACCCGCAAGATCGAGGAGCAAGATTGGAAGGCCATCAATCCGCACACGCCCGACAAACGCGTCGAAGTGAATCTCGCCAAGCAGCTGGTGACCTGCTATGAAGGTGATATCGCCGTTTTGACTTCGCGCTGCGCGTCGGGCGCGGCGTTCAAACTGGCCGAAGATCTGGTGGCCGATTACAGCACGCCGCGCGGCGAATTCAGCGCGATTCTAAGGATGCCCAGCCGCCACATGCGCGCCCCGGAAGCCGAGCGCGGCACCAGCGCGTGGTTCGATCTACCGGGCGTGCCGTGGAACACGTTCTTCACCTTCGAAGGCGTCGCCATTCATGGCACGTATTGGCACAACGATTACGGCGTGCCACGCAGCCACGGCTGTGTGAACGTACCGATCAGTGTCGCCAAGTTTGTCTATTTCTGGACGAATCCCGTAGCGCCATATCAAGACGACTTCGTGCAAGGCGATGTGCCGGAAGTGAAGGCGACGCAGATCATCGTGACGTAATCCACGAATGCACACGAATCGACACGAAGAAAAAAACCTGTCAGACTCCTTCACCTCATCCGCACCCGCCGAGATTGCTTCGCACAAAACGCTCGCAATGACGGTGTGCCCGCGATCATCTCATTGAGAACGGCACACTCGACGGGTTCAGCAGAATCGATGGGCGCGGATTAGATGGTCGGTCATCCCTCAACTAATCCGCGCCTGCCGAGATTGCTTCGCACGCCCTGTCCGCGCTATGCGCGGGGGCGCGCCTGGCGAAAACGCTCGCAATGACGCTCTCCCCCGCGATCATCTCATCGATAACGGAACGCTCAACGAATAATATCGATCTATCTCAGCGGTTTCAACCGTGGCATCAAGTCGTGGATATATTCATCCAGGCAATCCGGATCGCCACTCAGCGGTTGGAAGACGATCGAGTCTGCACCGGCGGCCATCAAGCGCTGTATGGCATTCGCCGCCTGTTCCGGCGTTCCAGCCGCCGAGAAAGCATCGAGCCATTCATCGGGCATGTGCTGCGCGACGCCGTCAACGCCATGTGCTCGGATGAAGGCGTCGATCTCTGCGGCTATCCTCAGGGCGTTGAGTTGCACATCGGCCCACGGTAATCGCTCCGCCAGCGAGTGGCGCATCACCGCTCGCGCTATCTCGCCATCGCGATTCACCTTTACATCAAGGTAGACCGTGACCCGATGCTGAATGCGTCCGACTTCAGCCATGCCCGCCTGAATTTGTTCTCGCGCCCAACGCACGTAAGCAGGTGAAGACATCCCGGTTAAGATCGTGCCATCACCTACGCGCCCGGCCAGACGCAGCGATTTGTCTCGCATCGCACCGACGTACAATGGGGGAACAACCGCCGGTGTCAGCTGCATCTGAACCTGATCCAAATTCACCTGCGTGCCGTGAGTGGTGACCAATTCGCCGCCTAACAGCTGGCGCACCGCGGTCACGGTTTCAGCCAGCGCTTTCAGGGATGATTTCGGTGCAGCGCCGATTTGAGTCATCCAGGTCCCGACACCGTGCCCAAAGCCCGGCAAAATACGCTCGGGGAAGGCTCGCGCCAGCGTCGTGATTTCCATCGCTGCGAACAAGGGGTTATAGGCTGTCGCGGGTAAGAGGCCGATCCCGACTTTAAGTCTCTGTGTGGCTGACAAAGCGATCGCAGCGGAGGTAAAGGCTCCGGGGAGGAAACAATCATCCCACAGCCACAATTCATCGAAGCCGGCCGACTCGGCCCGACGGGCGTAGTCGGCTAACGTCTCGGGCGGAAACTTCGGATGAAAGATCACTCCCAGTGCAGGTGTAGTCATGTTCTATCCTTTAAGAAAACTTGATTGCAGTTGCATACCAACTAATCTGCCCTCAGCGATGGTTCCGCTTCCTTATGACCCTCTCATCGATATGGCACGCTTGGCGGATTCAGCACCATCGCCGGAAGCGGATTAGATCGCCACAACCGCAACTCATTCACAGGAAACAACAAAGTCCCACCACAACAGCAGGACTTTGCTCTAATCCGTGAAAATCTGTGTAATCCGTGGAATCCGCGTCCAGAAATCTTTATCCGATCTTCGTACCGCACTCCGGACAGAACTTGGCGCCTTTCGCATCCGCGCCGCAGCTGGGACACTTGGTCGAGGCAGGCGCGCGCTCGATCTTCTCACCGCAGTTGGGGCAGAACTTCGCGCCACCGGTGGGCGTGCCACACTTGGGACAGTTGTCGAGCGTGGGCTGGATCATCACCGCGCCGCACTCGGGGCAAAACTTCGTGCCGGGCTTGGCCAGTGTGCCGTCCTTGGGACACCGCGCCATTGAGTCGTTAGCTTGCTTCATGGCCTGGCTCGCATTCTGAATCACCGCGCCAAAGCCGAACGCGCTCGCCAGACCCTTCACCACACCGGCGGCCTGCTCCGCCTGCGCTTCGGCAATTTCACCCTTGCGTGGACTATCATCGACGCAGAAACCGGACTGCGCATCCCAATCGGAATTGCACACCAATTGATGACACGTGGGGCACTCGTGGAACACATCGGCCACTTGTTGCCAGGCCGCTTCCACTTGTTGCGGAGTCAGTGAGTACTGATAACGCGGATTGTTGTTGTCCACACTGCTGGCGACCGCGCCACCCAGCACCGGGACTTTGCGCAAGAAACTGCCTAACACGTTCCGGCCCACATCCGTGGCGATGGTCTCCGTGACGTTGGGCTGACTGCGATATTCACGCGAACAGCGATCGCAATAAAAAACGGCATAGGGTCCTACACCATCGTTGTGCACATCATAACGCGCCATGCGAGTTGCCATGTTTCCTCCAGTAGATAGTTGTCCCCGCTACATCTACCTGCAAGTATAACACTGCCTGAAAGAGCGGACAATGAAACAAAAGTCCCGCGTGCATACCGCTGGGAGGCTCACCGTCCGCGCGCAGCGGACGCGGTTGGTGAGCAAAAAAACTCATCTGCCCGACGACGCCTTACGTTTTACGTTTCACGCATTACGTTTTACTTGTTCCCGTTCATCAGCACGGCCTCGACGTGTCCGTAGGCCCAATCGAGTTCTTCCTTCTTGACCACCAACGGCGGCGCAAAGCGAATGGTATGCTCGTGCGTTTCTTTGCACAGCAAGCCGCGCTCCTTCAAGGCCACGCAGAAGCGCCGCGCCCCGCCCGCTTCAGGATACAGTTCCACGCCGATAAACAGACCGCGCCCGCGCACCTCTTTGATGTACGGACTCTCGATGCGCTGCAACCGGCCCTTGAAGTATTCGCCCAACTCCGCCGAACGTTCGATCAGCTTTTCTTCGACCAGCACCTTCAACGACTCACGAGCCACCGCGCACGCCAACGGATTGCCGCCAAACGTCGAGCCGTGATCGCCCGGCTTGAACACACCCAACACTTCTCGACTCGACAAGACCGCGCTCACCGGATACAGCCCGCCCGACAACGCTTTGCCGATGATGACCATATCCGCGTTGAAGTTCTCCCAATGATGCGCAAACAGCTTACCGGCTCGTCCCAACCCCGATTGGATCTCGTCGGCGATGAAGAGCACGTTGTTCTGGCGGCAGAGGTCAAACGCTTCGCGCAGATAACCTTTCGGAGGAATATGCACTCCCGCTTCGCCTTGAATCGGCTCGATGATGAAGCCCACGGTATTCGGCGTGATCGCTTCCGCCAGTGCCTTGGCATCGCCATACGGAACCGTCTTGAAGCCGGGCGTGAAGGGTCCGAAGCCGGTCTGATACTGCGACTCGGTGCTCATCCCGACGATGGTGATGGTGCGCCCGTGGAAATTATCACGACACGCGATGATCTCCGCTTGATCAGCGGGCACGCCCTTGACGGTATACCCCCACTTGCGCGCCGCCTTGATGGCCGTCTCCACGGCTTCTGCGCCGGAGTTCATGGGCAGCATCATCTCGTAACCGGTCAGTTCGCACAGTTCCTGCGCCAATAGCGGCAGTTGATTGTTGCGAAAGGCGCGCGAGGTCAACGCGACCCGATCGAGTTGATCCTTCATCGCCCGCACGATGCGCGGATGATTGTGACCCTGGTTCACCGCCGAGTAAGCCGAGAGAAAGTCCAGATACTTCTTGCCCTCCACATCGGTGACCCACGCGCCCTGAGCCGTCTCGATCACCACGTCGAGCGGATGATAGTTGTGGGCATTGTAGTGATCCTCGAGTTCGATATAGTCCTGGGTCTGCATGCTGCGCTCCTTTGTTTCCAAGAATCTGGGGTGGGGTGGGATAACGAAAATGTCATTGCAAGGAGGGCTAGACCGCTGCACTCGCAATGACATTCTTATGCTCATCATGGGGCAATCCCCATATTTTTGCGGGATGATGTTGAGCAACAACTACTGCGTTGGCTCGCCACTCCCCATGAATCTTTTTCTAGTTTGATTATATCACGACTTCACTTCACTAACACTCGATCGAAGAAGCCGACGACCGTTTGCTCATATTCTGCCGGTCGTGCCCACAGGCTGCCGCCATGATCCGCTTCCGGCACCTCCCACCAGTCTTTGGGTTCAGGCGCTTGCTCGTAGAAGTAATGCACCAGCGCACGCCCGTAGTCTTGCCCGGTAGCCGTGAACAAGATCGGGCGCGGCGTCATGCGTTTCAGATCGTCGATCACACCCGGGGGAATGGGCACGCCCGTCCGCAGCGACAACCACTTCTCGCCAACCCAATAAGTAACGTCGTAGAAGTTATCCAGCAGGCCCGCCATGTCCGGCACATCGCTGATGCGCGCGAAGCCGGGTTCTTCGGCCACGATCGCCTTGAGCTGATCCGACTGCGCCGCGGCCCGCAAGGCGATCTGCCCACCGATCGAGAACCCGAGGAGGCCGATGCGTTGAGGATCGATCTCCGATCGGGTTTGCAGATACGCCACAGCCAGCGGCACATCGTTCACATCCAGCCAGCCGAAAGTGCGCTGCTCACCGCCGCTTTCGCCCGACGCGCGCTCATCATATAGCAACACGCCGTAACCATGCTTCGCCAACAGCGTCGCCCGATTGAGCACTTCGAGACGGTTGCCCCCATAGCCATGCAGCATGATAATGGCCGCGCGATTGCGCGAGGGAAGATACCAACCTTTGAGCGAAATCCCGTCACCGGTCGTGAGGGTGACGTCTTCGTAGGCTAAGCCTTTATCAGCTGGAGTCACACCGCCCAACGAGACCTGAGCCGGTTGAGCATACGCCTCCGCCGCGATAATCACATAGGCCCAATAGCCGATGAACAAACCGCCGAACACGCCGACGATCAGCAGTTTGATCCAGTACCGACAACCGCGCCGTTTTGAAAGCGTTAGCAGCATATTTTATCCGCCTGGTTGATCATGAAGCTGCCCGGCATGCGCTTGAGCCGCCTCATACAAGCGGGCATTGGCAATCGCCACCGCAATCTGATCGGCCAGAGTCTCCATTACCTTCACATCGTTCTCATCAAAATCGTTGAACTGCGGACTTTGCACATCGAGCACACCCACCGTTTGATCGCCAATCTGGATGGGGACGCTCAACTCGGAGCACGTCGGAATCAAATCAGGATAGTAGTTGATGTAGTGTGGCTCGTCATTTACGTCGTTGGCCCACAGCCGGGTGCCATGCTCGGCTACCCACCCGACCATCCCACGCCCTTTTTGGACGCGGTGCCCGGGCGGAAACAGACTGACAAAATCGCCGGCGCTGGCCTTCATCACCAATTCGGATCGATCGTCGTCCACCAAAAACAGCGCGACGTGATGATAGCCAAAACTTTCCTGCACCAGGTGCGCCGTACGATCGAGCACCTGGGCCAACCCCAGAATCGCGGCGATCTTTCGCCCGATGTCACTCAGTAATTCCAGTTGGGCCGAGCGGCGAATAACCGCTTGCTCCGCGTGCTTGCGTTCGGTAATATCGCGCCCGATCGTCAGCACCGCCGGCCCACCGGCATAGTCGATCAGGCGGCAGTTCAATTCAACGGGGAAGCGCGTGCCATCGCGCCGCACCTGAATCGTCTCGTAGAATAAATGCCCCTCTTGCTGCAATTTGACTGTGCGCTGGGACAACCGATCGAGCAATTCCGGCGCGGTGATATCGGCCGGCGTCATGCGCAGCAATTCCTCATGGGTATAGCCCAACGACTCACACGCCACCTGGTTGACATCCAGATAACGGCCAGTCAAGTTGTGAATGAAGATCGCGTCGCCGGCATTGTCAACTAACGTCCGATAGTGATACTCACGTTCACGCAGGGCCTGCTCGGTGCGAATATTCTCCGAGAGATCACGCAGGATCCAGCGCAGCCCGCTGATTTGATCCTCCCTATCGCGCGCCGGGGTAATGGTGAAATCTGCGGGGAACGACGCCCCTTTGTAGACGCGCAGCTGAATCTGCCCACGGATGATCGGCAAGCGCCGATCGGGGCGGACCCGATCGGTATTGCGCCAGACCGCCACATGCGATTCCAGCGTGGCACGTTCTGCTTCGCTCATAAACAGCAGCAGTGATTTGTGTACCAGGAAATCGTGCTGCACGCTGAGCAAGGCGGCCGCCGCGCGGTTCGCTTCGATAATCACGCCGTCGAAGTCGGTCAACAGGTAGGCCTCCGGCGATAATTCAAACACTTCATGATACCGGCGACGTTCGTCGTCCAGCGCCTGACGCAGCGTCGCTACTTCATCCGTCTGTCGGCGCAAATCTTCGACCGTGGTCCGCAAATCCGCCAGTTCGCGTTGCACTTCTTGCGACTGCGCAGCCGCCGGCAAACTGTCGGACGCACGCGGATTCGATTGGAGAAATTGTCGATCGGTTTGTTCGGCGGAGTGGTCGAAAGTTTTGTCCGGCATCATGGCCCCTCTGCAAGTGCAACCCGGTAATCAAGCAAGCTATTCAAATTGACCTCGGCATTTTCAGTATATCGCATCTTGCGGACTACGCCGACTTGGCCCTTGCACCGGCGTGCGTTTCACTTTGGCCACGCCGTTTCATACGCAGCGAGAATACGCTCGATCGTCTGGTTGAGCGGCTCATCCACCACGCGATTAGCCGGATCGCTATCGAACCACGCCATGATTTCTTTGGCCCCCTGCGCAAAGGGAATCGCCGCCACGTAATCGGGCACCAACCGCTTGATCTTGGCGTTGTCGAAGATCATGCTGTGCGCCTTGTCACCCAGCAGGCCATCGCCCCAATCCTTGTCATACGCGGCGATCAATTCCGATGGGACGTGTACCAACTGCGGTGATTCGACGCCTGCCGCGCGACCCATGAGCCGATAGATTTGATCCCACGTCAGCACTTCGTCGGAGGTGATGTGAAACGTATCGCCCACGGCCCGATTTTGCCCCAACAAGCCGACGAAGCCTTTGGCAAAATCCTGGTGATGCGTCATCGTCCACAGCGACGTGCCATCCCCATGCACGATGACGGGTTGGCCCTTCCGCATGCGATCGATCATCGTGTAGCCGCCGCCGATGGGGCACAGCGTCTTGTCATACGTGTGCGAGGGGCGCACGACCGTCATGGGGAACTTCTCTTCGCGATAGGCGCGCATCAAGCGCTCTTCGCAGGCGATCTTATTGCGCGAATACAGCCACACCGGATTGTCGAGCGGCGTCGATTCGAGAACGGGCACATTGGCCGGTGGCGTCTGATACACCGACGCCGAACTGATGAAGACGTACTGCGCAGTACGACCCCGAAACAAATCGAGATCGGTTTCGATGTGATCGGGCGTGAAGGCGATCCAGTCGACCACCGCATCGAAGGTGTGATCGACCAACGCCGCCCGCACTGAGGCGAGATCGCGGATGTCGCCGTGTAGCACCTGCGCGCCCGCAGGCACGGAGCGCTTTGTCGTCTGCCCGCGATTGAGCAGGTACAACTCGTGGCCGCGCTCGATGGCTAACTGCGAGCACGCTGAACTGATGATGCCGGTACCGCCGATGAAGAGGATTTTCATGAGGGGAATTCTCCTGTTGATCTTGTACTTCATTCTCCACTATTTCTCTCGTGTGCAATCGACTATTGGCGTCGTCCTTAATCACTCCCCAGCACCAATTGCCGAACCTTATCCGGCCCCGCCGGCCGAGCCGACGCACCCATGCGAACGTATACTCGGTTATTCACCATGCATGGCTTGCGTGCGATTTCATTCACCTTCACTACCAGAATGCATCGATCGCCTTGTTCAGGCACGTCGAAGACATTGAAATCTATTTTTGGTGGCGGCAGGCATATATCCGTAACCGCACTGGTTATGCTCAACTGAATTCTGTCCAATTCAGATCTCAGGATTCCCTTCACATTACCTGCATTGTCAATTCCTAAAAGAATGAGGCCACCTCCTTTGAAGTTTGCAAATGCGCATACTTCTTGAGCCATCTTCTTGCTTTCAGGCGGTGTTTCTTTGAAGTCATAGTTAGCTGCTTCGCCATTAACGCGCATTTCATCTAGCGCCATTCCCGTTTCGTCAAATAGGAATTGATCCAATTCCGACGTCAATTCCCACAAATCAATCTTGGATGAACGTTTGCCTTTTCCGCCAGATAGCCCAATTACAACAAATGGATATTTGAGTGATAGAGGCGCCAATTCAGCGATTCGTTGACGTATCACTTCAAAAGACACAATTGTGCTACCCATCGTCTCTGCAACTGATGTCATTGGGACAAGAACTGCGCCAACTTCAATTTTCCTGTCGCGAAATAGAACAGGGAATTTGATAAACAAATCACTCTCGACATATGCGCCAGCATGAAATATAAAGTCAACTGCGATCCTATTCTTGAAAGCACCAATTTCAGTGTAATAGCGTTTGCCGCGTTTACCAGGATACAGTTTTTGCCTCGTCTGCCATCCAAGAGCAGTCGCATCGAATTTGAGCTGTTTTACAAGGTTTTTGGCAGAATAATATCGAATGCTTGGTCCGAAATGAGCACTGGAAAGTTGGGAGAAATTGTCTTCGTTCAAGTTGATTATCAAAGATCGAATCTCTTGATCCAAATGTTGTCCCTGTAGCTTCTTCCATCCGTTAAGGTAACTCAACACCGCATTGATGTACATATCCGATCTCCAAGTTCACTTTGCGTACAACTTGCCACGGGTGACCTTTGTTCGAGCAGTAGCAGTCGACTATCAGTTTCCGTCCACCGCACCCTGGCGCGCTGTTGGCGAGGGTTGTCCGATTCCGATTCGCTGACAGCCTATCCTCTCCAACAACTTTCACATCGATTTCTCGCTCCCAATTTGCGGCGCGAGTTTCCCCTCAAATGCCCACTTGAGGATGAAGTGCCGTAGCCGTCTAGTTCGCACGAAGCCAAGACAAAAGCGCCTATCAGCTATGGCCTCTGATATTACGCCTGATTATAGCACCGCCCAATAGTGACGATCTCGATTTTCTTAACACGCTAGACGCTTGACTAGAACACCACATTAAAAATCGCCGCTCCTTCATCTCCGCGTGTTATAATTTTCTTTCGCAGCACCGTGGATCTACTAACAACCAACTACCAGCCACTAGCAACCAAGAACCAACCATGACACAAGAATTTATCTCCGTCCGTGGGGCGCGCACCCACAACCTGAAGAACATCAGCGTGGATATTCCACGCAACAAAATGGTCGTCATCACCGGCCTCAGCGGCAGCGGCAAATCGTCGCTGGCCTTCGACACGATCTTCGCCGAGGGGCAGCGCCGCTACGTCGAATCGCTCAGCGCCTACGCCCGGCAGTTCCTCGGCCAGATGGAGAAGCCCGACGTCGACCAGATCGAAGGGCTGAGTCCGGCCGTCTCGATCGATCAGCGCGGGGCCAGCAGCAACCCCCGCTCGACCGTAGGCACGACGACGGAAGTCTACGACTACCTGCGCTTGCTCTACGCGCGCGTCGGCATCCCGCACTGTCCCGTCTGCGGGCGCGAAGTACAAATGCAATCCGCCGATCAGATCGTCGACGCCGTCGCGGCTATGCCCGAAGGCCGCCGCATTCAAATCCTGGCGCCGCTGATTAAGGATCGCAAGGGCCATCATCAACAGGTCTTCGAGGACATCCGCAAAGCGGGTTACGTGCGCGTGCGCGTCGATGGCACCCTGCAGGACGTCAACGACACGATCGAACTCGACCGCTACAAGAATCACACCATCGAAGCGGTGGTCGATCGGTTGATCATCAAACCGGAACTGGAACGCAGCCGCCTGGCCGACTCGATCGAAACGGCGCTGCGCCTGGGCGATGGCGTGGTGATCGTCAACGACGTCACCGACAAAGAACCGATCGACCACATTTACAGCGAACGGTTTGCCTGCGCCTACGACGGCACCAGCCTGCCCGAAATCGAGCCGCGTACCTTTTCGTTCAACACGCCCCACGGCGCGTGTGAAGAGTGCCAGGGTCTGGGCAACAAATTGCAGATCGATCCCGAACTGATCGTGCCCAACCCCGATCGATCACTCAACCGCAGCGCCATCGCCGCGATGGAATGGAACGCCGAGGGCCGCTCCAACGGCGACGACACCTATTACGTGCAGCTGCTCAAAGCCACCTGCGATCATTACGAGATCGATATGGATGCGCCGTGGAAGACGTTGAATGACGCGCAGCGCGAGATCGTTTTGTACGGCAGCGGCGACGAGAAGATTCCGGTGAAGTACCAGAATCGCCTCGGCGATCAGCGCATCTATCAGACCACCTTCGAAGGTATCATCAACAATCTGCGCCGCCGCTACCTGGAAACCACCAGCGATTACATCCGCAGCAAGATCGAAGGTTACATGGCGCAAGTGCCCTGCCCCGCCTGCCACGGCAAGCGCCTTAAGCCGGCGGCGTTAGCGGTAACCGTCGGCGGGCGCGGCATTCAAGAGATCACGTCGATGCCGGTGATGCATGCGCTGGAGTGGGTGAAGTCGCTCAAAGGCGAGAAGCGTCCCGAGCGGAATGGCGGGCGTGTTTCGACTTCACTGCGTTCCGCTCAACATGCGCCCGCCATGGAGTCGAAGGACGCACTGCCCGAAGACGCGCGCAATGTCGCCTTAACCCCGCGCCAGATGACGATTGCCAAACAGATCGTCAAAGAGATCTCGGCGCGTTTGCAGTTCATGGTCGATGTGGGCCTGGACTATCTCACACTCGATCGGGCTACCGCCAGCTTATCGGGCGGCGAAGCCCAGCGCATTCGTCTCGCCACGCAGATCGGATCGAGATTGACCGGCGTGTTGTACGTGCTCGACGAGCCCAGCATCGGCCTGCACCCGCGCGATCAGGCACGCTTGATCAAGACGCTGCAATCGATGCGCGATCTGGGCAACACGGTGCTGGTGGTGGAGCACGACGAAGACACGATGGAAGCCAGCGACTGGATCGTCGATCTAGGTCCCGGCGCGGGCGAACACGGCGGGCGCATCATCTTCGAAGGCACGTACGACGACATCCTCAAAGATAAAACGTCGTTGACGGGCGGTTACCTATCGGGCCGGTTGAGAATCGAAGTGCCGAAGGAGCGCCGTAAAGGCAACGGTCAGTTCCTCATCGTGCGCGGCGCGAAAGAGAACAACCTCAAGAATATTGATGTCGAAATTCCGCTGGGCATGATGGTGTGCGTGACGGGTGTCAGCGGCTCGGGCAAATCGACGCTGATCGTGGAGACGCTCTACAAACGCCTCGCGCAGATGCTGCACGGCGCGCACGAGAAGGCGGGCAGCAGCGCCGGACTGGAAGGCGTGCAGCACATCGACAAGATCATCAACATCGATCAGACCCCGATCGGGCGCACGCCTCGATCGAACCCGGCGACCTACGTCGGCTTCTTCAACGACATCCGCGATCTGTTTTCCGAACTGCCCGAATCGAAAGTGCGCGGCTATCTGCCGGGGCGTTTCTCGTTCAACGTGAAGGGCGGACGGTGCGAAGCGTGCGAGGGTCAGGGCGAGATTCAGATCGAGATGCAGTTCATGGCGGACATGTACGTGCTGTGCGATGTGTGCCACGGCGCGCGCTACAATCGCGAGACGCTGCAGATTCGCTACAAGGACAAGAACATCGCCGAAGTGCTGAACATGACCGTAAGTGAAGGGCTGGAGTTCTTTGAGGCTATTCCACCGCTCCAGCGCCGATTGAAGACGCTGGAGGATGTGGGTCTGGGTTACATCCGCTTGGGGCAGCCCGCCCCCACGCTGTCTGGCGGCGAGGCGCAGCGTGTGAAGTTGAGCAAGGAACTGAGCAAGCGCGCCACCGATCACACGTTGTACATTCTCGATGAACCCTCGGTGGGTCTGCATGCCGCCGACGTGCATAAGCTGGTCGAGGTGTTGAACCGCCTCGTCGATCAGGGCAACACCGTCTTGATCATCGAGCATCATCCCGACATCATCAAGGTGGCCGACTGGCTAATCGATCTGGGTCCCGACGGCGGCGAGCGCGGCGGCACGCTGGTGGCGCAGGGCACGCCGGAGCAGATCGCCGCGAACAAGCAGTCGTACACGGGGCACTTTCTCAAGAAGCATCTACAGGCGAAGCGGTAAACGATCAGGCGGTCATTCCCGCATGTGGTAAGCGGGAATCCAGAGGCGTGAGCGGTGAATCTGGATGGATGCCCGATAAAAGCACGGGAGCACTGCACCGCATGTGTTCGGGCATGACGGCTGAGCAGAGACAAAATGTGACGATCATCCCGTTTACTCCGTTACATTTGATGCACCCTTGATTTGCAGTTTCGGGTTACTATAGAGTAGAATCATATCCAATCCCGATTGACTTGGAGCGACCCTTGAGCTGCCTGTGCCATAGGCTGATTGCAGCCCGGATGATAAGCGTGGCTAGCCGCGAAGGGAATAACTATACCTACTGAAAGCCAAGCGACCTGAGAACACTCAGGTCGCTTTTTGTTGCTCTACCCGACAAACCCAAAACCACACCCAGGAGAATGATCACATGTCCGAAACACAAAATCCGTTTGAGACCGCACAGGCGCAATTCGACAAAGGCGCCGACCTGTTGGGTCTGCCCGACGACGTGCGGCAGATGTTGCGCTGGCCGCTGCGCGAATTCCACTTCCGCATCCCGGTCAAGATGGATGATGGCAGCACCCGCGTCTTCACCGGCTTCCGCGTGCAGCACAACGATGCGCGCGGCCCCAACAAAGGCGGCATCCGCTTCCACCCCAACGAAACGATCGATACCGTGCGCGCGTTGGCCACGTGGATGACGTGGAAATGCGCCGTGGCCGACATTCCGCTGGGCGGCAGCAAAGGCGGCGTCATCGTCAATCCCTCGACTCTCTCGGTCACAGAAAAAGAACGGCTGTGCCGCGGTTGGGTCAATCAGATGTGGAGGAACATCGGCCCGCGCATGGATGTGCCCGCGCCCGATGTCGGCACGACCCCGCAGATGATGGCGTGGATGATGGACGAGTACAGCAAGCTCGTCGGCAATTACACCCCCGGCGTCTTCACTGGCAAGCCGGTGGCGATGGGCGGCTCGCTGGGGCGCACCGAGGCCACCGGCTACGGTGTCATCTACACCGTGCGCGAAGCGATGAAGCATCTGGGGATCGATTCGAAGCAAAGCATCGCGGCGATTCAAGGCTTTGGCAATGTGGCGCAATACGCGGCCATCGGCTTCAAAGAAATGCTGGGCGGCAAGGTGGCGTGCGTGTCCTGCTGGGACGGCGTCGATAAGAAGCCGTACACCTACTCGCATCCCGACGGCGTCGATCCGAAGTTCCTGCAATCAATCACGGATCAATACGGCACGATCGACGCCACGCGTGCCAAGACAGCCGGTTACGTGCGGGAAGATGCCATGGCGTGGATCGACAAGGAAGCCGACGTGTTGATCCCCGCTGCGCTGGAGAACATGTTGACCGCCGAGACCGCGCCCCGCATCCACCCGCGCGTGCGCCTCATCGCCGAAGGCGCCAACGGCCCCACGACACTGGAAGGCGATGCCATCATCAAGCAGCGCGGCATCTTCGTCATTCCCGACTTCCTGTGCAATGCCGGCGGCGTGACCACGTCGTACTTTGAGTCCGTGCAGAACGACATGAACTTCTATTGGACGAAGGAAGAAGTGCTGCAGCGGCTCGATCACAAGATGACCAAGGCCTTCCACGACGTGCTGGAGATGTCGGAAGAGCGCAAGGTCTACATGCGTGATGCGGCCTACCTCGTCGCCATCGACAAAGTCGTGCGCTCGATGCGGCTGCGCGGCTGGGTATAATCCGCGCCTCACCCCTATTAGCATAGAAACCGGGTTTCTCCACCTCAAAGAAATTGAAGGCCGAATGGAGAAACCCGGTTTCTGCTAGTTCATGATAAGATCAATCCATGCTCGAGCCCATCGGTGAAGCCTCCAACATCGTCAACGTCTATTCGCAGCTCACGCAGTATCCCATCCTCGCGCCACTTCTCCGCGAACGGATGCGCGAGGAGTTGTTCCGCCGTGGCATCGTCCGGCCCGATCGGCTGGAAGAAGAAGTCAAAGATCGGGCCATCATCTCGCAGAAGCGCGAGGGGCTTAACAACCCGATGTTCGAAGAGGACGAGGGGCTCTGGCTGCAGCGCACGCGCTTCATCCGCGATTATCTGACCGACTTCTATTTCGCGCACAACCTGCCCATTGAGTTGCTGCACACGCTTATTCACGACGTGGTCGGGCTGCGCACGGGCCGCGTTCCGCGCGACGAGCTGCACTTCAACCCGGAACTGGCCCCGCTGGACATGCTGCTCAACAAAGCCCAGCAATATGAACTGCTGCCCGCGGAAGATCGCGTGCAAATTCAGCACCATATCGAAGAGATCATTGTGGTGCTGGTCCGCACCATGATCAGCGATCAACTCAACTTCGTGCGCATTGCCAAGAACTATTTCACCGCCGACGATTTCCGCGCCATCCGTTCGCGCCGCATCGGCAACGGCAAGATCGGCGGCAAGGCGGCGGGCATGCTGCTGGCCGCTAAGATTCTGGAAACCGAAGCGCCCGATCTCGCGCAGCACATCACGGTGCCGGAATCGTACTTCATCGGCGCAGATGTGTTCTATGATTTCATCTCGCTGAACAATCTGGAATACAACCAGAAATACAAGACGGCCGACCAGATTCGCGCCGAGTATCCCCTCATCCGCGGCGAGTACGAAAAGGGGCGCTTCCCGGAAGAAGTGGCCGAGCGGCTGCGCGCCATTCTCGATCGGGCGGGCAACACCCCGTTGATTGTGCGCTCTTCCAGTTTGCTCGAAGACAACTTCGGCACCTCGTTCGCGGGCAAATACGAAAGTCACTTCTGCCCGAATCAGGGCACGCCCAAGGAAAATCTGCGCGAACTGACCACGGCCATTCGCCAGATCTACGCCAGCGTCTACAATCCCGACGCGCTGTTCTATCGCCGCCGCATGGGCTTGCTCGACTACGACGAACGCATGGCGATTTTGTTACAGGTGGTGCAGGGCCAGTCGTATCATCGCTATTTCTTCCCGGCGCTCGCCGGCGTCGCATTGGGCCGCGCGCCCATCATCTGGAATCCGCGCCTGCGCCGCGACGAAGGATTTGTGCGCCTGGTTAACGGCCTGGGGACGCGGGCCGTCAATCGGGTGGCCGACGATTACCCGCGCTTGATCACGTTGAGCCATCCCACCTTGCGCCCGGAAACTTCGCCGCAAGCCATTCAACACTACTCGCAGCACTACATCGATCTCATCGATCTGGAAGCGAACGAGTTCGTCACGCGCCCGCTCAAAGAAGTGCTCACCGCCGATTACGAAGTGCTGCGCTGGATCGCGTCGATCAACGAAGACGATACGTTGATGCCGTTGATCTCGCTGGGGCGCAACGTGACCCCCGATCGGTTTGTGCTCACCTTTGATAATCTTTTGCAGCGCACCAACTTTGTGCCGCTGCTGAAGAATGCCTTGTTGACGCTCAACCAGCGCTACAATGCGCCGATCGAGATGGAGTTCGCCGCGACCATTACGCCGACGAATGCGCGTCCGAATGTGACCCTGCATCTGCTGCAGTGCCGGCCGCAAAGCAGCTTGCGCGAAGCGGCCGCGCGCCCGGTTCCGATCGATTTGCCGGCGTCCGATCGGTTGTTCATCTCCTCGCGCATGGTGCCGCAGGGCGAGGTCAGCGACGTCGAATATCTGTTCTTCGTCAAATCGCAGACCTACAGCGCCCTGCCCGCCGAACGACGCCATGAGCTGGCCCGCGTCATCGGACGGCTGAACAAGCAGCTGGAAGGCCACAAGTTCATCATGCTGGGGCCGGGCCGCTGGGGATCGTCTAACATCGATCTCGGTGTGCCGGTCAGTTACGCCGACATCTACAACTCCAGCGCGTTGATCGAGTTAGCTTATTCACAGAAAGGCATCACGCCTGAACCGTCGTACGGCACGCACTTCTTCCAGGATCTGGTGGAGTCGCAGATCTATCCGCTGGCGATCTATCCCGACGAAGCGGGCGATTTGCTGAACGAAGAGTTTTTGAACCACGCCAGGAATCAGCTAGCCGCCGTGCTGCCTGAATCCGCCGATTACGCCGACTGCCTCAAAGTGATTCACGTTCCCAGCGAGCGTCCCGGCTACACGCTGGAAATCAACATGGATGGGGAACGCGCGCTGGCCTATTTCGACGCGGTAGTGACCAACCAGAAGAAAGAGTGGAAACTTGAGGTAAGCTCGCCGGCGGTGAGGGAATAGTTGGCTGTTAGTGGTTGGTCAATGTCAGTAAGTTAGCGAGTTGGTCATGTCATTCCCGCGTGCTTCCGCCTAGCGCGTCACCGGCACAACGTGCCGGGTACGACGTGGCGGGAATCCAGCTGCCCGGCCAGCGTAATTGGCTGATAGTTACTCTGGATGCCCGACACGCCCTGTCCGCGCTTTGCGCGGGGGCGCGCATGGCGAAAGCATTCGGGCATGACGTTACACCCGGCTTAACTTACTGACATTGAGTGGTTGATTGCTATATTGCGCGCGGGCACCTTTTGCGCTTTTGATTGCTCGCGGCGGATGGTTACATCCGCCGTTTGGGCCGCTGGATGTGACCATCCAGCGGGAGCACGTAAAACCGCAATTTGTTCCCGCGTTCAGTATAAACCCCATTGTGCATGTTCTGAAATGATCGGATCAGGATCACGCGCCAGAAACTGCAACGCCTCCCGCGCTTCAGCCGATCCCCAATTGCCAAGCGCCACTGCCACATTCCGCAACAAACCGCGCCGCTTTGAACGCAGCAGCGGTGTTCCAGCAAAGCGCTGCTTGAAACCATCCTCAGTGAGTTGGGCCAACTCCACTAATTTCGGCGCGACACGATCAATATCAATCGGATACAGCGCTCGCTCTTTCGACGGTGCCGCGAAGCGCGCCGGCCACGGACACACCTCCTGGCAGATGTCGCACCCGAAGATGTGATTGCCCAGCAGCGGTCGCAGTTCCACTTGGATCGATCCCTTCAACTCGATGGTGAGATAGGAGATGCACTTTCGCGCATCGAGGACATGCGGCGCAGGAAGCGCATTCGTCGGGCAGGCAGTGAGACAGCGCGTACACGTGCCGCAGCCCACAGGGTTCGTCATTGCGAGCGTAGTGCGCGAAGCAATCTCCTCCAGTGTCAAACGAGATTGCTTCGTCGCATCCTTCGACTTCATTCCGCTCTGGATGCTTCCTCGCAATGACGGAATTTCATCAATCTCCAGTTCAACATCCGTAATCACCTCACCCAAAAACAACCACGATCCCATCCGTGGATTGATCAAACACGTATTCTTGCCGACAAAACCCAGCCCTGCGAGCTGCGCCCAATCACGTTCCAGCACCGGGCCGGTATCGACGTAAACCTTGGTTTGAACCGCCCCCTCTTTCGAAATCGGCAATTGGATTTCGGAAGAGACCACAGGTACCGCGCTTTTTGCAGCAGTGGCTGGGGTGTGAGGCGCTTCCTCACGCACAAACCTCGCCAGTTCCTCCAGCCGCGGCGTCATCACGTCGTGATAATCCACGCCCCACGCATAGCGCGCGATGAGGCCGCGTGACGGATCGTGTTTGATGTCGTCGGGCAGATCGATCGTGTAATAGCTCAGGCCAACGATGATGACACTCTGCGCGTTGGGCAAGACCCGCCGCAGATCAGATCGCCGCTCAGGATCGCGCGCCATATAAGCCATCTCACCCTGCATGCCAGAAGCGACCCAAGCGGCATATTCTTTAGCGTGGGACGCGATGCCTGCCGGGGCAATACCGACCAGATCGAAGCCCAATTCAATGGCACGCGCCTTGATGCGTTCGGTGAGGTCCATGCCGGGTATTCTACACTATTCAGAAACCCGGCACGCGTGTGGTAAAATCTCTGCAGCCAGGGGCATTCCCCCATTACGCTTTACACATTACGTTTTACGGAGTTTCCATGAAGTATCATCTTCACGTCTTCGGCTGTCAGATGAACGAAGCCGATGCTCAACGCGTCGGGTCCGAGCTCGAAAAGATCGGCCTGACCTATACCGATCACGCGCGCGACGCCGATGTGATCGTGCTCGATACGTGCGTCGTGCGGCAGAGCGCCGAAGACAAGGCTTACAGCTACATCACGACGCTCAAACCGATTAAGGAGAAGCGGCCCGACACAATCATCACCGTGATGGGCTGCATGGTCGGCGTCAAAGGCAACGGCGTTTTGAAGAAGCAGTTCCCGTGGGTCGATGTATTCATGGCCCCCTCGGAGACTGCGCCGCTGGTCAACTTCATGCGCCAGCGCGAGTCGTTTGCGCTGATGGAAGAGGAGACCCGCCGCCGGCATGCCATTCAGGACGGCGATATTTTATTACCCGCCCACGAACGCGGATCACTCGTCGCCGCCCACGTCTCGATTGTGTACGGCTGCTCTCACGCGTGCACGTTCTGCATCATTCCCTATCGCCGCGGGGTTGAGCGCAGCCGCCCCATCGACCAGATCGCGCAAGAAGTTCGATCGCTGGCCGAACAGGGCGTGAAAGAAGTGACGCTGTTAGGCCAGATCGTCGATCGGTATGGCAAGGACTTTGGCGACAATCCCGATCTCTCCGATCTGCTGCGCGTGATCAACGGCATCGACGGGATCGAGCGCATTCGCTTCCTCACGTCCCATCCCAACTGGATGAACGACAAGCTGTTGGATACGGTCGCTGAACTGCCGAAGGTGTGCGAGCACATCGAGGTGCCCGTGCAGGCCGGTGATGACGAGGTCCTGCGCAACATGAAGCGCGGTTACACCACCGACGATTATCACCGCCTGATCGAGAAGATTCGCGTCAAGTTGCCCAACACATCCATCGCCACCGACATCATCGTCGGGTTCCCGGGCGAGACCGAAGCGCAATTTCAGGCGACTTACGATCTGCTGGACGAACTCAAACTCGATGTGGCCCATCTGGCGAAATATTCCACGCGGCCAGGCACGGTGGCCGATCGGAACCTGCCGGACGATGTACCCGAAGAAGAGAAGGAACGTCGCTGGCGCGTGCTCAACGCTCAGCACGCGCGCATTTCGAGCGTGATCAACCAGCGCTATCAAGATCAAACGGTGGAAGTGCTCGTCGAAGATCAGCACAAAGGCAAATGGCGCGGTCGCACCCGGACGAACAAGCTGGTTTTCTTCGACGATCAAGCCGATCGCCGGGGACAGCTGGTTCAGGTGAAGATCGACAAGACCGGGCCGTGGAGTATGATCGGGCAATTAGCAATTAGCAATGATCAATGATCAATGATCAATAAACAATGACAAACTCCCGCTGAGCGATGCGCGCCAGCGGGAGTTTTGCAACCGGATCACGTAGAAACCGGGTTTCTCCGTGCTAAACGTTCCATTCCATTTAGATATGGAGAAACCCGGTTTCTTCTTTCCGGTCACGCATTACGCAATACTCTCCGCCACCACCTCCGCCACATCCTTCACTTGCATCTCGCTCTGCGCCGCTTTGGCCGCATCCGTCATCATCGTCAGGCAGAAGGGGCAGCCCACAGCGAGGGTATTCTTCCCCGTCGCCAGCGCTTCGGCAAAGCGATTTTCGTTCACGCGCTCTGTGCCGTGCTCTTCTTCCTTCCACATCTGCGCGCCGCCCGCACCGCAGCAAAAGGCGTTGCTGCGATGGCGCGGCAGTTCGGTGAGGGACGCACCCGCTAAGTGCAGCACTTCGCGCGGCGCGTCGTAGACCTGATTGTGCCGCCCCAGATAGCACGGATCATGGAAGGTGAGGTCGGTGCGTGTGGCTGGATAGTTCTTGAGCTTGCCCGCTTTGTAGAGCTCGGCGATCAATTCCGTGTGATGGATGACGGTGTAGTTGCCGCCAAACGCCGGATACTCGTTCTTGAGTGTATGCAGGCAGTGCGGGCAGGTCGTCACAATCCGTTTAGGCGCAACCTCATTCAACATCTCCACGTTGCCTGTTGCCAACTCGAAGAACAACGCTTCGTTGCCCGCGCGCCGCGCCGAGTCACCCGTGCAACGCTCCAGCTTGCCCAGTACCGCAAAGTTTACCCCGGCCGCATTAAGAATCTTCGCGAAAGCCTGCGCCGTCTTCTGGGCGCGCGCATCGGTCGCGGGCGCACAGCCCACCCACCACAAAATATCCGGTTCGGGGTTCTGCTCGATCGTGGGGACGTTGAAGCCTTTGGCCCAATCGAGCCGCGCTTCCGGCGCGATGTTCCACGGATTGCCCGTGCGCTCCATACCCTTGAAGGCCGACTGTAACTGCGCGGGGAATTGATTGTCCATCAACACCAGGCTGCGGCGAATGTCGAAGATGTCGCGCATCGGTTCGTTGCCGACCGGGCACACTTCCACGCACGCACCGCACGACGTGCAGGCCCACACCGCTGCAGAGCTGATGGCGAATTCGAGCAGCGACGTCGACGATTCCTGCCCTGCGGCCAAAGCCTTGCCCTCTTGATTGATCTGATAGCGCTTGTTGATCTCCAGCGCCGAGGGGGACAGCACCTTGCCGGTGGTATTGGCCGGGCACACATCCTGGCAGCGATTGCACATGATGCAGGCGTAGGCATCCAGCAGCTGCGCCTTGCTGAGGTGCTCCAACTTCGACGCGCCGAACTGCGTGAGGCTCTCGTCTTCGAAGTTGATCTTGTCGAGTTCACCCATCGATCGGCGCACCGGCTTCAACGCGAAGTTGACGGGGCCCATCAGCAAGTGGAGGTGCTTGGAGATCAAGAAGTAAGGGATGAACAACATGATCGAGCCAATCGCGCCCCAGAAGAAAACATGCTCCAACACTTCAAGCGTCGCGGGGGACGTGCCCAGCCACAGGTTGCTGGCCAGATTGGCGAACGGCTGCCACGGATCTTGACCGTGCAATGCGATGACCACACTCGAACCCATAAAACGCGAACCGATGTGGAACAAGATAAACAGACCGACGATGGCCGAATCGCGCTTGATGCCAAACGAGGCCTTGGGATGCAAGACGGTATTCTTGTTGAAGCCGAAGATCTTCTGCCCCTGCGCAGCGCGGCGCACGAGCATGGCGACCATGCTGACCAACACACCGACCGTCAGCACATCGCCGCCGAGGAGGAACGCGTAGCCGATCGGGTTGCCGAGGAGCGCTTGGAGATCTGGAAACCACGCGAATCCCACATCGACCACATTGACCAGCAGATAAAACGTGAAGCCCCAGGCAATCAGCGTGTGAAAGACACTCGCCACAAGCCGGCGTTTCAGCACAGTACGCTGCGTAAGAAACACGCCCAGGCCGCGCCCCAGCCGCCGTTCCCAGTGATCGGTACCGAGTGCGCCCTGTCCGCGTCGAATAACAAAAGTGATGCGGCGCGCCACAAAACCGGCCGCAGCCAACACGAACAACGACAAAACGATGAAGACAATCCTCTCGATGTCGGTGAGCATGATTTCCTCTTTTACTGTTACTACTCAGCCACCGCGCGGCACGGTCATTCCCGCACGCTTCCGCCTGGCGCGTCGCCGGCACAACGTGCCGGGTACGACGTGGCGGGAATCCAGAGGCCCTGCCAGCGGTGAACCTGGATGCCCGACTGAAGCCTTCGGGCATGACGGCTGAGTAGTAACCTTCTACTGCAGTTTGCGCAGCACTTCAAACACCGGCTCGTTATCCGGCACCTCGCCAATAGCATTGATGTGCGCGTACGTAATCTTGCCGGCCTGGTCGATCACAAACAGTGCCCGCTCGGCAAAACCGCCCTCGCGCAGCACGCCGTAAGCCTGGGTGACATCTTTGTTGAAATCACTCACCAACGGAAAGTCCAGCCGCAGATGTTCGGCAAAGGCCGCGCTGCTATGCTTGCTATCGACGCTGATGCCCAGCACTTCCGTATTCAGACTCTGGAACCGGCTCAGCTGCTGCTGCAAGCCAGGCAGTTGTAGACTGCACACCGGGCTGAAGGCAAATGGATAGAACGCCAACAGCACATTTTTCTTCCCGCGATAGTCACTCAATTTAATCGTGTGGTTACCGGAAGCGGAGAGTTCAAAATCAGGGGCGACATCACCAACTTGCAATGCCATACGACCACCTCTCTCTGGTTGATGTGGACTGCGCCAAGTGAAGTCTAGCACAACCCATGACGCACTGCAAGATGAATCTACTCCGTCTCCCACACGGCCGGTTTGATCGACCCCTGCAACGATGCGAGGATTACAGCGGCGTGCTCGGGAAACCGATCGGCATACGCGCGCAGCAGGCCATAGCAGCCGGCGATCATCATGTCACCCAACGGCACCGCAAAATAGGGCTGATGTCGGGAGTCACGCATCAGCGATCGGCGCGGACCGACGACCGTCACAAACCGATCGACCAGCTCCGCCCGATCGAACAGCAGCGCCCCGTGGCCCATCGTGTCGAAGATTTCACGATGTTCCAGCGTCCCGGCCATCAATTTGTCGATGAAGCCGTCGAGCTGTTCACGCGTGATCTCGCCCGTGTGATGCTCGAACACCCCGGCGACGCCTGCCGCTCCCAGCCGAAACGCCAGCGTGTGGAAGTTGCCCACGTTGCACACGATCAACTGTTGATGCGCACTCACCACCGGATCGAGCAGCGCGCCCAGCACCGCCGCGGGCGCGGTATCCATCAACATGACCTCACCCTCGAAGCTTTGCGTGCTGGCTTCAACGGCCTTCAAGCGCGTCAGCTGATCGGGCACTTCGCCGCGCTGGTGCGCAAACGTCGAGAGACGATTCTCCGCCCGCAGGCGCTGCTCCAGATAATCGAAGCGGAACTGCCGATCGGAGTAACCGGCGGGCGCATTGCCATGATCGAACACGGCCAGCGCCAGTCCGTCGGGTTCCAGCTCGACGCCGAACGCGGCAAAGGCCAATTGGATCTGGGGATAGTCGAAGTCGCGCAACACGATGGTGCGCTCTTCCTCTTCGTCGAGCTGGCGCGCTTCTTCTTCGCTGACCACGCGAATGCCCATGCGCTCGACCTTATCCAGTTCATCGTCGAACGTGCGCGCCGCCTCGGGTGTGGCATACACTTTGTAGCCCGCTTTCAGATGATCCAGCACCGCCCACTGGCTAGGCCCGCCACCCATCGTCACGCCCGTCAACACCAGCGCATTGCCGCTGCGCGTGGCGTGCTTCACCCGTTGCGCTACGCGCAGCGTCGGCGAAGGCATCACCATCTTCAAGCAGTTCTCGATTTCTTTGTCGCTGTCGTACAGCAGAATATCCTGCGTTCCGGTTCCCACATCTACGCATAGTATTTTCATGACCCGCTCCATCTCTCCATCTCTCTATCTCTCTATCGAACGAGCGACAGAGGGATAGAGAGAATGAGCGATTAGGCTGATCGCCACACCATTACACCCGCCGACATTTCGGGCAAAGGCAAATGTCCATTCACGACGGTAGCCCGTGCCCCACTGATCACTTCGATGAATTCCGCACCGTCTGGAATCGCGCCATGACTAACGGGCAGCGGCGAAGCCGATCGGCTGGTGGCGCCCCGCTGGGCTACCACCACAACTCGATCCTGATCGCTATCGCGCAGATACGCAAACGTGTCGTCCTCGATCAACAGCACCTGAAAGCCGCCGTCGATCAACGCAGGCGACGTTCGACGCAGCCTAATCAACGTCTGATAAAACGCGCGCAGATCGTGATCCCAACTCGATCGATCCCACGGCAGGCACGCGCGGGCGTCTTCGCTCAGGCCGATCTCGTCGCCGTAGTAAATGTTGGGTGCGCCGACATACGTGAGCAGCAGCGCCACCGCCAGCCGGTTGAGTTGTGGATCGTTGTTCAAGACATTGGCGATGCGCGCCGTATCATGGGTGCCCAACAAGTTGAACTGCTGCTGCGCGATGGCCCACGGTACCGCGGCGCGAAAGGCCTGCCACGTTTCGAGCAGCGCTTGCGTCGTCCACGGCACATCGGATGCGGCGAAGTACGGTTCGGCATGTTGCCGCACGAAGAAGCCGCTCAACCAGTACCACACGGGATGCGCGAAGCCCGCGTAGTTCATCACCGCATCCCAGCAATCACCCTGCAACTGCGCCGTGCCGTCGAAGAAGTTTTCGCCCAGCAGGTACGCTTGCGGATTCTCTTCTTTCACCGCGCGGCGAATGCCCCGCCCGATCTCGATGCCGAGTTGATCCGCCCCTTGCCGCGCCAGCATGTTCGCCACATCGATGCGCCAGCCGTCGATGGCATACGGTTCCCGCAGCCATTTGCGAAACACGGCATGCGGCCCTTCATAAATGGCGTGTCGCAAAGCGGCGCTGCGATAGTTCAACTTGGGCAGTGACTTCACCCCCAGCCAGGATTCATATTGATCGGGATAGTGATGAAACGTGAAGAAATCGGCGGTGGGCGCGAATTGATTTTTCAGCGCGGCCTGAAACCACGGATGCATGATCCCGCAGTGATTGGGCACGATGTCCAACAACAGGCGTAGGTCGCGGTCGCGCGTGGCGCGGCGCAAGGAGATCAACGCTTCGTCACCGCCCAGATGCACATCGACATTTTCGTAATCGACGACATCGTAGCGATGATTACTGTACGAGGTGAAGATCGGCGTGAAGTACAGCGCATTGATGCCCAGATCGATCAGATCGTCGAGGTGTTGTTCCACACCCGGCAAATCGCCGCCGAAGAATTCCACCATGTCGGCGTGCGGAATGTTCGATGGCGCTGCACCCCACGGCCGCGCGCGCGCCGGATGGCCGCCGTAGATCCATTCGTCGTCGCGCACGTTATTCGCCGGATCGCCGTTGGCAAACCGATCGGGAAAGATTTGATAAAACACCGCCGCACGCGCCCACGTGGGCGCAGTGTAATCGGCCAACAGTTTGAAGTCTTCCGTGTCCGTCGGCACTTGACGGTGCAAGCCCGATCCGTTGTACCACCACACGCCCTCCATCGTGAACAACAGAAAGCGATAGCCCATCAGCGGCATCGAGACTTTAAGCGGCGCTTCCCACCAGCGGCACACGGCATTCTCAGCGCGGGGCTGCATCTCGACGAAGAGTTGCTCGCCGTCAGGACAGGCGCGCAGCAGCACCCGCTCGATCGGGGTTTGCGGATGCGCACGCAAGCGAATCGTCACAACTTCGCCTAAACGCATTTCCTGCGGATCGACATAGCGGCGCGATCCGTCGTGGTGAATCGATTGAAGATCGTTCAGCAAGATTGGCTCCATTCCACATTCAGCATTCAGCATTCAGCATTCAGCATTCAGCATTCAGCATTCAGCAATGCGATTATACCTGCTCTTCCGGCGGCCTGGTCGAACGGAAACTCCGGTAGAGCAGCACATCGTAAATGATTTTTAAGCCGCCTGCCAGATAAAACGGGACATTCAACAACGAGGGATAACTCAACAGCGCTCCGGTGATCGACGGGGAGATCGCCGCCCCCGTGGTGCGTGCTACGCCCGTCACACCGGCCGCGGCCGATCGTTCGTCGGGATCGACCACGGCCAGCGTGTATGATTGGCGCGTCGGCACATCCATCTGCGAGATGCTGAAACGCAACAGCAAAACGATCACCGCGAGCGGCAAGGTCGGCATCAAGGGCACGAGCATCAATAAGATGTTCGAAGGGATGTGCGTAACGACCATCGTGTTAATCAAGCCGATGCGTTTGGCTACGCGCGCCGCCAGCAGGGCTGAGAGGCCCGCCAGAATATTGGCGGCAAAAAAGATCGCCCCCAACGCTCCCGGCTCTGCACCAAAGCGCACGTTGAACCAATAGGCCACAAAACTCGACACGACAAAGCCGCCCGCAAACGCGTCGAGCGAAAACAGCGCGGAGAGTTTGAAGACCACGCGCCGCGATTTGTGCAGACCGAGCGTTTCCCTCTGCCGATGCGGGAGAGGGGTCAGGGGTGAGGGTGCCTCCACTTTCGCCGATAACCGCGTGAAGATCAGCGCTAACAGTAGACCCATCAGCCCGTAGCCAATCACGATGACGCGATAGCTATTCAACGGTGTGACGCCGCTATTTTGTAACAGCTGTGCCAATCCACCGCCGCACAACGCGCCGCAGGCCGTGGCAAACGAACCGACGAGGTTATACCAGGCGAAGACATGCGTGCGCTCTTGATCGGGCACGATTTGGGAAAGCGCGGCTTGCTCGATCGAGAGGAACGGCCCCACCTCGTTGCCGCTGGGGCTGATCACCCCGATCGTGGCGGCGATCAACAGCGGGACGAATTCCTGCGTGCCCGCAAACAGCAGCGCCGCGAAGATCATCAACAACGTGCCGAGGATCAACGTGCGGCGGCGGCCAAAGCGATCGGCACGGGTGGTCAACCACAGCGAGATCACCGTGTCGCCCATCAACGTGAGGGTCAATAGCAACCCGATTGCCGCTTCACGCAATCCGGCCTGCGCCAGATACAACACCAGCACCACGGCCAGAAAGCCATAGGCGAACAAGCGAGCGAGGCGTGTGGCAAACAGCAGCCGCCCGTCTGTCGTGAGAGATCTCATGACCCTGGCGCGACTTGTAAACGGCACCACGCATACAGCGCGTCGTACACCTCGAATTGATGCGCCAGGTTTTCTTCGTCCAGCGGATAGCGCAAACTGTAGCCCTGCGCAATCGCTTCCAGGCCGCGCGCGATGGGATCCTTGTCGATGTCCTCGGCCACATCGGCGGCATGGACGATCTGCGCCAGCCGCAGCAAGCCGGGCTCTTTGAGATCGTATTTCAAGATGATCGACTCGAACGAACAGCGCTCGCCGTGATGGCCGAGTTCAACCCCGGGCGCATCGAATGGAATCGCGCCGGTTTCGGCAGCGACTTTGTCAATTTGGTTCTTGGGTGCAAACAAGAACTCAGCGTCGTTATCGATGAAGCGCGTAATCAGCCAGGGACAGGCAACACGATCGACATGCACATGCGAACGGGTAAGCCATTTCATACCGGGTCTCCTTTGATGTGAATCGCCATGGCGGCGGATATGATCTGTGCCCTGAGCAAAGTATACCTCTTGCGGGTAAGAATGCTCCAATCTCGCGTACCGGCCATATCCGGCGCAACGCGCCCGTGGCCCCGCTAGGCGTCGCGGGCACACACGCTTGCTGTGCATCATGATTCGAGGTAGACTTTGAGAGGTGCGCGGCGAGAGGCAGGTGAGCGCCCGACCGCACGGCCAGCGAGACTGGTGGACGCGAAGAAATAACGGACAAAGCGCTATGACTACTTCAGCGGACATGCAACGCTTCAGGATAAACGCCATGCACGGACATGATGTGGGCGTGTGGGTCTGCGAAGGGAGTGGGCTCTCCCTCAGTCCCTGTTTGTTCATGCAAGCGCTGTGTCCTGATCCCGCTCCCCGCCCGCTCCTGGTCAAGTGGAAACACTCTGGCACCCCGCCGAAGCCCTTTAGATCATCAGGGACTTTAGCGCTGATTTACACTGAAGTCGGTCGCATTCCCCCCTGGCCGTACCATTTGCACTTGTTCTCGCCTCAAGCGCCGGTTGTCCGAGATTTTGAACAAGCAAGCGGGCTGCAGGATTGGCACTTGACGGTGCCCGTGATCGGCATCATCGTGATCTTCGACAAGAAATATGATCGTCCGCCTGCCATGCCGCCGTTGAACCAGTTGTTCAACCGATCCAAATCCTTGAAACCCAACGGACCTCTCGATTGGGTTCGAGCCCAACAATTGCCGTATGTCGTTGTCACACTCGGTTACGATGATGCACCCATAGCGGAACAGCAGTTCCGTAACCGGCATGAAATCGCATCAGATATTCCTGTCGTGCGCGGACCAGCATTGGCAGATGCCAGGCAGCGAAATGATCAAACTAGCAGCATGTTTTCATCCGTGTTTGAGCACCAGAAATTAGTATTTGACAGGGAATCTGCCAAAGCTGTACTGAGCACATTGTACCGGCTAGTCGAGAGAGAACAGTAGACGCGTCAAATGTCCCAGTGCGTGGCGAAAGACTTGCTTCCAGGCAACTGGGGTATGGTATCATTTCAGCACATCACCGCGCAGGAACAATCATGACGAACCTGATCCCCGGCGAACATCAGGCGGTCCTCAACGGCATTCGCATTCACTACACCATTCGTGGTCCATCAGGATACCCGGCGCTCATCGCCATTTCCGGCGGCCCCGGCATGGACGCGCGCGATTGGGATGACTTCGCCCGGATCGACGACTTCGTCACGATCATTCAGATTCACCCGCGCGGATCGGGCCTGTCTGATCCTGCGCCCAACGACGCCTATCTCCTGCCCGATTATGCGTCTGACATCGAGGCGCTGCGCGCTCATTTGGGCTTACGCCAACCGATCGTGATGGGCTGGTCACACGGGGGCATGATCGCCCAGCAATTTGCGTTCACCTATCCCAACTCGTTATCCAAATTGATCCTGTTCGACACGGCGGCCTACTTCGGCGAGTTTCTGAGCGATGTTGAAGGCGCCGTCACGGAGTTCAAAGATCAACCGTGGTACGAGGATTCTTTCGCCGCACTGCAAGACGAATGGGCCGGCCGCTATCAAACCGACGACGACATGAGCGCTCTGTGGGTGCGCGAAATGAAGTTCTATTTCAAGCATTTCGGCGCGCGTGAAGCAGCGTATCACGAACGCACCAAGCACCTGCCGGTGCGCATCGCGCCGCTAAAGACCTTCAATGAGCGCGAAGCCGCGACGATGGACTTGCGTCCGCATCTAAAGAACATCAAAGCTCCGACGCTCGTCATCGTCGGGCGGCACGACTTCATCACCACCGTGGCGATGGCTGAGGAGCTGGTAAAGCACATCCCCAACGCTCGCCTGGAAATCTTCGAAGACTCCGGCCACTTTGCGGTAATCGAAGAGCCGGAGAAGTTCTACCGGGTGGTTAAGCAATTCGTTACCAATGACAAATGAGCAATTCTCAATTTTCAATGATCAATGATCAACGGCGAGTTAGCAGCAATACTGATCTAAAATGCTCGTAGCCCTCGTCTGCGAGGGCGTTCCCCGAGGACGGGGAACGGAGCGTTTTCATGGTTTGTGGTGAACGCAGTTCATGGCGTCTGTTAAGATAAGGCTCCAAGCCCGCGACCAGCCATACCCGGCGCAACGCGCCGGTGGCCCGCTAGGCGTCGCGGGCGGACCAACCGCGAGGACGCGGTTGACGAGCGCTAACTAAACAGGATTGGAGTTAGCAGTCATCATCGCCCATCCGTTGATTCGCTGCTTGATCCATTGAAGACCTAATCCGTTCGCATCCGTTTATCCGTTTCGCGCAGCATCCGTTGAAGACCCAATCCGTTGATTCGTTGCCTATTCGTTGACACCATGCCTGACGACCTCCGCGACCGCCTGCGAAAACTCGGCATCCAAAAGGGTGCGCGTCACATCACCCCCCGACCCAGGCCCAAACGCTTGAGCGGCATCGAGTCGCTGATCGACGGCGAGACTATCGAGACCGACTATGGCCCAGCCTTCGTGCACATCGAACACTACGCGCCCGATCATTTTCATGGCGCTTATCCGCTGGGAGAACTCCTGTCGCAATCCAACTTGGTGGCGGGGCGTCTCGCCGATCTCGACGAAAAAATCGATCTCAAACGAGTGGCCTTCATCGACACCGAGACCACGGGCCTCGCGGGCGGTACCGGCACGCTAGCGTTTCTCATCGGCATAGGCACGTTCGAGAACGATGGATCGTTCACGCTGCGGCAGTTCTTCCTGCGTTCCCCCGCCGAAGAACCCGCTACCCTGCTCCACCTGGCCGAGTGGCTCGATCGCTACGAGGCGCTTGTTTCGTTCAACGGACGCGGTTTCGATGTGCCCCTGCTGCAAACGCGCTTCATCCTGCACCACTTGCGCCCGTCGATTCTCAGCGCGCCGAACTTCGATCTGCTGACGCCGGCGCGGCGTGTCTGGCGCGGCCGGTTGGAGTCATGCTCGCTCAAATCGCTGGAATACCACATCCTCGACGTACACCGCGATCAAGCCGATATCGACGGATCGCTGATCCCGGAGATCTATTTCGACTACGTCCGCACCGGCGATGCGCGCGAGATACCGCGCGTCATGTATCACAACGCCTTCGACATCCTCTCGATGGTGACGCTGGCGACCCGGTTGATTCAAATCTTTGACGAAAATCGTGCTACGCCGCTTACCGCCGCCGATTGGTACGCCCTCGGCAAGTGGCATGCCGATCGGGCTGAGCACGATCAAGCAGAACGTTATCTACGGCAGGCAGTGGAAGACATGGCGGACACGCTGACTCATTATCAAGCCGCCATGCGTCTAAGCTTGCTCTACAAGCAACTCGATCGACGGGCTGATTCGATCGGGCTGTGGGAAACCGTGGCACAGGCAGCGCCACTTGATGCGCCGGCCTCGATCGAAGCCTGCATCGAACTGGCCAAATATTATGAGTGGCACGTCGTCGATCTGCCACAAGCCCTGGCCTGGACGGAACAGGCGCAGACCATTGCTGCTACGCTGCCCGATCGATTCACGCGCAGTGAGCTGACCGCCGAGTTGGCGCATCGGCAGAAGAGGTTGTTGAAGAAAAGGGATCGTACTGCACCTTGAAACAAAAACCCCGCTTCAACATCGAGCGGGGTTTTGACGCAGAGCGCGTGACTTTAACCGAAGCACTTCTTGTGGTAGTACATCATCTTGCGCTTCAGACCATCCTTGATGGGGAACATGTCGCCCACCGAGATGACCTGACCGCACTTTTCGCACAGGTGCTTGGTCGGTTGGGCCAATCGCTTGGCTTCTTCTTTGGATTTCTCGCCGGTCTTTGCCATCGTTGCTGCTCCTTCTAAAGTGACTTGCGCCTTCTCAAATCGTGGGGATAATAGTCCCGCTAGGCGGGGGTAATATTCTCACAAACCCCATGCTCTGTCAAGGAAGGCATCTTGAAAACCATTCTGTTTGTCTGCAGCGGCAACTACTGCCGCTCGCCCCTGGCCGAAGGTCTGGCGCGGCTGCGCCTGAAGCAGGCCGGCCATGACGGGCGATTCGTGACGCGCAGCGCCGGCACGCTGCCGGAATACGAAGGGCAGCCGGCGGCCCCGCTGATTCTGGAAGTGCTGCGCGAAGTAGGCGCCGCCAGGCAATTCAATCCGCCACATCAAATCACGGCCGACGAAATTGAGCAGGCCGATCTGATTCTGGGCATCGCGCAGCAACACCTTGCTTGGATTGGTGAGCACTATCCGGCGGCGGTCGCGCGCACTTGCTTGCTGTCCGACTTGATCGGCGAACGCTGGGACGTGATCGATCCCGGCGTGCAAGAACTCGATCCGCTGCGCGTTTGTCGCAACACGATCGATCGCGTCATCTCCACCGGCCTGCCCGAGCTCGTCCGGCGCGCGTCGGAGATGAGCCGATGAGCACACCGCACCTGCTGCTCTTCGATGTCGATGGTGTGCTGATCGAGGATGGCGGCTATTATGCCGCGCTGGTCGCCACGTTGAATTACTTCAACGAACTCATGGGCGCCCACCCGATCGTGTTTGATGCCCCCACGCGCGATCAATTCCAGTCGCGCGGCTACGTCAACGAATGGGACCTGTGCCCGCTGTGCGCCGGAACGTTGATCGCCGCCACGCTGGCTCGCCATCCCGATCTGGCATTGCGCCCGGCCTCGTTTGAAGACTTCCTGCGCCAGTTCCGCGGTGTCAGCGTGCCGCAATTGAGAGACGTGGCGCAGCCCTATCTCGAACAGATCGATTTGTTGCAGGGTAAACCGGTGGAACGTGCCCGCGACATGCTCCTCAACGCGCTGGCTCAATTATCTGTGCGAGAAGACACACGTTCTGCCACAGAAACGTTGCTGCGTGAGATGTTCTCTCAGACACACGATGTCGATCGCGCGCCTGTCACGCAGATTTTCCAGGAGCTCGTCATCGGATCGAAGTTGTACGCCGAGTCGTATCATCGGCCACCGCGCTTTGCCGCGCCGTCTGTATTGGCGACGGAAGATCATTCGCTGATTAGCGCGGCTTCGCAAGCCAAACTCGCGGAGTGGGTACAGGCTAATCGGGTGCAGATCTGCGTGTATACCGCGCGACCCAGCTTGCCTCCCGCCGACGATCCCGATCACATCTCACTCATCGGCTATTCGCCGGAGGCGGAGTTGGGCATGCAGTTACTCGGCATGGATTACCCATTGATTGCCACCGGCCGCGTGCAGTGGCTGGCCGCCAAAGTCAACGTGCCGTTCGAGAGTGTCACCAAGCCGGCGCCCATTCAAGCCCTGGCGGCGATCGGCGCAGCGCTGACGCACGAAGAGTCGAACTCGCTGTTGGCGGCGCACGCGCTCATGTCACGCGGAGAATTGATCGGACCGTTGGCGGCTCTAGGCTCCTTGACCGCGTCCGCGCGGTCGAGGCAAACCGCGGGGACGCGGTTTGAGAGCACGCCGCGGCCAGGCATCCATGTCTGGATCATCGAAGATGGCATTCTGGGCATGCAGGCCACGCAGGGCGCGATCGATCTCTTGAAACAGAACGGGCTCGATCTTCACGCGCACGCCATCGGCATTGCGGCCGGCGGCCCCAAAGCCGCGGCCCTCGCGCCGCTGAGTGAAATCGTGCTACCGGATGTGAACGCGGCGATCAACTACATTGAATCGCGCCTGATTTGATCCACGACGCCCAGCGCGCCATTATGCTTTACGCATCACGTTTTGCGCATCATGCACCGTTTGCCGCATCATCCTCTCGATGATATGATTGCGCGGCTTTGCCTCAAGGAAAACAAACTCTCTGCCGTCATTGCGAGGAGTGCTTTTCAACGACGAAGCAATCTCAACCCAATGCAGGAGACTGCTTCGATGACGCCTTACCCGCCGCAAAGCGGCGGAGGCGCGCCGGGCGAAAGTGCTCGCAGTGATAGTAGATAGTAGTTATAGGAAAACAAGGAGAAGTTGTGGTGAAGAAGATTCTGATTCTGATCACAGTCAGTGTGCTGCTGCTAGTGCTGGCGGCCTGCGGCACGACCAACACACCAACGCTGACGCCGACGCTCACGGCAACAGCGAAACCACGGCCGACGCAGACCCCCATCCCTACGGCGACACCCACGGTCACGCCTGCGCCCATCGGCGTGTTTGCTTCGGGAGCGCTGCCCGCAGCATTCCGCACCCAGATCAATGACAAGCTGGCCCAACAGGCTGACGTCTTTATCGCGAGTGGCGATCCGAATTTGGCGGCATTGCAAGTGGCGTACGCGCCTAACATCGACGTACCGATCGTCGGCCAGTGGGTGTATGCGCTGGTCGCGCCATTCCCGACGCTGGTCGACGATGTGCCCTTCGCGGCCGTGCAGGCCGCCTGGCAAAGTCAGCCCGTGGAATGTGACGCCTGCGACTTCACCGGCCCGCTGCGTCTGAGCGAATCCACGCTCAGCGCCTTGAAAACGGCACTGGGCGAACCCGCCTCAGGCGCGGTGGAAGTGCTGCCCGCCGATCAGTTGACGCAGAAATTGTGGGATGCCAAACCCGCGTGGGGCATCGTGCCGTTCGACGAATTGAATCCGCGCCTCAAGGTTCTGTCGATCGATGGGCGCACGCCGTTTCTGCACGGACTTGATCTCAACGCCTATCCGCTGACAGTCAAGATCGGTCTCGCCGGCCCGATCGACAAAGCCGAGCAACTCCAAGCGGCTGTGGGACAGCCGCTGACGAATCGCGATGAGAGCAAGCTGACGTTGGTCGCCATGACGGGCGTCACCGCCATGGCCCGCGACTTCGCCGCCAGCATCGATGTCAATGGTGTGCTCTACCCTGCTAAGGAAATCAAGGACTGGTTCGATACCTCCGACATCGTCCACATCAGCAATGAGAATTCGTTCTGGCCCGATTGCCCCAAGCAGCCCACCGCGAATCGCGGTGTATTTTGCAGCGATCCCAGTTATTGGGAATTGTTGAAGCACATTGGCACCGACGTTATTGAGTTAGACGGGAATCACCTGAACGACTATGGTGTCGAGCCGTTGAGTTACACGCTCGACTTGTACGAGCGTGAAGGGGTTCCTTACTATGGCGGCGGGCGCACGATTACTGAGGCGACCCGCTACATCACGCTGACCCACAATGGCAACGTGCTGGCTTTTGCCGGCTGCAACCCGGTCGGCCCCTCAATCGATTGGGTCGATGGGCTGGGCGATGGCCGCCCCGGTTCTGCGCCGTGCGCGTCACCCTATCTCGAATTGCAGGACGAAATCAAGCAGGCCAAGGCCGCTGGCGCAGTCGTGTTTTCGACGCTGCAATACAACGAACAACCATTGGGCGATTACAGTTACGAAACGGCGGTCTCGCAAGCGAAGGACTTTGCGCGCTTGATTGAAGCAGGCGCGGATGTGGTCAGCGGCAGTCAGGGCCACAGCGTGCAAGGCTTTGGCTTGAAGGGGAATGGCTTCCTGCACTATGGCGTGGGCAACCTGTTCTTCGATCAGATGCAAGCGCGCAATCTGCGCGAGAACTTCATCGACCGCTATCTGGTCTACGATAACAAGTTGATGGGCGTCGAACTGCTAACGACGATCCGCGATGAGGCCGCGCTGCCGCGCAAGATGACGACGGAAGAGCGGCGCGGGCTGCTGAAGAAGTTGTTTGACTTGAGTTACTGGCAATAGATGCGGATCAAAGTCTCCGGTGGGCAGGCTGCAAAACCGGTATTTGCGACCCGTTTCCTCTTTAGGCAATTGAGGTTACAATATCTAATATGAGTGGTAGCGAACCTGCTTCTGACTTGTACTTTGAAGTCTCGACACCCTTGGGGTTTCTCGTCCGTGTGACGCACGTCTACTGGGATGTGATCGTCAACTTTAAGCACCCGGTCATGGCGGGGCGAGAAGCAGATGTAAAGAGCACCCTCGCCCTGCCCGATGAAATACGCCGTAGTCGCAGTGACGCTGATGTCTACCTTTTTTATCGGACGGAACACCTGGGTCGTTGGGTATGTGCGGTCTCGAAACAGGTCGATGAAACGTATGGCTTTTTGATCACGGCCTATCCGACTGACGCCATCAAAGAGGGGGTAATAGTATGGCACAAGTAAAAGTTTATTACGATCAAGCCGGTAACACCCTGACGGTCTGGTTTGGTCGGCCGCAAGATGAGTTCATCTGTGAAGAAACCGGCGAAGAAGTCGTGCTGATGAAAGACAAAGCCGGGCATGTCATTGGCTTTGAGAAATTGAACTTTTCAGCCCCCCAGCTGGAACCCTTGCGTGTAGCCTTTGAGGCCGTTGCTGTATAGATATTGATACAGCTGAGGCTGCGCTGCCGCGCAAGATGACGACGGAAGAGCGGCGCGGGTTGTTGAAGACGCTGTTCGACTTGAGTTACTGGCAGTAGGTTGGTGGCTGGTCGCTCGTCGCTAGTCGTTGGTCAACAACAAAAATGGGTGATCGAATACCTCGATCACCCATTTTACTTACACCCCACTGGCTACTCGTTAGTTCGCACGGCGAACCGATACCCCACACCGCGCTCGGTCAGGATGTACTGCGGATGATTCACATCCGGCTCGATCTTCTGGCGCAGGTACCACACGTAGAGCTTCAGGTAGTGGCGCTCTTCTTTGTAAGCCGGGCCCCAGACTTGCTCCAGCAAAAACTCGTGCGTCAGCACTTTGCCTTCGTTGCGAACCAGCGTGGTCAGCAGGCGGAATTCAATCGGGCTGAGATCGACCGGCTTGACGTTGACCGTCACTTGTCGCTGCTCGCTATCGACCGTCAACCAGCCATTGGTGTAATGCAGTGGCTGATCGGTGGTATCGGTCTGCCGGTGCCGCCGCAGCACCGCTTCGATGCGCGCCTGCAGCTCCTTGGTGCTGAACGGTTTGATGATGTAGTCGTCCGCACCCAATTGCAGGCCGCGCACGATGTTGCGTTCCTGTCCCACGGCTGTCACGAAAATGATGGGGACATCATTCATTTCACGCAGGCGCTGGCACACCGTCCAGCCGTCCATGTCCGGCATCATGATGTCCAGCAAAACCAGATCGGGCTGCCACGAGTAGGCCTGGCGCAGACCCTCGGCACCGTTGTGGGCAATCTGCACCAGATAGCTCTTGCTTTCCAGTTGCAGGCGCGTCAAGGTTGCCAGCGAATCATCATCTTCGATGATCAGAATCTTTTCAGGCATGTGAACCTCTATTCCCCCGTTGGTAAGTATGTTCTAACCTCGGTGCATTGTACCACGCGCGCCCAACCGCTTGCAAACTATGGATAACGCTTCATCAGCCCGTCTCTTGTGCCGATCAGCAAACCGCCATCCGGCAGCACCGCCAACGCAGTGACATCCAGCTCGATCGGCAGACGCTGCCACATCGTCTCATTCAGTGGCAAACGATACACCGCGCCAGGCTGATCGAAACTGGTGAGCAGCACCAGCGCTTCTCGATCGGACACTTGCACATCTGCCAGTGTGCTGCTGCTCACATCCAGACCGGTGCTGACGTTCGACCAGGTTAGTCCGCTGTCGGTAGAACGATGCACGCCATCATAGGCCGTGGCAAACACGATCGAGCCATCGGGCGCGGCAGCTAATCGGTTGGCCGCCGGACCGCCGTTGATGGCCGTCCATGTCTCGCCCCGATCGGTCGATCGCCATAAGCCGCTGGAGTGACCGATCAGCAGTGTGTTGTCTTGAGCAAAGTTTGGAGACAGCGCGACAACGTTGAATGACACGGTCAGGTCTTTGAGCAGCGGAGCGTAACGATCGGCCAGTGACGTCCAGGTGGTCCCGCGATCGGTGGAGCGAAACACGCCGCGCTTGCTCAACGCAACCAACGTGCCATCGCGCGCGAAGTCCGGCGAGATGACGAGGCGCGTGATGCCGAGATCGGTGAGGCCGTGCGACGAAGGCAGCCACGCTTGTCCACCATCGTCACTACGCCAGACGCCGCAGCTGCGCGTCGCTCCATTGCCGCCGACGGCGGCATAGACGGTTTGATTGGCGGATGTGAGATCGGTGACGGCGTCTGGCAAGCCTGCCGCAAACCTCCAAGTGGCGCCCGCGTCACCGCTACGAAATGCCGCGCCGTATCCGCTGGTGTATTCATCGGGCGCGAAGATCACGAACAATTGATCAGCGCCGGATGACGGATGAATGGATAACACGGAGCTGCGAACGGGAATCACCGCGCTGTCGGCACGCTGCGCGCCGATCGGTTGACCCTGTCCTTTCAGCACCAGCAGTTTGCCGTCGTTCTGCAAGATCAGCAACCGATCGCGTTCTGCATCGAAGATAAAGCCTTGCGGTGCCGCACTGCCGGGTAGATCGATCATGCCCAGGAAGTTCAAGTCCCGATCGAATACCTTCAGGCACCAGGGGTCACTGCCTTCCACCAGGTAAACGCGCTTGTGCTGCGGATCGATTTGTGCCCGTCCGCTGGCCCCGTCAAGCCGTCTAAGCATTCGGCCCTGAGCGTCGTACTTCACAATAGCCGCCGTACTGATGTAAGCACGCGGTGCGATCACTTCTCCGTTCGTCGCATCGACTGCAAAACCGCTGACACTGCGCTCCATATCTTGAGCAATCACTTGCCCCGAGGCCAGATCATACGCCGCGAGGACGTTGCCATTGTTGGAGCCGGGAATGCCATTGTTCAAGCTGACAAACAAACGCTGCTGGTGCGGAATGACCACTGCCTCGACAGCGCTGTAATTGGGCACTAATCCATTGGGGACAGGGAACGTGCCACTGAGCGTACCGACTGTATCGAGAGTGGTCGCGTCCGCGATGGTCACTCCGATCTGAGTGATATACGCTTTGTTGTTGAATGGGTCGACCGTCACCAGCGGCGGCACAATCGAGGTGTCGCTCAGGACCAGACTGCGTAGCAACGCGAGATTCGTCGTGTTGAACAACTTGAGTTCAGCCGGTGTGATCACGCTGGTGCCATCGGCCTGGTAGACATAGCTACCCGGTACGCCAACATATAAACGCTGTGCGACCGAATTCACGTCTAACGCACCACCCGCAGGAATCTCGCCGAGAGGCGCGAAGGTGTCGGCGTCCAACACGACCGTGCGTGATGATGAGAGACTTACATACAGGCGATCGGCTTGATCGTCGAGGACCATCGGATGTGGGCTGTTGAGCTGTTCAAAATCGGGCGGGCCAAGCTCGATAGTCGTTTCCAGGACAGGCAGCAGTACCTCAGCAACCGATTGGACCGGCGCACGAGTCGGTTCGTTCGTGGGCGCATCAGCCGAAGGGGCGGGCGACGGTTTGCTTGTTGGTGAGGCGGAGGGAACGGGGGATGGAATGAGAGAGGGAATGAGAGACGGAGGAACGACAAGTACGGGCTGCGTCGTAGGCGTCGGCACAGTACACGCCGCAAGAAAGACACTGAGAATCAAGAGCAGCAGACGTTTCATGGTTCACTCCATAGAGTAGACCTGGCAGGTTTTCCGCTGATCATCGTTATTTGCTCGTGGTGAGCAAGGCAGGTCAATCGCGCTGCCTGATGATCTGGCGAAAACCTGCCAGGTCTTTCACTCACTGCACTTCGACATTCGCCACGATCAACGCATCCCCGCCTATACTAACTGGCAACCGCGTCCCGTTGAAGTCGTACAAGCCAATCTCAATCGCATAGGTTCCCGGTGGTATGTCTTCAGGAATCAACACGCCATAGCGATCGATAATCAATTCGTTGCTTGCCCAATTCGCGGTAGGCTGTTGTCCCCCGCCCGGTTCCCGATCGGTCTGCGCGACGATCTGGCCGCTCTGATCCAGCACATGCACGAAGACTTTGTAACGTTCGCTCAGCGGCGCGGCGGTGCGCCAGAACAGATCGAGTTGCAGGATGTCGCCCGGTTGCAGCTGCGTCGCAGGCAGCGTGTAGCCGTCGAGCGTGATCTGCTCGCCGAAGCGCGCACCGCTTTTTACCTCCGGCGCGTCCGATAACTTCATCGGCACGGCATAGGTCGCAAAGCGGATCGAATTGATCCATTGCTCGGTCGCCTTGTAGGTGTGCGCGTCAAGCCATGACTCAATCACGCGCTGCGGATCAGCCTCGCCGTCACCCCAATACAACACGAACAAACGCGGATGCTGCGCGGCGATCTGGACGAGTTCCGTTTCAACAGCGACTTGATCCAGCGGGCGTTGCCGCGGCAGCGGATAGACATTCGGGCCGTCGGGATAGTAGTAGGTGAATACTTCCCACTGATTCGCCGCGTCCAGCAGCACGGCATCATCGGCACGCTGCGCTTTCAGAATCCGCTGTGCGATGCTGCGATAATCATCGCGCGCATACGCCGGATCGAAATAGTAGTTGCGCAGCGCACGCAGCGTCGGCACGGCAATAGCCGCGCACAACGCCAACACCACGATCGTCCACGCCCAGCTCGCCAGGGGCTGCCCGGCCAACTCGCGCGGCATGGCCAACGCCCCGCACCCGATGCCCCACGCATTCGCGATGCCACGCGCCAGCAACAGGCAGAACGCCGCTGATCCAACAATGAAGAATTTCAAGTACGATTCTTTGAAAAGCCCGAAGGCAAAGATCAACGCGATCGGCACCAGCCACCATAGCACGATCGCTCCCAGGCGGATGGAGTACGGCAGCACATCGCGCGCTTCAGCGCGGCGCTCGTCAAACCCGATCGGATTCCACAGCCCGATGAGGATGAAAAAGCCGCAGATCACAATCGCCCACGTTGCTTCAGCAGTAGGCAGCGTCGGCCCGGCAACGTACAGCCGCAGCGTATCGAGCAGCATTTGACCGGCATCGATCGTCGAGCGCGCGGAGGGCCACGTGGTGATCTGGCGTAATGCCGTCGGCAGCCACGGCAGGAATAACACACCCGCCGCCGTAACCAGACCGATCCAGATGAGGAAGTAATGCCAGCGGGCGCGGACCACCAAGGCCCACACCAAAACAATGAAGAAGTGCGTGACGAGAATGAATGGGAAAGCGTAGTGGGTGTAGAGGCCGGCAGCATAGAGAATGATCAATGAACAATGATCAATGATCAATGAGAAACGCCGTCTGCCTGATCCCTGATCAACCGATCCCTGATCCCTGATTGACCAATCTTCCAGCAACCTCAGCAGAAAAAACGTCGCCGCCGCGCCGATGACAGCCAACAGCATATACATCCGCGCTTCTTGCGAGTAGTAAATTTGGAATGGATTGATCGCCGCGACGAAGGCCGCCAGTAAGCCGATGCCAGCACTAAACGCCTTACGCCCGATGAGGAACGTCAGCCCCACCAGCACCACGCCCAGCACCGCCGAGAGCGACCGCAGCGCCACCTCGCTCGATCCGAAGAGGCTGCGCCAGATATGCAGTAAGTAGTAATACAATGGCGGATGAATATCGCCCGCCGCGCCTTCGGTGATAAGTTGCAGCGAACGCTCCGCGATCCGCGCGCTGTTGCCCTCGTCGTTCCAGAAGGATTGCCCGTCAAGTAAGTAGAAGCGCAGAAACGCCGCGAGGACAAGGAAGACAAGAAAAACCAGGAAATTTCTGATCGTTGATTTCTGATTGCTGATTTGTGTCATCGTCAACCAAGCAGTTTGATCAACGAATCTCCACAAATCAGCGCGGATGAATTAGTGAAGATTCGTGTGAATTCGTGGATCACTTATTGCCGGCATAAGCTTTTATCGCATCATACACCGGCAACGGCGTGAAGTCGGGCTCGACCAGGCGGAAGAAATATTTCACTTGATCCTTCTCCGCATCACTCGCAGGCTTGAAGAACCACGTCGAGGCCACGCCCACCCACGGCCATTCAGTCCGAATGCGCTCATAGGCCAGCGGCAAAAAGCGCGCCTGCGTTTCCAGCGACACTTGCCCGAAGCGTTTGTCGGCGACGCCGTCCGGCACGGTGTTCCAATTCATTTCGCTGATCCAGATCGGCTTGTGCGCGTCGCCGTTCTGCACCATGATGTCGCGGATGTACATGGGCCGCGCAAAGTTGACGTTACGAGGTCGCATCCGCCGATCGGTCGGGCCAGAGAACAAGCCGTAAGCCTGCGCCGACATGATGTCGAAGCACTGCCCTGCCCCGGCCTCGTACATGCGTTGCAAGAAGATGAAATCGTTCAGGCCCGTGCCCGGCCCCGGCCCCGGTTCGAGTGAAATCGTCGGCGTCAACGCGGGCGCCAGCACCTTCGCATTCGGATCGACTTCCTTGATACGCCGATAGGCCGTACACAATAACTTCGTGAAATCTTCGGGATTGACGGGCAGCTCACCCCATTCGGGATAGTTGTTCGGCTCGTTCCAGATTTGATAGTACTGCACGCGCCCTTTATATCGATCGGCCACCGCAGCAACGTAATCACCATAGTCGTCGAGGTTCGCGGGCGGCGCAAAATCACCGGGAGTGGTCTGCGCGCCACTTTGGCGCGCCCACTTCGGCGGCGCGTCCAAGCGCGCGATGACGTTGATATTGTGCCGCTGCGCCAGCTCGACGATGTTATCGTACTTGGCCCACGCGTTGATGCACGGCCCGTTGCGACAATCCTCAAAGTTGCCCTTGCCGCTAATCTCGATGTCGGCCCACGGGAATTGCTGGCGGATGAACTTGAAGCCCGCCTCGGCCATCATCTGCAGCTGCCGATCGCGCTTGGCGGGTTCGACCTCCTGCTCCAGGAACGTGTTGACCCCAAACACAGCGACGCCCGCAAAATCGACCGGCACGTTATCGGCCGTGTTGGGCATCGGACGCGTGAAGTTCGAGGCGAGATCGATCAAGCCGCGCACCTGCCCCAGCAGACTTTCCTCGCCCGTCACGTTGAACAACGCGGTCTGAAGCGTATTGCGGGCCAGGAATGCTGCCGCCGCGAGAATAAGCACGGCAATGAGAAAGATAGTCTTGCGTCGCATGGTGCCTTTCGTAAAACGTGAAACGTAAAACGTAATCTTACGCATCACGTTTTACGCATTACGCATTACGCCTGCATTATAAAACAAAAAGCCCGAATCACCTTCGGGCTCACGGGTTCAGACTCAACATCAAGACTGAGTGACTGCTGGCTGGCTGACATTGAATGTGATGCTGGTCATCTCTTCACGATTCAGCGTGCGCCC
>JBGSPW010000257.1:0-32761 GCA_041738395.1 Thermoflexales bacterium
ATGATATCCCTGAAACAGTCGCGCGACTTAGACCCGAGTTCGCTCACGCCAAAACGGCTTGAGGTAGTTCACGATGTCCTGATACATTAGCGAAATAAGTTGAGTGTTCAAAACAGTTCACGATGTCCTGATACCTGACAAGTAAGTGCTATCAGGAGAATGTTAATGATATATATGCCTGCCTGAACGGCGGCATATTGTGGGATGGTACGACAGTCATTGGTTGCAACAACGAAGTGGTCAGCGACCCCAGTTATCCAGAATTAACGCGCGGCATCTGCCAGCCTTTCCGAAAATCGAAGGAAGCGGCCTATCGTTTTATCAAACAGTTGCGCCCCGGCACCGATCGTATGGCACTGATCAACTTCGCCGAAACTCCGACGCGGGTGCTGAGTATGACGTTCGATTTTTCCGAAGCGATCAGCGCGGTCAATAGCATGGATGTGTATGTGCCACGGCCAGATGGCGTGGATGGTCATATCCCGTGCAACTTGAGCATGCCACCAGCCGATATGTGGAAATGCGGCAGCAGCAACATCGGCGGTGCGCTGCTTCAGGCTCGTGACGAATTCAGTTCAGCCCGGCCGGAAGTCAAATGGAGCGCGGTTCTGATCGTCGATGGTCCCGTCAATCGCACTAGCCCCGATCCACGAGTGTCGTGGTCTGATCCGATTTATGGTATCTGCCCGCTTTCGGAACGGAATACGCCGCTCAAATGCCGCGATGCGAATGTCAACTCACGACACTTTGTGACACCAACAGTCGATCCCCTCTACGATGCGGATGATTACGCGCGCGAGTATGGCGACCTCATCGGGCTGGATCCCAATCTCTATCCTTCATTAGGCAGCGCCGGAATTCAAATGTTCACGATCGGTTTTGGCAAGAGCACAGTGTGCTCCAACGGAATTTACACGCCGCCTGCCAACGGTCAACCGGCGACCTGCACCGGCTCCAACCCAGTGTATGGTGATCCCGATGCCGGAGAGCAGCTACTGCGCTACATTGCCGATATGGGCGATGATGGCAATCTCTCTACCGGGCCGTGTCTTGACACACAAGCGCCCTTCCGCGATTTCGACACGCGCGCCGATCCCAGTGGTCGAGCGGACGATGTGGGCCTGGGCCTGAATTGCGACAACTACTACTTCGCACCCGATGCCACAGCCATCACCAGCATCACGCTCGACATCGCACGGCGCATCCTCGCCCCCAGCGACTCGATACCTGACTTCAGTGCCTCACCATTGAGTGGTGTTGCTCCGCTGAGTGTGACCTTTGATAATTTATCCACGGGTTCCTACACCAGCACGCTCTGGACGTTTGGCGATGGCGGCACTTCCACCGTCATCAGTCCCACCCATCTCTATACAATCCCGGGCGTCTATACGGTGACCCTGACCATCGCCGACATTACCGCCACGGCCAGCCTCACGCGCAACAACTACATCACGGTGTATCAGCCGGTTGTTGCTGACTTCGGCGCCACGCCGTTGAGCGGCACGGCCCCGTTGACCGTCACCTTCACCAATCAATCGACGGGCGATTACACCGATCTCATGTGGAACTTCGGCGATGGCATCACCAGCACGCTGATCAATCCCACGCACACCTATGGCCTTGCTGGAGCCTATACGGTCACACTCCAAGCCAGCGGCCTCGGTGGTACCGACGAAGTCACGCGTCCCAACACCATCACCGTGTATCAACCGGTCGCCGCTGACTTCAGTGCGACGCCGTTAAGCGGCACCGCACCATTGACCGTCACCTTCACTAATCAATCGACAGGCGATTACACCGATCTCGTGTGGTATTTCGGCGATGGCCTCACCAGCACACTGCTCAATCCGACGCACACTTACGGCCTTGCTGGAGCCTATACGATCACACTGCAAGCCAGCGGCCTCGGTGGCACCGACGAAGTCACGCGCCCCAACACCATCACCGTGTATCAACCCGTTCATGCTGACTTCAGCGCGACGCCGTTGAGCGGCACGGCCCCATTGACCGTCACCTTCACCGATCAATCGACTGGCGACTACACTGATCTCGCGTGGAACTTTGGCGATGGCATCACCAGCACACTCGGCAATCCAACACACGTCTACGCCGCAGGCGTTTACACCGTGACCTTGCGCGTGTCCGGTCTGGGTGGCACGGATGTAGCCACGCGCTCAAACTACATTGCCGTGAGCGCCTTCAGGTGGCAGGTCTACTTGCCCTTGATCCGCACATCGCCGTAGCACGCGCCAGGTATACACCCACTCGCTGCATAGGCCCCAGCTTCTGGCAGAAGCTGGGGCTCATACAAACGAATGTGATATACTGCCCTCATCAGCCTAGGGAGTGATGAGTATGAGCGAACCCAAGCAAACCAAAGAGACCAGCGGAGCCTATTCCACCGCGCCACTCGATCTTGGCCAGCCACTCATCGTGCAACGCGATGGACAGCCTGTGGGTGCGCTGATCAGCATCGAGGAATACGAGCGTTACCGCGCGTGGCTGCGCCAGCCGCACGAACTGACCGCGTCCGAAGCGCGGCGCGCTGCTGATCGCGCGGTCTTTCGCGACTTGGTCGGCTGCGCGTTAAGCAGTGGCGATCCGGTATGGAAGCCGGCACCCGAACCACGCTGGCGTGTACCCTATCGCAGTTTCGATGGTCAGCTGCTGATCACCATTGAAGTGAATGCGCAGACAGGTCAAGTTCTTTTGACCGACGAAGAACGGGTAACGCTTCTCGCGCAAGTCGAGCAGTCAGCCACTCGTCGCAATGCCGCCCCTTAAATCTCCCACGCATTCCCACCAAATCGCGATGGGCTTCTGTTTGCCCGCCTGCGCGCAAATGGCGCTTAACCAACTGGAACGACATGGACGAGCAAACGGCGTTCCTCTATCGCTGATCGACCCCCTTTTCTTGAAAAACTTCTGGAGCCATCATCATGCCTACGCTCGAACGCGAACTCGCAATTGCGATTGAACACAAAGACCTCGACGCGCTGATCGCCGCCCTGGCGAAGTGCGGATCGGGCACAGCCGCGATCGGAGCCGATCCCGGTACCGCCAAAGTGCCGGAGATCCTCCTCGCGGCCAAGCTGATCCGATCGAAGTTCAAGCCGCGCCCGGCGGCTGTGTTCGATTGGACAAAACGCTTGCTCACACAGGCCGATTTCAACGGACACATGCTGGGACTGGTGCTGTTATCCGATGTGTATGCGCAGAAGCCCAAAGTCGTGCTGCAACTCTTGCAACGTCACGCGGATAGTTCCAACTGGGGCGTGCGCGAATACGCCGGGACGTGTGCGGGACGCATTCTCGATCAGCACTTTGCCGAAGTCTATCCGGTCATGCAAGACTGGTCGCGGCACAAGTCGGAGAATGTGCGGCGGTTGGTGGTCATCGCCACGATGGAGGCCGCCAAAGCCGATCGCCCCAAACGTGGTGCTAAACTGTTGAAGCTGCTCGATCCGTTGATGGCCGACGAGTCACGTTACGTGCGCGTCAATCTCGGGGCTTTCGCCGTCAGCCTGGCCTTGCTCAAAAACTATCCTGAGCTCACGTTGAAGTGGCTGCGCAAGCACGCTAATCGCAAGAACGAATTCGCCCGCTGGAACGTGGCGATGGTGTGGAGCGCGGTAGGCGGTCGCAAGTATGCCGCCGAAGGCATGCAGCTGCTCGATCAGCTGGCGGCCGACGAACGCCGCTTTGTATGGCGCGCGGTGGCTTCGGCTGCAGTGAAATTGGGCAAGGCCCGGCCTGATGTAGTCAAACCGGCAGTGAAGCAATGGCAGACCGACCCGCAGCGCAAGCAAGTCGCAGCTGTCGTGAGTCGTTACCTTTAGATTTACGCTTTGCTTTCGCTGCGCGAAGCGGGTCACATCCAGTGGCTAAACAGCCGCGGAGCGTGTGACCACGCGCAGCGGACTGTGAGTGTAAACCATTTAGGAATTTGCTCTAGTTCCAATACTGTCTAGTTAGTTCTTGTCCGAAAAGTCCCCTTAAGAACCTATCTCTAAACCAACGCTCCAAGCCCGCGTCCTCGCGGGCGGGCCGCCCGCGTGGAGGCGGGCTTGGAGCACAACGCAGGCAATCGAAGTTTAGAGATAAGCTGTAAGTGACTTCGCCAGCATCCCGCCTGGCGCGCCCCCGCTTCGCGGACAGGGCGTGAGCGGAGCAGCGATCAGTTTCGCTGTGCAGTCGAAGGATGCGGATCAGGCCATGTTTTCCGGCGGAAGCGCATCCTTCGACTACGTTCCGCAAAAAACGCGGAACTCCGCTCACGCCATGTCCTCGACCATGCCGAGGTGGCGCGCCAGGCGGGATGCTGGCGTCGTGATCAAACAGGTTTTCGGACAGAAACGAGTTAGCGGGCCGGGCTCCCATGCCCGGCGGCGTAGGAGCCGCTTCTGCTGACTTATCTACACAGTATTGGCTCTAGTTCGGGCTATGATATACTCAGTGACAAGGATCAACCATCGGTTTACCATAGTCTCTAGCTGAAGTCGAAACTATCTTAGCCACACTGGGGCTGCCATGACTACCAGCCGCTCATTCGACCGCGCCGCCAACTACTACGATCAAACCCGCGATCTCCCTGAACCGGTTGCCACCCACGGCATTCCGGCCTTATTGAAATACATCGCGCCCAATGGCAAAATCCTAGATGTGGGTACCGGAACAGGCCGCATCAGCGTGCCCTTGTTGCGGCTAGGCGCCGACGTGATCGGCGTCGATCTGTCGCTCAACATGATGGCGAAGCTGCGCGAGAAATATCCAGCGCCGCGTTTAATGCAGGCCGATGCGTCACGTCTGCCCTTTCGATCACAGCAGTTTGATGCGGTGCTGACCATGCACGTCATGCATCTCGTTGCGCCGTGGCGCGCCGCGTTGCGCGAGTACCGGCGCGTGCTCAAACCCGAGGGCGTGTACATCGATTCCACCCAATGGCACGATAAGACTTCGCCGCTGCGGCGCATCCGCGATCAGTGGCACCAGCTCATCGAGGCGCAGGGCGCGCAGTGGCGTCGACCCGGCGCTCAAAATCCCGACGAGATCGCAGCCGAACTAACAACGATGGGCGCGCAGTTAGAGGAGGTCGAAGTGCTGCGTTACTACAGCACGGGCACGCCGCGCGAGGTGCTGGAGCAAATTCGCAGCCGGGTATGTTCGGATGCGTGGGATGTGCCCAATAACGTGTTCGAGGCGACCTTCAAAGAAATCACTACGTGGACGAAGAAAGAATTCAAGCACCTCGACGAGCCGATCAGCACCGAGCGGCGCTTCGTGCTGCGGATTTCCAGATTCTAGAGTAGTTTCTGTCCGAAAACCTGTTTGATCACGACGCCAGCATCCCGCCTGGTACGCCACCTCGGCATGGCCAAGGACATGGCGTGAGCGGAGTTCCGCGTTTTTTGCGGAACGTAGTCGAAGGATGCGCCTCCGCTGAAAAACATAGCCTGATCCGCATCCTTCGACTGCGCAGCGAAACTGATCGCTGCTCCGCTCTGGATGCTGGCGGAGTCACTTACAGCTTATCTCTAAACTTCGATTGCCTGCGTTGTGCTCCAAGCCCGCGTCCTCGCGGGCGGGCCGCCCGCGAGGACGCGGGCTTGGAGCGTTGGTTTAGAGATAGGTTCTTAAGGGGACTTTTCGGACAAGAACTAGAGTAGTCCGTTCTCTCAGCCGCCAGATTCATCCGGTGCATACTGTTTGACGACTTCGCCCGCCCACTCGATGACTTGTCGTTTCACTTCCTCCGGCTCCAATACCTCAACCGCCGGGCCGAAGCTCAGCACGATCGAGGAGGCCCACAGCACGTCAGGGTTCATCATCGTCACGTTGATCGATCCATCGGGCTGCTCTTCGAGCGCCTCCCACCACGATCGATTATCCAACGCCAATTGTTTCAACTCCGGCTTGAAGCGCAGCCGGACGGTGATCAGCGGCTGCTCGGTGGGATTGCTGGCCAGATACGCGTGGATGTCAAAATCGGCGGGAACCTCAAACGCTTCGTCGAGCAAGGTGAGATCGACAATACGATCAACCCGGAACGAGCGATACGCCTCACGCAAATGGCAATAGCCGATGATGTACCACCAGCCCCAGCCGTGCACCAGCGCATAGGGATCGAATTTGCGCTCGGTGGTCTCCGGACGGTTGAACGCCCGATAGATCAGCTGCACCCGGCGGCGTTCGCGCGTGGCCCGGCGTAATTTTTCTAGAACCGGCGTGACCGCATTCTGATCGCCGCGATGCATGCCGGTGGCGATCAACGTGCGGCGCGCCCACGCGATCTCGTGCCGCTGCTCGTTTGGCAGCACATTATCGAGTTTGGCTAAAGCCCCGTGCGCCGCATCACGATACAGGCGCCCCCACACATCATCGACCAGGCTCGTGCCCAGATAGACGGCGACGGCCTCTTCGGGCGTGAAAATCAGCGGCGGAATCTTGTAGCCGCGCACCAGCGAGAAGCCGCCGTGCGGCCCGCGCTCCGAATAGACGGGAATGCCCAATTCATCCAGCATCGTCATGTAGCGATGCAGCGATCGCACCGAGACGCCCAACTCCTTGGCCAGATCAGTGGCCTTCTGATTAGGCTGGCGCTGCAACAACATGATCAATGTAATGAGGCGGGTGGCCGTGTTAGCCATGGTACTTACTCGCAAGGGCAATGTTGACCGGAGTATCGGGGGAATGAGGAAGAATGTCAAGGATCAACCAGCTCAGAAACCGGGTTTCTCCATGCCGATCGTCAATTCCAATCCGATTGAAGAAACCCGGTTTCTTTTAATTTACCCCTTCAAGCACTTGCGCACTTCTTTTCTGGCCCAAGCATAATGACTGCTCGTCGCCCCAATAAAGTAAGCGGCCAGCGCATTCTTCTTCGTCCACTCATAGCGGCCCGGCGTGAATAAGTCCTCTTCGCTGAGGCTTTGCACTTTCTTGAGCATCTGCCGATATGAAGCACGATACTGCTTCAGCACTTCGGCCAGCGGACGATCGTGGTACCGATCAAAGATCACGCGATTCAACGCCGGAATCTGCGCCCAGTTGTAGCCCTCGGCGGGCAGCGGCGGAACCCCGCCGCGCAAGCCGGCTTTGTACCAGCCGAGGCACATCTGCTCCCAGGCCATGAGGTGCGCCAGCACATCTTTGATCGACCACGCGGCGGCCTTGCTGACGTGCGTGAGCTGATCGGGTGTAAGAGCTTCCAAAGATTTTTCCAGCGCTTCATGCTCTTGTTGCATGGCGCTCAACAGCTGGGCTTTGTTCGTCGGTCGCGGCATTATTGGCTCCTGGCTTTGGAAGATGAACGCTTTTTCTGTCCTTTACCTTGAATCGCCTTCATATGTTCTCCAATGTGATCGGCGACGATGCCCAGATGCTCTTCGGGCGTGTAGTCGCGCGAGCCTTTCCGGTAAGGGATCAAGATCAAACTGGGGTTGAGGATGTTCGCGTGGATGATGCGCTGTGCGGCTTCCAGCCGGCCGATCACTTCTTCCAGGCTGCACGGCCGCAGCTCGTCGACGCCCTGCTGATTGAGATTGCTTAATTTCCCCTTCAACGGGGTCGGCTTGCGATCGTGAACGAGATCATCGACGTTGCGCGCGAAGCTCTCATGCCAGAACGTCACATGTCCCAGAATATCTTTCGCCACCCAGCCTTCATCGACCGCTGCGTCGGGATCAGGCAGCTGTCGGCACACCGTAATCAACTCTTCGACAGTGTTGCTCAACCGATCGAGTAAAGCCTCGTTCGTCTCCATGCGTGCTCCACGCACTCGAAGCCGGATTCCTCATTCGCACGAAGAATCCGGCTTCAGCACTCGCTTAGTTTGCGCTCACAATCGGCATGTAGAGGTACAACGTCGAGGCCGTATCTTGCGGATTGAACTTCTCGTCATACAGCTCGAACTCCGCCCCGGCGGCACGCTTGTAGCCCGATTGCGGCAGCCACTGCTGATAGACCGTCGTCCACGTTTCGCCGATCTGTGGCAGGGTGCACGGGAAGACGGCGTAGGTCTGTGCCGGAATGTTCCAACTCACCATGCCGGCGGGCGCGGCCGCAGCGCTCTTGGCTTCGCAGGCCGCCAGGTAATCGAACTCACCCGTTGCCTCACTGTAGTTGTCCATCGCACCGTAACAGATGGACGGGTTGGCGTCTTTGATCTCGGCCATGCGCGGCCCGAACCCGTTCCACAACGACTTGATGTCCATGCCCTCCAGCTTGCCGTGCAGCTGCAGTCCCACCAGCGTCATTGCCGGCTTCTTCACGATTTGCGGTTCCATGAGGTCAGCTCCTTGAAAGGTGTACTCTTGACGAGTCTGACATCATTGTGCCACGGGTTCATGTCAAATCGTGACATGATTTACCTATTTCAAAGTAGAGCTCAATGTTTTGGCGCCCCAGTTGGCCGGTATCGTTTGCGGCAGAACCAAAGATCGTCTGATAAGCATGATCGACTTGCCAGAGTGCAAAGCCTCCCTCGAAACTCACATTTCTGGCATCATTGTGCCGCGGGTTCATGTCGGATGATAACCTATTTATTTGCAACCGCGCTCGATCCACAGACGGCCACGCTTACAACGGCCATACACGCGGCAAGACGATCAACAGCACCACGAACACCACGATCGTCAACGGCAGTCCAACCTTGAAGAAATCACGCGGAGTGTAACCGCCCGGCCCCATGATCAACAGATTCACCGGATGCGCGATGGGTGTGAGGAACGCGGTGGAACAGGCCAGCGCGGCGGCCATCGCAAACGCGTAGGGGCTGGCGTTGATCTGAATCGCCGCACTCAAAGCGATGGGAGCCACGATAACGGCCGCCGCCTGACCGGACACGAACTGCGTGAGCAACATGCCCACCAGGTAAATCATCGCCAGCAGCAACAACGGTCCCGCTCCGCCAAACGATTGGATCAACACCTGCCCCACCCACGCGGCTGCGCCGGTCTGGGTCAAAGCCAGACCCAACGGCAGCATGCCTGCGATCAAAAACACCGCCCGCCATTCAATCGCCTGATACGCTTCATCCATCGTCAAGCACTTGGTCACTACCATCAGCACCGCACCCGTAAACGTCGCTTCGGCGATGGGCAGCCAACCGACCGCCATGACGAAGAGCGTGCCCAGCATGATAGCGGCCGCCAGCCACGCTTTCGTAGGCCGCTGCGCCTCGACTGCTTCGGGCTGCAGCACGATGAAATCCGGCTCGGCTTGCAGCAGTCGCATCTTGTCGCGCGGGCCATGCATCAACAAGGCGTCGCCAAATTCCAGCGACAGTTCGCCCACGTCCGTGCGATATGAGCGGCCGTTGCGCCACAGGGCGATGACCGTCAGGCCAAACTTCTGCCGAAAGTTGATCTGCTTCAAGGTTTGATCGACGACGCGCGAGCGCGGTGCAATGATCACCTCGGCCAGGCCAATGGCCACCGACGAGAAATCATCCTCCCGATCGGACTCGGCCTCGATCACGACGCCCAGTTCGATCAGCTGCTCCACGCGTTCGCTGCGCCCCACGATGATCAGCACATCTCGCAGGCGCAGCACTTCGTCGGGTTTGGGCGCGAGGATCGTTTGACGGCCTCGCTCGATCGCCAGAATGCTGAGACCCAACGTCTCGCCGATGCGGCTCGCCGCGATCGATTGGCCGACCAGCGGCGAAGTCGGTTCGATCTGCGCTTCGTATAAGCGTTCTTGCAGACTGTAGAGATCGGACAAACCCGCTTGATAACGCGCGTCCCAACCATACCGCTCGATCGGCGAACACGAGGGCAGCCCGCGGCGGCCGATGAAGGTCATGAAGAGAATACCCGCGGCGGCCATCGCGCCGCCGACCGGCAGAAAATCGAGCAGTTGAAACGGTTGGTAATTCGCGTCGCGCAAAGCCGCATTGATGAGGATGCTAGAGGTGGTCAGCAAGGTTGCCATGCCGCCCAGCAAGGTGCCGTACGACAACGGGATCAGCAGTTTCGAAGGACGAATCTCGGTGGTCCGCGCGATACCAATGATAGCCGGCAGCAAGACCGCGCCCGCGGCAATCGTGTTCATGAAGTACGACAGCACGGCCCCCGCCAGCATCACGGTCAAAGTCAAACGCCACGGCCTGCGTCCACCCAGCTGTAACAGTCGCTCGCCCATCCAGCGCGTCACGCCCGTGCGATATAGCGCATTGGTCATGATGAACAAGGCAAGGACGGTGATGACGGCCGATCGACTAAAGCCGGAGAACAAGTCACCGGGTGCAACCACAGAGGTCAGGCCCAGGCTGATCAACACCAGCAGCGCGATCAGATCGGGGCGTGTGACGTTGAATAACAGCAGAATGACGGCGACGACGAGGATAATCAGCGTGATCAGCGCCGGGACATTAACGACCATAGTAGTACATCATAAGCCGACCGTGAAAATTCGGCAAGTCACCTTTGTCATCTTTTGCCCCGTACGATTCCACTGAAAGAACTGCGCAAAGCGCCGTCCGGCCATACCTGGCACGAATCCGAACGGTGAAACGCTGCCAGGCTGGAAAAACACTGACATCTTCGAAGACGGCGACTAGAGCCAATACTGTTTAGATAAGTCAGCAGAGGTGGCTCCCACGCCGCCGGGCATGGGAGCCCGGCCCGCTAACTAAACAATATTGCGACTAGCCAATACTGATCTAAAAATGCTCGCAGCCCTCGTTCCGAGGGCGTTTCCCGGGGACGGGGAACGGAGCGTTTTCAGATCAGATCCCATGAACTGCGTTCACCACGGATGATGAAAATGGCGAGACGTAGGGCAAGTTGCCGCGCTGTTTACAGGGCTGATTTCGGGAGAGGCTGCCAAAGGCGTGGGGTGAGGCTGCGCCGTAAAAAAAACGGGCTCCGCAGTGTTCTGTCTGCGGAGTCCGTTGTGTTTAGGCAGCTGGTTAAGGTCGTCCACCACTGCTGTTACCACCTGCCTGCGAACCAGAGCTACTGCCGCTGCCACCAGGTGTCGGCGGCTCTGGCGGACTACCTGAGCCTTGCGGCGTATTCTGCGGCTGCGGTTCGCCACTTCCCTCACCAGGCGCATCAGTCGGCTGCGGACCGGGGCCATCTTCGTGACCGTCGTCTCCACCGATGGGCGTAGCCACCGATGGCGGTGTGTTCTGCGGACCAGGGCCATAGCTTTCACCCTGCGGCGTGCGAGTCTGCTGTGGTTGTGGCGTGTGCGTAACCTGCGGCTGCGCTGTATGCTGCGGCGTATGGGTTGCTTGCGGTGTGCACGTGTGCTGCGGCGTGACCGAAACCTGCGGCCCGGCCGGTGTGCGTGATGGATCGGCGCGCGGCGTGTTTTGCGGCGGAGGCGGCGCATCGTCAGGGCGGCCATAGCCGAAGCGGGCGCGGAAGGCTTGCGGATCTTGCTGACCCAGTTGCGCCAGCGCGCGGGCCTGCGTCAATATTTGGGTGGCCTCATTCAAGTGCAACTGATCCAGCTCGCGCAATTGATCTTGCGTGCGGAGTTGAATGCGATCCAGCGCACCCGGCAGGTGTTGATCGTCCAACTGCGCGGCGATTTGCAGAGCGGTCTGCAATCGCGTCTGCAAACGTGCCGGCACTTCTCCGGGAATTGCCACCCCCCGATTAGTGAGCTGCGCCATCTCGCGCACCCGCTGTTGAGCTTGTTCCAATTGCAGATCGATCTGCGCGTCGGGCGTGGAAGCCAGCGACAGCTGTACCTCTTCAACCAACAATTTGACTGGATACAACGTCTCATTCGGCAGACTGCTCTGCGCCGCCGCAGCTGTCACGCCTGCTCCGCCCAACATCACGGCCAACACTAACACGAATTTAATCGCTAAAGCGAACATGGGGGAACGCTCCTGAGTGAATTTTGATCTCAACGAAAGTTGAGACCTCAACCAAAGTTGAGACATCCACCCAGTGAGACGCCGCGCGGGCCGCGCAGATACGGTCGGGCGCAGCCCAGCCGCTTCATTCAGAAAGATCTGCAAACCCGATCGGGCAGACGCTTCCGAGCGATCGGGGGTGAAGCGCAGCGCATCCAGTTGAGTCAGCACATCGTCGAATTCGTCTGTCATACCAGTTCCCCGATCTGTTCCGATCGCAAGCTGCGGCGCAACGACTCCAGCGCCCGATGTTGCAGGGACTTCACCGCGCCGATCGGTTTGCCGAGCGCCACGGCGACTTCTTCATTACTCAGGCCTTCCAGATATTTCAAGCTGATCACGAGACGTTGATCGGCCGTGAGTTTCCACAGGGCAGTGCGTACTCGTTCTGCTGCAATGTGCAGCGGCGCTAAGATTTCCGGCCCAGCGTCACTGTTGATTTCCAGCGCTTCGTCGAGCGTAAAGTCACTCAACGGGTGGCGGCGATAGCGATCGGTGATCAGGTTATGCGCGATGCGATATAGATAAGCCGAAAGATGTTGGCGTGGCCCGTGGCCGTGGCGTAAAGCCAGCAGCAGCCGGTGAAACGTTTCGGCTACAATATCTTCGGCATCGGCGGCATTGCCCGACAGGCGATAAGCGTAGCGATACAAGGCCGGGCTGAGCGCTTGGTAAATCTGGGTCAGGGCCTGCTCGTCCAGTCGATGTGCTTGGGGCAACAACTCGTCGATAGTCGCCATCATCACTCACTAAGACGCGCCCAGACCGTGAGAGATACGGCCTGGGCGTGCCTTGATCCGATTTTTAGCGCCGACCGCCACTTCCACCGCGCTGGCCGCCGCCACTTCCGCCGCGCCGACCAGTGCTCCCGCTAATGATACTCTGGTAGGTGGCCGCAGCGAGGTATTGCGGCTGATACACTTCGCCGGTCTGAGTCTTCAGCGTGCTGGTGAATGCACGCAGGTGATTGTACGAGCCGTTGAGCAGGCTGGTGTACACCGTTTTGATGTCACTGTGCGTGGTCGTGGCGAAGCGCTCTTGCAAATCGAGGATGTCGATCTCCTCGATGGCCGCGCCCACCTTCAACGCCGCGCTCAGCGATAGACGGCCTTGCGCGATCAACTGGTTGTACAGCGCTTGCAAGTCGGCGTTCTCGAATTCGCCCACGCCATTGCCCGCGACCGGATCGGCGATGCCATATCGATCGAGCAGCATTTTGACCGACGCCATGTGCGTAGCTTCGCTGTTGGCGATGTTGTTGAAGATCGCCAGCCCGTACTGCTGATAGAACGTCACGTACACATCGTGCGCCAGCTTCTCTTCCTCGCGCATAAATTGCAGCCCGGCGATCTCGTCAGCGCTCAGCAGACTGGTCGCAGCCGCGGCGGGTGAAACCATCAAGACCGACAGCATCAACGCACTCAACACGCTCAGACTCACGATTAAATTTCGGATTTTCTTTCCAGCGTTCATTTTAGTTGCCTCCTGGGTGACTGGCAAGCCAGTCTGTTTGATTAACTGTATTCTGCCAGAAACGTATGGAGACGTGACGCGAAACTTGTGAGTTTCCCGTGAAGAAGATCAAGCATTCACCAGAAAGAGGTTACTACTCAGACCCCATGAACTGCGTTCACTGCACAGCATAAAAACGCTCCGTGCCACGTTCAAATCCACCCCGACGCCTGATATTTTGCGCCGAATATGGCCGGACGGGGCTTCGCCTAGCGCGTCGCCGGCGCTAAGCGCCGGGTACGACGTGAGCAATTTTTCAATGGAGTCGTTGTATAATCACCGCAGGTTGTGTCACTCTAACATGACGGGACACCTAACGTGCTGAGCGAAGATTCTGACCGGGTTGTGGTCGAACGCATTCATCGTGGCGACCCAGCGGCCTGCGCCGAGTACCTCGCGTGGCACTGCGGCTGACGGGCAAGGAAGCCGAAGACGTGGTGCAGGAAACTTCCCTGAGCGCGTTCAAGGCGATCGATAAGTTTGAAGGCCGATCGGATTTGGCGACGTGGCTGTAGCGCATCGTCCACAAGGCGGCCCGACTAGGTTCGGTCGACGACGAAAAAGTCTTGGCGCGTGTCGGCGCGCTTGAATGGACAGGAGCCGCAACCATGAGCGATTTGCAACAACTGCGCGAGGTAATCTTGCAACGATTGGCGAAGGTGGTCGATCCAGAGACGGGCGTCGATGTCGTGCGGATGCGCTTGATCGAAGACCTGACGGTGGACGAGGCCGGGCGCGTGTCGTACAAGTTTCGCCCCTCGTCGTTCCTGTGCCCGCTGGCCGTGCCGCTGTCACTGGCAATTCAACGTGCCGTGGCTGAGGTTGAAGGCATCACCGATCAGAATATGGAAATCGTTGGCTACATTCAGGCGGATGAGCTGACCGCCTTGATCAAGCAGGCTCTGGCGGCGAAGGTTTAGTGAGGGCACGATGAACACCCGATTCGCGCCTGAGCTCACCCGATGGTGCGATACAGGCCGGATCGAGGATTATCCGATCGATTCATGCAAGCCGATGGCGAAGCAGATCGTCGCGTGAACATCGGCAGCGTGATCGGCGGGCGCCTCGCGAGGAGTGAAGCCAACCGTCAAACAAGGGGTTAAGCTCATGTTCGATCTCACGAAGATCCAGGCATTCTTGCAGGCCGCTGAAAGTTTGAACTTCTCAGAGGCCGCCCGGCATTTGCATCTTTCACAATCCACGCTCAGCCGCCACATCAAGCGGCTGGAGGACGAGCTGGGCGTCGACTTATTCACGCGCTCTGGACACGATCTCAAACTTACCGAGGCCGGTCGCCTATTGCTGCCTCTGACCCGCAAACTGATCCGCGAAGCCATCGAGATTCAGCAGTTGATGGACTCATTTCAGGACAAGATCGTCGGGCACATCCGGATCGCGTGCAGTACGGCGGCCGGCAAGTATCTTCTTCCCCAGTTTGCCGCCCGCTTCCGTCGGCTGCACTCAGACGTCAGGATCTCCATTTTAGCCTGCACCCAAGAACACATTGTCCCCCGCTTGTTGGAAGAAGAAGCCGATCTGGGCGTGGTCAGTTACGAGGCCTGCACTGACAAGATCGAGTGCCAGGAGTTCTTCCGCGACCACATCGTCCTGATCGCGTCGGCCGATCATCCCTGGTCGTCACGCCCATCCATCGAACCGGCCGAGCTGCTAACCACACCGTTCATCGTCCGCGAGCCAACCTCCGGAACACGGAAGGTGATGCTGGCCGAACTCGGCGGGCACGGCATTGCCCTGGAAGACATGGATATCTTCCTGGAACTCGGCAATGCTGAGGCGATCGTAAGGACAATTGAGGCCGGCTTTGGCGTGTCGTTCGTGTCACGCCTGGCGGCGTCCTGGGCGATCGCTTGCGGTACGATCGTCGAAGTGCCAGTGGCCGGGTTCGATCTGCGGCGTCAGATCCACATGGTGCGGAACACGCTGCACCCGGCCAATCGCGCCATCGAGGCATTTTGGGGCTTCATGCACGATCCGGCCAACGCCGATCTGCTTCGGCTGGCAGAAGTCTGATCAGATTGAGACCAGCAAGTCGACAAAAAAAGTTGACAGGGAGTGGGTCCGTTGTACCTGTCTACTAGTTTGCGCCAAACGGCTGATCTGAAAATGCTCACAGCCTTCGTCCCGAGGGCGTTCCCCGGGGACGGGGAACGGAGCGTTTTCATGCTTGGTGGTGAACGCCGTTCATGGGGTCTGTTTAGAACGTCAGCGTCATCGCCGCCCCTTCGGCGTCCATCAGGAACGAGGGGGCGTTCTTGATCACGATCCGATCGTCGCGCAGGTCTTCGCGCTTGATGTCTTTCGCTTCCAGCGCCAGTTCGCACAGGATGATCGTGCCGCCCTGATCGAGAATGGTGTTGAACAGATTCACCGGGTTGGGCAGACCCTTGGGCGTGCCGAGTTTCTCCAGTTCGCCCTTCACCAGCATCGGCGATCCGCCCGGGCAGAAGAACAGGATCACCTCGTAATCCAGTGCCACGCCCGATGACCCCATAATCAGGGTCGGCATGATGCCGGTCTGCGCATTGTTGCAGACAACCACCATCTTGGTCTTGCCATTCTTCGCTTCGCTCATGTTTTCATCTCCTTAAAATTGAAGGTTGATTTGAGAGCAAAATCCTACCGACCGGCCGACGCCACGCCCTGTGCCAACTCGGCCGGTTTTTCCTTCATCGCCTCTAGCGACAGCGCCAGCGGGCGATAGATCAGGTGCGTCCATTTGCCGATGCCCACCTCCACGTCCAACATCGCCATCATCGCCATAACGTGCACGACATAGGCGAGATACGTCGGCCAGGAGAGCTGCATATAACGAAAGACGTGAACCGATATGCCTGTCATCGCACCCACCAGCAGAAAAATGGGAAAGAGCCAATCGCTGTGTTGTGAGAAGCGGTGGAGTTCCTCTTTCTTGCGCATCCGGCTGATGATGATCTCGACCGAGGTAAAGATGAGCACGATCGTCGCGTAATAGCCCAGCCAGCGCTGCGGATGATAAAGCGGGTACAGTTCATCGGTCTGGAACCACCACAACAACGGCACGACCAGGATGAGCATAATCACGTAGCCCGTCATCAACAGCAGATGCTTCTGCCATCGACCGAACTCTACTTTGCGTGTGGCCTTATCACATTTGGACCACCACTGACGTTGGGTCGTGAAGTGAACACCGAAGCTCTTTATCCCTGCCAGATAAGCGCCCAGTGGAATGTTGAGAGGGCTGGTGTTGGGTCCCAGCACATGCCTGGTCATCGCGATGCTGTTACGGATGAGATGCCATCCCAGATACGCGAAGTGGAACAAGACCAGTGCCCACACCCACATCACCGGTGCAAAATCGTTCAGCGCCACCCGGGTGGTCTGGATGTTGCTTCCTTGAGTCAGCAAGTGATAGGCGACGAGCAGGATAAGCGGCAACAAGGCAGTCCGGACGATAGTCAAGGCCACCGTCTTCCCCGACGTATATAGTTTCTTGGCCTTGCCGGAGGTGTCGTACTGGCTGATCAGCCAGCGGCGGGTCGCCATCATGGTTTCGGCCGGCTCGGCGCCCTTGGGACACGTGATTGAACAATCTCCACAGAAGTAACACAGCCACGGATCGACGCTGGCCACCAACTGGTCGCGCAGTCCCATTTGCACCATGCGGATCGTCTTGCGGGGAAATGGATGCTCGCTGGAGGTTAACGGACAGATCGCGGTGCAGTTGCCGCAGTTGAAGCACTTCTCGATACTGACAGCGCCGTATTCTTTCAATTCACTCATCAGGCTGGGATCAACCCGCGTGCTCATGTCTGGTTCTCCTCGACTCGCCGGTAAAGCACGTATTCGCCACACATGCCGGCCTCCGCGATACGGCCATATTTCTTCAATGCGGTGAGGTGCCACAAGACTGCATGGGGGGGCAGATCAACGGCCTGGGCTACCTCGGGGACAGTCTTGGGATTCTCACGAATAGCCTGGCAGATTCGAGTGTGAATCGCCTTCTGTTCCTTGAGCAACGCCTGCGTCCGTTCAACCGTCTCCCGGTGCTTATCGCGCAAGTGCTTGAGCATCTCGGTCCGTTTCTTCGCAACTTCTCGTTGGCTCATACAGCCACCCCCATCAGTTCTTCTTTGTCCAGCGCAATGGCATCTACCATAGCCTCGTACTGGTTCAGCGTCCACCCCTGAACGTCAATCGCCCGGTTCGGGCAGGCACTGACACAAGCGCCGCAGCCCACGCAGTTAGCGGGAGTGATGACCGCTCGCTGCACTTCTTTCCCATTCACGTTAAAGGTCATCAGGGCGATGGCATTCTCGTAAGCACAGACTTGCACGCACGCCCCCGTGCCTTCGCATTTGTCGAGGTCAACCAGGGCGACGAACGGCTCCAGCGTCACCTGGCCCTGAGCCAGCAGCACGGCGACTTTCGCAGCGGCGGCAGAGGCGGCGATCAAGCTCTCTTGAATATTCATCGGGCCTTGCGCGCTGCCGGCCAGCACGACGCCGGGGGCCGCGGTCTCGACCGGACGCAGTTTGGGATGTACCTCGTGCAAGAAGCGATCGGTGCCGCGCGAAATCTTCAACAGCGCGATCAGATCATCGATGGAGCGCGGCATCACGCCCACGGCGAGTACGACCAGGTCGGCGGGAACTTCGAATTCTTCTCCCCACGTCAGATAGTCCTTCACCCTCACCAACACGGGGTGTGTATCGCCTTCTGGAGCAGCCGCAACTTCGGGCCGATCATCACCGTGGAAGCGCAGGAAGCACACCCTGCGCTCCAACGCGTGGCGATAGTATTCCTCGTGGCCGCGTCCGTAGGTGCGGATGTCCTCGTAAAGATCGTAAATGTTGACTTGCGGAAAGCGTTCGCGCAGTTCGTTCGCAATATGGAGAGTAGCCGTGCAGCAGACACGCGAGCAGTAATCGTTCACCTGCCCATCGGGCTGCGGCTCGTGGACGCCTTCAATCTCACGACTGCCCACGCAATGGATCAAGGCGATGTCTCGGACAGGGCGGCCGTTCCATCCCAGTTCGCTCCCGTCCTTGGTCAAGGCCAGCTGGCGGATCAACTGCGGCATCGTGATCACTTCTGGGAGTTCACCATAACCGTATTCACCCCGGCGCGGCTCGTAAGGGTTGAACCCCGTCGCCACCACGATAGCTCCCACCTTGATCTCGAAAGTCTTCGGCTCGTTTTTCAGGGCGATGTCCTGGCCGTTAATACGGATGGGGTCGCCATTGTAGTTGTCCCAGTCCACCGCAGGCGTAACGGGGTAACATCCCGGATATGCGCGGTAAATGATCTTGCGCTGAGTCAGGCCATAGTTGAATTCATCGGGCGCTTCCTGCGTGCAGGCGGCCATCGCGGCCTCCGCCATGTCGTCGCTCACGCCGCGCGATTGCTGGCAGATTTGCACGCGGTAATCGCCCACATAGCCCGCTACCCCCACCAACTCGGATTGAGTAAGAATTGTGATGCCAGGATGGGAAACGACCTTTTCAATCAGGCGTTGCAGTACATCGCGAGCGTTCTCGCCTGTAGGAAAGATTCTCTCCAGCTGCGCCACCCGCCCACCCAGGAAAGGGCTTTTTTCGATGAGCGTGACGTGAATGCCCCGCCGAGCGATGTCCCAGGCACAGCGCAAGCCAGCCACCCCGCCCCCGATGACAAGGGCGTGATGCTCCGCCGACAGGTAGATAGAATCCAGTGGATTGAGCAAGCGCGACTTGGCTAGTCCGGCAGACATCAAGTGGATGGCTTTATCGGTCGCCCCATTCGCGTCATTGTGGTGCACCCAGCTGGCTTGTTCGCGCAAGCCGACGTGATGATAGAGGTAAGGATTCAAACCGGCGCGCGCGACCGTGCCTCGAAAAGTCTGCTCATGCAGGAACGGCGAGCACGCGCCCACCACCACCCGATTGATCCCCAGCTCTTTGATGTCCTGCTCAATCTGGGTTTGACCGGCGTCGGAACACATCGCCATGTGCGTGCGTGAGACGACGACGTTGGGCATCTGCTCTAACGCTTTCGCCACCCGCTCACACTTGATAACGCTGCTGATGTTCCCACCGCAATAACAAGTGTACATGCCGACGCGGATTTCCTCATCCTGGGTGGTGGGGTTCACGTCGTTTTTGGGGGGAGTAGTTTCAGGCATAGACAGGCTCCATCCTTTCAGCACCGGGCACCAGCTCGCCGCGCCCGTTTTGTTGGGCATAGATGTAATTAGCGGCTTCGGTGGCCGCGGCGCTTGCGGTCTGGATGCTGTCAACGATGTCCATCGGCCCCATGGCCGCACCCGTGACGAAGATCCCCGTGCGATCGGTGACGCACGGCGAAAGATTCGGCGCGGGAATCGATACAAAGCCATCTTTGCCGATCGGCACGCGGTAAACGGGCTGCGGGTTATACGCAGGCAACATCCCCACAGAGAGGACTACCATGTCATGGGCACGCTCCACCACCCGCGAGCCTTCGTCAATCAGTTCCACCCGCACAACAGGATTTTTATCCTCGTCTTCGGTGATGCGGGCAACCTTCCCTTTAATGAACTCGATGCCCATAGCTTTGGCGTTTTGATAGAATTGCTCGTAGCCTTTCCCAAAGGTGCGAATGTCCATGTAGTAAATTGTGATGTCGGCCAGAGGCAGCGATCCGGAAATCAGCATCGCCTGCTTGATGGCGTACATGCAGCACACGCGCGAGCAGTATTCCACGCCGAGAGTGTCGTCGCGCGAACCGGCGCATTGGACGTAGGCGATGGACGTTGGCTCCTTTCCATCGCTCGGACGCAGGATGCGCCCGTAAGGGCCGGTGGGAGCCAGCAGGCGCTCCATCATCAGGCCATCGATGACGTTGTGCAGTTTGCCAGCGCCGTATTCCTTTTTCGCGCCGCGCGGCGTGATCTCGAACCCGGTAGCCAGGATCACGGTAGAGGTTTTAATCTCGAAGGGTTCCGGCTGCTGAGTGAAATCGATGGCCTCCACCGGGCACACCTGCTCGCACTTGCCGCACAGCAGGCAGTTCTCAATATCCAGCACGGCTTTCTGCGGGACCGCCGTGGAGAACGGTACACGGATAGTGCGGTAGGCACCCAGGTTCATATCGAAGGGATTCGGCAGGGTGATGGGGCAGGCCTCCTCGCACTGTCGGCAGCCGGTGCACGCCTCTTCTTTCACGTAGCGCGGCTTCTTTACGACCCGGGCCTGGAAGCCTCCGCCATTCTCGTCGATCGACTGCACCTCGCAATACGTGAGTAATCGAATGTTCGCGTGATGGGCGACGGCCGACATTTTTGGCGTCGTGATGCAGCTGCAGCAGTCGAGCGTGGGGAAGACCTTGCTCAGCGCAATCATCTTGCCGCCGATGCTAGCTTCTTTCTCTACCAGTGCCACCTGGTAACCCTGGTCAGCCAAGTCCAGCGCCGCCTGCATCCCGGCGATCCCCCCGCCGAGGACAAGCACATCTACCTGCAGGTCATTCACGGCGTCAACTCCTTTCGCTCACGTACTGCACCGACTGCGCCTGTTTCGCCGCATAAGCCGCGATCTCATCTTTGACGCAGCCGATCCCTTGCAGCAGATCGTTCATCAGATTGGTCTCTTTCAAGAACGGCTTGGTGCAGACCGTGCAGATGGCCGCCAAGCGAAGACGTCGCGTGTCAATACCGCGCTCTTGCATTACTTGATAAGTTTGATTGACGATTTGAGCGGTGCGTTCAGGGGCGCCCCGGTAGGGACAATCGACGCCGCTATACATGATAATGATGCCGTCGATTCCCCGTTCGAAAGTGTGCAGATAGAATTCTGCCGGAAACATCGCCGGGGTCCTAACAGGGAAGATATAGGTATTGGACGGGTAGTCGATATGCAGCTGCCCGACCGCATCTGCGCCGGCGTAGCCACCCGACAAGGTTGCCAGAATCAGGATTTTTGGCCTTCTGGCTACTGTGTTCTTCTCCATTGAGAATATCCTTATTCCGTATCGCGCATTACGAATTTCACGCGCGATACAGACCTACTTCTTGCGCCGGATGAACAAGCGCTCGTAGCCGGCGGTTTCCAGCGCCCCCAGGTACTCGTGTCCAACTTTCTCGCACCAGCGGGGCATATCGTTCTTGGTATTGGCGTCGCCGGACCAGATCTCCAGTACCTCTCCGACTTTGACGCCGCCAATGCTTTTCTTGGCCTCCAGCAACGGGCCGGGGCAGGCCATGGCGCGGGCATCGACGACTTTGGCGGCCGTGATTTCGTTCAGTTCAGCGGTTGTCATGGGTAAATCCTCCTGATATGTCTTGAACAGCGGTGATTAGTCGGTCATTTCCCGGTCAGTCGGTTTCGACGGGGCGATGCACAGCAGCTGGCAATCGTGCCTGAGATCGTCCCGATTGATACCGTAATAGATCGTGTTTCCATCCCGGCGCGAAGTTAGAAGGCCCTTGTCTTTCATCAAGCGCAAGTGCTGCGAGGCGTTCTGCAGCGAACAGCCGATAGCCGAGGCGATATCGCTCACAGTCCGCTCTCCGCTGATCAGTGCCCACACGATCAACACACGATGGGCGTTCCCGAAGACCCCGCAGATCTCGGCCTGATTTTGGGCTAATTCAAGGATATCGGCTGGCATAATGCACACGGCGCGAGTCTCAAATCAATGACATCAGTAATTGCAGTATAACTTGATTATAGGTCGATAAAGCCGGCCAAGTGAGTGGCAGTTGTCATACCCCCTATGCCGATTGTGCATAGCCAGCTATCCAGGATCTGATCGGTCTGCCCGGCCCCGCGGAATGGGCATTGCCTGAAGCGGGTCGGACTTGGTCGGGGCGAACGGGCCAAAAGTCTATGATTGGGAATTGTGCTCAGTGTGTCATTCGCGCCTGGAGACCGGGTAGAAACGTTGTGATCATTCGATGAAAATCGGCTATGAATGAATTCACGCGACTTCGAGCAGTCAATCGTATCTAAACCGGATAAGATGCGTCTTACTCGTTAGTCTGACTTGAAAATGCTGGCAGCCCTCGTCCGCGAGGGCGCTCCCCGAGGACGGGGAGCCGAGCGTTTTCTCCCACGCCCGCGTATCCGGTGGTGTGGGAGCCGCCTCTGCTTGTAATTCGTGATCTGACTTGAAGATGCTCGCAGCCCTCGTCCGCGAGGGCGCTCCCCGAGGACGGGGAGCCGAGCGTTTTCTCCCACGCCCGCGTATCCGGTGGCGTGGGAGCCGCCTCTGCTTGTAATTCGTGATCTGACTGGAAAATGCTGGCAGCCCTCGTCCGCGAGGGCGCTCCCCGAAGACGGGGAGCCGAGCGTTTTCAAGGGCGGTGACAAACGCCGTTCAGGATGACTACCGAATCTGACACATGTGTACCGAAACAGACCCATCAAAGTAAGGAGGTTGCGATGAACAGAGTTATGCGAGCAGGGCGGCTCGGTGTTGCCACGAGCCTGTCGATTGTGGCGATGGTGTTGACCATGCTCGGCGTGCAATCGGCCGCCGCTACGAGTATCGCCGATCTGGCGATCTATCTAGCCGCGCCTGATCACGTGGGAGCGGACGCGGAGTATATTGTCAACTTGAAGTATGACAATCTTGGCACAGCCGGTACGCCTGACGCGCAGGTGAACGCGCTCCTACCTGCCGGGACGCAGTTTGTAACCGCGACGAATCAAGCCGGGACGGCGGTAATACCGACGACCATCAACGGCCAGACGGTGACGTGGGACGTTGGGCCAGTACCGGCCGGTGTGTGTTGCCGCCACATCTTCATCACACTGAGGACCGCGGCCGATCTGATGGAGAGTACGCCGTTGACGCTTACGGCCACGATCGCCACCACGGCAGCCGAATCGGACCTGAGCAACAATATCACCGAGGTAGGCAGCGTCATCTGCGACATGACTGGCTCAACCAAGCAGGTTCACACGGGCTGGGCGATGCCGGGTGATGTGTTGACGTATACGCTGCAACTTCAGTATCGGCAGCGGGTAGGCGAGCCGAATCAACGCTGGGTAGAGCTAACCGACACGCTGCCCTTCAGCCATCAAGCGCGCTTCCTCGGTTGGGTTGGTTCGATCACAGGCACGCAGCATATCAGCCAAGCGCTGCAGTGGCAGGGACAAGTGCGCGCCGGTGAGCCGTTGTCGCTGCAATATCGCCTGGGCGTAGAGATGACTGCCACGCCGGGGACGATCATTTCTAATGGCGCAGTGTTGCGCTGGAGCAACGGCGAAATGCAGTTGGGGCCCGTGACGACTGTGGTGACAATGCCGCACGATGCCTACATGTTCGGCCCAAATGGCGGCGAGTGGGCCCATCAGTATGGTGTAACTTTGACAGTGCCGCCACACGCCGTGTCGGAGACGACGCGCTTCCAGTTCCGCGAGATGAGCCAGACCGAGATCATCAGCAGGCCGCCGGGGTTGATGTACGCTCATCGGGCGTTTGAGCTGACCGCCTTCCGCTTCGGTGAAGTGCACCAGTTCGGGCAGCCGATCACAATCACCGTGCATTACAGCGATATCGATGTAATCGGCCTGAAGCGCGAAACGCTGCGTCTGTGGTCTTGCAACGGTGAGGGCGAACCGTGGGCGAGGCTGGGCGAACCGGTGCGCGTGATGAGCGGCACATTGAGCTTCACGACGACGCACTTCACAGAGTTCGCGTTGTTTGCGGAAGGAGTTTACCGATTGAATTTGCCGCTGTTGAACCGCTAAAATCTAATCGAGGTTGAATCGGACGCGGGAGAGTGAAAGTTCCTCTCCCGCGTTTTATTTGATATTGATTGGATCGATCCGGACTGTACGCCGGACACAGACACATCACGTCAATCCTCGCGGCGAATTTGACGTTTGAATCTCTGGCGTTGCTAGCAGCGAGCCGCCTCACCCGGTCCGTGACCTGGTAGACATCTTCGGCCAAGACGCAGCGGCTGGTTCGAGCACATAGGCAATCGCTTGCTTCAGTGTCAGCGATCGACCCGCGGCCCAAGCTGCCTGAAAGGATGCTTCGCTCAGTCCAGCGCGAGCAGCATTAACGGCCCGATCATAGTCCAGGCAATCAAGCGTCCCGGTTTCCACCGCAGTGGCATAGTCGCTCTGATTGTAAGCCAGACAGCTGGCGGCATTCAACAAGCGCATCGTATGCGAAGCCGCCCGGCTCGTCGGCGCGTCTGCATGTCTGAGCACACGCTCGACACTCCGTCGCCCTGCGCTGAGATGGCCGTGCATTACCCAGAAGTGCCACAGCGCGATGCGGATCGTCACGAGCAGTTTCACCATCGGACAGGCGCTGAGCAGCCTGGCCACGACCGGCGCCGCGTCAATGACCTGCTCGAAGTTATCGAGCACCAATAGAATCAGTTTATCGCGCAGAGAGTGGACAAGCCGATCGAGCGGCGCCTGGCGGGTGGTTTCTTTCAAGCCCAACACCTGCGCCACGGCCGGCGCGACCAGATCGGGATCACTCACCGGTGCCAGCGCCACGAAGAAGACGCCGTCGTCAAAACAAGCGCGCACGTCAGTAGCGACCGCCAGGCTCAAGCGCGTCTTGCCGATGCCGGGCGGCCCACGAGGGTGACGAGCCGGGTGTGATCTCGCATCAAGCGCGTGCGTATGGCGTCGACTTCGTGCTCACGTCCGATCAGGGGCGTGACTGGCGCTGGTAGGTTGGCGGGAGATAAAAATGGTGATCGAACAGACGCAGATCGATCGGTGCGGGCAAAATCCACAAACGCCCGCTGCTTCTCGGGTGCAATGTCGAGCGCATTGGCCAGCAGCTCAGCAATCTGGCACGATGGCCGCCGTTCGCCTGATTCGATTTTTTGCAGCGTAGATACGAAACACCCGACGCGGCGCGCGAGTTCGGCCTGTGTCAAGTCGAGCGACTTACGCCGTTGCTTGAGCCATGCGCCAAACGAGGTTGAGGCCTTCATCACTCTTTGCCACGATTAGTGAACTTCGACCTGGCCGAACAAGGATCAATTTATTGTAGCACTGTTTTGTGTGGAAAAGTGTGTGTGTTTGGGCTTCCATTCGACTGCGCGCCTGTGCTTCAATGGAATGAACCTTCCATCAGGTTAAAGCCAGCGGGTGCACGAGAGGGTGATGAGATATTGGCCTTTTGCGCCAGTTTACCCTTCAAAACACCAACACACAATTAAGGAGGCACGATGTCTACCCAACGAACCCTATTCTTGGTCCTGGTTACCAGCGGTGTCATGCTGACAGTTGGAATTGGCCCGCTGTTTACTGAGGCCGCTCACGCCCTGCCCCCGGCTCAGTCCGGCGGGACGATTCTGTATCCTGGCCGTCTGGACAACGAGGCTGGCCAGCCCGTAACCGATGGCGCATATGATTTCACCTTTGCGCTGTACGACGCAGAAACCAATGGGACGCTGCTGTGGTCAGAGGCGCAGACCGGCGTGATGGTCAAGGAAGGCGCTTTCGTCGCTACGCTGGGAAGCGTGACGCCTATTCCCAAAGAGGTGCTGAACGGAAGCAATCGCTGGCTGGCGGTGAGCGTGCGCGGGCCAGGCGAGAAGGATTTTTCCGCCCTGACCCCACGCCAGCGGTTGAGCGCCGCTTCGCCCGCCAGCCCGTCCGCCGGGCCGGCCTGCGCTCACACTCACCTGGGTGAAACCTGGAGCGGCTCTGCAGGTAATGGTCTTCAAGTACAGAGCACCTACACTCTTGGGAACGGCCTCGTCGGAATTGCCAACAACGGATTCTCCGCCTATGGGGTATTGGGTCTAAGCACCGGGGGCGTGGGTGTGTATGGCAGTACTACCAGTGGCCGGGGTGTGGTTGGCGAGAGCTCCACTGGCATCGGCGTCTACGCAAGTGGCGCAGGCGTCGGACACGATCACGCGGCCCTGATGGCGTACAATACCAACACCGCCAGCGGAATCGCCGCTTTCCTGAAGAACAATAGCGCCTTGCCCACCCTTGAGATTGACCAACTGGGCAGCGGAGGAGTGATGGATTTGCAAAACAACGGCGACGTCAACGGCGCCGGCGGCGGCAACTTCATCGCCGGTTACAGCCGGGACAACAGTTTTGATTTGCAGTTCCGCATCACCAGCAGCGGTCAGGGGCGCTCCGATGTCGGTTGGACTACACCCGCCGAGGACTTTGCCGAAATGCTGCCAGCCGTCGCGGGCCTGGAACCGGGCGATGTGCTGGTCATCAGTCCAGACGGCGCACTCGCCCGCTCCACCAGTCCTTACCAGACCAGCGTGGCTGGCGCTTACTCCACCCAGCCCGGTTTTATCGGCGGCCAACCGGTGGAAGGCCCGCTCACCGGCACGATCCCGCTGGCAGTGGTTGGCATCGTCCCGGTCAAGGTCTCGGCAGAGAACGGCCCCATCCGCCCCGGCGACTTGCTGGTGACTTCCTCCACGCCGGGCCACGCCATGAAGGCCAATCCCAACCCGCCTCAGAGCACCGTCATCGGCAAAGCCCTGGGGAAATGGGACGCGGACACCGGCGTCATCAAGATGCTGGCAACGCTTCAGTAGGAGGCATGGACATGAAGACACGTTTGACGATTCTGATGGCCGTGATGGCCCTGCTGCTGTTGGGCACAGTGGCCCCGGCTCAGTCCGGCCAGCCGAACCAGTCCCTGGAGTACACGGTTCAGGCGGTGACGGTCGCAGGCGGCAGCTATCGACTGATCAGCCTGGGATCACAGCTCAGCGACACATCGAGCGGTGGGGCCTATCGCCTGCTGAGTCTCGCCTCTCCCTCGGCCAGCAGCGACAGCGGTTGTTGCTGCACATATCTACCCTGCGTAGTGCGTTAGCTTCTCACAAACGAATCAGATTCTTCGGGTCTCGGCGGGATACAGCCGGGACCCGAAGAATTTGAAACAAGAGCGACGCCTGCCGGGCCGCGCCGTTATCTCGCGTACATATTGCGCCTGTGGCAGGTCGGCGGCGAGGGAGAACCGGCCTGACGCGCCTCGCTGGAGAGTCCTCACACTGGCGAGCGGCATAGCTTTGCCGACCTGGAAGCCTTGTTTGCATTTGTGGAAGAACAGGCGCGCTCAACTGATGATCCATGCGCGACAAGTGATAAGCGAAAGGAGAAGGCCGCATGACCCGCAGATCGTTTTCCATCTGTATTACGGTATTCGTCCTGTTGACGCTCTTGCTGACGGGCGGCAACGGAGTTTTGGCGCAGACAGCCGGGGCACAAAGCCCGGTGGGCAACGCCTTCACCTATCAAGGCCAACTGAAGAAGAATAACGCGCCGGTCACGGATAACTGCTTAATGGCTTTTCGCCTGTATGACCAGGCCAGCGGCGGCAGTCAAATCGGCAGCCCGATCACGACGACCGTGCCGATTACGAACGGACTGTTCACCGTCGCGCTTGACTTTGGCAGCACCCCGTTCACGGGCGAAGCCCGCTGGCTGGGGATCACGGTCCGATGTACCGCCGATAGCGCGTATGTCGATCTGAGCCGGCAGGCGTTGACGGCTACGCCCTTCGCGCTGTATTCAACCTCGACCGGCGCATTGCAAGGCCGATCGGTTGCCAACGCAAGTCCGGCGACCAACCAGGTGCTCAAATGGAACGGCAGCGCGTGGGTGCCCGCCAACGATGAGACGAGCGGCGGGCCGGGCAACTCGTGGTCACTCACCGGCAATACTGGCACGAATCCGCTCGCCAACTTTTTGGGCACAACCGATAACGCAGCACTGAATTTACGGGTGAATAACGACGTTGCTTTGCAATTGATTCCCAATGCGGCCAGTCCGAACATCATCGGCGGCTACAACAGCAACAACGTGACGCCGGGCGCGGCAGGTGCAACCATTGGCGGCGGAGGCAGCATTACAAATCCAAACCGTGTGCTCACTCACTTTGGAACGGTTGGCGGCGGGCAAGGTAACACGGTTGGCGGCATCGAGGCCACTGTGGGTGGCGGCTTTGGCAACACGGCCAGCGGCCAAAACGCGACCGTGAGCGGCGGTACGATCAATACTGCATATGGTGAATTCGCGGCAATTGCCGGGGGCGATCACAACGCCGCTGGCCTCGTAGCCAGTGTCGGAGGCGGCAACTACAATCACGCGGCCGGGTACTACAGCAGCATCGCCGGTGGCGACGCGAACACTGCGGCCGGGAACCATACGTTCATTGGCGGCGGCCTGACCAATTTTGCGGGCGGTCACTTTTCCACGATCGGAGGTGGCGAGTCCATCAGCGTGACGGGCTTTGCAGCAACCGTTGCGGGCGGCTCGCGGATCACCGTCACAGGCGATTATGCGACGGTGGGTGGGGGCGCCAATAACATCGCCAGCGGCTACGCGTCTGTCATTGACGGCGGAGGTGGGTTTAACTATTCCGGCGACGGACACCCAGTTACCAATACCGCCAGCGGTGCCTGGAGTGTTATCGGCGGGGGCGCTGGCAACACCGCCAGCGGCGGCGTGGCCACTGTCGGCGGAGGCACTCGCAACACCGGCGAGGGCGGATACTCTACTATCGGAGGGGGCTGGAACAACGGTGCCAGTGGCTGGAGTGCCACTGTCGGCGGGGGGCAAGTTAACACCGCCAGCGGCTTTGCCGCTACTATCGGCGGGGGGCAGGTCAACACTGCCAGTGGGGACTGGGCAACTGTGGACGGGGGACAGCGTAACTCAGCCGGCGGTCTCGCTTCTTCCATCGGCGGAGGCCAGTTCAACAGCGCCACCGGCCTGACTTCGACGATCGGCGGCGGCGAACACGTCAGCATCACCGGTCGAGCAGCAACAGTGGCAGGTGGATCGTGGATTACTGTTACGGGCGATTATGCGACCGTGGGCGGCGGGGCCAATAATCTGGCCAGTGGCCATGCGGCATTCATCGGCGGTGGGGGAGGGTTCTACTATGGAATTCCTGTCACCAATACTGCCAGCGGTGATTGGAGCGTCATCGGCGGGGGCAGTGACAACACTGCCAGCAACCGGGCCACCACCGTCGGCGGGGGTAGATACAACACCGCCAGCGGCGATCACGCCACCGTCAGCGGGGGGTTTTACAACGTTGTAAGCGGCACTTTCGCCACTGCCGGCGGGGGCTGGATCAACGCAGCCAGCGGCGATTACGCCACCGTCGGCGGGGGGTGGAACAACCGTGCCACTGGTGAAAGTGCCACCGTTCCCGGCGGCGCTCAGAACACTGCGGGTGGCGACTATAGTTTCTCGGCCGGCTCCCAGGCATGGACTGCGTCGAGCGCGGCCGGCTCCTTCGTCTGGAGTGACAGCAATCCATACCTCACGCGGTCGTGGGGGCCGAATGAGTTTGTGGCGCGCGCCACGGGTGGCTTCTGGTTCATCAGTGGGATTGATGCCAGCGGCAACATTGCGTCGGGGATGCGATTGGCCGGTGGAAGTTCGGCGTGGTCGCCGTTGAGCGATCGCAATGCCAAGACCCATTATTCCGCAGTGGACGGGCGCGATGTTTTGGCCCGCCTCGCCGCAATCCCCATTCAGACCTGGAACTACAAAGCGCAAGACCCGGCGATTCGCCACATCGGCCCGGTGGCACAAGATTTTTATGCGGCGTTCAAGGTCGGCGAAGACGACAAATTCATCAGCACGGTCGATGCGGATGGCGTGGCGTTGGCGTCCATTCAAGGGTTGTATCAGATCGTGCAAGAGAAAGATACAGAAATCTCAACTCTCAAATCCCAAATGTCAAAGCAACAGACAGAGTTGGATGAGATGAAAGTGCAGCTGTCGGCACTTGAAGCACAAGTCAATGGCGGCGCATCGAGCGTCGCGCCGGCATTCAACAACTGGGCGCTGACTGTCATCGCATCGATCGGCTTGATGCTGGGCGTGGTCATCATTCGTCGAGGCGGCGCAGTGCGCCGCCAATCACGATCGATAGGAGGCTAACATGTTTCGCCGAACGTTCACCGTAATCGTGATCGCCATCGTGCTGTGCGCCTCGTTCGTCAGGGTTCAGAGTCGAGTCGCGGCGCAAGGCCCTGAACCGGCAACAACCGATGCGCCGCAGTCACCCCTTGGCACGGCCTTCACCTATCAAGGACAGTTGAAGAAGAACGGTGCGCCGGTCACGGATAACTGCCTGATGGCCTTTCGCCTGTACGATCAGGCGAGCGGCGGCAATCAAATCGGCAGCCCGATCTCAACGACCGTGCCGATCACGAACGGACTGTTCACCGTCGCGCTTGATTTTGGCAGCGCCCCATTTGCGGGCGAAGCCCGGTGGTTGGGTATCACGGTCAGATGTACCGCCGATAGTGCCTACATCGATCTCGATCGGCAATCGATCACAGCCGCGCCCTACGCGCTGTATTCAACCTCGACCGGCGCATTGCAAGGCCGATCGGTTGCCAACACCAATCCGGTGACCAATCAGGTGCTCAAATGGAACGGCAGCACCTGGTCGCCTGCGGATGACGCCATCGGCCCGCCCGGCAGCGGCGACATCAGCGCTGTGATTGCGGGCAATGGCCTATCGGGCGGCGGCACGACCGGCGATGTGACGCTCACCGTGGCGTTTGCCGGATCGGGTGTTGCCAACACCGTTGCCCGATCGGATCACACTCACAGCGGCGTCTACTCGCTGATCGGTCACACGCATTCGGGCAGCGACATCACCTCGCCGGTGGCTAATGCGACGAACGCCGATCTGCTCGATGGTCAACATGCCAGCGCCTTTGCCGCTGTCACCCACCACCATTTGGGCCAGACCTGGCAGGGCAACAACAATCCCCTAATCATCACGGGCACGTTTGGTGCGCCAAATTACGCCCCCTTGGTGTTGGGCAACACCGATCTCGGAGGCGATGGCCTGCGCATCATCGCGTCCGGCGGTGACGGTGTGGATGTGAGAGCAGCAGGCGACGATGGCGTGCAGGTATACTCAGCGGGTAAGGACGGCATGTATGTTGAGTCGGCGGGTGATGACGGTGTGCGCGTGGGCTCGGCGGGTGATGACGGCGTGCATGTGGGGTCGGCGGGTGATAACGGCGTGTATGTGACGTCGGCAGGCAGTGACGGCATACATGTGTATGAGGCGGGCGCGGACGGTGTGTACGTCCGCTCGGCGGGCAACCCCAGCGTGACAAGCAGTTCGGCCTATAGCAACGGCCTCGAGATCGCTGGCGCTGAAGGGAGTGGGCTGTACGTCGGCCATGCAGACCTGGACGGCGTGACGGTGCATTCGGCCGACTGGTATGGTGTATACGTGGAGCAGGCGGACGAGGACGGCGTGCGTGTGCAGTCGGCCGGCCGCAATGGTGTGATGGGCATCTCGGTCAACGCCATGTACTATGGCGGGTTTTTTCGCAACGATGTGGCAGGCGGGGCTGGCCTATATGCCGCCGGCGGCGACAACACCGCTCCCGACCTGGTGCTCGGGGTGTACGGCAGCGGCGACGACGGTCGAATTTACTCTCAGCCAGACCTTACCAGCAGCGATATTTTGCTGTTCAGCAACGACGAAGCCCACATTCACCTCGATGAAGATGCCAACTCGGATAGCACGTTTACGATCTACAACGGCGCCAACGCCTCCGTCTTTTCGGTAAACGAGGCCGGTATAGTCACGTTTGCCGGCGCAGCCGCGACCCAGGTCGAGGCCGGCACCTATGGCTCTCGCACCGTGTATGCTGTCCAATCAACAGGCAACTGGTACGAAGATTTCGGCGCGGCGCAACTGGTAAACGGTCAGGCGACGGTGACGATCGAGCCAATCTTCGCGCAGACGGTCAACCTGAGCGAGACCTACCACGTTTTCCTCACCCCGCTCGGCGACTGCGCGTTGTACGTGGCCGAGAAGACGCCGACCTCGTTCACCGTGAAGGCAATGGGCGGGCAGACGTGCAGCATCGCCTTCGATTACCGTATCGTCGCCAAACGGCTGGGCTATGAGACGCTGCGGCTGGAACCGGCGACGTCGGTTGAGACGGGAGGTGAAGAATGAGGCGCGCACTCGTAATCGGCCTGGCGACCGTGCTGGTAAGCTTAGCAATGGGTTGGACCGCTGTGGCGCAGATCGGCAGCAGTTATGATCTAACATGGAACACGATCGATAGCGGCGGCGGCACAAGCAGCAACGGGGGCTACACCCTCGACGGCACGATCGGCCAATCGGAGGCCGGTGCGCCGATCAGTGATGGCGGATATATGCTCACTGGCGGATTCTGGGCCGGTGTCTCGATCGCGCAACATCGCATCTACTTGCCAACCGTTCTGCGAAGTTGACGAACGATCACGAGCAAAAGACGTCCTATAGTTTGTCAAGGCCGAAAATCGAGGACGGGGCCGGCTGAAAATAGTAATGAGCTAAGTTGAAGAGCAGTTCATCGTAGCGATGGCTGTGGGAACAGGATGCAATTCGCACTTAAACAAGCGATCG
>JBGSPW010000009.1:0-32321 GCA_041738395.1 Thermoflexales bacterium
CTTGCCTGTTCACGCCCAGCCGCAAGTGCTCCAAGCGGTGTGAGCCCACGCTTGTTGTTCGTTATGCACCGCTGTTGGGCGCAAATCCCACGCCTGTTTTAAGTCCGCTGTCAAGGGTCTTGCCACATTGAGAATTGCTGATGGGTATCCCTGCCGACGGTCTACGAGGGCGCGGTTCTTGGTAGATTTAGTTTCGAATCTGGTGTGTCATCCACTCATCCGCTTTCCAAGGGTCATCATGCGCTTGAATCATCGCTGACTTGCTCATGGATACCTCCGTACCGGCCGGTCGCCAAAATCTTGAGGATCTGTGACATTCGGTCTAACTCGGCGACTTGTGATATGATCGGCCTGTCTTCATCGAGCAACCTGCCATCTCATCTTCAAGGAGCCACACCATGTCACGTTTATCGAATAGTTGGAGTCTGGTCAAAGCGAGTTGGGCGGTGCTGCGCGCCGACAAAGAGTTGATCGTCTTTCCCATCATCGCCTTCATCGGCTCGATCATCGTCACGATCACGTTCATCGTGCCCATGGCGCTGGCGCGCATGTTCGACGGGCTGAGCGATGGCGGCGGCAGTCAAATCGGGCTGTATTTGTTCAGCTTCCTGTTCTACCTGGTGCAGTACACCGTCGTGATCTTTTCCAACTCGGCGCTGGTCGGCACGGCCATGATCCGCTTGAAGGGCGGCGACCCGACGGTGAGCGACGGGCTGCGCATTGCTAGCCAGCACTTCGGCGCGATTCTGGGTTACGCGCTGATCTCCGCCACGGTGGGTATGATTCTGCGCGCGATTGCCGAGCGCGGGATAGTGGGCCGCATCGTCTCATCGTTGTTTGGCCTGGCCTGGAACATCATCACGTATCTGGCGGTGCCCATCCTGATCATCGAAGGTGTGGGGCCTATCGACGCGGTGAAGCGCAGCGGCGCACTGCTTAAGAAGACGTGGGGCGAACAGATCGTCGGCAACTTCGGTCTGGGCGCGGTGTTCGGGTTGATCACGGTCGGGTTGATCCTGTTGTTTGTGCCGGTGATGATCGCCGTCGCGTCAACGGAATCGGTTGGACTGATCCTCGCTGCGATCGCGGGCTTTGTGCTGCTCCTGATCGGCGTAGGGCTGATCAGTTCGGCGCTGAACGGCATCTACACCGCCGCCGTCTATCAATATGCCACCACTGGCGAAGCCAGCGAGTTCTTTGATACGAATTTGGTGCAGAACGCCTTCCGCGCCAAGTAAGCGGCTTCGCACCGCACTGGCCCTTCCGGCATCACGCCCGAAGGGCCTTTCGCTTCCCTGTTTCAGCGCGGCCGGACCCGGGCCGATCGACCAGGATCATTCCGCGATTGCCTCGCCCCTACTTGGGGTCAGACAGAAGTCAGCGAACGGCCTAGCTCGCTGTCATCCATTCGCAACGAAGTCGCGTTATAGTAGACGCATTCGTAAGGAGGCCAACCATGATCGAGATCACCAATACCCCACCGGCAACGACAGCGTCAAAGCAGCGGCGGGCTTCGTCACCCGCACAGGCTCGCGCACTCGGACAAGGGATTATCAACCTCGTCCTCATGACTCTGACCATCCGTGATATTCGCCGGCGCAGCGCTGGCGAAATCAAGGGCAATCGCAAGTTCTGGATGTTCGCGGCCTTCGCACCGCCGATCGGCCCCATCGCCTATTTCGTGTTTGGCCGCAAGCGCGGCACTCAGACGGCTGAGATCCCACTGGAGATCACTGAATGAAGTACAAGAGCGTCGTCGGTAATATCGTGCTGCTGGCGCCGGAATTGATATAATGGAACCGGACATGAATGCCCTTACCTCGAAAATCATCGGGACGGGTGTGCTGTTTCTCTTCGTCTTTCTGTCCGGCGTCTGGCTGAGCAATTCAGGCAGGCCGATTAACACGATCATCTTGACCATTCACAAATTGATCGCACTGGGAACTCTGATCTTCATTGGCGTGACCATCTACCAGATCAATCAAGCCGCCCAACTCAGCACCGCCGCCATTGCGGCCACCGTGATCACGGGTATGTTCTTCGTCGCGACCATCATCACTGGCGGCTTGCTCAGCCTCGATAAACCGGTCTCTGCAATGTCGATCGTTCACAAGGTCGGCCCGTTTCTGACCGTGGCGAGCACGATCGTAACCATGTACCTGTTGGCAAACCATCGGCAATAAGATTGAGGAGTCATTACCGTGCCAGACAAAATCCTTGTGGCCTATGCCAGCCGATTAGGCTCTACCGCCGGCGTGGCCGAAGCGATCGGCAAGACCTTGCTGGAAAACGGCGCTGAGGTGGAGGTGCGCCGCATGGAAGACGTGACTGATCTCACGCCGTACGACGCGGTGGTGGCGGGCAGCGCCATTCGTGGCAAGCAATGGCTGCCCGAGGCCATGCAGTTCATGCAGACGCATCAAGCGGAGTTAAGGCAGAAGCCGTTTGCCACGTTTTTGGTGTGCATGACACTCGCCATGTCGAGCGGCGAAAAATATCGCCCGCACGTGGCCGCGTTCCTAGACCCAGTGTGTACGCTGGTCAGGCCGGTGAGCAAAGGCTTGTTTGCCGGAGCGCTGGACATCAGCAAAATCTCAGCGTTTAGCGACAGGCTGAAGTTTCGGATCAGCGTCCTTTTCGGTGTTTGGAAAGAAGGCGATCACCGCGACTGGAACGCCATTCGAGATTGGGCTGCCAATCTCGGCCCGCTGCTGCTTCGCTAGATCGATTCCCTGATTGATTTATGCTCCGGACTAGAGGCTTCAGCCGGAGAAATGACGCGCGGGCTGTGCCAAGCACAGCCCGCGCGTTTTTGTCGGCCCGGCAGTGGTGTCAACAAATCGCAGTCTGCATCCATATCCATCATCCGTTGCCTGTTCATGGTTACGCGGTTCAAGTGTTGACGAGTCTGTGATCCACTTGGATTTTGCCGCAAAACACGTTACACTTCAGTCACGCCATCCGCCCGGCGCAGCTCAGACATCTCCGACTGAAGGAGATCTCTATGTCGCTCCTAAAAAAGACGTTGCTGGTCGTCGTCAGCACCGTGATCGTATCCACGGTTAGCCTTTACTTCGCTTCGCAATTGACCTTGTTGCAGGGCTATGAAAAGATCGAGCAGGCTGATACGCGCGCCAATGTGCTGCGCGTCGTCAACAGCTACTATGATCAATCACGCGGCCTCAACCTGTCGGGCCGGGCCTATGCCTTTTGGGATGATATGTACCGGTTTGTCGCGCAGCCCGATCAAGTGTTTGTGGATTCACTGGGCCTCACCCCCGAACTCTTTGCCACGCACCAAGCGAATCTGATCGCCATTCTCGACGTGCAGTACACGCCGGTGTTCCTCAAGCTGTATGATTTGAAAACGCATGAACCCCTGGATGTCCCCGCTGACTTATCGGCCTATTTGCGGCCAGGTAGTCTCTTGCTGCAGCACACTTCCGATTGCGCCGAAATCGGCGGAGTGCTTTTGTTGAACGGCCAGCCCATGTACATCGCCTCGCTCGCGGCGCTTCATACCGATTTTTCCGGCCCGCCGCAGGGTGCTGTCATTTTTGGGCGTTATCTGGATGACGAGGTGGTGGCCAATCTGGCCGAGGCCAGCCGCCTGGGAATATCTTCCTATTTATTGGATGATCCGCAGCTGCCCGCTGATGTTAAAGAAGCGCAGGCGGCGCTCTCGGTCGCGTCCGAGGCGTCTGCCGTGTACGTCAAAAGTCTCAACGGCGATCGGGTCGCCGGGTACACCTACATCAACACCATTGCCGATGAACCGGCGTTCATTCTGAAAGTGCTGCTGCCTCGCGAAATCTACACGCAGGGCTTGACCAGCTTTCGATATTTTGCGATTTTGGCCGCACTGGCCGGGCTAGGTTTCATCCTCGTCTCCATGTTCCTGCTGCGCCGCCTGGTGCTGTCGCCGTTGACTACCCTCAATCAAGAGGTGAGCGCGATTCGGGCCAGCGGCGACGACGCGCAGCGGATGCAGGTGCGCGGCCGCGACGAGATCGCCGGTCTCAGTATCACGATCAATGACATGCTGGAGACGTTGGAGGAACAATCGGAGGAAAGATATCGCACGCTGGTGGAAAACATCAACGATGTGATCTTCGCCCTTGATGCTAACGGCTACTTCACGTACATCAGTCCTGTCATTGAACGCCTGACGGCTTATCCTGTCGCCGAGGTGATCGGCCAGCCCTTCGTTAAATTTGTCCACCCCGACGATCTTCCCGGCTTGGGGCTCAGCTTGGAGCGCACCCTCTCTGGTGTGGCAGAACCTTATGAGTTTCGCGCGCTGGCCAAAGATGGCGCGCTGCGCTATGTGCGCACGCATAGCCGGGTGCTGAAAGACGGCGATAAGTTGATCGGATTGAATGGCGTGATGACGGACTTCACGCAGCGCAAACTGGCCGAACTGGCGTTGAGTGAAAGCCAGCAATACCTGCAGGCGGTCTTTAATTCGGTCAATGATGCCGTTTTCATTCACGCTACTTCTGGCAAGATCGTGGACGTTAACGCGACGGCCTGCCGGATGTACGGCTTTTCCCGCGAAGAATTCCTTCAGTTGGATGTTGCCAATCTGAGCGCCGATGTTCTTCCCTACACTCAGGCGGAGGCGATGAACTGGCTGCAGAAATCCAGAACCGAAGGGCCGCAGTTGTTTGAGTGGCAGGCCAAAAACAAAGCGCAGCAGCTCTTCTGGACCGAGATTAATGCCTGCTTTGCCACGGTGGGCGAAGAGGAGCGCTTCTTCGTCACGGTGCGTGACATTAGTGAGCGCAAGCAGGTGGAGGCGGAACGGGAGCAGCTCATCGCCGACCTGGAATCTCAAAACGCGGAACTGGAGCGTTTCACGTATACCGTCTCGCATGATCTGAAGTCACCGTTAATTACCATTCGCGGCTTTCTGGGTTTGCTGGAGCGCGACGCCCTGTCCGGCCAGACCGATCGCATGAAATCGGATATGCAGCGCATTGTCGAAGCGACCCAAAAGATGCAGCGCCTGTTGAACGAACTGCTGGAGCTATCGCGCATCGGGCGCATGATGAATTCACCGGAGGACATACCGTTTGAAAGCATCGTGCGCGAAGCGGTGGCGTCGGTGGAAGGGCGTCTATCAGCCGGTGAGGTAACAGTGGATATCGCGCCCGACTTGCCGGTGGTGCATGGTGATCGCGCGCGGTTGGTGGAGGCGGTACAGAACCTGCTCGATAATGCGGCCAAATTCATGGGAGAACAGGCTGCGCCGCACATCACGATCGGACAGCGCGGCGCCGATCGGGATGGTAAACCGATTCTATTTGTCGCCGACAATGGCATCGGGATTGCGCCGGCCTATCATCAGAAGATCTTCGGCTTGTTCGACAAATTGGACCCACACAGCGAGGGCACCGGCATCGGTCTGGCCTTGGTCAAGCGCATTGTCGAAGTGCACGGCGGACGCATCTGGATCGAATCGGATGGCGCAGATCAGGGCGCGACATTTTGTTTCACCCTAGAATCGGTCTCACGCAACCCGGCGTGAGGATCAACCGCACCGCAAACAACAGCGCCCCATCAAAACTTGATGAGGCGCCGAGGTGAGCCCGCTGGGACTCGAACCCAGAACCAATTGCTTAAGAGGCAACTGCTCTGCCAGTTGAGCTACGGGCCCACAGCGGGCGAAATTTTACCATGCCCCGGTAGACTTGGCAAGGGTGATCTTCCGCCAGGCAACCAGCGCGCCGCGCTACGGCCGGGTCACAATTTCCGCGCCGTTGGTCGCGGTGCAGAGGTAGATATTTGGTGTAAGGCCGGTTTCCGCTTGATATTCCGTGGCGACGCCGGCACTGAATGCTTCCGCGGCGTCTTGCCGAACCAGCGCTACCGCGCAGCCGCCAAAGCCCCCGCCTGTCATCCGCGCCCCGTAACAGCCCGCCTGATGTTCCGCGCACTCCACCATGAGGTTGAGTTCGCGGCTGGACACTTCAAAGTCGTCACGCAGGCTCATGTGACTCAGCTGCATGAGCTGTCCTAATTCAACCGCCTCACCGCGCTTCATCGCTTCCGCCGCTTGCAAGGTGCGATCATTTTCGCCGATGACGTGCAGCGCGCGGCGATACGCCACCCGATTGAGTTGATCACGTTTCTCGTTCAATTGATCCATGGTCACGTCGCGCAGCGCCTTCACGCCGAAGAATTGGGCGACCGCTTCGCATTGCGCGCGTCGTTCGTTGTAGGCGGAATCCACCAGGCCGCGCCGTGTGGCCGTGTCCAGCACAATGACGACGGTGTTGGGCGGCAGGGGCACGGTCTGCGTCTCCAGTGACCGGCAATCAATCAACAGCGCGTGATTGGCTTTACCGGCGGCCGAGATCATTTGATCCATGATGCCGCAGTTGACGCCCACCCATTTGTTCTCGGCACGTTGGCCGAGCAGCGCCATCTTGGCCGCGTCCCATGCAAAGCCCGACGTGACGGAAAACGCGCGTGCCGCTGCCAGTTCCCACGCAGCCGATGAAGACAGTCCGGCGCCGATGGGCACATCGCCGGCGACCACAGCATCGAAGCCGTGCAGCTTATAACCGGCGTCTTGCAGCGACCAGGCGACACCCTTCAGATATTCAATCCAGCCTGATTGTTTCTCCAGCCGATCGAGATCGAACTCGGCCGTTTCATTGAAATCGAGCGAGTGGGCCGCCACCCGCCGATCGGGGCGGGGCCGCAGCGCGATCCAGATCGCGCGATCGATCGCCATCGGCAGGACGAAGCCGTCGTTGTAATCGGTATGTTCGCCGATCAAGTTCACGCGGCCCGGCGCCCGCACGATCGCGCTCGGCGGCGATCCAAATCGCTGCGTGAATTCGGCAGTTACGCGCTGTTGAAGTGACATCCTGCTCCTTGCCAACCTAATCGTTACTACTCAGCCGCATCCTGAGCGGAGCAGCCAGCACGTTCTTCGACTACGTTGCACTCCGCTCAGAATGCGCTGGCTGCGAAGTCGAAGGATAGCGGGCTGAGTAGTAACACCTAATCTGTAAATTTGTAGCCGTGCGCTTCCAGATAGCGCTTTTCTTTGTCGCGATGGATCACGGCCAGGCTATCTTTGATCTTGTCCCACGTCGATCCGGCTAGCGGATAAAAGTGCAGCAAGGCAAAACAGGCAAATAAGAGAATCGCGGGCAGCGCCACCCAGCCTACCAGGATGCCGGTCTGCGCCGAAGCCGTTTGCAGGCCTTTGCCCAATTCCTGATTATACCCAAAGGCCGCCAACGCGCCCAGAAAGACGGCTTGCGCGATGCTGATGGCGGGCTTGGTGATGAGGCTGTTGACGCCTGCATACATTCCCTCGCGGCGCAGGCTGGTGCGGTGCTCATCCATATCGATCACGTCGCCGTTCATCAATGGGATGAGGTACATGAAGCCAGAGAAGCCGATGCCGACGAGCAGGAACGCGCCGACGGCCGGCACGACTTCGCGGCCTAGGAAGAGCAGCAGCGCGCAGCCGATGGCGAATTCCAGGCATACGACGCGCAGGCACTTCTTGATGCCCCACCGATCACGCTGCTTGATCCAGAGGATCAACCCGCCAACGATCCCGGCGGCCAGAGCCAGATAGATGGGCAGTCCCGGTACTTTCAATTCGTCGAAGTAATACAGCACACCCTGCATGAGCGAAGTCTGAATGTAGATGACGGTGAAGCTGACCACTTCAAACACGATGAACGATTTATTCCTGAAGCATTCTTTGATGGCCGTCCATAGGGGCGGCTGCTGCTCTTCCTGTTGGAAATGTTTCTCGCGATAGAAGAAGGTGCTGGCGAAGATCAATGTGCCGACGATGACGCTCATCACGATCAAGACCAGGATGTAGGAGATGGCATCTTCGCCGGGACCCGGCTGCAGCAGCGGGATGAGTACCAGCGGGATTGCGGTTGGGAAGATCGTAAAGATCACTTTCCAAACCATGATGCTGCCGCGCGCTTTGTTGGAGAGCGCCATTTCGTAGGGCATGACGTAGATCGCGCTGGCGATGGCGGTGTACAACGTGTCGAACACAAACAGCCCGCTGAGCAGCTGTAAAAATAACACGGCCTGATTGTTCTGCGTGCCGGGCAGGGGCAGCCAGCAGAAGATGAAGGCGAGGGTGTAGAGAGGCGCGCCGTAGCGAATGTAGGGCATGCGCCGTCCCAGCTTGCTGCGCGTGCGATCGCTGATGTAGCCGAACAGCGGATCGTTGACGGCGTTCCACAGGCCGAACAACAGCCACACGATCGCGGCGTACTGCGCGTCGAGTCCGCGCCAGCGGGTGAAAAAGTACGTCAGCGCGCCGCCGCCGACGACGCTTTGCAGGGTTGCCGTAGAGGCATCGGCGACTGAGATCCAGATGCGGCTTTTGACGGGGACGTGTTCTTCTTGAAGTTGCAGCATGGCTGTCATGTGATTTCTCCTGAGAGAGTTTATAATTGCGTTATCTCTAAACCGGGACGACTAATGAATCTGACCACTTATTCTCCACCACGCCATCCAGCCCGCGATTATGCGGAAGCCGTGCAGCGTATCAACTCCGTCCGATCGGCTGAACCGTCCGATCTCAATCCCGTAGGTCGCGCACAATTCTTCACGCATGACCGCCGCACCGATCGGGCGGTGGTGCTCTTTCACGGTTACACCAACTGCCCGCAGCAGTTCAAACGTCTGGGTGAGCAACTTCAGCAGCGCGGCTACAACGTCTGGATTCCGCGGGCGCCGGGTCACGGCCTGACCAATCGGTTGACGGACGCCCATGCAGCCATTAAGGCCGAAGGACTGATCGCGGCGGCTTCATCTGCCATCGACATCGCGCAGGGCCTGGGCGCCGAGGTCCGCGTCATGGGTCTTTCAATGGGCGGATTGATGACCACGTGGGTGGCCCAGAACCGCTCGGATGTCGTGCGGGCGGTGAGCATCGCGCAGGCTTCGGGCTTCAAGGCACTGCCCAAAGCGTGGACGCCGTTGATCCGCCGCATCGTCCTCATCGTGCCGAATCAAATGCAGTGGTGGGATGCGGCCGTACAGGACAAGGGCGATGGCCCGCAGCATGCTTATCCGCGCTATGCCACGCATGGACTGGCTCAGTTGTTAAGGCTGGGAGCGGCGCTGCGATCGCAAGCCCGCCGATCGATTCCAGCGGCCCGCTCGGTTGTGATCGTGCAGAACGAAAATGATGAAGCGATCGACAACACCACGCTCGACGATCAGGTGCAGGCGTGGCGCTCGGCGGGTGCGCAGAATGTGAGCGCGTACACCTTTGGCGTCGAACAGCGCCTCGTCCACGATCTCATCGACCCCGATCAACCCGCGCAGCGCATCGACTACGTGTATCCGATCTTGATCGAATTGCTTGAGAAATGATCGTCATTGCGAGGAGCGCTTTCGCCAGGCGCGCCCCCGCTAAGCGGACAGGGCGTGCGACGAAGCAATCCCACTGCTAGGCAACGAGATTGCTTCGCTGACGCCTTGCCCGACGCTATGCGTCGGAGGCGCGCTGGGCGGAAGCGCTCGCAATGACGGGTCTAGCGCGCTTTGTAATGCACGTCGCTCAATCCGCGCAATCGATCGGCAGCCTGTTCCGCGGTGAGATCGCGCTGTGCTTCGGCCAGCATCTCGTACCCTACCATGAACTTCTTCACCGTTGCCGAGCGCAACAACGGCGGATAAAAATGCGCGTGGAAGTGCCACTCTTCGTGCGGCTGTCCATCCGTCGGGGCTTGATGAAAGCCCATCGAGTACGGGAAAGAAATCTCGAAGAGGTTGTCGTAGCGCGCCGTAACCCGCCGCAACATATCCGCCAGCGAGGCTTGCTCCCGCACGTTCAGATCAGTCAGCGATCCGCAGTGCTGATTGGCAATCACGATGATCTCGAACGGCCACACCGCCCAGAACGGCACCAGCGCCGTGAAGTCTTCGTTCTGCGCCACAATGCGTTCCTGACTGCCGATTTCCTCCGCCAGATAGTCGCACAACAGGCACGCGTTGTGATCGCGCCAGTGCTGCTGCTGCGCGTTGAATTCTTTCAGCGGCTCATTGGGCAGGTGGCTGGTTGACCAGACCTGGCTGTGCGGATGCGGGTTCGAGCAGCCCATCACCGCGCCCTTGTTTTCAAAGACCTGCACGTAGTTGATGAAATCGCGCTGACCCAGATCACGCGTTTGCTCCGTCCAGGTGTGAATCACTTCTTCCACTTCGGTCTGCGACAATTCCGGTAAGGAAAGATCATGACGCGGGGAGAAACAGATGACGCGACACAGGCCGGGTTCAGGTTCGGCAACGAATAGGGAGTCGTGGCCCGGCAGCGTGGTGCGTGGCTTATCAGGGTGGTGCGTGTCGGGCAAGAGCGCTGCAAAATCATTATCGAAGACAAACGTGCCGGTGTAGGTGGGATTCTTCACTCCGCCGACGCGGGCATTGCCGGGACACAGATAACAACCGGGATCGTAGGCGGGCAGATTCTCCGGCGGGGCTTTCTCGACCTGGCCGAGCCACGGACGTTTGGCTCGCTGCGGCGAAACCAGCACCCATTCACGAGTCAATTGATTGAAGCGGCGATGTGGATAGTCTAGGAACATTTTAGATTTCCGATTTTGAATTGATGATTGTGACTCCACTGCAAAAAGGCTCTAGCCGCCGTCCTCGGCGGCGTGTTGCGCGTTCAAATCCGCCCCGAGGACGGGGCTTCGCCCAGCGCGTCGCCGGCGCATCGCGCCGGGTACGACGTGAGCAGTTTTTTCAGTGGAGTCTGATTGTGGAATGTTGATGGTTGATTGATCAAGCCGGGCGCAATTCCGTGATCTGTGGCTGCCCATCTTCTTCTTCAAAGATCAATAACTCATTCTCCGCTTGCATCCATGCCGCCGGGACTTTATAGAATTCCTGCGGGCCGATCTGCCAGTAACGCCCCAGCGCCTGACCGTTGAGCCATAAGTGCCCTTTGCGCAGACCCTGCGCGTCGAACAGGAACGGCGCGTGTCCGTGTTTCTCTGCGTCATACGCAAAGCGGGCACGGTAGAAGCGTGGGGCCTCACCCCCCGGCCCCCTCGCCTGAGTTGAAGCGGCCCAACTCAGGCGAGGGGGTTGGGGGGTGAGGCCCTGCTTGAAATACCACTCTCCCTGCAACACTTGCGTCTGGTCATACCGCAACAATTGCGCTTGCCACGCCGCACCGGCATAACCCTCAATGTGCAAAGCAAGTGTATTCTTCCCCGGCTGTAGCAGGGAAGAAACATCGCGCTTGATGTAGCCTCCGCCGTGATGGCGCGAGAAGCGCTGCACGGCCTGGCCGTTCACGTACAACGCGCCGGGATTGCGATCGCCGGTGAATTGCACGATGATGCTCTCGCCTTCGGCAATTTCAATCTCGCGGAGCAGCCACACGTGCGCACCTTGAAAAGCAAAGTTACTCAGATCGACGTTGACGGCATCGGCGCGAACGTGCTGAGGTTTGACGTTGGCAAGCGCTTCTCCAGCGAAGGCCGCTTCTTGCCACAACGCCGTCCAGCCGGTCGTGATGTCCTGTTGTTGTCCGCCCCAGTACACGTTATCCAGCAGGCCCTTCTGCTCGCCCGTATTCGATCCATAATTGAAGCGTCCTAAGTTATCGACGAGCATCCGCAGCTCATGCTGCCCCGCGGACAGTTTCACAGGCAAGGTCCAGATCGGGCCATCGGGCGAGATGCCCACCGTGCCGATGCGCTGGCCGTCGATGAACACTTGGCCACGATCACTCAGCCATGGCACGGCCAACGTCGTGTCGATCGACTCTGCCAGATCACAGCGCGCCGCATACCAACCGTAGTCGAGGTAACAACCCAGTTGATCAAATGATTGTGGATTGTGGATTGCTGATTGCTGATTAAGCCAATCAGCGCTTAGTTCTGCAACATCAAGCGCTTCCCATTCCAATGCAATCGCGTGTTGCGTCCCACGGGGAGGCTGCGCACTGGTGCGGGCTGCGTGATTCCGCATTCCGCATTCCCCATTCCGAATTTCATAGAATGGCAATACGCCTGCCTCACTCACTGTTCTGTCTTCCAGTACCAAGTCCGGCCCACACAGGAACGCGCCATCGGGCAGGGGCCACCATCGTTCGGCATAAGCTTGCGTGAGAATGACGATGTTCATGTGATTAGTCTGAATCACTTGTGGCCGATCGGTGATCCAGTAGCGCAGGGTGAGCGTGTTCTCGGTCGTGGTGATGCGCGCGTTACCGGGATCGCCAACTTCCCACGGGCTGCCAGCTTGCAATTGCAGCTCGCCAACCTCGCCGTGAAAACCGTAGAGGACAAGGTAGGGCAAGTCGGTAACTGGCCCGGACGAGACGAAGTCCCGCGCTTCTTGCGGGAAGACATCTCGCCCTACAAAACAGCCGAGAAGGCGCGAGGTGTGGTAATTCACCCTCACCCCCGCCCCCTCTCCCTTCCCGTGTCCGTGTAGCGGCGGGACGGCTGGCCGCGAGGGAGAGGGGAGATCGAAGTTGAAGTAGATCGGCTTGATCGAATGCGCTTCAACGTCGATGGCGAGATGCACGTTGGGGTCGGTGTTGAAGACTTGCGGCGTCGTGCGATCGGCCGAGGTGTTCTGCAGGAACGTCGCGCTGAAGTCACCGTTTTTCACCGTGCGGAACGGCTCTTCACCACCGGCCCAGCGTCCCTTCACGGCGGGCGGGACGATCACCGTCGGGCCGCCGGATTTGGCATCCGCTAACAAGCGAGAGACTTGCGCACCGAGCGTACTTAAGAAAAGATGATGCCGCCGTGCCACGAAGAATTTTTCGGTGAGGTCACCCTGCTCAGTAATCGGCGCATCGTAATCGTAAGACGTCGTCATGTGGACCGTATCGCCGCCGACGGTGCGTCCACCATACCAACCGAAGTTCGTGCCGCCTGCAAAGACCCAATGGGATACACCGCTCGTGCCGACGGCGGTGAGTTCGTGCATCATCCGATCGAGCGAGGCCGCGGTCTTGCCGTTGTGCGCACTCGCGCCCCAACTGTCGAACCAGCCGCTCCACAGTTCGGAGACGATCATGGGGTTGTCGGGCCACACCGATCGAGTGGCTTGCAGCTTCGCCGCCATGCCGCTCCAGCCGTTGCGGAATTCGGGATAGCCCTCCAATCCGCCCATGCACGTGTAGAACGGTACGGTGAGTCCGGCCGCATGTTGCAGCTGCGCCAGTGTTGTTTGATGCGCGTCGTGGCCGTACACTCCGCTGGCCCAGTGCTCGTTTTCGATCTGGCATAGAATGATCGGGCCATCCTGATCGATCTGCCGCGCGACGAAGATCGGCAGCAACCGATCGAACCAGCGCTGCACCGCGGCCAGGAAGATCGGATCATCGGTGCGGAGTTTGAGGTTCTGTACGGTGAGCCACGCCGGGAAACCGCCGTTCTCCCACTCGGCGCAGATGTAGGGGCCGGGCCGCACGATGGCATACATTCCCAATTCGTGAATGAGATCGAGATAAGCGGGCAGATCGGCTTCGGCGGAAAAATTGAAAACGCCGGGTTCCGGTTCATGGAGATTCCACGGGATGACGGTATCGATCGTGTTGAGGCCGCCCGCTTTGGCCTTCAACAAAATATCGCGCCACTCGCCCTTCGGCCAGCGGAAGTAGTGAATCACACCCGAGAGCAGATAAACCGGTTCGCTGTGAATAAGCAAGCCGTTACGGGTAATCTCGGAGTTAGGAGTTCGAGTTTGGATTTTTGAATTCATCAGAAAGCGATTGAACCTATGGATTTTAAGAAAGTTGCTCTTGAACGTAGTCAAGGAATTTGGTGCGGCTTGTGTTCTTCTTTGTTGCGATGGCAATCAGAGGATGGTCATAGAAATCGCCAGTAGCTGCAAGCCAGAAGAGTTTATCAACTGTATAAGGCTCAGCGCCAACAGCATTAGCGAATTTGTCTATGGCTTTGGAAATTTGGTAATCACGCGCCTTAGGGTCACACAAGGATAAGGTTGTGAAAATCGCTTTTATATGTACATCTGGCTTCCCGAACTGCGTATAACCAATCTCCTTTAGAAAATCACATGCCAATGCAAACCCTATCCCATGAATTTCTTCGCTCAGGATCAGCGGCAAAGCTGCACGTGCGTGCGCGTCCTTAGCAAAGAAATCAGCCCACTGGTAAAACTCTTGTGCTGAGCTAAACTGTACCATGAAGGCCGCCGAGGACAAAACTGTTCGACAAAAATGCGGCCACAGGCTCTTAGGCGCTCGCCTAATCTCACCTCGCGGGTTGAGTTCCTCAATGACTGTATCAAGAAGTTCTTCCCACCCTGAATAACGTTTAAGGACGGCTTGTGGCTGAAATGCATCCAGCACTTTTCCAAGCGATTCTACCCCGCCAATCGCATCGCCAATGACTCGCGGCTTGCTATTTGCATTTTGGGCAGACTCCAATAAACGCAGATACAATCGCTCCAAGGTCTGAGGTGGCTCATGTGTTTTTGTGTAATGCAGGTATTGATCAAGGATTTCTTGGTCGTCATCGATGAGTCGAACAACATACTGTTGAGTGATTTCATAGATTTTCAAAGCGTGTGCCGAATAATTCGACATGGTAGGTTTTCTCCGCTGATAACTGGTAACTTAAACTTAACGGTCTGCTTTGCGACCTTGAGATTAGGCGTTTTCACCAAGTTTGCGCACGTGCTGCACGGCGCGCTGCCAGCGCGCATAACCGGCATCGCGTTGATCTTGCGAGAGACGCGGTTCGAAATACTGGCTGCCCGTCGGTAGTGGCGGAAGTTCATCGATGCGGTTCCATACGCCGAGACCGAGACCGGCCAGGAGCGCCGCGCCGCGCGCCGTCGTTTCATTCTCAGTGGGACGTACCAATGGAATGCCGAGCAGATCGGCTTGAATCTGGCAGGCCATCTCCGACTTGGATAAGCCGCCGCCCACGCTGAGTTGCTGCACGTGCAAGCCGGTTTGATCGCGAATGGTGTCGAGGATGGCGCGCAGTTGATAACCGAGCGAGTCGAGAAACGCGCGGGCGATGTGAGCCCGATCGGTGCCGAGTGTCAGGCCGAAGATCGTCGCGCGCGCGGAATGATCGTTATACGGCACATTCAAACCCGTAAACGCGGGCACGAACATCACGCCACCGTCATCGGGCACCGACGCGGCCAGCGCATCGAGTTCGTTTTCCGAATCGAAGAGATGGCCGCGTTCGGTCATCCAACGTACGGCCGCGCCGCTGACCGTAGTATCGGCTTCCAGACAAAAGGCATGTTCGGGTAATGACCAGGCATGATACACATTGAGTGTATCCAGATCAGGCGGCGTGTTTCCGGCAACCACATTGACGAAGGTGGCCGTGCCATGCGTGCATTCGGCTTGACCGGCCACGCGACAGCCATGTCCGAACAAGGCCGCTTGCTGATCGCCGATCATAGCGACGACGGGAACATCAGCGCGGTGCGATCCGTTGCCGAGGCGGAGCGTGCCGTAATCGTAAAGTGTCGGCGCGGGTTGGGGAAGACCCATCGGTTGTAGCCCAAGCCGATCGATCCACTCGGCCCAATAACGCCCGTGGCGAAAATCCCACAAGCCCGTTTTCTGCACCAGCGAATAATCGTGGACGTGCGCGCTCGCGGGAGTGCCCAGGGCCGTGATCAACCAACTGGCCGACATGCCCACGCGCAGATAACCGTCGCGCACGGCGGCTTGAAATTCCGGCTGATGCTGCGCGCGCCAACTCAAGTGCATGGAAGCGCACCACGGACCGGGAAAATAGCCTAAGCGGTAACGCCGTTGATCGGCGTGTTCCCACGCATTCAACGCTTCGATGATGGGCAGGGTGCGCAAATCCTGCCACGTGATGGCGTTGGCGATGGGCTTGCCGGTGCGCGCATCCCAGATGAAATCGCTGCCGCGCTGCGAGGCGATGCCGATCGCGGCGATGTCGGACGGCTCACACTGCGCGGCCTGCAATGCCAACTCGATCGCCTGGGCCGCGCCTGCCGCGACCGCGCACGGATCTTGCTCGATCCAGCCGGGCTGCGGGCTGATGAGTTCGGTGGGCATGTAGCCTAGGCCAAGCCGCTGGCCCGTTGTATTCATGATGTAAGCTTTCGTGCCGCTGGTGCCTTGATCGAGGCCGAGAAGATAGGTCATAAGTGAATGAATGACGAGTAAGATATATTGCGTAGTGCGTATTGCGTAAAAAGTTAAAGCTGATCTTCAGGAAGCAGATCGCTCAGATTGTTGAGAATGAAATGCGGTTTGACGGGTGAGGCTTGCGCGTCCTGTCGTGTAGTTGCGCCAGTGAGTGTCAGGGCGGCGGTCATGCCCGCGTTGAGGCCCATCTGCACATCGGTTTCCAAACGATCGCCCGTCATGATACACCGGTCGGGCGGCATCTGCAAAAGATGCAAAATGGCATTGGTCATATAGATCGATGGTTTGCCGACCATGGCTTCGCACTTCAGATTGGTGCAGGCTTCGATCGCGGCGATGATCGACGCGGCATCGGGTTGGCCGCCGCCGGGAACCGGGCAATAGCGATCGGCGTTGGTGGCAAACAAACGCGCTCCGGCGCGCAGGGCGTCAAACGCGATCTGTAATTTCGAATAAACGAAGGTGCGATCGAACGAGGCGATCACGGCATCGATCTCGATCGGATTGTCTGAGAACGAAAAGCCGCCCTCGCGCAGATCGTCGATCAAGGGTTGCTCGCCGCACACGAAGAGTTTCGCGTGCGGCAGGGTGTGCCGGAGAAAATCAACCATCACTACCGACGAGTTGAGGATGTCTTCCGGCGGTGTCGGCAGGCCGAGGCGCGTGAGCTTGGCGGAATAGGTGTGACGCGTGTGCGTGGGATTGTTCGACAGGAACACCGTGCGCTTGCCCGCGTTGCGAATCGTCGTGATGGCGCGCTGCGCGTTAGGGAGCAGGGCGTCGCCCAGATACACCGTGCCGTCGAGATCGAAAATGTAGGCGTCGTAGAGAGTGGTTGGTCGTTGGGTCATTGGTTCACTGGTCTCTTCCTCTGGATTTAGCCTTTCACGCCCGAACTGGTCGCGCTTTCCACGAAGAAGCGCTGCGCCAGGATGTAGACGATCATTGGCGGCAGGATCGAGATCGCCGCGCCCGCCAGAATAATGTTGGGGCTGTCCGCGGCGCGGCCGCGCAACACGTTCAGTGACAAGGTCAGCACGTGGTTGGCCGTGTTGCCGGTGTTAATGATAACCAGCGGCCAGAAGAAGCTGTTCCACGCGTACAGGAACGTGAAGGTCGCCTGCGTTGCCAGCGCGGGCACGGCCGCCGGGATGAAGATGCGCCACAAGATTTGCAAGCGCGACGCGCCATCCATCAGCGCCGCTTCTTCGATCTCTTTCGGCACGGTGATGAAAAACTGGCGCATCAGGAAGGTACCGTACGCCGTGAAAATCCACGGAATGACGAGCGAGGCGATGCGGTCCTGCCAGCCGATCAGCACCATCAATTGATAGAGCGGCGTGATGAGCACCACAAACGGGATCATAATCGTGCCCAGATACAGCACGAACAGCTTGTCGCGGCCGGGGAACTTCAAGCGCGCGAAGGCATAGCCGCCCAGCACGGACGTCGCCAATTGGCCGATGACGACCAGGACGGTGACGAGCATCGTGTTGGTCAGGCTGCGATCCATGCCTTGCAGCTCGACGACTTCTGAATAGTTTTCAGGATGCCACGTGAGTGTCTGAACGGGCTGACTCAGCCGCACATTTTGCAGCACTTCCTGCTGTGGATCGGCCGGATTGACGAAGCGGCCCAGCGCGGTCTGCCGCACCACCACCATCGGGACGAGCTGGCCGTCCACCTCGACATCCCACAGTGCCTCATCTGTGCCGTTCAGGTTGACGGTCTTTTGATTCGTGAAACCGCCTGTCGGGTTGACGTCCTTGATCCGGCGCTCGTAAGTCTTCTCCAGATTGGTCGGCTCGGCGTACACGCCGATGCGGATGTTGCTCTGCGCGAGCGCCCATTCTTTTTGTTGTCCATCGACCGAGACGTAGTATAACGGCAGCGGGTCTGGGAAGCCTTCGACCGGTGCTAATGTGTCCTGGCGCGGCAGCAGGCGCGGCGGATAGTTGAATGTATCCTGCGGCTCTTTCAGTGAGGTCGTCAACATGTAGATGAAGGGGAACAGCATCGCCAACGCGAAGAAGGTCAGCACGACGTACGCGATACCATTGACGATCCAGCGAGTGCGTTTGTAGGATTTCATCGTGGGCCTCCCTTAATTTTCATACGCGCTGCTGCGGCGCTGGCGCTGGAATTGGAATAACGTTAGCGCGAAGATCAGGATGAACAACACCCAGGCATTCGCCGAGGCGTAGCCCTGCTTGAAACGTTGAAAGCCGTTTTGGTACAGGTACACCACCATCGACAGCGTGCTGTTCGTCGGCCCGCCCAGCGGATTGGTCAGGATGAAGACCTGATCGAACAACTGCATGGCCGAGATCGTCGTCGTTGTGACGATGAAGAACGTCTGCGGCGCGAGCATGGGAATCGTCACGTAGCGGAACTGCTGCCGCCGATTGGCCCCGTCCACCGTGGCGGCTTCGTACAGGTCTCTCGGAATGTTTTGCAGGCCCGCCAGGAACAGCACGGTGTTGAAGCCCATCGTTTGCCAGGCGGCCATGATGACGATGGCGAGCAGCGCGGTGCTGCTATCCGACAGCCACTGTATCTTGGGATCGATCAGGCCCACGTTGAAGACGTTGTTGGCAAAGTTGACAAACAGCGTGACAAAATAGTTGATATACCCGATCGAGGCGTTGTACAACCATTGCCAGATCAGCGAGATGCCGACCACGGCCGCGACGCTGGGCAAGAAATACACCGCCCTGAAAAACTTCATGCCCGGTATCTTGCTGTTCAGGATATTCGATAACAGCAGCGCTGGAATGACGCTCAGGGGCACGGCCAAGATCACAAACAACAGCGTATTCCGCAGCGACAACCAGAAGAGTTTATCCTCCGCCCCGATGACGTAGTTCTGCCCCAGCAGATTGAGGCGTGCCAGCTCGTCGAAGCGATCGATGTCGAGGACTTCATTTGCAGCTTGATCGGCCGAGTTCAACGGCTGAACCGTGAGGCTCAGCAACTGCCGATAGTTCTCGGCGCCGATCCAGTCGCGCTGGTTGAAGGCATCGGAATTGGTGAAACTGACATACAGCGACAGCAGCAGCGGCCCGGCGAAAAAGACCAAGAAGCCCAGTAGATTCGGCGAGAGGAATAGCCACCCGCTGATGGCTTCTTCGTGCTTGGCGCGGGCGCACAGGGCCATCGCCGAAGCTTCGCGCCAGGTCGCGCGGATCATGACTAGAAACACCACCAGGCCGAGGGTTAGGACGTATGGCGCAGGATTGTTAAACCGGCTGGCGAGTGCGAATAAGCCGTCGATCAGGCCGACGGCGAAGAACAGCGCGACCAACCCAATCGCCATGATGGCCTGGCTGACCTGGCGGATCTTCTGCTGCCGGAGCGGGTCGTTGTCGTATCGATCGCCGATTGTACCGATCAAGTAGCCGACCAGGATAACGCCGAGCACGGGCAGCCCGTATTTGAAGTTGCCGGCCAGCACATCCAGCCCGGTGAAAATGCTCAGGACGTGAAGATCGATGACGAAGCAGAACACGAACCCCAGATAGTTGACGACGAGCGACAATGATCGCCCACGGTGAAGGCGTTTGCGAATGAAGAAGGCCGCGCCCAGGCTGCCAACAGCCATCAATCCCAGTGCGATCAGGCCGACAACGCGCAGACCGGCCGCCGTCTCAATCGTCGGGTCGCCGAGGCCAATCCCGACAAGCACCGCGCCAATGACAGCGGTCACTGCCAGTATGAGGTGCCAGATAGTGACAATATTCAACCACAACGTGGTGCGTTGATCCTCGGGTTGGTATCCACGCGCATGGGTGATCGCAGTCATGGCTCTTCTCCAATCAAGGGTAGGGGCAGATCGATGTGTCTGTCCACAGGCGATCCCGCGGGATCGTCCCTACGGGCCGAGAGAAACAATCGGGCGGGCTACCTGCACCCGCCCGATTGTTGATCGAACAACGGTTACTTCTTGAAGACCTTGTTGGCTTCGTCGCAGATCGTCTTGCCGAAGTCATCTACGGTCGTCTTACCGGTCAAGACGGCTTGCACGGCCGGCCCCATGATCGCGTCATATTCCGGCCAGCTGCCCGCCCACAGGGGACCTTCGGCGGTCGGCTTGCTCTGGTCGGCGATGCCGTTGAGGAACGCCTGATTGTTCGCGGGCGGCGTGAAGGTGAGGAACTTATCCAGCGCTTCTTTGCTCACGCGGCTGGGGATGTTGGCGCCCAGCGCGGCGATCTTGCCCTGGGTATCGGCTTGGGTCAGGGCCTGCGCCAACTTCCAGGCTTCCGTCGGGTGCTGGGTCTTGGCATTCACGGCATACGCGCCCCAGAACAGCCAGTTGCCGGGCGTGCCGCTTGGACCATTGGGCAGTTCCACGACGTCCCAGTTGAACTTGACCTGGCGGGTGCCAGGGGTGGCCCAGCGGCCATTCTGGAACATGGCGACCTTGCCCGCACGGAAGGGCGGTTCGCTGTCTTCACCGTACGGCACGGCGACATCCTTGCCAGCTTTGTACAGGCTGCGCTCAAATTCCAACCCCTTCAACGATTCGGGGGTGTTGAGAGCGCAAGCAGTCCGATCGGCGTTGTAGAAGCCACCGCCCGCCGAATTCAGCCACGTTCCATACGGCCCCCACCACGCATTGGCGCCGTAACCGTAGATGTCGGGACCCAGCGCGCGCACTTTCGCCGCGACGTTCAGAAACGCATCCCAGTCCCACTTGCCTTGCTTGGCCAGTTCGCGTGGATCGGGCGCACCGGCTTCATTCAACAGGTCGAGGTTCAGATACAGCGCAAACGTCGACACGTCGCGGGGCAGCCCCCACAGCGCGCCGCTGTCTTTGCCGGTCTTGTTATCTTGCGGATTGTAGGTCAGGTGATACATCGGGCCGGAATAGAAGGCCGCCGGATCAAAGCCGTCCTTCACGGCCATGTCGGACAGGTTCATGATCAGGCCGCGCGTGGCGAAGTCGGCCACATCGGTGCCCGGAATCCAGAACACGTCGGGCGCGGTGCCGGCAGCGATTTCGGTCTTCAGCACATCTTGATAGGACGACGACTCAGCGCCACCCGGCTCATACTTCAACTTGAAGCCGATGGTCTTGGCGAGGTCATCACTGACTGACTTGTAGACCGCCGTTTCTTCCTGATTGTCGGGGCGGGTGCGCCAGCGCAACTCAAGGTCGCTGCTAGACACAGGGGCGGTAGGCTTTTGCTCAGGCGCTTTGGTCGCATCCGCGGGTTGGGCGGGGGCGGGCGTTGCCGCCGGGGTGCATGCGCTCAAAACAAAAGCCGCGATCAGCAAGAGCGTAACAATGGTCCATACAGACTTGCGGTTCATGCGAAACTCCTCCTAGAAATGTTGAATGTGGGGTTGATCATTCGAGCGATGGCCGTGTGGTGTAAGTTATGCCGGGACTGCCTCACCTCCTTTCGGTGTCAAATGACAGGTCGATTGACGCACGAGTAACTCGGCTTGCAAGCGAAGGTGCTGACGTTTGGCCTGCGGATGATCGACTGCGCCAACCAGCAGCTGCGCGGCCGTCCGGCCGATGGCAAACATATCTTGATGCATCGTCGTCAGCGGCGGATCGAAATAGGACGCCAGCGGCATATCGTCGAGGCCGATCACGGCGATCTGGTCCGGCACATTGAGACCACGATCGCGGGCGGCGCGCAGCGCGCCTAATGCCATCCGATCGTTTTGGGCAAAAATCGCGGTGGGTGGCGCAGCCCGATCGAATAGCTGCGCGAAGGCGGCGTGTCCCGACGACGCGGACCAATCGCCCGAGACCGTCAACCCGGCGTCGATCGGCAGACCGGCCGACATCAATGCCGACTGGTAGCCGGTGATGCGTTCGCGGGTGCAGTCTTCGATGACGGGCCCCGTAATCATCGCAATGTGGCGATGGCCCAACTCGATCAAATGGCGGGTGGCAGTACGCGCGGCAGCTTCGTCGTCCAGCGCCACCGAGTCGAGGTCTGTGCCTTCGTGCGGCTGACCGCCGACAAACACCGTCGGGAAATTCTTGGGCAAGAACGCGACGCGATCATCGACATACGGGTTGATAATCATGACCCCTTCGATGCGGCGGCTGGGCGCGAGTTCGTTGATGAGCGCCGCAAACGTCGCCTCATCCGGCGCGGAGGAAGAAATTAAGAAGAAGCCGTGTTGACGGCATTCAGCCTCGGCCCCTTCGATGATGCAGGCGAAGGTGTAGTCGGTGAGGTTGGGGGCGATGCAGGCCAGCGTGTGGGAGTGGCCCGCCGCCAGCGAGCGCGCAATGGCATTGGGCTGGTAGCCAAGCTCCGCAATCGCCGTGTCGACTTTGGCGCGGGTCTCGGGGGTCACCAGCGGATCGCCGTTGATGACGCGCGACACCGTCTGGTGCGAGACCCCGGCGCGTTTGGCGACATCACGGATGGTTAGGCGGGTAGGCGGCATGTGGGCAGTTGTCCTTCAACGTAAAAAACATCGAATGTGACCGGTCATGTTACCGGTCACATTTTACGACAGATCGACGGCGTTTGTCAAGAGGGAATTTTTGGAAGTGCGAAGGTTGAAGCGAGAATTCGGAATGGAGTTGACGCGCGCTTGTGTCTGATCATACAATGGGCACAGCACAACAACGAATGAAGACAACAACGAATGGAATTCATTGCTTCTTCAATTCGTTGTAATCTTCCCGGGAGCACCCCATGACCGACATCAACAACCGCAGCGGCGGAACAGACATCAACGCGAACGAGGTGAAGATCGACGGTGATGTGGTAGGCGGTGACAAGGTCGTCTACAACGTCACGCAAGTGATCCAGATGCCGCCCTTCACGCCGCCGCCGAAACTGGAAGACCTGCGCCGCGCTTATCTCGATCATCTCCAGCGCGCCTATCGCGCTTTGGACTTCAAGGGCATTCCGCAACTGGAGACGTTGTCGCGCGAACTGCTGCTGGAGGAAGTCTATGTGCCGTTAGTGGCACGCCCCGAATTGCCCAAAGGCGAAACCTGGGAGCGCCGCCTGGCCGGTCGTAAAATGGATTCCGATCTCGTAGGGGCAGAGCTCGCCTCTGCCCATTTTGATGTTGCGCCTGTCCGGGTGGAAGAGGCCCTGCGCGATCAAACCCGCCTCGTCATCATCGGCGATCCGGGTTCCGGCAAATCGACGCTGCTCAAGCATCTGGCGCTGCGCCTCGCCGCCGAAGACAACGCGCCGTTACCGATCCTCGTGCCGCTCAATGCGTACGCCGACGCACTCTCGAAAGGCGATGCCAACTTGCAGCAGTACCTGCCTGCCTACTTCGCCGGACTTGCCAAAGGCATGGACAACTTAGGCCCGCTGTTCGACGAAGCGATCCAGCAGGGCCGTGCTGTGATCATGCTCGACGGGCTGGACGAAGTGCAGCGCGATCGATCAAACCTGGTGCAGAAAGTGGAAGCCTTCGCGCACGAGGCCATTCAGCGCGGCAACAAGCTCGTCGTGACCAGCCGTATGGTCGGCTACCGCGAAGCGCCGCTGAATCCCAAAGACTGGACGTTGTACACGCTGCTCGATTTCGATCGCCAGGCAATTGAAGACTTCGCACAGAAGTGGTGTACCGCCTTTGAGAAGAGCATAAAGGGCAACACCGAGGAAGCCGTCATCGCTGCCGAAAGAGAACGCGTCAGTCTGATCGAAGCCCTCGACGCGAATCCCGGCGTGGCAAATCTGGCGAGCAATCCACTGTTGTTGACGATCCTCGCGCTGATCAAGCGGCAGGGCGTGTCACTGCCCCATCGCCGTGTGGAGTTGTACGAGTTGTATTTGAAGACGCTGATCAGCGCGTGGAGCAAAGCTCGCGCCTTGGACAAGAAGCCCGTGGGGCCGCCGCTGGATTATTTGGAAACGGTGTCGGTACTGGGGCCGCTGGCGCTGTGGCTGCGCGAAGAGAATCCAACCTCTGGCCTGATCTCCGAGGAGCGCTTGATCGATTGGCTGACCGACCACTTCATGGGCGATGACTGGGGCTTGCGGCGCGGCGAGGCGCGCGAACGCGCGCGCGACTTTCTGGACAGCGTGCACAAGTATTCCAACCTGCTGCTGGAACGGGGGCAGGGGCGCTATGGTTTCATCCACCTCACCTTTGAAGAGGCATTGGCCGCGCGTGGACTGGTGCAAAAAGGCCAACTGAAACTGGACGACAGCCTGGCCTTGATCGGAAAGTATGTGGCCGATCCCGCGTGGCGCGAGACCTTGCTGCTGGCGGTGGGCGTGTGGGGTCTGGTGCGCGAAGAGCCGCGCAAGGCGGGCGAAGTGGTGCGCGCGATTCTGAAGATGGACTGTTACGGCGAAGATGCCTGCCGCAATGTCTTGCTGGCAGGCGTTTGCTTGGAAGACGTAAGCGAAGTGGGCCTGAGCCGTGCAGCAGCGAATGAAGTAAAGGATGCTTTGCTGACGGCGTGCCACAACCGATCGCTCTTGCCGACCGTTCGACGCGATGCCGGTTTCATTTTGGGCCGAGTAGGTTGGGTCCCTGATGATCTCGATGCATTCATCACGATTCCTACTGGGCCATTCCTGTATGGCGAGGATAAACGCAAGGTTGTGATTGAGAAGCCGTATCAAATCGCCAAATATCCCGTAACCAACTTGCAGTATCGCCGCTTCGTAGAGGCGAATGGCTATGAGAAGCGTGAGTATTGGAGTGACGACGGTTTGGCTTGGCGCACCGGCACGTATGACAGCAAAGTACCAGAGGATTGGGAGAGAAGCTGGCTCGCTAACCGTCCGAAAGAAAAACGCGGTGAACCTCCCTACTGGCACGACATGAAATGGAACAACCCGCTTGCGCCCGTAGTCGGCATGAGTTGGTTCGAGGCTGAAGCGTACTGCACTTGGCTATCACACGAATTGGGCAAACCGATTCGCCTGCCCATCGAAGAAGAATGGGAACGCGCCGCGCGCCATATCGATGGGCGCGACTACCCGTGGGGCCAGGAGTTTGATCGGAACCGGCTGAACAGCGCCGAATTCTGGGGAGGGAAAAATGACTTAGATGGTGATCAATGGTTTGACAGCAAAAGTTATGAAGTCGCTTCGACGATGATCGTCGGTCAGTTCGAAGCAGGTAACAGTGAAGCCGGAGCTAGCGATATGAGCGGTAATGTGTGGGAGTGGACGAATTCGTGGTTCGACAGGGAGCGCACAAGGAGAAGTGTACGGGGCGGCTCGTGGATCTACGATCGAGACGACGTGCGCTGTGCGAGTCGTCACAGGTATATCCCCGGTTACTTTGACTCAATTGGCGGTTTTCGTCTTGTCTCTCCTGGCTCTTGACCGAAAGACCTGGCAGGTTTTCTTCTACCTGCTGGCAATGCTCGATTGATCGCGTGCGAGGCTGGCAGGCTCGACCAGATAGATCATGCCAGGTCTACACCGCTCACTCTTCCGTCTTCACCCCAAACCGCTGAAACATCTCGATCAATCTCGGCACGAGCAAAATCTGCTCGGCCTCTTTCTCGATTGGCCCACGTTGGGCCAATGCCCACGCCCGCTCGACGATGTCATAGGCTGCGCGCGGTCGGCCTATTTTGGTCGCATTCGCCGAGCGCTCTTTCAAGAGCACGCCATCGTTCAGCAGCCAGTGGCACACGGTCTCTAATGCGTTCAGCGGCGCATCGATCATCTCGCCTGCGCCGCCGTTGACCACGTACTCGGCGTTGCCCGTTTCCTGGCCGGGGATCACATCCGTCAACATCAACGGCAGGCCGCACGCCAGCGATTCGGTCACGGTCAGGCCGCCCGCTTTGCACACAATCGCGTCGGAAGCGCGCATCATCGTCGGCATGTTTTTGACGAAATTGTAGACGTGCGTCGGGCGATGCCACTCGGTCTTTTGCAGTTCTTCGTAGCGTTCCTCATCGCCGCCCGTGGCGACGATCAACTGGACGGGCAGGCCAGAATGATTGAGTACGTGCGCCACATCCACGTAGAGACTGCTGCGTTTGCTGCCTACGATGAGCAGCGTCGCTAGATCGGGATTCCAACCGAGCTCGGCGCGGATGACGGCTTTCTCGCGCGTCTCTTGCGATAGAGCCGGATGCACCGGAATGCCGATCACTTCGATCTGCTCCGCGGGCACTTTAGCCCCGATCGCCAGATCGCGCACGGCCTCGGTTGGCACGACGGCGAGATCAGGATACGCGCTGAACCAGATTTGATGCACGGTCACGAGATCGGTCACCACCATCACGAGCGGGATGAATTTTTTCGTCAGCGAAAACACCGCGCCCAACGGGGCCTGATACAGCGGATAGGTGGAGATGATCACGTCGGGCTGCTTGTCGTGCAGCAGGCGGCGCATGGCATCGTACAGCATGGCTTGCAGGCCGCGTTCCATGATCGCCGCGGCCGCGGTGGCATCGGTGGCGTCGTAACCGAACTTATACACCTCCGGTATATCGCGCGCGATGCGATCGTAATCCGACTGGCTATCCCGCAGCAAGCGCGGTGTGCGCTCGTCATCCAGCACGTTCACGATCTCATCGGTGCATTCGCTGCCGTGAGTTTCTTGCAGCGCCTCGGCAAGAGCGTTGGCCGCGCTGCGATGGCCGAAGCCGGCGTCGGCGGTGAGAATGAGGATGCGTTTTTGATCGGGCATGGTCTTGTCCTTTACTCTTCAATCCACTCACTGCACCACCACTCGACATGCGGCATGCCGCTGTCACGTGCTGCCTGCAAAATCCGATCGAGGCGCAGCGGCACGCGCCGGAATTCCACACGACATTCTCCGTCTTGCCAATGCAGCACGGCATACTCCGCGCGCGCCGGATGAACTCGGCGTCCAGCAGGCAGCAAGGCAGGCGCGCCGATGCTGCCCGGATTGATGATCGTTACTTCGCGGTGAGCGCGTAGCAGTTGCACATGCGTATGTCCGCCGACGAACAGCCGCGCCGTGGCACCCGCCAACATCTGATCGAGATCGGCTTCCGGCGTCGTGGCGAGGATCACATCGCGGCAGGAATGTGGCGAGCCGTGAAAGCACAACAGCGCTGCGCGCTCATCCAACTCGATCGTTTGTGTGGCCGCAAACGTCCGCATAAATTCGATGTCCGCCGCAGCCAGTTGTTCACGACACCACGCAAACAGATCGAGCAGACGGAGCGTGGCTTCATCGGTGGCCGTCTCCGGCTGTGGATCGAGCAGCCAGTCGTCGGTGTTGCCCAACACACAGCGGCCATTTAGATCACGCAAGGCGGACAGCACCTCACGCGGCTGCGGCCCCAGCGCCACCGCATCGCCGAGGAAGACCATCTGATCGATCGGTTCGTGCCGAAGTTGTTCCAGTACCGCGTTCAACGCCACAAAGTTGCCGTGAGTGTCGGAAATAAGCGCGATGTTCATCCGTCTGTCCTTTCAAGCAAAAAGCACGAAGATTCCGGTAGAATCCTCGTGCTCATTGTGGTTCGTCTCGATCATTTATCCCGTCACGTGGCTGATTTGGTTTTCGTGGGCAATGCGCTCCAGCACTTTCCGCAGCGCGTCACGCTCTGTGTCATTCAACGTATTGACGAGCGTGCCGCTCAACACGGCTTGGCCGAAATCCGATCGTGCCAGCACCTTTAGGTCTTCGGTGTACACATCGCCCACGATGTCTTCATGGATGATTTTACCATCTTGCATCATGAGCACACGGTGCGTGCGCCGGGCCACACGTGGATCGTGTGTGACGATCATGATCGTCGTATTGTGCTGACTGTGCAGCGTCTCAAAGACGTTCAGCACTTCGTCGCCGCTCACGCTGTCGAGGTTGCCCGTCGGCTCGTCGGCCAGAATGATGGCCGGCTTGTTGGCGAGCGCGCGCGCAATCGCCACTTTCTGCCGTTGTCCGCCGGAGAGCTGCGCGGGCAGGTGATGACCGCGATCGGACATGCCCACCATCGCCAGCAATTCCTCGGCACGCTTGCGATGCGCGCGCTCGCTGCCGCCCTGTCCCTGCATCGGCACCATCACGTTTTCGAGCGCCGTCAGCGTGGGGATCAAGTTGTGCATCTGGAACACGAAGCCCACGGTCCTGGCGCGGAAACTATCTAGGTCGTGCTGCTTGCGCATATCCTGTCCGTCGATGATCACCTTGCCCGACGTCGGTTTGTCCAACGCGCCGATCATGTTGAGCAGCGTCGACTTGCCCGATCCGCTGGGACCCATCACCGCTACGAATTCGGCTTGATGGATGCGGAAATTCACATTATCCAGCGCGCGTACTTCTTCGCCATTACTGCCGTACGTTTTGGTCAGTCCGATCGCTTCGACGATTACTTTGTTTTCAGTCATGATTTACCACTCCATCAAATGCGGAAGGTGGAATTCGGAATGCGGAATGATCGTCATTGCGAGCGCTTCCTAGCGAAGCAATCTCTTGCGGTTTGCAGGGGATTGCTTCGTCCCACAGGGAGGCTTCGCACTCGCATCCTTCGACTTCGCGGCGAAAGGATACCGCTTCGCTCGCGCCGTGCCCGCAAAGCGGCGGCGCGCTGGGCGGGATGCTCCTCGCACTGACACACTACGATCATATTCCGCATTCGCCATTCCGAATTCCGCATTCATTCATTCACCTGCACATCCACAAACGCCGTCATACCCCAACGCAGCGCCGGATCGATCTCGTCCAGCGCAACCGTGACGATGTAGTTCACCGCGCTTTGCCCCGGCGTCGACATCGGCGCGATGCGCGTGACTTTGCCGCTGATGGTCTTGCCGGGCAGGGCGTCGAACGTCACGTTCACCGGCTGTCCTTCTTTCACACGGGCGATGTCGGTTTCACTGAGGTCGGTCGTCTCGACGCGGAGTGAGCCGAGGTCGCCGAGTGTGACGATCGATTGGCCGGGTTGGGCCGCTTCGCCCGATCGGACGGTCACCGTCCCGATGGTGCCATCGAAAGGCGCGATTAGCTGCAACTTATCGAGTTGCGCTTTAGCCGTATCAACCGCCACCTGCGCCTGCTTCACGCCTGCCTCGGCCACGGCGATCTGTTCTGACGTTGCTCCCGCCTTCACCAACTCGAGCTGCGCCTTGGCTTGTTCCAGCTGCGCCTTGGCGGCAGCGATGTTCGCACTGGCTGCAGCCAGTTCGCTCTTCGTCGCGCCGGCCTTCAACTGATCGACGCGTTTCTGCGCGGCGCGATAAGCTTCTTCAGCGGCGGCTAAGGCCGCGCGGGCCTGCTCTTCCGACGTTCCCAGACCGGGGCATATTTCGCCATAGTTGGGGACTTTGAAGCAGTCCATGGTCTTGTCGTGCAAATCTAGTGCCACCTTGCGCTGCGCGGCCGTTTGAGCCAGTGCCGCCGAAGCGGCAGCGATGTCGGCCGCGCGCACACCCGATCGCAATTGATCGTACTGCGCCTGCGCGCCTTGCCACGCGGCTTCGGCTTGCGCCACGGCCTGCTGTGCTTGCGCGACCTGTTCAGTGCGTGCCCCTGCTTTCATCTCGGCCAGCTGCGCTTGCGCCACCGCTAACGCCGCTTCAGCTTGAGCCACCGCAAGTTTCGCATCGACAGCGTCGAGCTGCGCGATCAGATCGCCTGCCTTTACGGTGTCGCCGCTTTGTACTTTCAACTCGATGATGGGCCCGCCCGCGCGGAAACTCAAGTTGGCCCACTGTTTGGGCAACACTTTGCCGGAAGCCGACACCACGGCGGGCAGTGGCTGCGTCGAGGTCGACGCGTCAGGCGTGGGGGTTGGCGCTGAACCGCACGCGGCCAGCACGATGGAAATGATCAGCAAGCTGACGACAAAATTGATCTTCTTCATGATATACCTCGCAATTTGATAAGCGATCGCAATGATCGCATTTGGTTCGTGTGAGATGTTCGCTTCTCTTGTGGCCGCACGCCAGCCCTACCAGATGCCGGGCATCAGCCGATAACGGGTATGCTGCGCGTATTCGACATAGCCGGGCAACTCGGCTTGCAGCATTCGATCTTCTAGCGCCGTGCGCATCACAATGACGATCACGATCACCGTTGCCGGAATCAGCGCCAGCCATGATCCCAGCCCCAGCACGATACCGGGGTATATAAAGAAAATCATCGCATACATCGGATGTCGCACGTACCGATAAGGTCCTGTAGTGACCACGTAGTGTCCGCGCTCATCCTGAATGCGTACGATGGTCGCCAGGAAAGGATTGGTCGCCATGGCCCAATAGGTCACTGCCAGCGCAAATACTAGAGTGGCGAATCCCATAACCTGCAGTGCAATGGGCACCACCGACCAGCCGAAGCGTCCCGCGTCCAACCCGGCCACGGCGAACAAAACAAAAAGCATCACTGTGTAAATGGTCATCAGCGTTTTGTCCCACGGCTTCATGTTCTGCATCTTGCCGCGTTCGTTGACTACCTCTGGATTCTTGCGCATGGCCCATACACCCAGGGTTAGAATCATCAGAACGTACAATCCCAGGAAAATCCAGGCAGCGATCCAATCCAGTCGTCCAGCCGAGAGGAAGAGCACCGCTCCCATCACCAAGATCGAGACGAAGATTTGAATGAGCCGGTTAACGCCCGATCGCTCCAGCCGCGGCTTCTGGGTTTTTGGTTGCGCGTGTTGTAACATCGTCATTGCACACCTCCTGATTCTGTGATTGTTGTCATTCCCGCACGTTTCACGCCTTTCCCGCCGTAATTCGGCGGAGGCGCGCTTGGCGAGAGGGAATCCAGTTCTCAATTGGCGTGAATTGTCCATCGGTACTTTGGATGCCCGATACGTCGTATCCGGCACGTTGTGCCGGCGACGCGCTAGGCGGGAACATTCGGGCACGACATTGTATTGCGCCTAACTTGACGGCGTTGACTGATCCCCGATCCCTGATCACTCGTATCGCAGCGCTTCCACCGGACTCAAGTTCGAGGCGCGCCACGCGGGATACACTCCGCCGATCGCGCCCAGCGCCAATGCAATCAGCAACGTCATCGACAGCAGGTTGGGCGACAACGTGATCGTCATGAAATCGCCCCACAGTGGAATGAACTGCATCAGCCACAAAAACGCGATCGCGCTCACAAATCCGACCAGCGTCCCCAGCAAACTCAGCGCCACCGATTCTTTCAACACCATCGCCAGCACGCGCCGCCGCCGCCAGCCCACCGCACGCAGCGTGCCGATCTCGCGCGTGCGCTCGTACACGCTCATGATCATCGTGTTCATCATGCTGATGCCGCCCACGACAATCGCCAGCAGGCCGATGCCCCACATCATCACATTCATGCTCTTCATATCGGGCATATTTTCGGCGAACTCGCTCGCCATCGAGATGGACACATCGGGCAGGGCAGCTTGCAGCTGACTCAGGATGGCTTCCGCCTGCGCCGGGTCTTTCACCTTGATGCCGTACATCGTCACCTGGCGCGGCTTGCCGGTGATGGCCTGCGCATCACGCAGCGACATCACGCCCGCGCTTTCTTCGTAGGAGATGCCGGTCTCATACACGCCCACCACACGAAAGCCGATCTCGCCTAAGCGAATCACCTCGCCGATCTTGGTCTGCATGCCTTCCAGCGCTTTGCGGCCCAAAATGATCTCGCGATTGCCCTGCAGTCCGCGCCCTTCCACAATCTTGAAATGATTGATCGCCGGTTCGTAGGGCGCATAACCGAAGAGCAGGAAGAACGGCATCTCGTCCACGACCATGGCGCTGAACACGATGCCCGACACGCTTTCCACACCCGGCGTCGCCGCGATCTGTCTTCCCACTTTCTCGCTGATGGCGCTGTATGCCGTGTCACTCGCATCCTTCTGCCGCGCCACTAACTCCACGTCCGTGCTGACCATCATCTCATTAAAGGCGGCAATCATCCCGTCGGTCATGCTGCCCAACATCACGATCGAAGCCAGCGCGATGCTGATGCCCGTGATCGTCAAAGTCGTGCGCCCGCGCCGCCGCGACAACGATCGGAACGTCTCTGACTTGATGCGGCTGACTTTCTTGATCGATTCTTTGCCCGCGCCGCCTTGATATTGCAGCGCTTCGATGGGCAGCATCTTGGACGCGCGCCACGCGGGATAGAAACCGCCGATGGCTCCCAGCCCGATCGCGGTGATCACCCCCTGCGCGATGAGATTCGGCGTCACCGTGCCCTGCAGATAACCGACGGTCGAGTTCGCGCCCAGCAGCGCGACCATGCCCGCGCCCAACGCGCACCCGATCGCGCCGCCGATCACCCCCAG